>NZ_JBVJPV010000020.1:0-155494 GCF_055609245.1 Streptomyces sp. NPDC036813 | reverse complement strand
GGGGCCCCCCCCGGCCCGGGCGGCCCGGGTGGGGGGCGGGGGGGGGGGGCCCCCCCCCCCCCGGGCCCCCCGCGCCCCCCCCCCCCGGGGGGGGGGGGGCGCGGGCCCCCCCCCGGCCCCCCCCACCGCCGTGTTCAGGGGCCTTACGGGACGCCGTGCGGCGAGCGAGGGGCGTCGGCCGCTGTACGGCGTCCCCGGCGTCGGCGTCGGATGCCGTACTGCGGCGGTCGGCGTCGGCTGCCGTGCTGCGGCGGAGTCGGCTGCCGTGCTGCGGCGGAGTCGGCTGCCGTACTGCCGCGGTGTCGGCGAGTGACGCGCGGCAGATGCGCCTGCCGGACCCCGCGGCCGCTTCCCTGCGCCGTGCCGGACGCCGTACCGGACCCTCTGCCGCGCGGGCCGCCTAGGCCTGCCTGCGGTGGCGGCCGCCGGTCGGCTCCGCGGCGTCCGCGGCTTCCGGGTCGTCGCCACGCTCCGCGGCCAGAGCCGCCGCCTTGCGCTCCTCCTCGGCCTTCTCCTCGGCCTCCATCTCCGCGAACACGTCGATCGGCGCCGGCGCCTTCGCCAGGAAGACCCACGTCAGCCAGACGGCGAGCAGGAACGGCGGGATCTTCAGCGCGACCAGCACCCAGCCGAGCTGCGTGGTGTCGGCCCACCAGTACAACGGGAAGAGGATCGCGCACTTCGCGAGCAGGATCAGGCCCCAGGCCCAGCTGGCCTTGGCGTACGCCTTCTTCCGGCCCGGGTTGCGGGTGCGCCAGGAGAGGTTCTCCTTGAACACCGGGCCGAGGATCAGACCGATCAGCGGGACCCCGGCGAGCGTGGTCACGATGTACGCCAGCGCCAGGCCCAGCGTGTAGAGCATGCCCGGCAGGTAGAAGTCCTTGGCGTTGCCGGTCATCATCGCGAAGACGACACCGAAGGCGACGCCGAAGACACCGCTGAAGGCGTGCTTGACGGTGTCCCTCATCGCGAGCCGCACGACGACCAGCACCAGGGACACGGCCACCGCGGCGATCGCCGACAGATGGAGGTCCTTGTTGATCGTGTAGATCGTGACGAAGAGGAGGCCGGGGACCACCGTCTCGACCATGCCCCGCACTCCGCCGAACGCCTCGAACAGCGCGGCCTCCGTCACCGCCCGGGCGTCGTTGGCAGATGTGTCGTCGGTCGGCTTGTCGAGTGACGTCACCGGCTACTCCCGTCCGAGGGGTCGCAGTTCGTATTTGGGGTTGAACAGCACCCGGCGGCCCCGGCTCATCGAGATCCGGCCCGATGCGATCAGCTTGCGCCCGGGTTCTATCCCGACGATGGAGCGCCGGCCGAGCCACACCACGTCCAGCGCGGCGGTGCCGTCGAACAGCTCCGCTTCCAGAGCCGGGACACCCGCACGCGGACGCAGCGTGACCGTGCGCAAGGTACCAGTAACCGTAACGATCTGACGGTCCTTGCAGTCACCGATCCGGGTACAGCCCGCCGTCGCGGCGTCCTCGCGCAGCTCCTCGGACTCCAGGTCCTCCTGCGACGAGGAGAGCCGGTCGAGCATCCGCCGGAACCGGCCCGCCGGCTTTTCGGAACGAGGAACAGCACTCATATCTGAAGCGTACCGGGGTGCACTGACCGCTACGTAGTCCCCGTGTCGGCCCTCACACACCGTCCCCGGCCGAGGGCGGGTCACGGCCCGCGCTACCGCTCGAACCGGTAGCCCATCCCCGGCTCGGTGATGAAGTGCTTCGGGTGCGAGGGGTCGGCCTCCAGCTTGCGGCGCAGCTGCGCCATGTACACGCGCAGGTAGTTCGTCTCCGTCCCGTACGACGGCCCCCACACCTCCTGCAGGAGCTGCTTCTGGCCGACCAGGCGGCCGCTGTGGCGCACCAGGACCTCCAGCAGATGCCACTCCGTGGGCGTCAGGCGCACGTCCCGGCCGCCGCGGTTGACCTTCTTCGCGGCCAGGTCGACGGTGAACTCGGCCGTCTCCACCGTCACCTCCTCCTCCCCGGCCCCGACGGGCTCGGCGCGGCGCACGGCGGCCCGCAGCCGGGCGAGCAGCTCGTCCATGCCGAAGGGCTTGGTGACGTAGTCGTCGGCGCCGGCGTCCAGCGCCTCCACCTTCTCGTCGGAGGAGTGCCGCGCGGAGAGCACGATGATCGGCACCCGGGTCCAGCCGCGCAGCCCCTTGATCACCTCGACGCCGTCCATGTCCGGCAGGCCCAGGTCGAGCACCACCACATCGGGGTGGTGGGCGGCCGCGAGTTTCAGGGCACCGGCCCCGTCGTGGGCGGCGTCGACCTCGTACTTGCGGGCCTTGAGGTTGATCACGAGGGCGCGCACGATCTGCGGCTCGTCCTCGATCACGAGCACCCGGGTCATGTGGCCTGCCTCTCTGAGGAAACCGACTTCATCGCTCCGTACTGGGCCGGCTCCCGCGAGGGCGGGCCGGCGGCCGCACGGAGGCTCAGGACCATGGTCAGACCGCCGCCGGGCGTGTCCTCGGCGTCGAGGGTGCCGCCCATCGCCTCGGCGAAGCCGCGCGCCACGGCCAGGCCGAGCCCGACGCCGGCGCCGCGCGGTGCGTCGCCGTAGCGCTGGAAGGGGGCGAAGATGCGTTCCTTGGCCTCGTCCGGGACCCCCGGGCCGCGGTCGACGACCCGGACCTCGACCCGGTCGGCCATCGCGCTCGCGGCCACCAGCACGGGCCGCTCGGGCGGGCTGTACTTGACGGCGTTCTCCACGAGGTTGGCCACCGACCGCTCCAGCAGCCCCGCGTCGACGGCGACCATGGGCAGCGTCTCGGGGATGTCCAGCTCGACACTGCCCTCGGGGACACCGCCGAGCGCCATCGGCACCACCTCGTCGACGTCGATCTCGCGGACGATCGGGGTGACCGTGCCGGTCTGCAGCCGGGACATGTCGAGCAGGTTGCCGACCAGGTGGTCGAGCCGGTCGGCGCCCTCCTCGATCGCCTCCAGCAGCTCCGCCTGGTCCTCCTCGGACCACTCGACGTCGTCGGAGCGCAGCGAGGAGACGGACGCCTTGATCCCGGCGAGCGGGGTGCGCAGATCGTGGCTGACGGCGGCGAGCAGCGCGGTGCGGATGCGGTTGCCCTCGGCCAGCTCCTTGGCCTGGTCGGCCTCCTGCTGCAGCCGCCGGTGGTCCAGGACCACGGCGGCCTGCGCGGCGAACGCGGCGAGCACCCGGCGGTCCTCGGCGGGCAGCACCCGCCCGGTCAGCGCCAGGGCCATGTGGTCACCGACCGGCATGTCCACATCGGCGTCCTCCGGTCGCTTCACGGGTCTGCCGAGCCCCGCGCGCCCGGCGCAGGTCCACGGCGCGACGTCGCTCTCGCGCTCCAGCAGGGCCGCCGACTCCATGCCGAAAGTCTCCCGCACCCGCTCCAGCAGCGCCTCGAGGCTGGTCTCGCCGCGCAGCACGTTCCCGGCGAGGAAGGAGAGGATCTCCGACTCGGCGCGCAGCCGGGACGCCTGCTGGGTGCGCCGGGCGGCGAGGTCGACGACGGAGGCCACCGAGACCGCCACCGACACGAAGATCACCAGGGCGAGGATGTTCTTCGGGTCGGCGATCGTGACCCGGTGCACCGGCGGCGTGAAGAACCAGTTCAGCATCATCGACCCGAAGGCCGCCGCGGCCAGCGCCGGCAGCAGCCCGCCGACCAGGGCCGCCGCCACGGTCAGCCCGAGGAACAGCAGCATGTCGTTGGTCAGGCCCAGCGAGGCGTCGATGCCGGTCAGCAGCAGCGTCATCAGCACCGGACCGGCCCCGCCCAGCAGCCAGCCCCACACCACCCGCGAGCGCCCGAGCCGGGCGCCGCGCGCGATGGGCAGCCCGCGGCCCTTGGCGACCTCCTCGTGCGTGACGATGTGCACGTCGAGGTCGGGCCCGGACTCGCGGGCGACCGTGGCGCCGACCCCGGGCCCGAAGACGTACTGCCAGCTCTTGCGGCGCGAGGAGCCGAGCACGATCTGGGTGGCGTTCACCCCGCGGGCGAACGCCAGCAGGGCGGCGGGGACGTCGTCGCCGACGACATGGTGGAACGTGCCGCCCAGGTCCTCGACGAGCGTGCGCTGCACGGCCAGCTCCTTGGGCGAGGCCGCGGTGAGGCCGTCACTGCGGGCGATGTACACCGCGAGCACCTCCCCTCCCGCGCCCTTCTCCGCCAGCCGCGCCGCCCGCCGGATCAGCGTGCGCCCCTCGGGGCCGCCGGTCAGGCCCACCACGATCCGCTCGCGCGAACCCCATATCGCCGACACCCGGTGCTCGCTGCGGTACCGCTGGAGATAGGCGTCCACCCGGTCCGCCACCCACAGCAGCGCCAGCTCTCGCAGCGCGGTCAGGTTGCCGGGCCGGAAGTAGTTCGACAGGGCGGCGTCGACCTCGTCCGGCTGGTAGATGTTGCCGTGCGCCATCCGCCGGCGCAGCGCCTCCGGCGACATGTCCACCAGCTCGATCTGGTCCGCCCGGCGCACCACTTCGTCCGGCACCGTCTCCTGCTGGCGCACCCCCGTGATCGACTCGACCACGTCGCCGAGCGACTCCAGGTGCTGGATGTTGACCGTGGACACCACGTCGATGCCGGCGGCCAGCAACTCCTCGACGTCCTGCCACCGCTTGGCGTTGCGCGAGCCGGGAACGTTGGTGTGGGCCAGCTCGTCCACCAGCGCCACCTGCGGGCGGCGGGACAGCACCGCGCCGACGTCCATCTCGGTGAAGCGCGCGCCCCGGTACTCCAGCTTCCGGCGCGGCACCGTCTCCAGACCGTGCAGCATCCCCTCGGTGCGCGGCCGCCCGTGGTGCTCGACGAACCCCACGACGCAGTCCGTACCGCGCTCGACACGCCGGTGGGCCTCGGACAGCATCGCGTACGTCTTGCCGACGCCGGGTGCCGCTCCCAGGTAGATCCGAAGCTTGCCGCGTGCCATGTAACCCATTGTCTTCCGATGTGACTGCCCCTACGCAGCGTCGACCTTACGACCCACGAGAGCGACAAAAGGTACGTGGGGGCGGGCAGCGGACACCTTTGACGCGACTCTGACGCGCCGGGGGACGGCACGCAAGACGCACGTGAGGCACACCGGACAACGCTCGAGGGGCTCGACGCCGAGCCCCTGCGCTCAGGGACCGGCCCTCAGGCACCGGCGCTCACGGACCGGCTCGCAGGCCCCGACTCTCAGGCACCGGCGTCCGCCTCGACGATCTCGCCGTCTCTCAGCTCCAGGACCCGGTCGGCCAGGTCCAGCAGTGTGGCGTCGTGCGTGGCGACCAGAGCCGTGACGTTCTCACTGTGGACGACCGCGCGCAGCAGCTCCATCACGGCGTGGCCGGTCTCCGCGTCCAGCTGTCCCGTCGGCTCGTCGGCTATGAGGAGCGCCGGCTCGTTGGCCAGGGCGCGGGCGATGGCCACCCGCTGCTGCTGGCCGCCGGACATCTCGCCGGGGCGCTGCGCGGCGTGCTCGCCGAGGCCGACGAGGGACAGCAGCAGTTCCACGCGCTGCTCGCGCTCGCGCGGGTCGGCACGGCGCAGGCGCATCGGCACACCCACGTTCTCGGCGGCGGTGAGGATCGGGATGAGGCCGAATGACTGGAACACGAATCCGATCCGGTCCCGGCGCAACGCGAGCAGGCCCTCCTCCCCCAGATCCGACAGATCACTGCCGTCGACGGTCACCCGGCCACGGTCCGGCTGGTCGAGTCCGCCGACGATGTTGAGCAGCGTCGTCTTGCCGGAGCCCGAGCGGCCCTTGAGGGCGACGAGTTCGCCGCGCGGGATCTCGAAGGACACGCCGCGCAGGGCGTGGACGGCGGCCGCGCCCTCGCCGTAGGACTTGTGCACGTCCGCGACGCGGACCATCGTCTCGGTGACGACCTTGGTCATGTGTGCTCCCCCTGTTCCCCCGTGGACCCGCTGTGTGCGGACCGGGCGTCAGTATCACCAGCGGACGCCCGGTCCCTCAATGCTCTCGCTCCCGTTGCGCGCTCTCACTTCCTCATCGGACGAGACCCCCTCAGCGGTTCACGCCGGATTGTCACCGTGGGTGAGGGTTTCCCAGGCCACGAAGAGGTTGTTGCTGCCGGCCGGGCGGTTGCGCTCGGTCAGGGCCTGGGTGTTGGTCATGGCGACGCCGAGACGGTTGTGGAGCGCGTTGTACCCGACCTCGGTGACCGGCCCCAGTCCGAGCTTGAGCGAACCGCCGCACAGCCAGCTCGGGACGGCCGTGCCCAGTTCGTACCGGGACTGGAAGCCCAGGGCCTGGCGCAGCCGCTCGCCGACGTCTGTGCCGTACAGGTCCTGTCCCTGGATGCGGCTGGTCTCGGCGACGTGGGAGATGGCGGAGATGCCGTAACCGGTGTGCACGAAGTCGCGGCAGGTCTCCTGGGTGAGGCCGGTGACGAAGGTGGACTGGCCCTGCCAGTACTTGACGATCTCGTCGCGGGTGTCGAGGTGCTGGCTCGGGACGGTCTTCGGCAGGTCGCCGTCGGAGGCGAGGTAGACGTAGGCGGCGGTCCGTGTCCGGAAGGTTGCCATGGCCCTGTCGTACGAGGTCCTGTCCTCGAGGAAGACGGAGATCCCGATCGCGGCCTCCATCATGGACAGCTCCCAGTTGCCGTTGGAGTTCGACCCGTTGATCACCTCGGGCAGGTAGACGTTCCGCAGCATGGTGGCGAAGCGGCCGGCGTTCGGCCAGCCGCCCGTGTACGTGTACTTGATGATCTCGGCGGCGCGCGGCCAGGTGGAGCCGGCCCATCCGGTCTGCAGGGGTGCGTTGCTGTTGGTGTGGTCCTGGATCACGCCGGACCAGGCGTCCATCAGCTGGATGGCCTTCTTCGCGTACCGGTCGTCGCGGGTGACATACCAGGCGAGTGCGTCGGTGTAGGCGGCGAGGGCGTCCTCGCGTTCGTCGGTGCAGCCGTAGTTGGGGTTGGAGTACGAGCCGCACTCGACGATCGCGCGGGGTGCCGGGGTGCGGTTCGGATCGGCGTACTTGCTCGCCAGCAGCTGGTCGAAGGCCCCCTTCCATGGCTGTACGCCGGCCAGCACCTGGGTGCGGGCGAAGTCCAGCTGGCTTCGGGAGACGGCGACTCCGGGGTGGGCGAAGGAGGTGGGGGCGGAGTGGGCGGCGGGCGCGGTGAAGGCGCCCAGGAGCAGGGAGGCCACCACTGCGAGCAGTGCGGCACGACGCATAGCGACTCCGTTCTGATATGTGAACGTGGAGCGCCTTTATGAACGCAGGCGTTGGCCGGTGACCATAGGTACGGACCAATGCGCCGTCAAGGGGTCACGTACGCGAAAAGGTCGGCATGCAAAAGGGTCCGGGCGACGAAAGGGCCGCACCCCGTGTGGGGTGCGGCCCTTTCGTCGCTCGATCGAGCGGGTGTCTAGCGGACCTCGGTGATCTCCGGTCCGCGCTGCAGCTGGCCCATGCCACCGGAGAAGCGGGAACCCTCCTCCTGCTGCTGCACGCCCTCGGGCACCATCTGCGCGTCGTTCGGCAGCTTCAGCACGATCGGGTCGCGCGGTGCCATCGGCCCCTCGCCCCGGACCACGACGGTGTCCCTGAAGATCTGCTCCAGCAGGCCGGCGGCCTGCGGCTGCACCGCGCCCTGCCCGGAGATCACACCGCGCAGGAACCAGCGGGGCCCGTCCACACCGACGAACCGCACGACCTGGAAGCCGCCGGTGCCGTCGGGCAGCTGCACCGGCACCTGGGCACGCAGCTCCCAGCCGAGCGGGCCCTCGACCTCGTCGACGATGCCACCCTGCTGAGTGATGCCGGAGCCGATCTCCTCGCGCACCTCGCCCCAGATGCCCTCGCGCTTGGGCGCGGCGAAGGCCTGCAGCTGGATCGCGCTGTCGCGCAGGACGACGGTCGCTGCGACGATCGCGTCGCCCGCGACCTCCACGCGCAGTTCCATGCCGTCGACGCCCGGCACGAACAGCCCGCCGAGGTCCACGCGGCCCTCGGCCGGGTCGCGCACCTCCGAGACGTCCCAGGGCCCGTCGGGCCGCGGCTCCGGCTCGAGCCGTACGCGCTCGCGCTCGCCCTCTTCGTCCGCCTCGGTGTCGACGCTGTCGACGACCTGCTCGGCCTCGCCGGCCGCGTCCTCGGCGGCGCCCTTCTTATTGCGACGTCCGAACACGTCACTGTCCTTCCCGGTCGGATACGACCGAAGCGTATCGATTCCCACCCGTCGGGCCGCCCTCGGCGACCTGACCGCTCGTGCCGCTCTCACCGCCCACCGCGGCATGGCCCCCGGTGGACCCGAAGCCCCCCTCGGCCCGTGCCGAGCCGGGAAGTTCCGCCACCTCCTGGAAGCGGACCCTCTCGACCTGCTGGACGACCAGTTGGGCGATCCGGTCGAAGCGCTCGAACCGCACGGACTCGCGCGGGTCGAGATTCACCACGATCACCTTGATCTCCCCACGGTACCCGGCATCAACCGTCCCCGGGGCATTCACCAGGGCGACACCGCAGCGCGCGGCCAGGCCGGAACGCGGGTGCACGAAGGCCGCGTACCCTTCCGGCAGGGCCACAGACACCCCGGTGGGCAGCACCGCGCGCTCGCCGGGGGCGAGTTCGCAGGCCTCGGTGGTGCGCAGATCGGCCCCCGCGTCCCCGGGGTGCTCATACTCCGGAAGCGGCACCTCCGGATCGATGCGGCGGAGGAGCACCCGCAGCGGCTCGCGGCTCACGGGTTCACCTCGAAGGCGCGGGCCCGGCGCAGCTGGTCCGGGTCGTTCATGGCGGCCAGGATCTCCTCCTGGCGGCCGTGGTCGACGAAGTGGTCGACCTTGACCTCGATGAAGAGGGCGTCGGCGCGCACGGCGACGGGGCCGTCGGGGCCGCCGATGCGACCGGTGGCGGTGGAGTAGATCTTCCGTCCGGCGACGGCCGTGACCTCGGCCTCCAGGAACAGGGTGGTACCGACCGGCACCGGCCGCACGAAGTCGGTCTCCAGCCGCCCGGTGACGGCGATCGTGCGCAGCAGCCAGTTCAGCGAGCCCAGCGTCTCGTCGAGCGCGGTGGCCAGGACGCCGCCGTGGGCGAGGCCGGGCGCACCCTGGTGGGCGGGCTGCACGGTGAACTCCGCGGTGATGCTGACGCCGTCACCGGCGCGGGCCGCGAGGTGCAGCCCGTGCGCCTGTCCGCCGCCGCAACCGAAACACTGTTCGTAGTGCGCGCCGAGGAGCTCACCGGGTGCGGGAGCGTCGGGATGCCGCACGGGTGGCGCGGCGTCGGCCGGGGGCTGAAGAGCTGGGGAAGTACCACTCACAGCCGCAGACCTTACCCGCCCACCCGTACCCCTCGACCAGTCCTGTCCGGCGCCCGGTGACCACCATCGTCGGCGGGGCGGGCTCGTGGGGCGGCGCCTGATTGCGGGGACGTCCGCGGACCATGCCAAGCTTGGCTCCATGCAGCTTTCCGCCACCCCCTACGAAGAACGCCTCACCGCCCCCCGTTCGTGGTGGCTGGTCTCCTTCCTCGTGGGTCTCGCGCTCGCCCTGGTCTTCCTGCCCTTCGGCACGCTGCCGACGCTCGGCGCCCTGGTCGGCGGTACGGCTGTGTCGGCGGTCGTGGCCAGCGCGTACGGCTCGCTGCGCATCCGCGTGGTGAACGGCTTCCTGATCGCCGGCGAGGCGAAGGTCCCCGTGTCGGCGCTGGGCGAGGCGGAGGTCCTGGACGCGGAGGAGGCGCGCGCCTGGCGCACCTACAAGGCGGACACGCGCGCGTTCCTGCTGCTGCGCGCCTACATCCCGAAGGCGCTGAAGGTCGAGGTCACGGACCCGGCCGACCCGACCCCGTACCTGTACCTGTCGACGCGCGAGCCGGAGCGGCTGGCCGAGGCGCTGAAGGCGGCGCGGGAGGCGGCGGCCCAGCAGGGCTCTTAGCCGCCCCAGGGGCCCGGCAGTGGCCCCGGTGGACCCCGGCGGGCCCGGGCCTCAGTTCTCCAGGTCCTTGGTCAGCTCGCCCATCGTCACGGGCTTGTCCGGCTGCTCCAGGGGCGGCAGCTCGTCGAGGGCTTCCCAGGGCACCTGCATCTTGCGCAGGTCGGTGCGGACGCGCCCGGCGAGCCTGCGGGTCTCGCGGCGGTTCATGACCGCGCCGACCGCGGCGCCGACCATGAACGGCATCAGGTTGGGCAGATCGCGCACCAGACGCTTCATGATCTGCTGGCGCAGCTCGCGCTTCATCCGGCCCCCGAGGGCCGCGTCGAACGTCGACGGTTTCATCACGTCGATGCCCCGCTCGCCGGACCATGCACGCAGGTACGCCGTGCTGCGGTCCTTGAGGGAACCGGGCGGTCGCACGCCGTAGACCTCGTGCAGCTCGGCGATGAGCTTCAGCTCGATCGCCGCGACGCCGGTGATCTCGGCGGCCAGCTGGGCCGGCATGGCGGGCGGCACGGGCAGCATCGCCGCGGCGCCCACTCCCGCTCCGACCGTCGCCGTCGACGTGGTGGCGCCGGCCACGAGCTTGTCCGCCAGCTGCTCCGGCCCGAGGCCGGGGAACTGGGCGCGCAGCGTCGCGAGGTCGCGTACGGGCACGCGTGGGGCGAGGTCGATGATCCGGTCGGCGAGATAGCTCAGGCCCGCGCGGGCGCGGTCCTTGCCCTTGCTCGCGCCGGTCCTGGCCAGCTCTGCGGCCTTGGTGCGGGCGGCCGCGGCCCGCCTTTTGGCGACGGGCGTGACACCTCCGGCCCGGTCGCGAGGACCGGTCCGGTCGCCTGCGGCTTCGAGCGAGGCCGACCCTGTTCCTTCCGTCGAGGACGTAAGGGGTGAGCCTCGCTCGTCGTCACGCACGCCGTGGGGGCCTTCCAGCGGCCCCGGGTCCGCTCCCCTGCGGGAGAAGCGGCGCTTCCGAGGAGGGGTCGAGCCAGTCACGGCCGACCCGCCCTCAGTCGCAGTCGCGGCAGATCGGCTGACCGTTCTTCTCGCGGGCCAGCTGGCTGCGGTGGTGCACCAGGAAGCAGCTCATGCAGGTGAACTCGTCCTGCTGCTTGGGCAGCACCCGGACGGCCAGCTCCTCGTTGGAGAGGTCCGCTCCGGGAAGCTCGAGGCCTTCTGCGGCCTCGAACTCGTCGACGTCGACGGACGACGCCGACTTGTCGTTGCGCCGGGCCTTCAACTCCTCAAGGCTGTCGGAATCGACGTCGTCGTCGGTCTTGCGTGGGGTGTCGTAGTCAGTTGCCATGTCGCTCTCCCCCTCTGGGTGTCTGCGGTGTCTCCAGCGCACGTAACGCGTGAGAGGCCGGACTTGTGCCCGCCTCGAGGCGGAGATTTTGCCTCACATCAAGGTCTGTTACTCAATCGACACCCAACCGGACACCTCAAGAGTGATCGGCTTGGATGGCGATCGGGACCGTACACGGTCCGAATGTCGCACTTCAAAGGTGTCCCACCGTGTACTTCCCGTGATCAAGACCCCTGAAAACCCGGATTTTCCGGGCTTTCCGACCGTCTTCATGATCACGCAGAGTAGATGGCCGGAAAATCGCCTTTGTGATCGATCACACATCGAGGGCTTGGACGAGTGCCCGGAAAATTCCGCGCAAAGCGAACATCCTCCGCGTGTGTCGCGAGGGTCTCACACCGGCAGCGTGACCCGCATGACGAGCCCACCCCCCTCGCGGGGCGTCGCCGTGATGTGTCCGCCGTGGGCCCGCGCCACGGACCGCACGATGGACAGGCCGAGGCCGACCCCCTTGTCGCTGCCCGTGCGCTCGGTGCGCAGCCGCCGGAACGGCTCGAAGAGGTTGTCGATCTCGTACGCCGGGACCACCGGACCGGTGTTGGACACCACCAGGACCGCCTGGCCGTGCTGGGTCTGCGTGGTGACCTCCACCCAGCCGCTCTCGGGGACGTTGTACCGGACGGCGTTCTGCACCAGGTTCAGGGCGATCCGCTCCAGCAGGACGCCGTTGCCCTGGACGACCGCCGGCTCGCGCTTGCCGCGCAGCTCCACGCCCTTGTCCTCGGCCTCGCCGCGCACCTGGTCGATGGCCTGCGAGGCGACCTCGGCGAGGTCGACCGGCTTGCGCTCGACGATCTGGTTGTCGCTGCGGGCGAGCAGCAGCAGGCCCTCCACCAGCTGTTCGCTGCGCTCGTTGGTGGCCAGCAGCGTCTTGCCGAGCTGCTGCAGCTCCACCGGGGCGTTCGGGTCGGACAGGTGCACTTCGAGGAGCGTGCGGTTGATCGCCAGCGGTGTGCGCAGCTCGTGCGAGGCGTTGCCGACGAAGCGCTGCTGGGCGGTGAAGGCCCGCTGGAGGCGCTCCAGCATGTCGTCGAAGGTGTCGGCGAGCTCCTTCAGCTCGTCGTCCGGGCCGTCCAGCTCGATCCGGCGGGACAGATCGGATCCGGCCACCGCACGCGCGGTGCGGGTGATCCGGCCCAGCGGCGACAGCACCCGGCCGGCCATCGCGTACCCGAACGCGAATGCGATCACCGCGAGCCCCAGCAGGGCCAGCAGGGAGCGGCTGAGCAGGCTGTCCAAGGCGTGCTGGCGCTGCTCGTTGACGCACGCGTTCATGGCGCTGTTGAAGACGTCGGGTGACGCCTTGTCCGGCAGGTTGCAGACATTGCTGGTGACGCTGCCGCTGGTGATCTTGAACGGCAGCTCGCTGCCCACGTTCAGCGCCTGCGCGGCGAGCAGATAGATGATCGACAGCAGCAGGATGCCGGCGATCAGGAACATGCCGCCGTACAGCAGCGTCAGCCGTATCCGGATGGTCGGACGCAGCCACGGGAACAGTGGCTGCGGCCGTCGGGGATCCCAGGTGGGCTTCGGTGGCGCCTGGGGAGGCGCGGGGGTGGCCGTCATGTCGATCAGATCCGGTAACCCGAACCGGGCACGGTGACGATCACGGGCGGCTCGCCGAGCTTGCGGCGCAGCGTCATCACCGTCACGCGCACCACGTTGGTGAACGGGTCGGTGTTCTCGTCCCAGGCCTTCTCCAGCAGCTGCTCGGCGGAGACCACGGCGCCCTCGCTGCGCATCAGCACCTCCAGGACGGCGAACTCCTTGGGCGCGAGCTGCACCTCACGGCCGTCCCGGAAGACCTCACGGCGGTTGGGGTCGAGCTTGATGCCGGCCCGCTCCAGGACCGGCGGCAGCGGCACGCTGGTGCGCCGGCCGAGCGCACGCACGCGTGCGATCAGCTCGCTGAACGCGAACGGCTTGGGCAGATAGTCGTCGGCGCCGATCTCCAGGCCCTCCACGCGGTCACTGACGTCGCCGGAGGCGGTGAGCATCAGCACGCGCGTGGGCATGCCCAGCTCGACGATCTTGCGGCAGACGTCGTCGCCGTGCACGAGCGGGAGGTCGCGGTCGAGGACGACCACGTCGTAGTCGTTGACGCCGATGCGTTCCAGAGCGGCCGCACCGTCGTACACGACGTCGACCGCCATGGCCTCCCGGCGCAGTCCGGTGGCCACCGCATCGGCGAGCAGCTGCTCGTCCTCGACGACGAGTACGCGCACGTCGCTTGTCCTTCCTCAAAGCCGCCGGGCACGCCGCATCGGCGCACACAGGCGGAATCCGTACCGGGGTCTACGCCTCCATCCTGCCGCGTTAGCCCATAAACCGGTTGTAAGGCGCCGGCCGGCCCCTACGGGAAGCGCCCCCCGGGCGGCAGCCGAGTGGGGCCGGGAGTGCGCGCTGGTACGGGGCCCGGACGCGGCGGTGCGGGGCTGGGCCTCGGCTGGGCGGGGCCGGGGTCTGCTGGGGAGGCTGGGCGCCGGGGGCGGGCTTCGGTTGGGGCGGACTTCGGCTGGGCGGGCTGGGCTCCGGCGAGGCCGGGCTTCGGCCGGGCGGGGGCGGGATCCGTGCAGCGGGAGAGAGGCCGAGGCAGGCGCCCCGTGGGGGCGGCGGGGCAGGAGCGGGCTCCGGCCTAGCGGGAGGGAGACCGGGCTCCAGCGCCGAGCAGGACGGCGCTGCGGCAGGCCGGGAGCGGGCACCGGGCGAGCAGGAGGGGCACCGGGCGGGACGGACCCGGGTCAGGCGGGGCCACCGCCGCGCGAGCGGGCCCGGGTCGGGTTCCGGAGGCGAGGGCATCCGCGCCCGGCCGCCCGACGAAGCCTGGCCGCGGCCGTCCGACGGAACGCATGGCCCCGGCCGCCCGTGCGGGGTGCCTGCCTCGGCCGCCCGAGGGAGTCACCCCCGGCCTCTGCCCCCCGCGGATCCCCCGTCGCGGCCCGGTACGGCCCCTCTCGCACCGGCCGCCGCACGAGGCGGCACCGCATGGGCGGCGGCCCGAGGGGAGTCACCACCGGCCCCTGCCGCCCCCTCGGATCCCCCGTCGCGGCCCGGCACGACCCCTCTCGCACCGGCCGCCGCACGAGGCGGCGCCGCGTGGGTTCGTGCGGGACCGGTGACCGCGGGTCCGGTCGCCCACCGAGCGTGCGCGTCCGGGACCGGTGACCGCCCGGTCGGTCTCGTACCGGACGCGCGGTCACCCGTCACTCCCCCCTCCCGTCCTGACTCCCCGCCCCCAACTCACCCTCGCTCCCCACCAGTAGGGTTCCGGCCACCGCCGGAGGCATATGCGGCCACATGCGGCCGCGGGAAGATTTATCGGCTCGGCGAGGTTTCCCCGGATGTCCGCAGGGGGAGGACGGCTTTACACCCCGCGATCACGCTCTGCTTGTGCCGCAGCACCATGCGGCATGACAGGCCGCTTCCGCAGAGCGGGCGTGGGTGTCCGGCACCGTCGCCGCCCAGCAGGGCAGCGCTGGGCACCTACGGAGACGTGATCGCCCCTTCCCAACCGGCACACCCCCGTGCCACCGACCCACGACCCAGGACGAGGGGGCGCAGCATGGACGCTTTCACCGCAGGACTTCTGCAGCGCATAAGGGCGACCGAGTCCGACCTGACGCGGGCTCGTGACGAGGGCGACGACTTCCTCGTCGACGTGGAGCAGGGCGAGCTCGACGACCTGCGCCGCCTGGCCGCCGAACATGGCGTGGAAGTCGGCCTGTCCGGCGTCTGACCAGCCCGTAGCACGACCCCCCAGCAGGACCCGGTGAATCCAGCACCGGGTCCTGTTGCTTGTGCGGCCCGGCCCGTGCGTCAGTCGTGCCAGGCGCCGAAGTCCTCCAGGAGCCGCTGGAGGGGCTGGAAGACGGCGGGTGTGGCAGCGATCGTCAGGTCCCCCGAGAGGGCCTCTCCGGGCCGTCCACCGGTCACCGCGCCCGCTTCCCGGGCGATCAGATCACCGGCGCGGAAGTCCCACGGGTGCAGACCCCGCTCGTAGTAGCCGTCGAGACGGCCCGCGGCGACGTCGCACAGGTCGATCGCGGCGGAGCCGCCGCGGCGGATGTCGCGCACGAGCGGGACCAGCCGCCGGACGACCTCGGCCTGGTGGTCGCGGACATCGGCCACGTAGTTGAAACCCGTGGAGACCAGGGCCCGCTCCAGCGGCGCCGCCGCACGGCAGGTCAGCCGCCGCTCGCCGTCCCAGGAGCCGGTGGCCCACGCCCCGCCGCCGCGCACCGCGTGGTACGTCTCCCCGCGCATCGGGGCGGCGACGACGCCGACGACCGTCTCGCCGTCCTGCTCCGCGGCGATGGAGATCGCCCACGTCGGCAGGCCGTACAGGTAGTTCACCGTGCCGTCGAGCGGGTCGATCACCCAGCGGATGCCGGAGGTGCCCTCGGTGGTGCCACCCTCCTCGCCGAGGAAGGCGTCCTCGGGGCGCCGCTCGGAGATCAGCCCGGTGATCAGCTTCTCCGCGGCGATGTCCATCTCGGTGACGACGTCGACGTCGCTCGACTTGGTCGCGGCGACCGAGAGGTCGGCGGGCCGGCCGTCACGCAGCAGGGTGCCGGCCCGGTGGGCGGCCTCCCGGGCGAGCCTGAGCAGCTCCACGTGCAGGGGGTCGTTCACGGCTCTCCTCACGCGTAGGGGCTGTCGGCGCCCGCGGCAGCGGGACGCGGGGCACGGGCCGGGCAGCAGCCCACCGGGCACAGCTGGTGGCTCGGGCCCAGAGCGCCCAGCGCGCACGGCGTGACCTCCTGGCCGCGCTCGAGTCCGGCACGCTCCAGGACGAGATCGCGGACCGCGGCGGCGAACCGCGGGTCGGCGCCCACGGTGGCCGAGCGGCGCACCGGCAGGCCCAGCTCCTCCGCCTTGGCCTTGGCCTCCGTGTCGAGGTCGTACAGGACCTCCATGTGGTCGGAGACGAAGCCGATGGGCGCCATGACGACCGCGGGGACCCCGGCGGCCTTGCGCTCCTCGAGGTGGTCGCAGATGTCGGGCTCCAGCCACGGGATGTGCGGGGCGCCGGAGCGGGACTGGTAGACGAGCTGCCAGGGCAGGTCGAGGCCGGTGCGCTCGCGGACCGCGTCGGCGATCAGACGCGCCACGTCCAGGTGCTGCTCGACGTAGGCGCCACCGTCGCCGTGGTCCTGCGCCGGTCCCGAGGTGTCGGCGGCCGCGGTCGGGATGGAGTGAGTGGTGAAGGCGAGGTGGGCGCCGGCGCGGACGTCCTCGGGGAGGTCGGCGAGGGACTCCAGCACACCGTCGATCATGGGCTCGACGAACCCGGGGTGGTTGAAGTAGTGCCGCAGCTTGTCGATCTTCGGCAGTTCGAGGCCCTCCGCCTCGAGGGTCGCCAGGGCGTCGGCGAGGTTCTCGCGGTACTGCCGGCAGCCCGAGTACGAGGCGTAGGCGCTGGTGGCCAGGACGAGGATGCGGCGGTGGCCGTCGCGCACCATCTCGCGCAGGGTGTCCGTGAGGTACGGCGCCCAGTTGCGGTTGCCCCAGTAGACCGGCAGGTCCAGGCCGTGCTCGGCGAAGTCCTTGCGCAGGGCCTCCAGCAGGGCCCGGTTCTGGTCGTTGATCGGGCTGACCCCGCCGAACAGGAAGTAGTGCTGCCCGACCTCCTTGAGGCGTTCGGTCGGGATACCGCGGCCGCGCGTCACGTTCTCCAGGAACGGAACCACGTCGTCCGGGCCCTCGGGGCCGCCGAACGAGAGCAGGAGCAGGGCGTCGTAGGGGCTGGCATCGAGCACGTCTGGCATGGGTCGATCCTGCCACCCGTCACCGACAGCGGGGAAACGACGGGTGACCGGTGCGGCGCCGGCGCGGCCGGCCTCGCTTTCGGCGGCCCGGTTACTCGAGTGCGTTAGGGCGCCCTAACTCGTAAGCTGTAGCGGCTGCCCTCGCACCTTACGGAGGCGCCACCCACTCACACGGCCCTCCCCTGGCCGTACCGGACCCCCGGAGACCACGTGCCCAGCCCCTACCGCGCCCTGTTCGCCGCCCCCGGCTCCAAGGGTTTCTCCGCCGCGGGCTTCCTCGGCCGCATGCCGCTGTCGATGATGGGCATCGGCGTCGTCACGATGATCTCGCAGCTCACCGGGCGCTACGGCCTCGCGGGCGGGCTGTCGGCGACGATCGCGCTGGCGGCCGCGGTGCTGGGTCCGCAGATCTCACGGCTGGTCGACCAGTACGGACAGCGCAGGGTGCTGCGCCCGGCGACGCTGGTCACGCTCGTCGCCGCGGCCGGGCTGCTGCTGACCGCCCACTTCCACTGGCCGGAGTGGCTGCTGTTCGTGTGCGCGGTCGGCATCGGCACCGTGCCGAGCCTCGGCGCGATGATCCGGGCCCGCTGGGCCGAGCTGTACCGCGGCACCGAGAAGCTGCACACCGCGTACTCCTTCGAGTCCGTGGTGGACGAGGTGTGCTTCATCTTCGGGCCGATCATCTCCATCGGCCTGTCCACGGCCTGGTTCCCGGAGGCGGGGCCGCTGCTCGCCGCGTGCTTCCTCGCCGTCGGCGTCTTCTGGCTGACCGCTCAGCGGGCGACCGAGCCCGCGCCGCACCCGCGCGAGCAGCACGGTGGCGGTTCGGCGCTGCGCGCGAAGGGGCTCCAGGTACTGGTCGCGACCTTCGTGGCCACCGGCACGATCTTCGGCTCGGTCGACGTCGTCACGGTGGCCTTCGCCGACGAGCAGGGGCACAAGAGCGCGGCAAGTGTCGTCCTGGCGCTGTACGCGGCCGGCTCGTGCGTCGCCGGGATCGTGTTCGGTCTGCTCCGCTTCACCGGGTCGCCGGCCCGCCGCTGGCTGCTGGGCGTGTGCGCCATGGGCGTGAGTATGATCCCCCTCCTACTGGTCGGGAACCTGCCGTTTCTGGCCGCGGCGCTCTTCCTTGCGGGCCTGTCCATCGCTCCGACGATGATCACGACGATGGCCCTCATCGAGGAGCACGTACCACGCGCGCACCTGACCGAGGGCATGACCTGGGTGAGCACCGGGCTCGCGGTCGGGGTCGCGCTCGGCTCCTCGGTGGCCGGCTGGGTGATCGACTCGGCCGGCGCGCGTGCCGGGTACGGGGTTCCGGCGGTGTCCGGAGCGGTCGCGGTGGCGGTCGGTTTCCTCGGGTACCGCCGGCTCAGCAGGCCGGTTCCGCGTCGGGGAGGCACCGTTGAGCAGCACAGCGAGCGGGAAGAACGGCACGTGGCGTAACTGGGGCGGCAATGTCTCGGCCCGCCCCGCGCGGGAGGTCACGCCCGCCTCCGTCGACGAGCTGGCCGCCGCGGTGCGGCAAGCCGGCGAGGACGGTCTGACGGTGAAGGCCGTCGGTACGGGACACTCCTTCACCTCGATCGCTGCGACCGACGGCGTCTTGATACGCCCTCAACTGTTGACCGGTATACGCACCATCGACCGTGAGGCCGGGACCGTCACGGTGGAGGCCGGCACCCCGCTCAAGAGACTCAACATGGCTCTGGCACGCGAGGGTCTGTCCCTCACCAACATGGGCGACATCATGGAGCAGACCGTCTCCGGCGCCACCAGCACCGGCACGCACGGCACGGGCCGCGACTCCGCCTCGATCGCCGCGCAGATCAAGGGCCTGGAGCTGGTGACGGCCGACGGTTCGGTGCTCACCTGCTCCGAGGAGGAGAACCCGGAGGTCTTCGCCGCCGCCCGGATCGGTCTCGGCGCCCTCGGCGTCGTCACCGCGATCACCTTCGCGGTCGAGCCGGTCTTCCTGCTCACCGCGCGCGAGGAGCCGATGCCGCTGGAGCGCGTGCTCGCCGACTTCGACGAACTGTGGGCCGAGAACGAGCACTTCGAGTTCTACTGGTTCCCGCACACCGGCAGCACCAACACCAAGCGCAACAACCGCAGCGCGGGCCCGGCCCGGCCGGTGAGCCCCGTCAAGGGCTGGATCGAGGACGAGTTCCTCTCCAACGGCGTGTTCCAGGTGGCCAACTGGGTGGGCCGGGCGGCGCCCGCAGCGATCCCGGCGATCGCGCAGATCTCCAGCAAGGCCCTGTCCGCGCGGACCTACACCGACATCCCCTACAAGGTCTTCACCTCGCCGCGCCGAGTGCGGTTCGTGGAGATGGAGTACGCCGTTCCGCGTGCGGCCCTGACCGGGACGCTGCGCGAGCTGAAGGCCATGGTGGACCGTTCGGGCCTGCGCGTCAGCTTCCCCGTCGAGGTGCGCACCGCCCCGGCCGACGACATCACCCTCTCCACGGCCTCCGGTCGCGACAGCGCGTACATCGCCGTGCACATGTTCCGGGGCACGCCCTACCAGCGGTACTTCACGGAGGCCGAGCGGATCTTCACCGCGCACGAGGGCCGGCCGCACTGGGGCAAGGTGCACACCCGGGACGCCGCGTACTTCGCCCAGGTGTACCCGCGCTTCGGCGAGTTCACGGCGCTGCGGGACCGGTTGGATCCGGAGCGGCGCTTCCAGAACGACTATCTGCGCCGGGTGCTGGGGGCGTAGCAGTCGAGGGCGCGCCGGGCGTGCCGCTGCCGCCGGTCGAGCCGTCCTCGGTGGCGCCGCCGCTCGGGGCCGGCGTCGGCGTCGCGCTGGGGGTCACGCCCGGTGACGTACCACCGGAAGCGGAGGGCGTCTCGCTCGGCGCGGTGCCGCCGTCCGCCGACGGCGTCCCCGAGGGCGAGCGGTCGCCGTCGTCCCCCGGGTCGGAGGAGGGGGACCGCGTGGCGGGCGAGGAGGCGTTCGGGCCGGTGAACGCGTGACTGACGGTCGTACCCTTGCCGCCGCTGAAGCTGCTGCCGGAGACGAGTTCGAAGGCGGTGACGCCGGCCATGGTCACGCCGAAGACCACCGCGGCCGCGACCAGCGGCCGTCGCCAGCTCTTGACCCGGGCCCGGTAGACCGTGCCGTGGGTGTACACGCCGGGCGCGGGCGGCCGGGTCTGCTCCTTCGTGCGGCCCGGCACCGTGACTGTGCGCAACTGCTCGCCGGTCTGTTTGAAGAAGTGCTGGAAGACCGTGCCGCCGCAGGTGGCGATGATGCTGACCACACCGGCGCCGAGGATCGTGCCGTAGACGCCGAAGGAGGAGGCGAGTTTGGCCGCCACCACGGCGGCCACGGCGCTGCCCGCCACCTGAGGGAGACTCAGGTCGATGCGCTTCTTGTCCTGCCCCTGCGTCACCTGTCCGTTCCCTCTCATTCCCGTACGTGATCGACTTTTCCTACTTGATCAACCAACTGCACGAGAAAGGGACGTACGGACGAAACCAATAGTTCCGTTTCTGCTGATTGCGTGAAGTACGCCACGTTCAAGATCGCGAAAACCGGTTACACGCGACCAAGTCCCACCTCTTGCCAGAAGTTGAGCGGCGCGCCAATCCACGCACGTGGCCCGAATGGAGTACTGTTGCGAGCCCTGGGCCCGGTCTCCCGCCAGGATGTCCGGGGCCTTGCTGGACCGCCGGGAGGGGGGCTTGTCGCACAGGGTGACGGTGTTGGTCACTTAGCGTGGCGAATAGGTAACCGTGCCATAACGGCGATCCAGGGCCCGTGCCCGACACGCCGGGCAACTCGGCAAGGTTGTGGCAGGCTGCACCCGGGCAGGCCACACTCGACTAGCGGAAGCAGCGACGCACGTGACGTCGGCAGGCACCACCCGGGAGGTCCCCATGCCCGAACTGCGTGTCGTGGCCGTCTCCAATGACGGCACACGGCTGGTGCTGAAGGCTGCGGACAGCACGGAGTACACGCTTCCGATCGACGAACGGCTCCGCGCCGCCGTGCGCGGCGACCGTCCCCGCCTCGGCCAGATCGAGATCGAGGTGGAGAGCCATCTCCGCCCCCGCGACATCCAGGCGCGTATACGCGCCGGCGCGACCGCGGAAGAGGTCGCGCAGATGGCCGGCATCCCCGTCGACCGCGTACGCCGGTTCGAGGGCCCCGTCCTCGCCGAGCGCGCTTTCATGGCCGAGCGGGCACGCAAGACACCCGTCCGCCGTCCCGGCGAGAACGCCGGCCCGCTGCTCGGCGAGGCCGTGCAGGAGCGGCTGCTGCTGCGCGGCGCCGAGAAGGACACCGTGCAGTGGGACTCCTGGCGCCGCGACGACGGCACGTGGGAGGTGCTGCTGGTCTACCGGGTGGCCGGCGAACCGCACTCGGCGAGCTGGACGTACGACCCGCCGAGGCGGCTCGTGCAGGCCGTCGACGACGAGGCCCGCTCGCTCATCGGCGAGTCCGACGACCTCGCGCCGCCGGAGCCCAGCTTCCCCTTCGTGCCCCGCATCGCCCGTCTGCCACGCGACCGTCCGCTGGACCGTTCGCTCGACCGGGAGCGGCCGAGCCTGCCCGCGCAGGCATCGGAGCCGGCCGAGGAGAGCACCAGCGAGCGCGACTCGCTGACCAGCCTGCTGGAGGCCGTACCGAGCTTCCGGGGCGATCTGGTGGTGCCGGAGCGCTCGCCGTCGGCCGAGCCGGACGACGACGAGCCGGACGCCGAGCCCGCGGCGGAGGAGCCGCCCGCGCCCGCCGCCTCGGCCGGGGCCGGGTCCGCCTACGCCGACGTGCTCATGCCACGGTCGGTCGGCAGCCACCGGGATCGCCTGATCGGCGCCACGGACCGTCAGGCCGAGGCCGACGGCGTCCGCCCCGGCCGCCGCGCCGCGGTACCGAGCTGGGACGAGATCGTCTTCGGCACACGACGCAAGAAGCAGGAGTAGTCACGCGAGCGGGGCTGCGGCCCCGTGGATGACGTGGCCGCGTCGCCCGGGCTTACGGCGCCCGGGCGACGGTTCGGCAAGGGCCGCGGCCGCCTGAGGCGGTACGGCCAGAGGCTGGACCCGCTCGCCAGGCACCCCTTAGGTGCGCGTGTCCCGGCCGACACGGCCTCACTCGCACGTGAACGCTCCAGGCAGGGCAACGCTCACGCCCCCCGCGTCAGCGCTCCGCGCGCGCGTGCGGTGCGTCAGCCTCCACGCGCGTGGGTGCTGCCCTCTTGCGTGCGAACCGGAGCGGAGGACCCCCGCCCCGGACGCCATGTGATCACTGCGGGTCCGGTCCCACCGCCACCGGCCGCTCGGGGTCCGACGACCATTCCGACCACGAACCGACGTACAGGGCCGCCGGGATGCCCGCCGCGGCCAGCGCCAGCACCTCGTGCGCCGCGGAGACGCCCGAGCCGCAGTAGACCCCGACCTCGGTGTCGTCGGCGGCTCCGAGGGCCTTGAAGCGCGCTCTGAGCTCCTCCGCGGGCAGAAAGCGGCCGTCGGGTCCGACGTTGTCCGTCGTCGGCGCGGAGACCGCGCCGGGGATGTGGCCGCCGATCCGGTCGATGGGCTCCACCTCGCCCCGGTACCGCTCCCCCGCCCGGGCGTCGAACAGCAGCCCGGAGCGGGCGAGCGCGGCCGCCTCGTCCGCGTCCAGCAGCCGCACGGCTCCGGGAACCGGCTGGAAGTCACCCTCCGGCGGCTGCGGCACGGTCGTCTCCAGCTCGCCCCGCCACGCCGTCAACCCGCCGTCGAGGACCCTCACATCCGGGTGACCCGTGTAGCGCAGCAGCCACCACGCGCGTGCCGCCGCCCAGCCCTGCCCGCCGTCGTACGCGACCACGGGCCGGGACGCGGAGACGCCGGCCCGGCGCATCGCCGTACCGAAGACGTCGAGGTCGGGCAGTGGGTGGCGGCCGGCCGGGCCGGGAGCGGAGGCCAACTCGCCGTCCAGGTCGACGAAGACGGCGCCGGGGATGTGTCCGTCCTCGTACTCGGCGCGGCCGTCGAACGGCGGTTCGCCGGCCGCCTTGGCCATGCTCAGCTGCCAGCGGACGTCCAGCAGGACCGGCGGGTTCTCGCCGGTCAACTCACCGGCGAGTTCGGATGCGGAGATGATGGCGTTCATGCCCCCCATCCTTGCGCACGGGGTGGCCGCGCCGTCCCTGTCCGGCTATTCTGCTCGGCCGGACAGGCTCGGTCACCATGCGTACAGGATCGAGCACATGCCGTACCATCCATCGACACCCGCCGCCGGTACACCGCGACGCGCGGGACACCGCGCTCCGGGCACAGCCCGACGTACCGACCGCCCCGTACCGCGCGTGGCGGGCCCGGCCCGCGGCTGGTGTGCGTATCCCGCACGCGTCCGGTGAGCGGAATGGGACACGGCCACCGCGAGGGGCCGAGAAGAGAGTGACGATGACCGAGGCAGGCGGGTCGGCCGACCGGAACGGTGCGGCGCACGCCCGGTACGCGCCGGGAACACCCTGCTGGGTGAGTCTGATGGTGCACGGGGTGGCCGCGACCCAGGAGTTCTACTCGGAGCTGTTCGGCTGGGAGTTCCAGCCGGGCCCGCAGCAACTCGGCCCGTATGTGCGGGCCCTCCTCGACGGCCGTGAGGTGGCCGGCGTCGGACAGCTGCCGCCCGACCGCCATCTGCCCATCGCCTGGACGCCCTACCTGGCCTCCGACGACGTGGACGTCAGCGCCGAGACGGCCCGGCTGTGCGGCGGCACCATCGGCGTCGGCCCGCTCGACGCCGCCGAGGCGGGCCGGCTGGCGATCGGCTCCGATCCGTCCGGCGCGGTGTTCGGCATCTGGCAGGCCTCGGCCCATCTCGGCACCGGCCTCACCGGCGTACCCGGCACGCCCGTCTGGAACGAGCTGGTGACCTTCGAGGCGGAGAACATCGCCAAGTTCTACGAGACGGTGTTCGGCTACGAGGAGGAGCCGCGGGCCTCCGCCGACGAGGACCGCGTGGTCCTGCGCGTCGGCGGCCGACCGGTCGCCGGTGTCCGCGGGATGGGTCACGCGCTGCCGCGCGACCGTGGCCCGCACTGGATGACGTACTTCCAGGTGGCGGACGCGGACGCGGCCCTCACCCGGGTCACCGAACTGGGCGGCCGTGTCCTCGGCCCGGTGCACAGCAGCCCGTTCGGGCGCATGGCGCAGGTGTCCGACCCGGAGGGGGCGCGCTTCTCACTGCTCCAGCCGCCGGACGAGGGGCCCGCGTGACTCACCGCGGCTCGGGCAGGCCGCGTGGCTGGGCGGGAGCGAACAGCCGGCCCAGGCACGAGCGGGCGGCGCGGTCAGGCCGGTGAGACCGGCAGGACGTCCGGGGACAGGGCCGCCGCGTGGGCCGTCGCTGCCGTCATACGGCGGCGGTGGTGGCGGCGGCACAGCACCTCGTAGCCGACCTCGTCCGCCGACCGGTTGACGTCGCCGACGACGACCTGGGCGCCCTCGACCACCATCACGCCGCCCACCGTGCGCGCGTTGTGCGTGGCGCGGGCGCCGCACCAGCACAGGGCCTCCACCTGGAGCACCTCCACCCGGTCGGCCAGCTCCACGAGCCGCTGCGAGCCGGGGAAGAGCTTGGAGCGGAAGTCCGTGGTGATGCCGAAGGCGTAGACGTCGAGCTCCAGGTCGTCGACGACACGCGCGAGCTGGTCGATCTGCTCGGGCGCGAGGAACTGCGCCTCGTCCGCGATCACGTAGTCCGCGCGCCCGCCGTGCGAAAGGTGGTCGACGACATAGGCGTACAGGTCCATGCCGTCCGCGACCTCCACCGCGTCCGTGACCAGGCCGAGGCGGGAGGACAGCTTGCCCTCGCCGGCCCGGTCGTCGCGGGTGAAGATCATGCCCACCAGGCCGCGGGCGGAACGATTGTGCTCGATCTGCAGAGCCAGCGTCGACTTCCCGCAGTCCATCGTTCCGGAGAAGAACACCAGCTCGGGCATGGGGGGATGAGCACCTTTCGGCGGGAGAGGGGGCCAGTGGGGCTTCAGGAGCGTACTTCGAGCAGCGGGACCAGCTGCTCCGCAGGGGTCATCGAGCCGTGGTTGCCGACCATCGCGGACTCGTTGGGCTCCCGCTCGGAGGCGATGAGGAGCACGTCGTCGTGCGCGGCCGCGACGACGTCGCCGATGCGCGCGTAGACCCGGTCGTCGATGTGCGGGCCGAACCAGCCGGCCGCGATCGCCTCGTCCCGGGACGCCACCCAGAACCGGTCCCCGAGCACCTCGCGCCAGCAGGTGAGCACGTCGTCCTTGGCGCCGGAGACCGCGTAGACGTGCCGGGCGCGGCCTTCGCCGCCGAGCAGGGCGACGCCGGCGCGCAGCTCCCAGTCTTCGTCGAAGTCGATGCGGTGGTCCTCGTCGAACGCGATGTCGACCATGCCGTGGTCGGCCGTGATGTACAGCGCGCTGCGCGGCGGCAGCTGCTCGGCCAGCCGCTGGGCGAGCCGGTCGACGTACATCAGCTGGCCGCGCCAGGTGTCGGAGGCGACGCCGTAGCGGTGGCCGGAGCCGTCCAGTTCGGCGTAGTACGTGTAGACCAGGGAGCGGTCGGCGGCGGCCAGTTGCTCGGCGGCCAGGTCCATGCGCTCCTCGCCGGTGAGCCGTCCGTGGAACGTCCCGCCGCTGAGGGCGACCTTGGTCAGCGGGGTGTTCTGGAAGGTGGGCGACGACACCTGAGCGGCGTGCACGCCGGCGTGCTGGGCCAGCTGGAAGACCGTCGGGTGCGGCTGCCAGGCGCGCGGGTCGGTCCACGGGTTCCAGCGCAGCTGGTTCATCAGCTCGCCGGTGGCCGGGTTGCGGGCGGTGTAGCCGGGCAGGCCGTGCCGTCCCGGGGGCAGGCCGGTGCCGACGGAGGCGAGGGAGACGGCGGTGGTGGCCGGGTAGCCCGCGGTGATCGGGCGGCCGGTGCCGCCGCGCGAGGCTGCCATCAGGGAGGTGAGGAAGGGCGCCTCGTCCGGGTGGGCCCGCAGCTGCTCCCAGCCGAGGCCGTCGATCAGGAAGACGCAGTTCCGGTCGGCCGGGGTCAGCTCCGGGATGGCCGCGGTCATGCCGGGCACGTCCATGCCGGCGGCGAGGGTGGGGAGCACGTCGGCCAGGGAACCGCTGCCGTACTCGGGGACGGGAGCGGAGGCGAGGGCGAGGGGTTCCGGGTGCGGTTCCCAGGCGATGTGGACCATCAGCGGGTGATGTCCGCCGTGGCCTCGGAGATCGCCTGGGCGAAGGCGAGCGCCTGGCGGACGGTCTCCGGGCCGTCGCCCGCCTCGCTGACGCGCAGGCTCAGGTCGTCGGCGGTGGAGTTGCCGGTGTAGCCGTGGTCGGCGTCGCAGTTGGGGTCGCCGCAGGCGGCGGGCTCCAGGTCGATGCGGGAGACGGCACCCCAGCCGATGGTCAGCACCACCTCGCGGGGCAGCGTGCCCGGGGTGTACGACTCCGGGTTGGCGACGACGCGGCTGACCACGACCGACGAGATCCGGTCGAGTTTGACGGACTCCGTGGACGTCGTGGCGTACGGCGTCGGGGACGTGCTGTCGGCGCTCTGCTCGTCGGTGTGGCTGACCAGGAAGCGGGTGCCGGTGAGGACGAGCACGGTCACGTGCCGCCGCACCTCGTTCTGGTCGAAGGTGGTCTCCTGGTGGACCAGGTACGACCGGATGGGCTCGCCGCCCACGGCGGCCTCCACCGCCTCGGCCACGAGGGCCGGGTAGTAGCCGCTGCGCTCGATCGCCGCACGCAGCCCCTGGGTCGTCGTACTGGTCTTGGCCATGCGCCCCATCCTACGGGGGACCACTGACTGCGAGGGACCCGTCACGGGGTCCCGGTGGCCCGGGCAGGGGACACGCGGGGCGGTGACGCCGGTGGGCGGGGGCCGGGGGCGTCGATACGCCGGGGGGATGCGAGGGCCGGGGTCGTCAGTATGCCGGGAGGGTGCGGGGGCCGAGGTCGTCGCGGGCGGGGGGCGGTGCCAGGCGTACGGAGGCGCCGAGCACGCTCAGGCCGTGCGGGGCGACGACGACGGGTTCCAGGGTGACCGCGACGACCTCGGGGTGGTCGTCGACCAGCCGGGAGACCCGCAGCAGCAGCTCCTCGAGGGCAGGGGTGTCCACCGGGGTGGAGCCGCGCCAGCCGAACAGCAGCGGGGCCGTGCGGATCGCGCGGACCAGGGAGGTCGCGTCCCGGTCGGTGACCGGTATGAGGCGGTGCGCCATGTCGCCGAGCAGCTGGGAGGCCGCTCCGGCCAGACCGAAGGAGAGCACGGCACCGGCGGCCGGGTCGATGACCGCCCGTACGACGGTGTCGACGCCGCGCGGCGCCATGCCCTGCACGACCGGTCGCAGCTCCTCCGGCTTGCCGAACAGGTCGGTCAATTCCGTGTACGCCCGGCGCAGTTGCTCCTCGTCGGCCAGGTCGAGGCGTACGCCGCCGAGGTCGGCGCGGTGCCTGAGGTGCGGGGCGGTGGCCTTGAGGGCGACCGGGTAGCCGAGGGCGCGGGCGGCTTCGGCGGCGTCGTCGGGGGTGGGCGCGGGCAGGGCGCGGCGGACGTGGACGCCGTACCGGCCGAGCAGGTCGCAGGTGTCCTCGGTGGACAGGGTGAGGCCCTGTCCGCGCGCGAGCAGGGCGTCGATCATGCGGGCGGCGCCCTTGACGTCGATGTCGTCGTACTCGGGGACCTTGCCGGGGTCGGCGGCCTCGCGCCGCCACTGGGCGTACCGGACGGCCTCGGAGAGGGCTCGCACGGCCCGCTCGGCGGCGGGGTAGGCGGGGATGAGGTGGGTGCCTTCGGGGGCGTCGACGGGGGCCGGGGACTCGGCGGGGGCCGGGGGTGCGCCGGGGGCCGGGGGTGTGCCCGTGGCCGGGGGTTCGCCGGAGGATGCCATCCCGGCGGGCGGAGCGGGCAGGTGTGTGTCCCCCGGGCCTGTCGCCACAGGCGCGTCTGCTGAGGCCGACGAGCGCCGAGTGTCGCCCTGGCCCGGCGTGAGCGGCACGCGCGTGTCCGTCTGCGGCGCCGTGCTCGCCGCCGCCGAGAGGGCCTCGGCGAGGCCGCCCAGCTCGACGTGCACCACCAGCACCGGCTTGCCCGGCACGGCGGCCGCCGCCGAGCGCAGCGCCTGCGCCAGCTCGGCATCGCCCGGCGAGCCCTCGCCGATCGCCGGGATGGCGGTCACGACGACGGCGTCGCACGTGTCGTCGGCGAGCGACCGCGCCAGGGCCGCGCGGAAGTCCTCCGCGGAGGCGGCGGTGGTGAGATCCAGCGGGCGGTGCGGGCGCAGCCCGGCGGCCAGGCACTGGTCGTAGGTCAGCACGCCGAGGGACTCGGAGTTGCCGAGGATCGCCACACGCGGGCCGGCGGGCAGCGGCTGACGGGCCAGCAGCAGACCGGCGTCGACCAGTTCGGTGATCGTGTCGACGCGGATCACGCCGGCCTGGCGCAGCAGCGCGGACACCGTGGCGTGCGGCAGGCGTGTCGCCCGTACGGCGTGTCCCTGGGGCGCGGATCCGGCGCCCTGGACGACGACCAGTGGCTTGGCGGCCGCAGTACGCCGGGCGAGGCGGGTGAACTTGCGCGGGTTGCCGATGGACTCGAGGTACATCAGGGCGACGTCGGTGTCCGGGTCCTCGTACCAGTACTGCAGGACGTCGTTGCCGGAGACGTCCGCGCGGTTGCCGGAGGAGACGAACGTCGAGACGCCCGTGACGCCCGTGACGCCGCCGCCGCGCCGGTGCAGCCTGGAGAGCAGGGCGATGCCGATGGCGCCGGACTGGGCGAACAGGCCGATCCGGCCGGGGCGCGGCATCTCGGGGGCCAGGGAGGCGTTCAGCCGGACGTCCGCCGAGGTGTTGATGACTCCGAAGGCGTTGGGGCCGATGATCCGCATGCCGTACGTGCGTGCCTGTCGGACCAGTTCACGCTGGCGCTCGCGCCCTTCGGGGCCGCTCTCGGCGTATCCGGCGGAGATGACCACGAGGCCCTGCACGCCGTGCTCGCCGCACTCGGTGACGACCTGGGGCACGTGGTCGGCGGGCACGGCGACGACGGCCAGGTCGACCGGGCCCTCGATCTCCCGCACGGAGCGGTGGGCGGGGACGCCGTCGAGTTCGGTGACGTCGGCTCCGAAGGCGCGGTTCACTGCGTGCAGCCGGCCGGTGTAGCCGGCCTCGCGGAGGTTGGCGAGGATGCTGCGGCCGACGCCACCGGGGGTGCGGCCGGTGCCGACGACGGCGACCGAGCCGGGCATCAGCAGTCGCTGCACCGAGCGGCCCTCGGCGCGCTGTTCGCGCGCGTACTGCACGGCGAGGGAGCGCTCGGTGGGCTCCAGGTCGAACTCCAGGCGCACCACCCCGTCCTCGAAGCTTCGCTTCTGGGTGTACCCGGCGTCCGTGAACACCTTGATCATCTTGGTGTTGGCGGGCAGCACCTCGGCCGCGAAGCGGCGGATGCCGCGCTCGCGGGCGACGGCGCCGATGTGTTCGAGCAGGGCGGAGGCGACGCCGCGGCCCTGGTGGGCGTCCTGGACGAGGAAGGCGACCTCTGCCTCGTCGGCGGGTGCGGACGCGGGCATTCCGTTCGCGCCGATCCGGTCGTAGCGTACGGTTGCGATGAACTCGCCGCCGATCGTGGCCGCGAGTCCCACCCTGTCCACAAAGTCGTGGTGTGTGAAGCGGTGGACGTCCTTCGCGGACAGACGCGGGTAGGGCGCGAAGAAGCGGTAGTACTTCGACTCGTCCGACACCTGCTCGTAGAAGCTGACCAAGCGGTCCGCGTCATCGACGGTGATGGGGCGGATCCGCGCGGTGCCGCCGTCGCGCAGCACCACGTCGGCCTCCCAGTGGGCGGGGTACTCCTGCCTGTCCGACGCGCTCTGCATGGGGCCCAGAGTACGGCTCGCGTACGACAACGGCGCGGGGCACTCTGTGGAGGACGGATGCCGGGTCGAGGCCGAGGCCCGGTGATCGCGTCCGAAGGGGTCGCAGGACCTCTCCGGGCATGCTTCACCATATGGGAAACTGGTCTAGACAACCCTGAGAAACTGAAGGGCAGCAACACATGGCTGAGCGCCGCGTCAACGTCGGCTGGGCCGAGGGCCTCCATGCCCGCCCCGCCTCCATCTTCGTCCGAGCCGCCACGGCCGCAGGCGTCCCGGTGACGATCGCCAAGGCCGGCGGCACCCCGGTCAACGCGGCCTCCATGCTGGCCGTCCTCGGCCTGGGCGCCCAGGGCGGCGAGGAGATCGTCCTCGCCTCCGACGCCGAGGGCGCGGACGCCGCCCTGGACCGTCTGGCGAAGCTGGTCTCCGAGGGCCTCGAGGAGCTCCCCGAGACCGTCTGAGTCACGACTGACCGTCCGAGTCACGTATAAAGAAGCCGCGTCGGCCTTTCGAGGTCGGCGCGGCTTTCTTTTTGCCGCCCTCCGTGAGCCCCGAGGAAAACGGTGGCACGAGCGAAAAACGTGAAAAGGGCAGCCCTTTCAATGGGCTCACTTATCCCTCTCTTTGTATACGGTGCTCGTGTTAATGCCGTGGGCCCGATGTGTTTACGGGGTGTTGCGAACTCCTCACGCCCTCGGGTCGGTCGCCGCCGAAGCGGCGCAGCCGATACGCGGCGGTGGAGCGCTCGGTGTGCAGGGCCGCGATCGCGCGTGCGCGCTCCCCGTCGCCGCGCGCCACCGCGTCCGCGAGCGCGCCGTGTTCGGCCCAGGACCTGACGGGGTCGGCCGACGGCTCCACGGCGTACATCCAGGCGATCTTGTGGCGCAGCTGGGTGAGCGTGGCGGTCAGCGCCTGGCTCCCACAGGCCTGCACGAGCGTCTCGTGGAACCAGCCGCCCAGGGAGCGCAGCTCGTCGCCGGTGCCGCGCCTGGCCCGCTCCTGGCCGAGCCGCACCAGGCCGCGCAGCACCTTCAGGTGCGCCTCGGTGCGCCGCTGGGCTGCGCGCGCCGCGCCGAGCGGCTCCAGCAGCATCCGCATCTCCAGCAGGTCGGCCGCTTCCTGCTCGGTGGGTTCGGCCACGCACGCGCCCGCGTGCCGTCGCGTCACGACGAAGCCCTCGGCCTCCAGGGTGCGCAGCGCCTCCCGCACGGGCACCCGGGAGACGCCGTAGCGGCGGGCGAGGAGTTCCTCGGTGAGCCGGCTGCCGCGTTCATGGACACCGGCGACGATGTCGTCCCGGATCGCCGTGCACACCGAGTGCGCCGGAATTCGCATGTCCGACCTCCGCCTTGATCCCCGTGAAACGCCGACGATGGACGCGTGTTCCGTGACTCTATTCCAAGGGAGCGGAATTTCCGACGGCGAGCCGGATTCCATGGATATTTTTTGGTCACCTCGCCGGGTTACTCCGGAGGCGAGGATCCGGGAAACGCCGAAAGCCCCGACGCGGTGCGCCGGGGCTTCCTGGGGCTCGTGCCGTTCCGGTGTGTCAGACGTTCACGCCGTGCGCGCGCAGGTAGGCGACCGGGTCCATGTCGGAGCCGTACTCGGGGCTGGTGCGCGCCTCGAAGTGCAGGTGCGGGCCGGTGGTGTTGCCGGTGTCGCCGGACAGGCCGATCTGCTGGCCGGTGACGACCTGCTGGCCCACGACGACGCCGATCGACGACAGGTGCCCGTACTGGGTGTACGTGCCGTCGTGCATGCGGATGACGATCTGGTTGCCGTAGGCGCCGCCCCAGCCGGTCTCCACGACGGTGCCGTAGCCCACCGCGTGCACCGTGGTGCCGGTGGCGGCGTGGAAGTCGATGCCGGTGTGGTGGCCGGAGGACCACAGGGAGCTGCTGGCCTCGTAGCCGGTGGAGACGTAGGAGTGCGCGATCGGGGCCGTGAAGCTGTTCAGGCGCTTGCGCTCGGCCTCCCGGGCGGCACGCTCCTTGGCCTCGTGGGCCCGCGCGGCGGCGGCCTCACGGGCGGCCTGCTCGATGGCCGCCTGCTCGGCGGCCTGCTTCTGGGCCTCGGCCTGGGCGTCGATCTGCGCGGCGACCGCGTCGTCGACGCTGATGACGGGGAGCAGACCGGTGTGCTCGGCGGCGGTATCGGCGGCGAGGGCGGGCGCCGCGAGGGTGCCGATGACGCCGGTGGTGGTGAGCGCGGCGATACCCGCGGCCTGCGCGGTGGTGCGCTTCATCCGGCTGGGACGACGGTGCTTCCCGGTGGCGCTGACGAACGCCATGTGGTGGCTTGTCCTTTCCTTCCCTCTCGCCTACCGGGTTAGCTGACGGGTTCGGAGCAGGAAGGTCTCCTACGAGCACCCTCGCGGGCGCCCGATTCACCCCAGGGACGTGTGGGTCCCCGGCTCCCCTGGCTCGCGCCGTACGGGGACTCGGCGATGACTGTCCGGTGCCGCGGGTGCGGCGCACTGCCTGACGAACAGCCCGGATGAAGCTACGGTGATCGACCTTCAGTCCTCAAACGAATCAGGGGTTTTGTAAGCCATCCCACAGGCCAGACAGGCAACCTCCGCCCCAATTCGGGCATATGGGCGATGGAGCGCCTTGGATCACAAACAGGCCGGCGGGCAGGGCAAGGGCCCTGGTGCTCCGTCAGACACCAGGGCCCCACGCGCGTGTGCGGCTACTCCGCGCTCACCACGGTGACATCGCCGATGCCGAGGGCCTCGACGGGCTCCTTGATCTGCGCGGCGTCACCGACGAGGACCGTCACCAGACGGTCCACCGGGAAGGCGTTCACGACCGCCGCCGTGGCCTCCACCGTGCCGGTCGCGGCGAGCTGCCGGTACAGCGTCGCCTGGTAGTCGTCGGGCAGATGCTGCTCGACCTGGTCGGCGAGCGTGCCCGCGACGGCGGCAGCGGTCTCGTACTTCAGCGGCGCCACCCCGACGAGGTTCTGCACGGCGACGTCGCGCTCGGCGTCGGTCAGGCCGCCCGCCGCCAGGGTGCGCAGCACCTTGAAGAGGTCGTCCAGCGCCGGGCCGGTGTTCGGCGTGTCCACGGAGCCGCTGATGGCGAGCATCGCCGCGCCCGTGCCGTCGGGGGCGGAGCGCAGCACCTGGCTGAAGGCGCGCACGCCGTAGGTGTAGCCCTTCTCCTCCCGCAGGACACGGTCCAGGCGGGAGGTGAGGGTGCCGCCCAGGCAGTACGTGCCGAGCACCTGCGCGGGCCATACGCGGTCGTGCCGGTCGGGGCCGATCCGGCCGATGAGCAGCTGCGTCTGGACGGCGCCCGGGCGGTCGACGATGACGACGCGGCCGGTGTCGTCGGCGGTCACCGCCGGCACGGGGCGCGGCTCGGTGCGCGAGCCGGTCCAGGCGCCCAGGGTGTCGCCCAGGAGGTCGTCGAGGTCGAGGCCGGTCAGGTCGCCGACGACCACCGCGGTGGCGGTGGCGGGGCGCACGTGCCGCTCGTAGAAGGCGCGCACGGCGGCCGCGTCGACGGCCGCGACCGTCTCCTCGGTGCCCTGGCGGGGGCGCGACATGCGCGAGGCCGCCGGGAAGAGTTCCTTGGACAGCTCCTTGGCGGCGCGGCGGGCGGGGCTGGCCAGCTCGTGCGGGATCTCGTCGAGGCGGTTGCGCACCAGCCGTTCGATCTCGCTGTCGGCGAAGGCGGGCGCCCTGAGGGCGTCGGCGATCAGGCCGAGGCCCTTGGCCAGCCGGGAGGCGGGCACCTCCAGGCTGAGGCGGACACCCGGGTGGTCGGCGTGCGCGTCGAGGGTGGCGCCGGCACGCTCCAGCTCGGCGGCGAACTCCTCGGCGGAGTGCTTGTCGGTGCCCTCGGAGAAGGCGCGCGCCATGATCGTGGCGACGCCGTCCAGGCCGGCCGGTTCGGCGTCCAGGGGGGCGTCCAGGAGCACCTCCACGGCGACGACCTGCTGGCCGGGGCGGTGGCAGCGCAGCACCGTCAGGCCGTTGTCGAGCGTGCCGCGCTCGGGGGCCGGGAACGCCCACGGCTTGGCCTCGCCCGCCTGGGGCTGGGGGTGGAAGTCCATGGTGGCGAGCTCGGTCACTTGGCCGTCTCCTCGTTGTCGTTGCCGGCCTCTACGGTCGCTTCCTGCTCCGGGTCCTCGGGCACGTCGGCGTCCGGCGCGGCCTCCGGGGTCTTCGGCTCGTACACGAGCACCGCGCGGTTGTCGGGGCGCAGGCGGGCCTTGGCGACCTCCTGCACCTCCTCGGGCGTCACCTCGAGCACGCGCTGGACGGCGGTGAGGGCGAGCTGCGGGTCGCCGAACAGGACCGCGTAGCGGCACAGTTCGTCGGCGCGGCCCGCGACGGTGCCGAGCCGGTCCAGCCACTCGCGCTCCAGCTGCGCCTGGGCGCGTTCCATCTCCTCGGCCGTGGGGCCCTCCGCGGCGAACCGGGCGAGCTCCTCGTCGATGGCGGCCTCGATGACCGGCACCTCGACGTCACCGGACGTCTTCACGTCCAGCCAGCCCAGGGAGGGCGCCCCGGCCAGCCGCAGCAGGCCGAAGCCGGCCGCGACGGCCGTGCGGTCGCGGCGCACCAGCCGGTTGTACAGGCGGGAGGACTCGCCGCCGCCGAGGATCGTCAGCGCGAGGTCCGCCGCGTCGCACGCGCGTGTGCCGTCGTGAGGCAGCCGGTAGGCACCCATCAGGGCGCGCGCCGGGACCTCCTCGCGGACGACCTCGCGCAGCTGGCTGCCGATGACGTCGGGCAGCGTGCCGTCACGCGGCTCGGGCTTGCCGTCGTGGGAGGCGATGGAGCCGAAGTACTTCTCGACCCAGGCGAGGGTCTGCTCCGGGTCGATGTCGCCGACGACCGACAGGACCGCGTTGTTCGGCGCGTAGTAGGTGCGGAAGAACTGGCGGGCGTCCTCGAGGGTGGCCGCGTCCAGGTCCGCCATGGAGCCGATCGGCGTGTGGTGGTAGGGGTGGCCCTCGGGGTAGGCGAGGGCGGTCAGCCGCTCGAAGGCGGTGCCGTAAGGAACGTTGTCGTAGCGCTGGCGGCGCTCGTTCTTGACGACGTCGCGCTGGTTCTCCATGGACTCCTCGTCCAGGGCGGCCAGCAGGGAGCCCATGCGGTCGGCCTCCAGCCAGAGCGCGAGCTCCAGCTGGTGGGCGGGCATGGTCTCGAAGTAGTTGGTGCGCTCGAAGCTGGTGGTGCCGTTCAGCGACCCGCCGGCGCCCTGCACCAGCTCGAAGTGACCGTTGCCCTTGACCTGGGCGGAGCCCTGGAACATCAGGTGCTCGAAGAGGTGAGCCAGACCCGTACGCCCCTTGACTTCGTGGCGCGAGCCGACGTCGTACCAGAGGCACACCGCCGCGACCGGGGTCAGGTGATCCTCGGAGAGCACCACGCGCAGGCCGTTGGCCAGGCGGTGCTCGGTTGCTGTCAGTCCGCCGGAGCCTGCCTCGGCTGTAGCCGTGTGACCCATGGGCATGTACGTCCCTTCGATCGCGGAAGCGGTCGTGAAACCGCGTGTTTCCTGCCGTCCTGCCACTGTATGCAAGCGCGCGGACCGGCGGCGAAGTTCCCGCACGGCGTACGCCGACAGCGAGATCGCGTAGCCTTCGGGCGATCGTCGTGCGCGGTCCGGGCCGGCCGCGGACCGGCGCCCCGCCTCGGGCGCTCGGGTACGGCCGCGAGATGGCGGCGGTCGGGTGCTCCGGCGCCGCTCCACACAGCCTGGATCCGGGCGTCCGGGCACTGCTTCACACTGCCGGAATCCCGGCGTTCGGGCGCCGCTCCACGCAGGCGGAAACCGGGTGCCCGGGCACCGCTTCGTTCGCCGGGGCCGGGTCCGCGCCCGGCTTGTCAGTCCCACGGTCCACAATGGTCCGCGTCAGATACCGTTCACGCTTCAGCAAGGAGCCAGGCAGCGATGGCCCGCCGCAGCACGAAGACCCCGCCGCCCGACGACTTCGAGGAGAAGATCCTCGACATCGACGTCGTCGACGAGATGCAGGGCTCCTTCCTCGAGTACGCGTACTCGGTCATCTACTCCCGCGCCCTGCCGGACGCCCGGGACGGCCTCAAGCCGGTGCACCGCCGCATCGTCTACCAGATGAACGAGATGGGTCTGCGCCCCGAGCGCGGCTACGTCAAGTGCGCCCGTGTCGTCGGCGAGGTCATGGGCAAGCTGCACCCGCACGGCGACGCGTCGATCTACGACGCCCTGGTGCGTATGGCGCAGCCCTTCTCCATGCGTCTGCCGCTGGTCGACGGCCACGGCAACTTCGGCTCGCTCGGCAACGACGACCCGCCGGCCGCCATGCGGTACACCGAGTGCCGGATGGCCGAGGCCACGGGGCTGATGACGGAGTCGATCGAAGAGGACACCGTCGACTTCCAGCCCAACTACGACGGCCAGGAGCGCGAACCGGTCACCCTTCCCGCCGCCTTCCCGAACCTGCTGGTCAACGGCTCGTCCGGAATCGCGGTCGGCATGGCGACGAACATGCCGCCGCACAACCTGCGCGAGGTCATCTCCGCCGCCCGGCACCTGATCAGGCACCCGAACGCCGACCTCGACGCGCTGATGAAGCACGTCCCCGGCCCCGACCTGCCCACGGGCGGCCGGATCGTCGGCCTCTCCGGCATCCGCGACGCGTACGAGACGGGCCGCGGCACGTTCAAGATGCGCGCGACGGTGACGGTGGAGGACGTCACCGCGCGCCGCAAGGGCCTGATCGTCACGGAGCTGCCCTTCACGGTCGGCCCCGAGAAGGTGATCGCCAAGATCAAGGACCTGGTCGGCTCGAAGAAGCTCCAGGGCATCGCCGACGTCAAGGACCTCACCGACCGCGCGCACGGACTGCGCCTGGTCATCGAGATCAAGAACGGCTTCGTGCCGGAGGCGGTACTGGAGCAGCTGTACAAGCTGACGCCGATGGAGGAGTCCTTCGGCATCAACAACGTCGCCCTGGTCGACGGCCAGCCGCTGACGCTGGGCCTGAAGGAGCTGCTGGAGGTCTATCTCGACCACCGCTTCGAGGTCGTCCGGCGCCGCTCGGAGTTCCGCCGGACCAAGAAGCGCGACCGGCTGCACCTGGTGGAGGGCCTGCTGACGGCACTCGTCGACATCGACGAGGTCATCCAGCTGATCCGCTCCAGCGAGAACTCCGCGCAGGCCAAGCAGCGCCTGATGGAGCGCTTCTCGCTGAGCGAGATCCAGACCCAGTACATCCTCGACACGCCGCTGCGCCGGCTGACCAAGTTCGACCGCATCGAGCTGGAGGCGGAGAAGGACCGGCTGAACGCCGAGATCGAGGAGCTGACCCGGATCCTGGATTCGGACGCCGAACTGCGCAAGCTGGTCTCCAACGAACTGGCGGCGGTCGCCAAGAAGTTCGGCACCGACCGGCGAACGGTCCTGCTGGAGTCCGCGGGCTCCCCGGCGGCCACGGTGTCGCTGCAGGTCGCCGACGACCCGTGCCGGGTGCTGCTGTCCTCCACCGGGCTGCTGGCCCGCACCGCGACCGCCGATCCCTTCGAGGACGGCGACGGCCGGCGCAGCAAGCACGACGTGATCGTCTCGGCGGTGCCGGCGACGGCGCGCGGCGAGGTCGGTGTGGTCACCTCCGGGGGCCGTCTGCTGCGGCTCAACGTGGTCGACCTGCCGCAGCTGCCGGACACGGCGGCCGCGCCGAACCTCTCGGGCGGGGCCCCGGTGGCGGAGTTCATCTCGCTGGAGGGCGACGAGGAGGTGGTCTGCCTGACCACGCTCGACGAGTCCTCCCCCGGTCTGGCGCTCGGCACCGAGCAGGGCGTGGTGAAGCGGGTGGTGCCCGACTACCCGGCCAACAAGGACGAGCTGGAGGTCATCACCCTCAAGGAGGGCGACCGGATCGTCGGCGCGATCGAGCTGCGCACGGGTGAGGAGGACCTCGTCTTCATCACGGACGACGCCCAGCTGCTGCGCTTCCAGGCGTCCGTGGTCCGTCCGCAGGGCCGGCCGGCGGGCGGCATGGCGGGCATCAAGCTCACCGACGGCGCCAAGGTCATCTCGTTCACCGCGGTGGACCCGGCGGCCGACGCGATCGTCTTCACGGTCGCGGGCTCGCGCGGCACGCTGGACGACTCCGTGCAGACGACGGCCAAGCTGACCCCGTTCGACCAGTATCCGCGCAAGGGCCGGGCCACCGGTGGCGTGCGCTGCCAGCGGTTCCTCAAGGGCGAGGACTGCCTGTCACTCGCCTGGGCCGGCCCGGCGCCGGCCAAGGCGGCGCAGAAGAACGGCACGCCGGCCGAGCTGCCCGAGCCCGACCCGCGCCGCGACGGCTCGGGCGTGTCCCTGCCGAAGACGGTGGCGGCGGTGGCGGGACCGGTCTAGACCGACGTTTCGTCAGCCTCGACCGCCGGCTCGTCGACGGTCCCGGGATCGCCCCCGGGACCGCCCTCGGGATCGCGGACGTAGCGAAGGACGCCCCACATGCCGTGCTCGTCGGCGTGTGGGGCGCCGTTCTTGCACACGTCGAGCTGCCCGGCGAGGGCGTCCGCGTCGATGCCGGCGCCGATGAGGACGAGCTGGGTGAGCCGGGCGTCCGCCGCGGCCCACGGCTCCGGGTAGAAGCGCAGGAACCGCCCGACGGCGTGCACGGCATACCGGTTGTGCCGGTCGTACGGCCCGAAGTCGACGTATCCCTTGATCCGGTACAGCCCCTCGGGACGGCTGTCGAGGAACTCCATCAGCCGCCGGGGCTCCATGGGCACGTCGGAGGTGAAGGAGAGGCTGTCGTACCCGGTGTGCAGATGCCCGGCGTGATCGCCGGCCCCGTCGTCGTCATGCCGGTGCAGGTCGTCGAAGGACAGCTGCCCGACGCGCTCCTCGCTGGGCCGGCAGTCGAAGAGGAACTCCGGGTCGATGCGACCGTAGGTGGCGGGTACGACAGCGGCCCCGTCGGTGAGGGAGCGGACCAGCCCGAGGACGCGCTCGCCGTCGGCGGCCCGGTCGAGCTTGTTCACGACGACGAGGTCGGCGAGGGCGAGATGCCGGTCGATCTCGGGGTGCCGGGCGCGGGTGTCGTCGAACTCCGCCGCGTCCACGACCTCGACGAGACCGCCGTAGACGACTCGGGGGTTCTCGCTGGCCAGCAGCATGCGGACGAGCTCCTGCGGTTCGGCGAGTCCGCTGGCCTCGATGACGACGACGTCGATGCCGAGGGACGGCTGGACGAGCCGGTCAAGATATTGATCAAGATCACCGGCGTCGACGGCACAGCACAGACACCCGTTGCCGAGGGAGACGGTGGAGTCACCGAGCGCGCCGGCCACCGCCATGGAGTCGATCTCGATGGCGCCGAAGTCGTTGACGATCGCGCCGATACGGCTGCCGCCGCTGCGGTGCAGCAGATGGTTGAGGAGGGTGGTCTTGCCGGAGCCGAGGAATCCGGCGAGCACGACGACCGGGATCTGCTGCGGACTCGGGCTGTGCCCCACGTACGACCTCTCTCACGCCTGTGCGTACACCGGCTCGTGGGACGGCGCACGTCTGAGGATTGAATGCCGCCCCAGGATACGAGCCGTAAGAATCACGGCGAAGTGAACGATTGTTAGCAGCACTTGCGGGGCAGACGTTGGGAAGGCGCCGGATTGTGCGACCCTCGCTTCCCTCCGTGCGCCTCCTCTCCGCCTCCCCGCCGATCAGAGCCGCTCGGCACCCTGGAGGCGGCAAGCGCCGCCCATCGCTCGCCGGTCCCCATCAGTCGACCCACACCGACGACCGGCGGACGGTCGCCTGATTCGGGGGTTGACATGGCCACACGGAAATTCACGGCAGGGAGGTTCGGCTCCGCCGCCGGCCTGCTGCTCACCGCGCTCGGCATGACGCTGGCCGCGTGGCAGCGACGACTGGAGGCGGAACGGTCGGAGACGGAACGCTCGGAGACGGAACGGCTCCACGTGCAACGGCTCGAACTCGAGGAAGTCGCCTCGCTGCGCCAGGCCCTCGCCCATCAGCAGCGCATGCACTGGGAGCTGCTGACCAAGGCGATCGACGATCCCTCACTGGCCCCGGTGATCGACACCTACGACAAGGACATCCCGGCGGAGAAGCGCCGCCAGTTCCTGTACGCCAACGCCTGGTACGCCTACCTGTACCACAGCCATCGGGCCGGGCTCCTGGACCGGGAGGAGTTGTACCGGCACGTGCGGGAGCTGCTGCAGAGCCAGGCCTTCCGCGACTACTGGGAAGCCTCGCGGCACATGCGCGCCACGCTGAACGAGTCGTCGGAGGAAGCGCAGATCGGCCTCATGATCGACGGCCTGGTCCAGGAGCTCGACGACGCCGACACGGACGAGTGGTGGGTGGTCGGCAACCCGCCGACCGGCTGACACGTCGGAGTGACTTTTGCCCGTCCGACCACACAGAGCACGACAACACCACTAGCGTGATCCCCACCACTCTGCCCCGACTTTGTGCTCTGTAAGGACCGGTACCTTTGAAGATCGTGCGCCGCATCGGTGTGCCGCCCCGCGCCCGAGGCAGTAACTCAGGAGCCACCTGCCCGGACGTGTTCGAGCTGAGCGACGGCAACTTCGCCGTCATCGGCACCGAGGCCACCGAGGCGCTGGACCCCGAGCTCCCGGCGGACGCCGCGCGTGCGGACTACGAACGCATCGTCGTCGTGAGCCGGGAGACGCTGATCCGCGCCAAGGCGGACATCCCCGACGCCTGACGTCTCCCCCGAGGCGGCACGTCCACCCTTGACGCGCGTCCTCCCCGCATCCGGCCGCACGCCAACCGCACCCGAGCCGGACGAGTCACCCGGCGAGCAGCCCGGTACCCCCGCTCCTGCTCGACGCCCCACCGATGAGGCCTGGCGCCCAGAACGGCACCAGGCCGCACGCTTGTTCAGACCCCCGACGGCTGCTTGTTCAGACGTCCGCCGCTCGCTTGGTCAGGCGCCCCCGGGAACGGCAACCGGCGCCTGCGGACCCACATACCGCGCCACCGGGCGGATGATCTTCGGGTCCTCCGCCTGTTCCAGGATGTTGGCGCTCCAGCCCACCACCCGTGCCGCGGCGAAGGTGGGGGTGAACATCTCACGGGGCAGACCGCACCGCTCCATGACGACGCCCGCGTAGAACTCGACGTTCGTGTGCAGTTCGCGTCCGGGCTTCAGTTCGGCGAGGATCGCCTCGACCCGGCGTTCCACCTCGACGGCGAAGTCCACCCGCGGGCCGCCGAACCGCTGGGCGATCTCGCGGAGCATCCGGGAGCGGGGGTCCTCGGTGCGGTAGATCGCGTGACCGAAGCCCATGATCCGCTCACCGGCGAGGACACGTTCGCGGATCCAGCCGTCGATGCGGTCGGGGCTGCCGATCGCGTCCAGGGTGTCCAGCGCCCGGCTGGGCGCGCCGCCGTGCAGCGGTCCGGACAGCGCCCCCACCGCGCCGACCAGACACGCGGCCACGTCCGCCCCGGTCGACGCGATGACACGTCCGGTGAACGTTGACGCATTGAAGCCGTGATCAATGGTTGAGATCAAGTACTGCTCGATCGCCCGGGCCCGCTCCGCGTCGGGTTCGGAACCGGTCACCATGTACAGGTAGTTCGCGGCGTACGACAGGTCCTCCCGTGGCTCCACCGGCTCCAGCCCACGGCCCAGCCGGTGCAGCGCGGCCAGCAGCGTCGGCACGGCCGCGGTGGCCACGAGGGTGTCGTCCCGGCGCCGGGTGGTGTCGATGTCGTAGACCGGGCGGAAGCCCTTGGCCGCGCCGAGCAGCGACAGCGCCGTGCGCATCCCGGCGAGCGGCCCGGAGGCGGAACCCGCCGCCGCGATGGCCGGGAGCACCGCGCCGACCTCGTCGGGCAGCCGGCGCAGCGATGCCGTCCGCGCGGCGAAGGCGGCGCCACGCTCGGAGTCCGGCAGTTCACCGTGGACGAGCAGGTGCCAGACGTCCTCGAAGGAGCGGGTCCGGGCGAGTTCCACGGCCGAGTACTGGCGGTAGTGGTAGAAGCCCTCACGGCCACGGACGTCACCGATCTCGGTGTCGGTCACGACGACTCCGGCCAGCCCTCGCGGCGCCTCGATCAGCGGGGAGGCGGGCCTCATGGCAGAAGCATTGACGGACATGTTTCCCTCCTTGGCATTGATTCGACTGTCTATGCTTGACTCAACTACTGTCAATATTGATTGAATCAATATTCCGAGAGGGCGGCTACGGTGACCTCCATGCGTGACCATGAACCCCACCCCGGCCACCCGGGACGGCGACTGACCACCAAGGAGGCCGCCGAACTGCTGGGCGTGAAGCCCGAGACCGTGTACGCGTACGTGAGTCGCGGTCAGCTCAGCAGCCGCCGCGTGCCCGGCGGGCGGGGCAGCAGCTTCGACGCCGCGGAGGTCGAGGCGCTCGCCCGCCGCAACAGGCGGGAGGGCGCGGGCGGTTCGGGATCCGGCGGCGAGCTGTCCGTCCGCACCCGGATCACCCTGATCGAGAAGGACAGCTACTACTTCCGCGGCGTCGACGCGACCGAACTGGCCGCCCGGTACTCCTACGAGGAGATCGCCGAGTGGCTGTGGACCGGCCGGCTGCGCCTGGGTGTCACGTTCACCGCCCCCAAGGCCTCCGTGACGGCGGCCCGCCACGCCGTGCGCTCCCTGCCCCAACACGCCGGCCCGGCCGACCGGTTGCGAGTCGCCGCGATCGCCGCCGCGGCCGAGGACCCGCTGCGCTTCGACCTCTCCGAGGAGGCCGTGCTCGGCACCGCGCGCATCCTCATCCCCACGCTCGTCGCCGCCCTCGCCCCCGCGCACCGCTCCCCCCTGGAGACCGGGCCGCTGGCCCACCGCGTGTGGGCCGCGCTCACCGGCCGGGAACCCGACGAGGCCTCCCTGCGGGCCCTGGACGCCGCGCTCTGTCTCCTCGTCGACCACGACCTGGCCGCCTCCACTCTGGCCGTCCGCGTCGCCGCCTCGGCCCGCGCGCACGCCTACGCGGCCGTCTCCGCGGGCCTCGGCGTCATCGAGGGGCCGCTGCACGGCGCGGCCAGCGGGCTCGCCCACCGCCTGCTGCAAGAAGTGCTCGACGAGGGCAACGCCGGCCCGGTGATCGCGGAGGAACTGCGCGCGGGACGCCGTATCCCCGGGCTGGGCCACCGGCTCTACCCCGGCGAGGACCCACGCGCGCGTGCCCTGTTCGCCCTGCTGGAGCAGGTCCCGCAGGCCGAGCCCGCCCTGGCAGCCGCCCGCGACATCGTGACCACCACCGCCCGCCACGCCCCGCTGCACGCCAACGTCGACCTGGCCCTGGCCGCGTTCACCGTCGCGCACGGGATGCCGCCCACGGCAGGCGAGACGATCTTCGCGGTGGCCCGTACCGCCGGCTGGATCGCGCACGCCCTGGAGGAGTACGCGGAACGACCGCTGCGGATGCGCCCGAGCGGGCAGTACGTGGGGCCGAAACCGCCGCAGCCGTTGCCGGAGTGAGCCCGGGGGTACTCGTCCGGGCCAGGACACGGAAGCGGCCGGAAGTCACGCCATGCGAAGTCAGGTTAGGCTCACCTCTGTGAGTACGTGCGCGACCGTCTCGCGGGCCCTCGACGAGCCCGTTTCCGGAACCGCGGCCACGGCGACGACCTGGCTGCTCCTGGAGCAGCCCGGCCCATGGGGCGCCAAGGCGCTCGTATCCAGCCACCTGGATCCGGCACTGGGCCGCGCGCTGGAAGCCGCCGCCGAGGGCACCGGCGTCCGCATCGCGCTGATCCGCCGCCCGGGCCGCCACGCCGACTTCGGCACTCCGGACGTACGGCAGGTGTACGCCGCCCACACGGTCCCCGGGAACGTGTGGCTGCACGGCGCCGCACTCACCGACCCCCACCGCCTGCTCGATCTCGATCTCACCGCGCTCGGCCGGGGCGACCACACCGGCTTCGACACCGTTCTCGACGGAGGCCCGCACACCGGCGGACCGCTGGCCCTGGTGTGCACCAATGGCAAGCGCGACCGGTGCTGCGCACTGCTCGGCCGGCCCCTCGCTTCCGAGCTCACGGCGTCCGGCGTTCCGGGCGTGTGGGAGGTCACCCATCTGGGTGGACATCGCTTCTCACCGACAGTGCTCGTACTGCCCTACGGCTACGCCTACGGCCGGGCGCAGGCGCACGCCGTCAAGGAGGTGCTGCACGGCGTCCAGGAAGGCCGGATCGTCATCGACGGCTGCCGGGGCGCGTCCGCCTGGGAGCGCCCGGGCCAGGCGGCCGAGCTGGCCGTGCGCAGCGTCGCGGGCGAGTACGCCGCGCAGGCGCTGCGCGTCGTACGGACGGATGGCGCGGCACCGCGCTGGGAGGTGCTCGTCGCCCACGTCGACGGCCGCCGCTGGCGGGTCACCGTCGACCAGGGTGAGGCGCTGCCGCCGCGTCCGGAGAGCTGCGGAGCCGCGGTGCTGGGCACTCCCGCACGGATGGACGTCGTGGCCGTCGAGGAACTGCCCGCGGCGGCCCGCTGACGGCCCCCACCTCGACGAGTCGGCTAGATCCGTCGCCCATGTTGATCACGCGGACTGTCGTCCTTGATCCGTCCAGGCATGTCCTCCGATCAAGACCCGGTCAAGCACGGGTCAAGAGATCCAGGCCACACCCCCTACGGCTCAGCCGTCCCCGGCACGTACCGTCATGGGTATGAGCCCCACTCCCCCCGCACGCCGTCTGCGCCTCGGTCTGCCGCGGCGGGTGTTCTCGCAGGTGCTGCTGATGCAGGTGGCGATCGCCGCGGGCGTCGCGGTGCTGGCGACCGGGCTGTTCCTCGCACCGCTCAGCCACCAGCTGGACGACCAGGCGATGCGCCGCGCCCTCGCCATCGCGCAGACCACCGCGCAGCAGCCGCAGATCGCGAAGGACCTGCAGACCACTGCGCCCAGCGTCCACGGACCGGTGCAGACGGAGGCGGAGCGCATCCGCAAGGCCACACGGGCCGAGTACATCGTGATCATGAACGAGTACGGCACCCGCTGGTCGCACACCGACCCGAGGCAGATCGGCCGTCATGTCTCGACCGACCCCCGCGACGCGCTGGCCGGCCAGGAGGTCATGGAGATCGACAACGGCACCCTCGGCCGCTCAGCCCGCGGCAAGGTGCCCTTGCGCGACGCGAGCGGGCACATCATCGGGGCGGTGTCCGTCGGCATCGCGTACGACAGTGTGCGGGCGCGGTTGATCAGCGCGATCCCGGGGCTGCTCGCGTACGCCGGCGGGGCGCTGGCCGTGGGCGCGCTGGCCGCCTGGCTGATCTCGCGGCGCGTCCAGCGGCAGACGCGGGACCTCGCGTTCTCGGACATCTCGGCGCTGCTCGCCGAGCGTGAGGCGATGCTGCACGGCATCCGGGAGGGCGTCGTCGCCCTGGACCGCAGCGGTCGCGTCCGGCTGCTCAACGACGAGGCGCAGCGCCTGCTGGGCGTCGGGGAGGAGGCGGTGGGGCGTTCCCCCGACGAGGCGCTCGGGGAAGGGCGTACGGCCGACGTGCTGGCCGGGCGGGTCACCGGCACCGATCTGCTCACGGTGCGCGGGCACCGGGTGCTGGTGGCGAACCGGATGCCCACGGACGACGGTGGCGCGGTGGCCACCCTGCGCGACCGCACCGAGCTGGAGCAGCTGGGCCGCGAACTGGACTCCACGCGCGGTCTGATCGACGCGCTGCGCGCCCAGGACCACGAGCACGCCAACCGCATGCACACCCTGCTCGGCCTGCTCGAGCTGGAGATGTACGACGACGCCGTCGAGTTCGTCGGGGAGGTCGTCGGCGACCACCGGGCGACCGCGGAGCAGGTCACGGAGAAGATCCAGGACCCGCTGCTCGCCGCCTTGCTGGTGGGGAAGGCGACCGTGGCGGCCGAACGCGGCGTCGCCCTGTGGATCTCGGACCGCACCCGGCTGCCGGACCGCCTGGTGGACCCGCGCGGGCTGGTGACGATCGTGGGGAACCTGGTCGACAACGCGCTCGACGCCGTCGCGGGCACGCCGCACGCGCGCGTGGAGGTCGAGTTGCGCGCCGAGGACCGTACCGCGGTGCTGCGCGTGCGGGACACCGGGCCCGGCGTCCCGGAGGAGCAGCGGGAGCTGGTGTTCACGGAGGGGTGGTCCACCAAGAAGCCGCCGGCGCACGGCAAGCGCGGGATCGGCCTGTCCCTGGTGCGGCGGCTCGCGCAACGGCAGGGCGGCAGCGCGACGGTGGCCGAGGCGGAGGGCGGTGGCGCGCAGTTCACGATCGTGCTGCCGGAGGCACTGGCCGAGCCCGACCTGGAACTGCAGCCCGCCCTGGCCGCTCCGGCGGACACGGCCGTCGAGGAGGACGCGCGATGATCGAGGTCCTGGTCGTGGACGACGACGCCCGGGTCGTCCAGGTCAACGCCGCCTATGTGACGAAGGTGCCCGGCTTCCACGTCGCCGGCGAGGCGCACAACGCGGCGGAGGCGCTGCGGCAGGTGGAGGAGCTGCCCCGCCTGGACCTCGTCCTCATGGACCACTACCTGCCCGACGAGACGGGTCTGGAGGTCGTCTCGGAGATGCGGCGGCGCGGCCATCAGACGGACGTGATCATGGTGACGGCGGCACGGGACATCGCGACGGTGCAGGCGGCGATGCGGCAGGGCGCGCTGCAGTACCTGGTCAAGCCGTTCGCCTTCGCGGGCCTGCGCGCCAAGCTGGAGGCGTACGCGGAGCTGCGCCGCAGGCTGGACGGCGGCGGCGAGGCGGAACAGGCGGACGTGGACCGGATCTTCGGCGCTCTGTCCGCGTCGTCGGAGCCGGGGCTGCCCAAGGGGCACTCCCCCACCACCGCGGCACTGGTCCGGCAGGCGCTGATGAACGCCGACGGGCCGCTGTCGGCCCAGGAGATCGCCGAGCGGACGGGACTGAGCCGGCAGACCGCGCAGCGCTATCTGAAGCTGCTGGAGCGCACCGGGCGCGCGCGGCTGACGCTGAAGTACGGCGACGCGGGCCGCCCGGAACACCGTTACGTGTGGGCGACCCGCGCCTGAGGCACGGCCGTGGGGGCGGTGGAAGGAGCCGTGCCCGCACAGGAGTACGGGCACGGCCCCCGGCCTTCTCGATCCCCGGTAGTGGTGCTCCCGGTCGTCAGCCGGCCGCCTTCTCGACGAACTCGGTCGTGTAGGTCTTGGCGAGGTCGACCTTGGCGTTCTTGATGGTGGGGTTGAACGCCTTGAGAACCTTCTCGACGGTCTGGGGGCCGTTCGCCGGCATCACGCCGTCCTTGGTGAACATCGGCAGCGTGCTCTTGATGGCAGCGGCGTACAGGACCTTGTTGCCCTTCGAGTAGTCGGCGGGCATCTTGTCGGCGATCTCGGAGGCGCTGTGGGTGGACATCCACTTGAGCGTCTTGACGAATGCATTGGCCAACTTCTGGACGGTGTCCTTGTGGCTGTTCACCCAGTCCGTCTGCATGTACAGACTGGACGACGGGTACGGACCGCCGAGCGCCGCCTGCGAGCCCTCGGGCGTGCGCATGTCGAGCAGCACCTTCCCGGCGTTCTTGTCCAGGATGGTCGTGACCGTGGGGTCGGTCGTCATGCCGCCGTCGATCGCGCCCTGCTGGAGGGCGGAGATGAAAGTCGGTCCGGCGCCGACGGCGACGGGGGTGAAGTCGCTGACCTTCACGCCGTTGCTGACCGCCAGGTACTTGGTGAGGAAGTCGGTGGAGGAGCCGAGGCCGGTGACGCCGAGCTTCTTGCCCTTGAAGTCCTTGGGTGAGGTGATGTCCTTCTCGGCCTTGGTGGAGACGACCTCCACCTCGCCGGGCGCGTGCGAGAACTGCACGACGGACTCGACGGCCTTGCCCTTCACCTGGAGGTCCAGCGTGTGGTCGTAGAAGCCGACGGCGCCCTGGACCTGACCGGAGACGAGCGCGGTCTCGGCCTGCACGCCGGCCGGCTCGCTCAGCAGCTCCACGTCCAGGCCCTCGGCGTCGAAGTAGCCGAGGCGCTGGGTGAGCATCGCCGGCAGGTAGATGACCTTGTCCAGGCCGCCGACCATGATCTTGACCTTCACGCCCTTGCCGTCACCCTTGCTGCCCGCGTCGGCGGAGGTGTCGGCGGCGTCGTTGGCGCAGGCGGTGAGCGAGGTGAGCGCGAGCAGGCCGGCGGTGGCCAGGGAGGCGTATCTGGCGGTCTGGCGAGGGTTCTTGCGCATGAGGGTTCACGTCCTTGGAAGAGGGCCGGGCGGCGGAGGAAACAGGCGGCAGGGCGCGGGAGAGGGCACAGGAGGGCCGGCGTCAGCTGTCGGAGCGCGACGGCTTCCAGCGGAAGATGCGCCGCTCGGCGAAGGTCAGCAGCCCCTCGGCGAGGAGGGCGACGACGGCCAGGATCACCATGGCCGCGTACACACCGGCGGCGTTGAAGGTTCCCTGCGACTGCGCGACGAGCAGGCCGATGCCCTTGGTCGCGCCGATGTACTCGCCGACGATGGCGCCGATGAGGGCGAAGCCGAAGCTGACATGGAGGCTGGTGAAGATCCAGGACGTCGCCGACGGGATGACCACCTGAAGGGTCACCCTCCGGTTGCTCGCACCGAGGATCCGGGCGTTGGCCACGAGATTGCGGTCGACCTCACGGGCGCCCTGGAAGGCGTTGAAGAACACCGGGAAGAAGACCAGGACGACGGCGGAGGCCACCTTCGAGACCGGACCCAGGCCGAACCAGATGACGAAGATCGGGGCCAGGACGATCCTCGGTATCGAGTTGAGCACCTTGATGTATGGACCAAGGACATCGGCGAGGAAGGCGATCCGCCCGAGGGCGATACCGAGCACCACACCAGCGATGACACCGACGACCCACCCGATGAGCGCCTCGTAGAGCGTGTACCAGATCTGCTCGCCGAGGGAGCCGAGCGCCGTCCCGTGCAGGACCCAGGTGGAGATCTGGTCCCAGATCTGCGAGGGCATCGAGAAGTTGAACGGATCGATGACCTTGGCGCGGGAGAGCGCCTCCCACAGACCGAGCACGGCGACCAGCAGCAGGGCACGGACGGACGTGACGACGACTTTGCGTCTGCGGGCGGCACGCGCGCGTGAGTGCGCGCGGTCCGGGGTCTTGGCCGTGTCGACGACCGGCGTGCTGAGCACCTCAGGCGACATGAGCGGCACCCCTCTCGCGGGTGATGCGCACCTCTTCGCCGAGGCACTCCCAGATCTCCCGGTAGATCTCCAGGAAGCGCGGCTCCAGCCGCACCTGCTCGACCTTGCGGGGCCGCGGCAGGTCGATGTCGAAGACCTGCTTGACGGTGGCGGGACCGGCCGTCATCACGACGACCCGGTCGGCCAGGGCGATGGACTCCTCCAGGTCGTGGGTGACGAAGACGACGGAGGCGCGTGTGCCCTCCCACAGCTCCAGCAGCTCGTCGGACATCAGGGCCCGGGTCTGCACGTCGAGCGCGGAGAAGGGCTCGTCCATGAGCAGGATCTCGGGATCGTTGACGAAGGTCGCGGCAAGGGCGACCCGCTTGCGCTGGCCTCCGGAGAGCTGGTGCGGATAGCGGTCCTCGAAGGCCGCGAGCCCGACCCGGGCCAGCCAGGCGCGGGCCTTCTCCTTCGCCTCGGCCTTCGGTACGCCACGGAAGCGGGGGCCCGCCATGACGTTGGACAGCACTGTGCGCCACGGGAAGGTGGCGTCCTGCTGGAAGACGAAGCCGACCTTGTCGCCGACGCCGCGCACCGGCTCACCGGCGACCAGGACCTCGCCCTCGCTGGGCTCCTCCAGGCCGCTGACCAGCGTCAACGTCGTCGACTTACCGCAGCCCGTGGGGCCCACGACGGCCACGAACTCGCCTTGCCGGACGGTCAGGTCGAGGTCCCTGACGGCCGTGTGCAGACCACCGGACGGCGTCCGGAAGGTTTTGCCTGCGCCCCGCAGTTCGATGGCGGGGCTGGTGTCTGTGCTCATGGGCCGGGACCGTAGATGTGGCCGGGGCCACAGCAGCAGTCTTGTGAGCACATGCGCTTCTTTTGCTTGCAACAGACTGTTGTGCTCGTTTTGCTCGCGCTACAACAACGGAGCCGAAACACGGGCGTAACGCCCGCCTGGCCTTGACAGAAAGAGGCCCGATGATTGACGTCCTGGTGGTGGACGACGACTTCCGTGTCGCCGAGATCAACGCCAAGTACGTGGGAAAGGTTCCCGGCTTTCGGGTGGCCGCCCGCGCACACAGCGCTGCCCAGGCCCTGGCCGCCGTCGAGCGCGGCGGGATCGACCTGGTGCTGCTCGACCACTACCTGCCCGACCAGACGGGCCTGCAACTCGTCCACCGGATGCGCCAGCAGGGGCACGGCACCGACGTCATCATGATCACGGCGGCCGGCGACGTCACGACCGTGCAGACCGCCATGCGTCTCGGCGCGCTGCACTACCTGGTGAAACCGTTCACCTTCGCCGCCCTGCGCACCCGCCTGGACTCCTACGCCGCCCTGCGCCGCACCGTCGACCGGGTCGGCGGCCGGGGCGTCGCCGGCCAGGAGCAGGTCGACCGCATCTTCGGCGCCCTGCGGACGGCTCCGGTGCCGTCGTCGCCGGGGCTGCCGAGCGGTCACTCGGAGCCCACCACGGACCTGATCTGCTCGGTGCTGCACCGCTCCGACCAGCCGCTGTCGGCCCACGAGGTCGCCGTCCGCACGGGCCTGAGCCGCTCGACCGCCCAGCGCTACCTTCGCCACCTCGAACAGGCCGGCCGCCTACGGTTGTCCCTGAAGTACGGCGACACGGGCCGCCCGGAGCACCGGTACGCGTGGGTGGCGCCCTAGCGGCAGGCCGCGGTCTCGTCGTTCCCCCGGATCTGCCCCGTCAGGCCGGGGGAGCCGACCCACGTCGTACTCGCGGATCTCCCCTCCTCCTCGCGCGCCAACCGCGCCGCCTATGCCTGCCCGCCCGGATTCCACTCCGGGGCGAGGAGCCCGAGCAGCACCTGGTCGAGGAATTCGCCCATCACCCAGGCCGAGGAGCGCAGCACGCCCTCGCGGACGAAGCCGTTGCGCTCGGCGGAGCGCACCATCGCGGCGTTGTCCGCCAGCGTCTCGATCTGCAACCTCTGCAGACCACGTACGACGAAGCCGTAGTGGCACAGCACCGCGACGACGTCGGTGCCGTAGCCCTTGCCGCGGGCGGACGGCAGCAGCCCCAGCCCGATGTGCGCGGAACGGCTGTGGTTGTCGATGCCCCACAGCGTCGCCATACCGGCGAGCGTGCCGCCGTCCAGCTCCACGACGGAGAAGCGGACATTCGACTCGTCCTTGTCGTCCGAGACGAGCCGCGAGTCCTCCGCGCCGGGCGTCGTGGGCCGCCACGGTCGTCCTTCCGCACGCGCCGAGGTGAGCACGTCGTCGAGGAGCTCGGCGCGCAGGACCGGGATGTCTTCCTCGTGCCGGGCCCTGAGCCCGACCTTGCTGCCCCTAAGCATGCGGTCTTCCTATAGGACTGAGCCGGCCCCGGGCAAACGAATAGACACACCGGCGTGCGCCGGAGGAGCAGTTCCTATGCGGCTCCCGCACCGGTCAGCGAACGCACCTCGGTCTCCGCGTGCTTGGCCTCGTCCGGGACTTCCGTGGAGGTGACGGTGCCGAGCCAGCCGGCGAGGAAGCCCAGCGGGATCGAGACCAGGCCGGGGTTCTCCAGCGGAAAGAACTGGAAGTCGGCGCCCGGGAAGAGGGAGTTCGGGCCGCCGGAGACCACCGGGGACAGGACGACGAGCAGCAGGGCCGGGACGAGGCCGCCGTACACGGCCCACACCGCGCCGCGCGTCGTGAAGCCGCGCCAGAACAGCGAGTAGAGCAGTACCGGCAGGTTCGCGGACGCGGCCACGGCGAAGGCCAGCCCGACCAGGAACGCCACGTTGAGGTCGCGGGCGAGCAGCCCGAGGGCGATCGCGACCACGCCGATACCGACCGCGGCGGCCCGGGCGACGGCGACCTCACTGCGCTGCTTGCCCGTACGGCGGCGCAGGGACGCGTACAGGTCGTGCGCGACGGAGGCGGACGAGGCCAGTGTGATGCCGGCGACCACCGCGAGGATCGTCGCGAAGGCGACGGCGGTGACGACCGCGAACAGCACCGTGCCTCCCGTGGAGTCCAGACCGCCGCCCAGGTCGAGCGCCAGCAGCGGGACCGCCGTGTTTCCGGCCGCGTTGGACTGCCGTACCGCGTGCGGCCCCACGATCGCGGCGGCGCCGAAGCCGAGGACGATGGTCATCAGGTAGAAACCGCCGATGAGTCCGATCGACCAGACCACCGAGCGCCGGGCGGCCCGGGCCGTGGGCACGGTGTAGAAGCGGGACAGGATGTGCGGCAGCCCGGCCGTGCCCAGCACCAGCGCCAGGCCCAGGCTGATGAAGTCCAACCGGGCGGTCCAGTTCGCGCCGTAGCGCAGCCCGGGGGCCAGGAACGCGTCTCCGTGCCCACTGCGGTCGGCCGCCGTGAGCAGCAGCCGGTCGAAGTCGCCGTGGAAACGGACGAGGACGAGCACGGTCAGCGCGACCGTGCCGCCGAGCAGCATGACCGCCTTGACGATCTGGATCCATGTGGTGGCCCGCATCCCTCCCAACGACACGTAGATCACCATCAGTGCGCCCACGCCGATGACGGTCCAGGACTGAGCCGCACCGCTCGTACGCCCCAGGAGCAGGGCGACCAGACTGCCCGCGCCCACCATCTGCGCCACCAGATACAGAACGGACACGGTGACCGAGGAAGTTCCCGCCGCGATCCGCACGGGCCGCTCCCGCATGCGGGCCGCGACCACGTCGGCGAGGGTGAACCGTCCGCAGTTGCGCACCAGTTCGGCGACCAGGAAGAGCACCACCAGCCACGCCACGAGGAACCCGACCGAGTACAGCAGGCCGTCGTACCCGTACAGCGCGATGAGTCCGGAGATGCCGAGGAAGGAAGCGGCCGACATGTAGTCGCCCGCGATGGCAAAACCATTTTCCATCGGGGAGAAGAGCCGCCCCCCGGCGTAGAACTCCTCGGCCGAACCGTGCCGGTTGCGGCTCACCCACGTCGTGATCGCCAGCGTGACGGCGACGAACACGCTGAACAGCACCAACGCCAGCGTCTGGTGGTTTCCGGTCATACGGCACCGCCTCGGGCGCCGCGGGTCATCTCCTGGGTGTCCCAGCGCAGTTCCAGCGCGGCCCGGTCCCGGCGCAGCCGGGCGTGACGCGCATAGGCCCAGGTGAGCAGGAACGTGCTGAGGAACTGACCGAGCCCGGCGACCATCGCCACGTTCACCGCACCCACCACCGGTCGCGCCATGAAGGTGGGCGCGGCCGTCGCCGCCACGACGTATCCGACATACCAGAGGAGGAAGCCGGCGACCGCCGGCACCACGAACCTCCGGTACCGGCTGCGGACCTCCTGGAAGGCCGCGCTGCGCTGCACTTCGAGGTAGACGTCGGCCGCGGCCACCTGCGACCGCTCCTCACGCGCGGCCGGAACGGCGGCGGCCGTCGCCGTGCCGTCGACCGACTCGCCCCACCCCGAGGCGAGCGCGTCGTACCAGGGGTCGTCGTGCCGGGCACCCTCGGGAGCGCCGACGGCAAAGGGAGCGGGGCGTTGCTCGGGCGCGGCGGTACCGTCTGGACCGCCCCCGCGTGGACGACCGTTGCTTGACTGCATGCCCAAGGATGGACAGAACGGGAAGATCCCTGACTCTTCTTCCCCTTGCTGTTCACCCCATCAGGTGACTTCCCCCGCCGGTGGCCGTGCCAGCCCCTTCGCATACGCGTAGCGCACGGCCTGCGCCCGGTCCTTGAGCCCGGTCTTGGCGAAGAGGTTGTTGATGTGGGTCTTCACCGTCGCGGTGGACACGTGCAGTCTCTGGGCGATCTCCTGGTTGCTGAGGCCCTCCGCGATGAGCAGCAGCACCTCCGTCTCCCGCACGGTAAGCCCGTCCGGTGGCGCCTCGGCGGGCGTCTGCTGCCGGGGTTCGGGCTCCGACAGCCGCTCGAGCAGGCGCCGTTGGATACTCGGGGACAGCCCGGCGTCGCCGGACAGCACACTGTGCACGGCCCGGACGATCTCGTCCCCGCCCGCGTCCTTGGTCAGATAGCCGCGTGCACCCGCCCGCAGCGCCGGGAACAGGGAGTCGTCGTCGGCGTAGGTCGTCAGGACCACGACCTGGGTGCGCGGATGCTCGGCGCGGATCCGCCGGGTGGCCTCCACCCCGTCACAGCGGGGCATGCGCAGGTCCATCAGCACCACGTCGGGGTCCAGTTCCGCGACGAGTTTCACCGCCTCGTCCCCGTCTCCCGCCGCGCCGACGACCTCGACACCGGGCAGCAGCCCAAGCAGCATCACGATGCCCTCCCGGACGACGGTCTGGTCATCGGCGACCACGACTCGGGCCGACACCGTGCCCTCCCCCTCGGTCATACCGGCACCTTCAACGTCACCACGAACCCTTCCTCGCCCGGCCCGGCGTCGAGCGATCCGCCCAGCAGCTCGGCCCGCTCGCGCATCCCCAGCAGACCGTACCCGCCGCCCGACCCGGTCAGCTCCCCCGGTCTGCCCCCCGAGTCCCGTACCCGCAGGGTTACTTCATGCTCGGAGTAGTCCAGCCGCATCTCGACCTTGGCCCCGGGCGCGTGCTTGCGGACGTTCGTCAGGGCCTCCTGGGCGACCCTGCGCACCGCCTGCGAAGCCTCCGCCGGCAGCGCCCGGCTGTCACCCGAGACAGTGACCTCCACGCCGTCGGTCTGCCTGACCAGCTCTCTGAGGAAGTCCTCCACGGGGGTCAGTTCTCCGCGCAGAGCCGAGAGCGCCTGCCGGGTCTCGGCCAGGCCCTCCCTAGCCATCCCCCGGGCCGCCACGACCCGTTCGAGGATCTGCTCGCGGTCCGCGCCGCGTTCGACGAGCAGCCGGGCCGCCTCCAGATGCACGAGCTGGGCGGAGAGGCTGTGGGCGAGCACGTCGTGGATCTCCCGGGCGATCCTTGCCCGCTCCGCCAGAGCCGCCGACTCCGCCTCGGCCGCCCGGGCGGCTCGCTCCTGCGCCAGCAGCCGCTGGGCGTTGCCGCGGGCCTCGGCGTCCAGCCGCAGGGTGTACCCGCCGAGAGCCAGGCCGGCCGTCGTGACGACCGTGGTCAGCCAGGCGTCGTTGTTGACGGTGGCGTACGCCTGGAAGGACAGCCAGGTGACGGGCAGAGCCGCCGCGAGTGGCAGCCGCTCCAGGGCGGCGACACCGCAGCCGCACCAAATGACCAGGGCAGGCACCTTGAAATCCGTGGCCTGCGCGCCGACCGCGAGAGCCACGAGCAGCAGGCACAGGACGACGGACGGGACGAGCCGGTGGGCGAGCGTGGTCCGGTAGAACGCCCAGCCGGCGGCCGTGGCCGCGAAGACGACCCCTGCGGCGGCGGCGATGCCCCAGCCGTGGACATGGCCGCCGGTGAAGGAGCTGAACAGCAGCGCCCCGATCGCGACGAGCCTGACCGCCCAGGCGAGCAGGCGCCGGGCCCGGGAGATGCCCTCACTGCCCAGGGCTTCCCGGGAGGGCCAGCGCGTCCAGGCGTTCTCCGTCACACGCGTTCCTTCCGTGCCTGGCGGATGATGTCGTCACCGTACGCCGCAGCAGGCTCGGCCAGCGGGGGCAGGGACTGGGCTCGCACGACCAGGATCGCGGAGCGGACGAGCAGGGTGCACGCGAGGCCGAGCAGGAGAGCGGAGCTGTTCTGGTGTATGCCCACCAGCAGGCCGAGGCCGATGAGCCCCAGGCGCAGGGCGACGCCGGCGGCCCAGGCCGCCCCGCTGGCCTTGGTGCTCTTGCTCCACACGGTGCCGTCGGTCTCCACCCACATGCGGGTCGTCCAGGCCCAGCCGGCGCCGGTCGCGACGGCTATGAGGAGTTCGGCGGCGAGCAGCACAGCGGATCCGGCGCGGTGATGGGCGTCCAGCAGACCCGGCGAGCGCAGCGCCATGACCGCGAGGATGACCGGCACCAGCCACCAGCGGCGGTCGGCGCCGACGCGGCGGGCACGGAACTGGCGCACGATCACCAGCACGGCGACGGCGACCATCACCAGCACATTGACGAGCCCGGACATGCAAGCCTCCGTGAGCGGAACGAGGGCCGGCAGCGGAGTGCCGCCGACGCCTACGAAGCTACGGAAAAGCCCAGGTCGGGCGGATCGGAGCGGGGGTGGAAAAGCGGGTGGAACCGCAGCCGGTGCTTCCTCCACCCACGGGTGGAGAGCCGACGTCCGCTCATGCGGAGGCGGTGGCCGCCGGGAGGACGCCCGGCTCGCTCGGGCAGGGCCGGGGAACGCTTGGTGTGGCGCGCGGCGGCTCTTGCCCTGCACGCCCCGCCCCGTCCGCACGGGTTCTGCCAGGACGTAAGCCCTGCCAGGCAGGTAGGCCCTGGCGGGACGTACGGGCTGGCAAGCCCGGCGCTGAGAACCGCCGGGACCTGGCAGGGCGGGACGGAGAACCGCCGGGGCCCCGGCAGGGCGGGGCTGAAAGCCACCGAGACCCCCCGGCAGGGCGGGGCTGAAACCGGCGGGGCCCCCGGCCGGACGCGGCTCACACGTCCGACCAGGGGCTCCGGGCGGTGCAGGCCCAGCCCGGCGGCTAGGCGTCGATGCGGGAGCGGTCCAGCGTCGCCGCCGAGCTGGAGATGAACTCCTTGCGGGGCGCCACGTCGTTGCCCATGAGCAGGTCGAACACCTGCTCCGCCGCCTCGAGGTCGGTGAGGTTGATCCGGCGCAGCGTGCGGCGGCGCGGGTCCATCGTCGTCTCGGCCAGCTGGTCGGCGTCCATCTCACCGAGGCCCTTGTAACGCTGGATGGAGTCCTTGTAGCGGATGCCCTTGCTCTGGAACTCCATCAGCTTGTCCCGCAGCTCGCGGTCGGAGTACGTGTACACATACTTGTCCTGGCCCTTCTTCGGCTGGACCAGCTCGATGCGGTGCAGCGGCGGCACCGCGGCGAACACCCGGCCCGCCTCGACCATGGGCCGCATGTAGCGGTGGAACAGGGTCAGCAGCAGTGTGCGGATGTGGGAGCCGTCGACGTCGGCGTCGGTCATCATGATGATCTTGCCGTAGCGGGCCGCGTCGATGTCGAAGGTCCGCCCGGAGCCGGCTCCTATGACCTGGATGATCGCGCCGCACTCGGCGTTCTTCAGCATGTCGGTCACGGAGGACTTCTGGACGTTGAGGATCTTGCCGCGGATCGGCAACAGCGCCTGGAACTCGGAGTTACGGGCGAGCTTGGCCGTGCCGAGCGCGGAGTCGCCCTCGACGATGAACAGCTCGCTGCGCTCGACGTCGTCGCTGCGGCAGTCGGCCAGCTTGGCGGGCAGCGAGGAGGACTCCAGGGCCGTCTTGCGACGCTGGGCGTCCTTGTGCTGACGCGCGGCGATACGCGTGCGTGCCGCGGCGACCGCCTTCTCCATGACCACCCGGGCCTGGGCGGCGGCGTCACGCTTCGTGGAGGTCAGGAACGTCTTGAGTTCCTTGGTGATCACGTTGTTCACGATGCGGCGGGCCGCCGAGGTGCCGAGGACCTCCTTGGTCTGGCCCTCGAACTGCGGCTCGGCCAGCCGCACGGTGACGACGGCGGTGAGGCCCTCCAGGGCGTCGTCCTTGACGATGTCGTCCTCGGCGACGCGCAGCAGCTTCTTGGCGCGCAGGACCTCGTTCATGGTCTTGGCGACGGCCTGCTCGAAGCCGGCGACGTGGGTGCCGCCCTTGGGCGTGGCGATGATGTTGACGAAGGACTTCACCGTCGTGTCGTAGCCGGTGCCCCAGCGCATCGCCACGTCCACGCCGAGCTCGCGGGTGACCTCGGTGGGGGTCATCTGCCCGTGCTCGTCCAGGACCGGGACGGTCTCCTTGAACGTGCCCTGGCCGACGAAGCGGAGCACGTCACAGACGGGCTTGTCGCTCGCCAGGTACTCGCAGAACTCGCTGATGCCGCCGTCGAAGCGGAACGACTCCTCGCCCTTGCTGCCGCCCTCGCCCAGGCCGTACTCGTCGCGGACGACGATGGTCAGGCCCGGCACCAGGAAGGCGGTCTGGCGGGCGCGCTGGTGCAGCGTGTCGAGGGAGAGCTTGGCGTCCTTGAGGAAGATCTGGCGGTCGGCCCAGTAGCGCACGCGCGTGCCGGTACGGGTCCTGGGGACCTTCTTGGCCTTGCGCATGCCGCCCTTGGCCTCGAACTTTGCGTCCGGGCCCTCGCCGGCGAAGGCGCCGGGGACACCGCGGCGGAAGCTGATCGCGTGCGTGTGGCCGGCACGGTCGACCTCGACGTCGAGCCGCGCGGACAGGGCGTTCACCACGGAGGCGCCCACGCCGTGCAGACCGCCGGACGCCGCGTAGGAGCCACCGCCGAACTTGCCGCCGGCGTGCAGCTTGGTCATGACGACCTCGACGCCGGACAGGCCCGTCCTCGGCTCGACGTCCACGGGGATGCCGCGGCCGTTGTCGCGCACCTCCACGGAGCCGTCGTCGTGGAGGATCACCTCGATGTGGTCGCAGACACCCGCGAGGGCCTCGTCCACGGCGTTGTCGATGATCTCCCACAGGCAGTGCATCAGGCCACGGCTGTCGGTGGACCCGATGTACATACCCGGACGCTTGCGCACGGCCTCGAGCCCCTCGAGGACGAGCAGGTGCCGCGCGGTGTAGTTGGATCCGTCCCGCTCTGCTCCTGCCAGCAGCGCTGTGGACGACACGGACGTCTCGGCGGTCACGCGGTTCGCTCCTCGCTGAATTTCAGATGGGGCCCTTATGGGTAAGGGGCCGGCTTCGGTCACCGGTGAGAGGGTACCGAGGCCTGGTAGAGCCGTTGTAACGCCACCCTCGTGCTCGGGTCAGCCTAGTGCAGGGTCGCATACCTGTTCGATCCCTCGATGGGGTGAAGTGCACATCACGTTCCCTGGGAGGCATGAACCGTTTAGGCTCCGGGCACGTCCTCATGAACAAACCGGCAATCCAGCCGGGAGGGCGGAACCATGACCGACAGAGCGAAACCGTAGGACACGACAGACACGCAATACGGCACATTCGCCGCCAACCCGGCAGCAGCCAGCCGCCTCGGAGATTTTTTTCGAGGAAAAGCCGCGAGCGGGAACGTTTTGGGGCTGGTTGGATGTTGACCCTGGTACGACAGCTCGTCGAGCTAGAGAAGAGGCGACGTGACTACTGTTCTGACTTCCGCGAGCCCGCTGACGGCCGCTGATCGCTGCGACCGCTGCGGCGCCCAGGCATACCTGCGCGTCGTCCTGCTGAGTGGCGGAGAACTGCTCTTCTGCGCCCACCACGGTCGCAAGTTCGAGCCGGAACTCAAGAAGATCGCCGCTGAGATACAGGACGAGACGGAGCGACTGACCTCCGTTCCGGAATCCGCCTCCGAAGAAGAGCGCTGACCCAGCGCGACCACGACGAGCGAGCTCCGGCACAGGCCGGCGGCACGGGCGGTCGTCCCCCCAAGGGGCGACCGCCCGTCCTCGTCGCGGTACAGCAAAGCGGGGAGGGGCCCCGCAGGACCCCTCAGCCGAGTCAAAGGTTGTGAGGCGCAGTACAGAGCCCCTCAGGGCCGTCCGGGCCCTCCATGGCCGTCAGCCGCGGCCGGCCGCCGGGTCGAGCGTCCGCACCACGTCGGACACTCGCGTGTAGACGCCTGGGCTCCCCGCCCGTCCACAGCCGCTCCCCCACGACACCAGGCCGATCAGCCGCCCCTGGGCGACCAGCGGGCCGCCGCTGTCGCCCTGGCAGGCGTCCCTGCCGCCGGATTGCTCGCCGGCACACACCATGCTCTCGGCGTTGTACGTTCCGTCGCCGCTGCCCGGATAGGCCTGCTCACAGAGCGCGTCGGACAGGACACGCACGGGTGCGGCCCGCAGACTGGCGGCGTAGTCTCCCGCCCCCGTGACGTCACCCCAGCCGTAGACCATCGCGCGCGTGCCGGGCGCGTACGCGGGGTCGCCGTCGGCGGCCATGGTGATGACGGCGCTGTCGGGCAGCGGCCGGGAAAGGGTGAGGATCGCGAAGTCACCGGCGTTGCTGCCGGCGTCGTAGGACGGGTTCACCCAGGTCTCGCGGACCGGGATCTCGCTGCCCTCGTCCGACAACAGATGTGTGCGCCCGGCGATGACCTTGAAGTCCCGCAGCCGCTCCGGCGGCCCGCCCAGGACGTCCTCGCCGAGGCAGTGGGCGGCGGTGAGCACGGCGGTGCGGCCGATCGCCACTCCGCCGCAGAACTGCCCGGCCCGCGTACCCCCGAACCGGTCACGGCTGGACAACGCGACCGTCCAGGGGCTCTGCGCGACATCGACGGGGAAGCCCCCGACCACCACACTGTCGGCGGACGCGGGGGCGGCGGACATCAGCGGTATGGCCCCTGCGGCGGCCGCCAGGACCAGCGGCCGGATCAACGCGCGGGCAATGGAACGACGCATGCACACTCCTCACTCGGGGTTCACCATGGAACACCCAGAGTGATCCAGCTACCGGCGCCCCGCACCCGCTGGACCACGGAGAAGGCCCGGCTCCCTCGCGGGAGACCGGGCCTTCTGCGCGTCGTACGTCCGCGACCTAGTCGAGGTAGTCGCGCAGCACCTGGGAACGGGACGGGTGGCGCAGCTTCGACATCGTCTTGGACTCGATCTGACGGATGCGCTCACGCGTCACGCCGTACACCTTGCCGATCTCGTCGAGGGTCTTCGGCTGACCGTCGGTGAGACCGAAACGCATGGAGACGACGCCCGCCTCGCGCTCGGACAGGGTGTCGAGGACAGAGTGCAGCTGCTCCTGCAGGAGCGTGAAGCTGACGGCGTCGGCGGGGACGACGGCCTCGGAGTCCTCGATGAGGTCACCGAACTCGCTGTCACCGTCCTCACCCAGCGGGGTGTGCAGGGAGATGGGCTCGCGGCCGTACTTCTGGACCTCGATGACCTTCTCCGGGGTCATGTCGAGCTCCTTGGCCAGCTCCTCCGGGGTGGGCTCGCGGCCCAGGTCCTGGAGCATCTGGCGCTGCACGCGCGCGAGCTTGTTGATGACCTCGACCATGTGCACCGGGATACGGATGGTGCGGGCCTGGTCGGCCATCGCGCGGGTGATCGCCTGACGGATCCACCAGGTGGCGTACGTGGAGAACTTGTAGCCCTTGGTGTAGTCGAACTTCTCGACCGCGCGGATCAGACCGAGGTTGCCCTCCTGGATCAGGTCCAGGAAGAGCATGCCGCGGCCGGTGTAGCGCTTGGCCAGGGAGACCACCAGACGGAGGTTGGCCTCCAGCAGGTGGTTCTTGGCGCGGCGGCCGTCCTCGGCGATGATCTCCAGCTCGCGCTTGAGCTTCGGGGCGAGCTTGTCGGAGTTGGCCAGCTTGTCCTCGGCGAACAGACCCGCCTCGATGCGCTTGGCGAGCTCGACCTCCTGCTCGGCGTTGAGCAGGGGGACCTTGCCGATCTGCTTGAGGTAGTCCTTGACCGGGTCGGCGGTGGCGCCGGCCGCGGCGACCTGCTGCGCGGGCGCGTCGTCCTCGTCCTCGTCGGAGAGGACGAAACCGGCACTCTCGGTGCCCTCGGGCTCGCCGTCGCCGACCTTGGCGTCCTCGAGGACCTCTTCCTCGATCAGCTCGGCGTCGTCCTTCTTGGCAGCCGTCTTCTTGGCCGCCGTCTTCTTGGCGGGGGCAGCCTTCTTCGCCGCCGCCTTCTTGGCGGGGGCGGCCTTCTTCGCCGCGGCCTTCTTCTCGGTCTCGGCTTCCTCGGCGGGATCGGCTGCGGGGTCGGCCGACGCCGCCGGGGCAGCCGCGGTCGTGGCGGTGGCCTTGCGAGTGGTCACCGTCTTCGCCGCGACCGTCCTGCTGGCGGTGCGCTTGGCCGGGCTCTTCGCTGCGACGCTCTTGCGGGTGCGCTTGGGCTCTGCGGCACTGACCATCAGCGTCACACCCTCTTCCTCGAGGATCTGGTTGAGGCTGCGCAGTACGTTCTTCCACTGAGTGGCCGGGATCTGGTCAGCTTCGAAGGCCCGACGCACATCGTCGCCGGCGATCTGCCCCTCAGCCTTTCCCCGCTCGATGAGCGCCATGACAGAGACGGACTCGGCAATCTCCGGCGGGAGCGTACGGGATGTGCTGGCCGACACGAACAACCTCTCGGAACGTTGGAAAACGGCTTCCGGCCCCGTCCACTGCGGACAGGAGCCGACCACCGGCTTGGGGATGGGCCGACGGCGCGGGCGGGCGCCGGGAAGATGCACAGCGCCTTGAACGGCGTCCGTATTCCCTCCGCGGCTGTCACCTCTTAGGTCATCGCGTTGTTTCCTTGAGCGTTACGCCCAATCTTCGTGGCCCGAGTCACACCCCGTAAGCGCTCAAAAGCGGTCAGACACGGGCACACATGGTCACCTGTACCCGTGAACGAGGCGCCGAATCCCCGTTCGACACGGGTTCATGAGCCCCCACCGGCATCGCCGGGATCGGCCGGCGGCCCTGGCGCCGCTCCAGGACGATCGACCACCCGTCGCCCCCGCCTCACCGCCGGACCGAGCGAGCCGCCCGGCCGGCCGGCCCCCGCGCCGTCTTCTCGGGCCGCGGGGACCGGCGTGGCGGCGGACGGCCGGTGGATGCCGCAGGAGGGGGGCGGCATCCACCGGCCTGGCCGTCCGTGGAACGGGGTCAGTGTTCGCGCGGTGCGGGCACCACACGCTCCACCTCGGGGTGGACGGTGAGCAGTTGCCGCATGGCCGTCTCGGCCGCGGAGCCGTCCGCGGCGGCGACGGCGTCGACGATCCTGCCGTGCAGCACCAGGGACGCCTCGTTCGGCCGGTCACAGCCGGTGACCGGGCCGCCGGAGACCTGCAGCGCCGCGGAGACGATCCCGGACAAGTGCTCGAGCATGCGGTTGCCCGCGATCTGAATGAGCAGGGTGTGGTACTCGGCATCGGCGCGGGCGAAGGTCAGCGCGTCGCCCTGCGCCAGGGCGTGCCCCATGATCTCGACCATGTCGGCCAGCCGCTGCTGGATGTCCTCACGTCCGTGCCCCGCGGCCAGGCGCGCGGCCAGCGGCTCGATCGTCCACCGCAGCTCGTTCAGCTCGCGACGCTGGTCGTCACGCTGCGGCCCGAACGCGCGCCACTCGATGATGTCGGGATCGAGAAGGTTCCAGTCACTGACGGGGCGCACACGCGTGCCCACGTTCGGGCGGGCGCTGACCAGCCCCTTGGCCTCCAGCACGCGGAGCGACTCGCGCACGACGGTCCGGGAGACCTCGAAGCGCTGGCCGATCTCCTCGGGCACCAGCGGGCGGTCGGCACCCAGGTCACCGGAGACGATCATCTGTCCCAGCTGCTGGACGAGTTGGCCGTGCAGTCCGCGGCCGCGGTTGCCCGCGGACCGCCGGCCCACCCGGCCCAGCTCGGGGTCCGCTCCTTCCCATACGGGTGCGCCGACGCGGTCGGCGGGGGCCTCGGCGTAGGGGTAGCGGTCGAGTTCGCCCGGGCCGGCGAGGCCGGAGTCTGCGGAGCGGGCGGCGGTCATCATGGTGTGCGCAAGGGTACTCACGGATTCCTTTCTCGGCGCTGCTCTCAACTCCCTTGAGGGCTTTGGTGAAAAGCACACGAAAGGGTGATCGCTCACTCCGTCGCAATTGACGCCTTATCGGAAAGAAATGGGCTCCCCTCGGGGGAGTTGCGCACAACCCGTGCACGGGTGGGCACGGACGGTCGTCAGCGGACCCGGCTACGCAGGTTCGTGAGCACATACGCGCAGAGCAGAGCCGTGAGGGACAACGTCAGCGCACCTCCGACAGGTTGCGCGATCAAGCGCACCGCGGCGAGCAGATAGCGCTCTCCACCGAAGGGCCACTGCAGCAGAAACACCTCCCGCATCCGCGCGGAGAGCCCGGCGATCTCTCGCACGGACGCTCCCGCGACGGCCTGGTGTACGAGCGGTACGACGACGACCGGTACGGCGACCACGGCGGCCAGCCCGGCCGTCGTGGACCGGAACACACCGGCGGCCAGGACGCCGGCCCACGCGCACCCGACGACCAGCCCGGCCCAACTCACGGACATCACAAGCCAGTCCCCGGGAACCTTCGTGAGCTCCCGCCCGTAGAACAGATACAGCACTTCCGCATCGCAGCCCACGGAGAGAAAGGCCAGCATCAGCGCCGTGGCGGCGGAGACCAGGAGCTTGGCCGTGAGCAGCCCCAGCCGGCGGGGTACCGTGCCGCGGTCCGCCGCCAGAGCGGGGTGGCGGAACTCGTCACCGAAGGCGAGCGCGCCGAGCAACCCGGCACCGAGCGCCGCGGGCGGCCAGGGCAGCTCCTGCGGCCAGGCCGCGAGCAGCCGGTGCTGCGGAGTGTGCCCGAGACGAGCGAGGACTACGGCAGTGAGAGCGGAGACGATCAGTACGGCGGCGCAGGTGACGAAACCGGTACTGATACCGGTGGCACGCCGCACCTCGTAGCGGAGCGGACGCAGGGGGCTGGGCGCGGGGCGGACGGAGATGGGGGGCGGGAGGGGAGGGAGGGGGGCCCGAACCCCTGGGACTTCCGGACCGCCGCGGTCACCGCTGCCGCGTCCGTCGTCACCGTCCGGCTCCTCTTCGGCGTGCGGCTGCGCCTCAGGGCCCACGGGAAGGTCTTGCTCTCCGTCCGCTGATGCGTCTGTGGCCGGTGAGACGCCGCTTGCCTCTTGGTGCGCTTGGGAGGCAATGGCCAATCCCTCGCCGAACCCACCCGGCGCCTCGCCCTCCGCGGCCCGGAGAGCTGCCCCATCCTTCTCACCATCGACGCCGTACACCGGCTCAAGCTTCCCGAGATCAACGGCGCTCCTGGGCTCATCCCATGGCTCCGCAGCCGCGCCTGCGCCCATGTCCCCGACCTCGTCGGCGAGTTGGTGGACGAGGATGCCGTACCGGTAGGCGATCTCGCCGACCTCGGCGCAGGTGCTGCCGTACACGGAGAGGCGGTTTCCGGCCTCCGGCACGACCTCCACGGAGCGCCGGGAGGTGCGGGCCTCCTTGGCGAGCAGGGCCGCCAGACGGGGTGCGTGCGGGCTGCGCACGGCCACCCGGGGGCGCAGCCGGGTCCGGGAGAAGTCCGCGGCCTCCTGGTCGGCGACGACCTTGCCCTCTTCCAGGGTGACGACCCGGTCGGCGGTGCGGGCGGCTTCCTTGGGGTCGGTCGTGGTGAGCAGAACCGTGCCGCCCTGGGCGGTGTGCGCGCGCAGCATTCCGTGCACCCAGCGGCTCTCGCGGGCGGAGAGACCGTCGGTGGGGTCGTCGAGGACGAGGGTGTGCGGGTCGGCGAGGAGGGCGCAGGCCAGTCCGAGCCGGCGGTCCATACCGCGCGAGAGAGAGCCGAGGCGTTCCTCACGCAGGCTGACGAGTCCGACGGCTTCGAGGACTTCGTCGGCCCGTCGCGCCGGGATGCCGGCCGCCGCGCACAGCATGCGCAGATGGCCACGGACGGTGCGGGCGGGGTGTCCGGGGACATCGCCCAGTACCACTCCCACCTCGCGGGACGGATGGGCGATGCGGTGCAGCGGTCGACCCCTGAAGTAGGTGATGCCACGGCCCTGTTGGAGTTCGAGCATCAGTCTCAGCACGGTGGTCTTGCCGGCACCGGCTGCGCCCAGCAGCGTGGTGACGCGGCCCGCGTGTGCCTCGAAGGAGACGTCGTCGACGACGGGGGGAAGGTCCTTGCGCGGATTGCTGGTCAGTCCGAAGGCCTGGATCACCGCAGCAAGATAGCGCGCCATTTCGGGTTTTTCGGGCATCACGGGCGCGTTCGGGCGCTCGTCGCCGCCGTACGGCTGTGTGCTGGTCCGGGAGAGCCCGTGCACCCCTGAAGCACGGCATGGCCCGTGGAGCACGCGGAATCCCCAGTGCGTTGCCCTGGAGGGGGCTGTCAGACCTCGGGGCGCAGCATCGGCGGGTTGAGCAGGGTGGCGCCGCCCGCGCGGAAGAGCTGGGCCGGACGGCCGCCCTGCCGGGTGGTGGTGCCGCCCGTGGGGACCAGGAAGCCCGGGGTGCCGGTCACCTTGCGGTGGAAGTTGCGCGGGTCGAGCGCGACACCCCACACCGCCTCGTACACGCGGCGCAGCTCACCGACCGTGAACTCGGGCGGGCAGAAGGCGGTGGCCAGCGAGGAGTACTCGATCTTGGAGCGGGCCCGCTCGACGCCGTCCGCGAGGATCTGCGCATGGTCGAAGGCAAGAGGGGCGAGCGGTTCCGCGTCGCGGCCGTAACCGTTCTGCTGCAGCAGTTCCTCGACGGGGGCCCACCGCGCGTTGCTGGCGTCACCGCCCGCCCGGGGCGCCGGCAGGTCGGGGGCCAGCGCCAGATGCGCGACGCTGACGACGCGCATCCGCGGGTCGCGCTTGGGGTCGCCGTAGGTCGCCAGCTGCTCAAGGTGCGCGCCGTTGTCCTGGACGGGCGCCGCGGGGTCGTGGACGCGCAGCCCCGTCTCCTCGGCCAGCTCGCGCGCTGCGGCCTGCGCCAGATCCTCGTCGGCCCGTACGAAACCGCCGGGGAGCGCCCAGCGTCCCTTGAACGGCGCCTCGCCCCTGCGTACCGCCAGCGCGCACAGGGCATGGCGGCGCACGGTCAGAACGACCAGGTCCACGGTGACGGCGAAGGGTGGAAAGGCTGACGGGTCGTAGGGCATGCGGCGATCATAGTCGTCTGCCTGACGATAAACACGCCCTTGGTCGGCCGCTTCGCTCACTGATCCACTTCCGTTCGCCGTGCGGCGCACCGCGCGTCCCGCGCCTTTACGTTCCGGGTCCGTGTGTGCCGGGTTCTGGCTGGTATGCCGAGGTCAGGATGGCAATGGATGGGGGGTCGGAGCGGTGCGGGGCGAGGGTGGGACCGGTGGAGACGTGTGGGCGGCTTCGGGGCCGGGGCAGAACAGATCGGGCCCAAGGTGGACCGGATCGCGGCCGAGGCAGAGTGGAGCACGGCTGAGACGGAACGGCCGGAGCCCGGGATGTTCAGGCTCTCAGTTGGAGTCCGTCGGCTGCCTCCTCGACCATGGCCAGGCCCAGTCTGCTGACCCGTACGGAAAAGGGGGGTCGGCCACTCTTAGGCCCGTGAGCACAAGTTCGCCCAGTGGTGCGCTGGGCATGGGCCGCAGGGTCACCGTGCCGGCCGCGGCGTCCGGGTGGATTCCGGCGAGCGTGGTCAGCAGCAGCACCCCTGCGGCGGCCGCGGTCGCGGCGGGACGGCACGCGGCTGGATGCGGGAGGGGAAGCCTGCCCTCGGCGCGCTGCTCGCCGCTGTACATCTCGGGCAGCCGGTGCCCGAAGGCCTCCGACGCCGTCAGGAGTCCGCGCAGCAAGGAGGACGCCTCCTTCTCGTAGCCGGCCGCGGCGAGTCCGGCAACGGCCACCGCTGTCTCGTGGACCCGCACGGCGCCGCTGCGGTGGCCGAACGGGTTGTATCCGGGTTCCTTCAGCGACAGGCCGCGCAGTCCCCAGCCCGAGTCCAGGGCGGGGCTGCCGAGCAGCCGGGCGAGTTGTTCGGTCTGCACTCGATCCAGGAGCCCCTGGGCCTGTTCTCCCCCGCCGAGCAGGCCGGTATCGAGGAGGTGGGCCGCGCCTGCCCCGAGGTGGGTGACCAGTCGGCCGTCGGGAGCACGGGCGGCCGCCGGTCGTCCGCCGCCCGGATCGTCCGCCCAGAAGTCCTCCCGGAACGCGGTGCGCAGGGCCGCTGCCCACTGCCGTAGTTCGTCGGCGCCGGGCCTGCCGTGTGTGTCGAGCAGGTCGGCTCCGAGCAGCGCGGCGCGACGGGCATGCGCCTGCGTCTCACAACGCGCCGGGCCTCCCTGCTGTGGGTCGCACAGATACGTACCGTCATGCACGGCGGCGCGCAGCCAGTGCAGGCAGCGTTCGGCAGCGGGCAGCAGCTGGTCCGTCTGCTGGTCGGGCAGTCCCCAGCGGCGGGCCTCCGCCAGGAGCACGGGGAAGAGCAGAGTGGCCTCCGTGCCCGTGCAGCTCGGTGGCAGATGAGGACCCGCGTCGCGGCGCGGTGCCGGGATCATTCCGTATCGCGGTCCCGCGCCGGTGACTTGGGTACGAGCGAGGACGCGCAGCGTGCCTGCGGCGAGCCGGGTGCCCAAGGGCAGTGCCATACGGGCCGCGGCAAGCGCCTCGGCGGGAGCGAGGCCACAGCGCCAGGGGGCGCCGGCCGCGAGGTAGGTGTCGCCCGGGTGTGCCGGGTCTCGGAGCAGCAGCGCTTGCAGGTCTTCGACGCTTGTACGCAGCAGCTCCTGTGCTCGAGGGTCGTCGCCGTCGGCATGTGCCGCTGCGAGCGGACTCGTGGCCGTACGGCCCGCGGCGCGGAGGGGGCCCGCGCCGTCCGGCCGGACGCGCAGCTCCACGGTCGACGTCTCCCCCGGACGCAGCTCCAGGTCCCAGCGCAGCAGTCCGGCCGAGGCCAGCGCATCGGAGGGCGGCGGATCGGCGGTGACCGAGCTGGTGCCAGCAGGGGAGGTCCAGCGCAGACCGCCGGCGTGCACCGTGGCGGGCAGTTCGGGGCCCGCGTCACCGGAGGCGATGGCCGCGAGGTCTGCCAGGTCGGTGCCGAGGGCCACTTCGAGCGGCAGCCGCAGGAGGCGCGGGGCGGTGCTGTGCAGGGTGATCCGCTCGATGCCGTCGGCACAGCGGGTTCGTTCGACGACGACGTCCGGGTCGGGACCGCTGTGCGGGGAGGCGCGCAGTGTCGCCACGAAGCGGGCGCGGTCGGCGGAGGTCGTCCGTGCCTGCACGGTGAGCGGTTCACGCCCGGCGACCCGGACCTGGCAGCGGGACAGCAGACGCCGGCCGGCGCGGTAGATACCGTCCAGCCCTCGGCCCGTGAGCTGCCCGTCCTGCGAGATCGCGAGCCCGGGCAGGGCGACGCAGACCAGGCTGGTGTGAACGGGCGGGAGATCGACCAGCCGCCGTGTAGCGGCGGGCCGGGCCGGCGGCGCGGTGCCGCGGGAGGCGGGTCGAGTGCCGGTCACGGTGCCGCCTGGGGTGCCCGGCGGCGCGGCGGTACGGGGTGTCCCGGGCTGCGCGGCGGCCTGGGCAGGACGAGGTGGGGTGCCCTGTGATGCGGCCGACGAGGCGGTACGCGGTGTCCCGGTGGGCGTGACGTGGTGCGTTGCCGTGGCCGGGTGCGACTGCGGGTCCGTGGTGGAGGTCCTGGACGGCGTGGCCGGTGCGGGGTACGGGCTGCCGGGTGAACGGTACGACGGAGCCGTGGGTGTGTCCGGCGGGGCCGCGGACGGCGGCGTGGGCTGCTGCATGCGAGGGCTCTTTTGCGCGCGGTGCGTCTCGGGCGTGGTCGGCGCCGGGTGGAGGGCTGCGGCGGAGCGGGGTCGGTGCGGCCGTGCACCTGGCCCTGGCGTTCCGCCACTCAGGTGAACGGAGCGGGGCTCGCCGGGGTCACGCCCGCATGAGGGTGGCTCTGGCGTGGGGCGTAGGTGATACGCCCGGTCGGGCGCTCGTCGGAACGGACGGCAGGCCGATCGATACCTGGAGGTGCCAGGGGCAACAGCGGGTTCGCGCCCTGCGCCACGGGGGTCTCGCCCCTCGCCACGGCCGTCCGTGCACCTGCCGTGACTCCTGGCCGCAGGCAGCGGCCCGCTCATCCTTCCCCCTCGACGTCTGCGCCGGCCGGACGCGAGTCGTCCCTGGCAGCGCCGTCGTGTCGGCCGACCGTCTTACCTGCGGCGCCTGGGCGTGTGCCGGCCGGCCGTGCGGTTCGGGGGCGCGTTCCGGCACGCGCGCGTCCGGTTCCGGGGCGTCGTCGCCGCTCGGCGGTGCCGGGCCTCGACGACGCCTTCACCTCGGTACCGGTGACAAGCTGTGCGGCGTCCGCGTCCCTGGCATCACCACGGCAGAGGCTCGGCGTCGCGGACGGTTCCTCGACGCACGGACGGTCCGCGCTGTCTCGGCTCTCCGCCACGGCGTCGGCATGCTCCGATGAGGCCGTGGCACGTGTGCGTTCGTCCCGTTCCGTCCGCAGGCAGCGCCGGACCGACTCGGGGTCCAGCCCTTCGTTGACGGCCTGGTGGAGGAGGCGCGCGAAGACATACCCGGGGTCTGCGCCCAGTGCCATGGCGAGGGCTTCGCGGGCTTCGATCTCATCGCCTGTCGACCAGGCGACCCACCCGGCGAGCGCGAGAGGCGCCGCGGCGTGCTCGCCGTAGGGACCGACGCACCGGCGGGCGAGTGCTCGCCACAGGCGGAGCGCGGGGCCTGCTTCGTCGCCCTCCATCCACTCGGCCAGCCGGTCGCGGGTGGTGCGGTCCTGCAGGCCGAGAATCAGGGCCGCGGCTTCTTCGTGGTCGAGCAGTTCATCGTCGCGCCGGTCCGCTGCGGCGGCGTCGGACAGCGGCGACGCCGCGGCGAAGCGCCGCATGATGTGTTCGGCCGAGGTGACCGTCTCCAGGGCGACCTCGCGGCCCGCGCCGTCGATGATCCTCGGGACCAGCTCCATGCTGGCGGTGTCCAGGGCCACCTCCTGTGCGAGGGCGGCGGACGTCTCCCAGGGCAACAGGCGTGCCCGCAGCTCGCGCAGGGTGCCGCGCACCTGCACGCCGGCGTAGGCGGCCGCGGCGGCCAGGACGGAGGTGCCGGGCAGCCCCATCGGGGCGCCTTCGGAGGGGCAGCACTCGCGCTCGCAGACGTACGACCAGTAGCGGCCGTCCGAGATGCACAACGCCTCGATGACCGGCACGTCGTGGGATCCGCACTCGGTACGGAGTTTGTCGGCGAGCGGCTTCAGGCGTTCCATGACTTGATGGCCCGTCTCACCCTGCCCGGGTTCCTGGCAGAGGTAGGCGACGATCTGCTCCGGCGGGGCGCCCCGCCGGCGGCTTCCGATGATCAGCCCCCGGGCCAGTTCATGGGCGATCGCCGGCCAGTCGTCGGGGTTGCGGGGGATGCCGAGCCGGGCTCGGCCGCCGAACCGGCCGCGCCCTCCGTGGTCATGGAGGGCGACCAGGACGATGCTGTCCTCGGGGCGGTAGCCGAGCAGGTAGGGCAGGGCGTCGGCCAGCTCGGCGGGGGTCCGCAGGGTCACCTGGTGTGTGGGGCGGTCGTCGGGTCCGAAGGGGCCGACAAGGTGGTGGAAGGCGTCGTTTTCGAAGGATCCTGTGGTTTCGCTGTGGTTCGTCATGCGCAGACGATCTCGCGGATTTCGCTGTTCCGGTTGGGGCTGTGGATAAGTCCGGTCAGGGACGCGTCAACGCATGCGCACGACCCTTCATCACGAGCCCTCACGGAAGGCGGAGCCGAGCGAGCCGTCACCCCTCACTCAAGGCCACCTGCGCCAACCGACACCCGTCGCCCACGGCCCACCCGAGCAAGCCATCACCCGTCGCCCACGGCCCACCCGAGCAAGCCATCACCCGTCACCCAAGGCCTACCCGAGCAAACCGTCGCCCGTCACCGAAGGCCCGCCCGAGCGAGCCGTCGGCCGCCGCGTCCGGATTGTCAGTGGCGTCCTGTTGGATGGACACATGGAGCACACGAGCAACGCGGATCTCCGGACGGCCGCCGACGCGGTCCTCGCCCGTCTGGTCGGGGACCCCACCGGCGCGGCGCGACTGCGCGAGGACCAGTGGCGGGCGATCGAGGCGCTCGTCGCGGACAGACGCCGTGCCCTGGTCGTGCAGCGCACGGGCTGGGGAAAGTCCGCTGTCTACTTCGTGGCGACCTCTCTGTTGCGGGCCCAGGGCAGCGGGCCCACGGTGATCGTCTCCCCGCTGCTCGCGTTGATGCGCAACCAGGTGGAGGCGGCGGCCCGGGCCGGCATCAAGGCCCGCACGATCAACTCCGCCAACACGGAGGAGTGGGGGACCGTACAGGCCGAGATCGCCGCCGGTGAGGTGGATGTGCTCCTGGTCAGCCCGGAGCGGCTGAACAACCCCGACTTCCGCGACCAGGTTCTGCCCGCCCTCGCGGCTGCCACCGGCCTGCTCGTGGTGGACGAGGCGCACTGCATCTCCGACTGGGGGCACGACTTCCGGCCGGACTACCGGCGGCTGCGGACCATGCTCGCGGACCTGCCCGCGGGAGTGCCGGTGCTGGCGACGACGGCCACCGCCAACGCCCGCGTGACCGCCGATGTCGCCGAGCAGCTCGGCACCGGCGACGCCTCCGACGCCCTGGTGCTGCGCGGTCCGCTGGACCGGGACAGCCTGACGCTGGGCGTACTGCGGCTGCCGGACGCCGCGCACCGCATCGCGTGGCTCGCCGACCATCTCGACGATCTGCCGGGTTCGGGCATCATCTACACGCTCACCGTGGCCGCCGCCGAGGAGGTGACCGCGTTCCTGCGGCATCGCGGTCACACCGTCGCGTCGTACACCGGACGGACCGAGAACGCCGAGCGGCAGCAGGCCGAGGACGACCTGCTCGGCAACAAGGTGAAGGCCTTGGTCGCCACCTCCGCGCTGGGCATGGGGTTCGACAAGCCCGACCTCGGCTTCGTCGTCCACCTCGGTTCGCCCTCCTCACCGATCGCCTACTACCAGCAGGTCGGCCGCGCCGGACGCGGTGTGGAGCACGCCGAGGTGCTGCTCCTGCCCGGCAAGGAGGACGAGGCGATCTGGGAGTACTTCGCCTCCCTCGCCTTTCCTTCGGAGGACCTGGTGCGCCGGACGCTCGACGTCCTCGGGCGGGCCCAGGGGCCCGTGTCCCTGCCGGCGCTGGAGCCCTTGGTGGAGCTGCGCCGGTCGCGACTGGAGACCATGCTCAAGGTGCTCGATGTGGACGGGGCGGTGAAGCGGGTCAAGGGCGGCTGGATCGCGACCGGGCAGCCGTGGACGTACGACACGGAGCGCTATGCCTGGGTCGCGCGGCAGCGCAAGGCGGAACAGCAAGCGATGCGCGAGTACGCCTCGACGACGGGCTGCCGCATGGAGTTCCTGCAGCGGCAACTGGACGACGAGGGCGCCAAGCCGTGCGGCCGCTGCGACAACTGCGCGGGATCCCGTTTCACGGCCGACACCTCGGCGTCCGCGGTGGACGCGGCGCGCGTCGACCTCGGCAGGGCCGGTGTCGAGGTGGAGCCGCGGCGCATGTGGCCGACGGGCCTGCCGGCGATCGGCATCGAACTCAAGGGGCGCATTCCTGCCGGGGAACAGGCCGGTCCGGGGCGGGCGTTGGGGCGCCTTTCGGACATCGGCTGGGGCAACCGGCTGCGACCGCTGCTGGCACCCCAGACCCCCGACGGGCCGGTTGCGGACGATGTCGCGAAGGCCGTGATCGGCGTACTGGCCGACTGGGCCAAGGGACCCGGCGGCTGGGCCTCGGGAGCGGCGGACGCCCCGCCTCGACCGGCCGGGGTGGTCACCCTCGCCTCGCGCAGCCGGCCGCAGTTGATCGGTTCCCTCGGCGCGCGCATCGCTGAAGTCGGGCGGCTGCCTCTGCTGGGGTCGGTCGAGTACACACCCGATGCCGCTCCGGTCGCGCGCAGCAACAGCGCCCAGCGCCTCAAGGCGCTCACGAGCACGCTCACGGTGCCGCCGGCGCTGGCCGCCGCCCTGGGAGAGGCCCAGGGTCCGGTTCTCCTCGTCGACGACTTCACCGAGACGGGTTGGACACTGGCGGTCGCCGCCAGGCTGCTCCGACGGGCCGGAGCGACCGGGGTACTGCCACTCGTCCTGGCGGTGCAGGGCTGAGCCACCGGCTCGGCGCGGAGAAGCGAGCCGGCCCGCAGCAGCGGCCCACCCTCCGCGCCGGACCGCCGGGGCCGTCGACGGTCGCTGCCGACGCTGCGCTCGGTGCCGCGGACCGTCTCTCACTCTCCGTGGCGCCTTCCGGCCGGGCCGTGGCGGTGCATCAGCGGCCGGGAACGGGGGAAGAAATACAACGCCGAGATATAAGCCTCACACCAGCTCATACCGGTCTGTGGCCCCAATTGCTCGTTGCCGCATCCAAGTTCGACAGGAAGAATTGAAGTCCGCTCCCCGCGCGGCTCGCCCGTGGTCCGGCAGAGCTCTGCTGCGGTGTGGGCTCCCCCGAATCCGACTCGCCCGCAGTGTGGGCGCGTAGCCGAAGGGAGGAACGTGACCTTCGGATTCGCTCCGTCCTCCGCGGCGTCCTTGTCGACGTCCGCGTCCGCCGCGTCCACCGGCCGCATGCTCGAACCCGCCGAGTGGGCCGCCGCGGGAATCCCTCTGCTGCGCAACCCCAGAGAAGTCGTCAGCGGACTGCACGCCCGGCACCAGCCCGGGCCGTCGACCGCGATCGTGGCCGTTCTCGACCCCGACGAGCGGCTGCGGGCGAGCGCGTCGTTCACCCGCCGCCCGGCACCGGCGGACGGCTGGCAGTTCCGCAACGCACTCCTGTCCCAACTGCGCCGGGTGATCCCGCACGATCTGCGACGCCGCACTCCGGTGCGCACCGCCGTGCTGCTGTACTGCCGTGAGGGTGACGCACGTTGGACGGAGGAGGACGGCGCGTGGATGTGGGGCCTGCGTGACGCCTGCACCTTGCACGGGCTGCGCTGCGGGGCCTACATCACCCTGACGCGCGACGGGTGGCAGGTCCTCGGCGAAGGACGCGGCGGCCGCCGCCCCCACGCCTCCTCGGCGCCGGAACCCTTCGCGACGGCCGAGGCACCGCCTCACCTGCCTCGCACGGGCGGCGTCGCCTCGGAGATCCTGCGCCGGGCAGCGGCCCGCTGACACGACCGGGCTGACCCGACTGACCGGAGCCGCCAGACCCGCCGAGGCCGTCGAGAGCGGCCGGCCCATGGCCCGCCTTCGCGTGCGGCGTAAGGGACCAGGCTTCGCACGGCTCGGACGAAGCACCACTCCCCCAGCGGGCTCCCGCTCACTCCCCTGCCGGGCTCCTGCACCGAGGCCGACCCGAGCGGGTGCAGGCCGGCCACATCTGCGCCTTACGACAGCTGGACGTAGAAAAGCCCGGTTGCTCGAGCGGCCGCAGCCGCTGTCATCCGGCGGGTACGGCGCATCCCCTGGGGCCGGCGTGGCCCGCGAGGGCCCCCTGGCAACCGTCGGCCACCATCCCGGTCCCGCCCGTCACGGGGCCGCGGACGGCGTGGCCGAGGTCGTCAGCGGGCCGTCAGACTCCGGCGCCCAGCACCGCGTTGATCTTCTGCGGGTCGCCGCAGACGATCAGCAGGGCGCCGGCCTTGCCGTGGGCGAGGGACAGCGCGGTCGCGGCAGCGGCGTCGGTTCCGCCATTGAGCGCGACCACGACCACGGGCCGGGAGGCGGCACGGCCGACCACGGCGGCGTCGGCGTAGAAGACGTCGTCGCGCGCGTCGTGCTGCGCCCAGTACGACGTCTCGCCGAACGACAGCTCGTGGGTGGCCCACGGGTGCTGCTCGCCGGTGGTGACGACCAGGACGTCACCGGGGGCGCGACCCGAGTCGAGCAACAGGTCCAAGGCCTCCTCGGCGGCGTCGAGGGCACCCTCGACCGATGCCGGGATCAGCTGGATCTGCGGGGCCGCCGGGGCGGCAGCAGCCGGGGTCGGCTGGGCCGGAACCCCTTCGCGGGGCGTGCGCTGCACCGGAGGCGCGGGGCGCAAGGGCCCAGGACGACCGGGGCGGGCCGGAGCCGCGGGGCGGGGGCCGGGTACGGGGCGAGGGGTCGGCGCGGTGCGGCCACTGGCCGGAGTGGCGCGGGGACCCTGGGCACTCTCGTGAATCTGAGGCTCCTCGGGAATGAGAGGCATGGGCTGATATTTATCAAACGTTGGTGCGGCTCACGTGAACGGGGGGCACATGAGTGCGAGCGAAACGGTCAGAAATCGAAGCCGAGCTGGCCCTCGATCTCCGGAACGCTTGCGTCCGCCCAGCTGCGGGCCTTCTTGAGGTGCCGCCACTGGGGCAGCGCATCAAGATACGCCCACGACAGCCGGTGATGGGGGGTGGGCCCCCACTCGGCCAGTGCGGCCTTGTGCACGGGCGAGGGGTACCCGGCGTTGTCCGCAAAACCGAAGTGTGCATGGTCGATGCCCAGTTCGGCCATCATTTTGTCGCGCTGGACCTTGGCGATGACCGAGGCCGCCGCGACCGCCACGCACGAACGGTCCCCCTTGATCACCGTGCGAACCCGCCACGGCGTGCCGAGGTAGTCGTGCTTCCCGTCGAGGATCACCGCGTCGGGACGTACGGGCAGGGCGTCCAGGGCCCGCCCCGCGGCGAGCCGCAGCGCGGCGGTCATCCCCAGGTCGTCGATCTCCTCGGGGGTGGCGTGCCCGAGGGCGTACGCCGTGACCCACTTCTGCAGCGCCTGCGAGAGCTCGTTGCGTCGTTTGACAGTGAGCAGTTTGGAGTCGGTGAGCCCCTCGGGGGGACGGCGCAATCCGGTGACCGCCGCGCAGACGGTGACGGGACCGGCCCAGGCGCCGCGCCCCACCTCGTCGACACCGGCGATGACCTTCGCTCCGGTCGTGGCGCGCAGGGAGCGCTCGACGGTGTGAGTAGGTGCTTCGTACGGCATGGCGCCCTTAGCGTACGCCGCCGTGATCCTTGAGCGACACCCCGGTCCCCCTCACGACGACAAGCCCGCGTGACGCACCCGCGGTCCGCCGTCAGTCGCCGCCCGGTCGCAGCAGCGGAAGCATCAACTGGTCGACCATCTCTTCGATGTCCTGATCGCCCCATTCGCTGGCGCACATCTTGGCGCGGTACATCATCATGGCCGGAATGGCGTCCAGGACATAGCTGTTCGCGGCGTCTGCCCGTACCTCACCCCGCCCGATTCCTCGCTCGATGATCTCGCGCAGCAGCTCCAGCATCGGCTGGACCACTCCGTCGACGATGACCGTATGGAAGCGCTCGGCCTGCATCGGATCGCATTCGTGAATCACCGATCGCAGCGCGAGTCCAGGGAGCGAGAACATGGCGTCGCGGGAGCTCCGACACAGGGCCAGCAGGTCCTCCCGCACGCTGCCGAGATCCGGGGCGCCGTCCAGCACCGGCAGCCCGGCCTGCAGGGCGTCGGCGACCAGGTCCTCCTTGGACGGCCAGCGACGGTAGACCGCCGCCTTGCCGGTCTGGGCGCCCGCGGCGACGCCCTCCATCGTGAGGCCCTTCCAGCCGACCGTGCTGAGCTGCTCCAGCGCGGCGTCGAGGATCGCGCGTTCGAGCACGGCGCCGCGCCTACGGGGAGCGGCCGACCGAGCGGGGGCGGCCGTCCAGCGCGAGGTAACCATCCGAGTGTCTCCAGCGGGCAAAGAGAGCGGGTGCAGCGGGCAACGGGGCTCGCGGCACGGCAGGGGGCGGGGGACACGCCGAGCAGCCCACCACTAAGTGAACGCTTGCGTTCTCTATGGGGGCTCACTACCGTGGACGCGACAGTGAACGGCATCGTTCACTAAGGCTCTTGTGGGGGACCCATGGCCACTACCTCTCAACTCGTCCAGAACCAGAAACCAGGTGCGGCTCGCCGGGAGGGGCATCCCGGCATCGCGCTCACCGTCATCGCGGCCTGCCAACTCATGGTGGTACTCGACGCGACGATTGTGAACATCGCCCTTCCGCACATTCAAGACGCGCTCGAGTTCAGCACGACCGACCTCACCTGGGTGGTCAGCGCCTACACGCTCACCTTCGGGGGTCTTCTCCTGCTCGGCGCGCGGGCCGGCGACATCCTCGGCCGGCGGCGCGTCTTCATGACCGGCATCCTGCTGTTCACCTTCGCCTCCCTGCTGGGCGGACTGGCCCAGGAGCCCTGGCAGCTGCTGGCGGCCCGGGCCCTGCAGGGCGTGGGCGGCGCGATCGCCTCGCCGACGTCGCTGGCGCTGATCACCACGACGTTCCCCGAGGGCCCGGAGCGCAACCGGGCCTTCGGCGTCTTCGCCGCCGTCTCCGCGGGCGGCGGCGCGATCGGCCTGCTCGCCGGCGGCATGCTCACCGAGTGGCTGGACTGGCGGTGGGTGCTGTTCGTCAACCTGCCCATCGGCCTGCTGATCGCCGCGCTCACGCCGTTGTACATCAGCGAGTCCCAGCGCCACCCGGGACGCTTCGACATCGCCGGGGCACTGACCTCGACGGCCGGCATGGCATCCCTGGTGTACGGCTTCATCCGCGCCGCGGAGGAGGGCTGGAGGGACAGTCTGACCCTCGGCTCGTTCGCCGCCGCGCTCGTGCTGCTGGTCGCCTTCGTGTTCACCGAGAGGCGGGCGAAGGAGCCGATCACGCCACTGCGGATGTTCGCCGACCGCAATCGCTCCGGCACTTACGTGATCATGCTGAGCCTGGCCGCGGCGATGTTCGGGATGTTCTTCTACATCGTGCTGTTCGTGCAGAACGTGCTCGGTTACAGCCCGATCAAGGCAGGTCTCGCCTTCTTGCCCGTGACGGTCGCGATCGCCGTCGGCGCGGGTCTGTCGCAGCGCTTCCTGCCCGTGCTCGGCCCGAAGCCGTTCCTGCTCACGGGCTCGGCGCTGGTCGCGGTCGGGCTGGCCTGGCAGGCCCTGATCGACCCGGACAGCACCTACGTCGGCGGCGTCCTCGGCCCGATGCTGGTCTTCGGCTTCGGCATGGGCCTGAACTTCGTGACCGTGACGGTGACGGCCGTCTCCGGCGTCGCCCAGCACGAGGCGGGCGCGGCATCCGGACTGTTGAACGCGACGCAGCAGGTGGGCGGTTCGCTCGGGCTGTCCATCCTGACCACGGTGTTCGGCTCGGCGAGCAGGGACGAAGCGCAGAAGCAGGTGCCCGATTTCCTGGCAAAGGCGACGGCACAGCAGAAGGCGGAGTTCGCCAAGACGCATCAGCTGCCTGCCCCCTGGGGGCACGAGGTCCTTGCCCACGGCATTTCCTCGGCCTTCGTCCCCGCCGCTGCCATGGCGGCTCTCGCCCTGGTCGTCGCGTGGGTGGTGCTCCGGGTCCGCAAGAGCGACCTGGAGGCGCTGGCGGGAACGGCCGGACCGATGGCCTGATCCGGAGGGGCCCGCACAGGAGTGGAGATGGCCGTACCGCACCCGGGAGACCGACAGCCCCGGTCCGGCCATCCCCACCTCGTCGTTCCGCCACCGATCTCGCCCTTCGCATGACCACCGCGGCCGGTGCGAGGGCAGCAGCCGCAGGGCCGCCGTCAAGGCCGCCGCCAGAACCAAGACAAGCATCCGCATGACACCCCCGATCCGCCGGTGTCGCCGGCCGGCGCGGCACATACCGCGCAGGGTTCGCAACGACTGACGGAACAACGCACGGCGATTACGCAGAGTTCCCGAGCTGCACGCAGAGTTCCCATGCCGAGGTGGCCGGAGAACCGAGACGGCAACGAAAAACTCCTCGTACGCCAACCGGGCGCCTCAGACGGCCACCGGCACCCAGTCCGGCAGCTCCTCCGTCCGCTCCACCCAGGCCCCGGGCGGTCCGCCGGCCTTCCCGCCGCCCAGCACCCCGCCCACGATGGCGCAGGTCGTGTCGACGTCACCGCCCACCTGGGCGGTGGTCCAGAAGGCCTCCTCGAAGTCGCCGAGGGACCGCGCGGCCGACCAGAGCGCGAACGGAACCGTGTCGTGAGCGCTCGTGCGCCGACCACAGCCGAGCACCGCGGCGACGGTAGCGGCGTCACCGTAGTCGAGCATGTCCCGCGCCCGTCGCAGGCCCTGCCCGACAGCGCTCTTGGGTACGAGCGCGACCACCCCGTCGAGCAGCGCCTCGGCGCTCGGCGGACCGCCCGGAGCGGCGGCCAGGGCGGCAGCCGCGGCCACGGCCATGGCGCCGACCACGGCCTCGCGGTGCTGGTGCGTCGGGTACGCGGAGATCTCGGCCTGGTGGGTGGCCTGCTCGGGATCGTCTGCGTACCAGGCGCCCAGCGGCGCGATCCGCATCGCGGCGCCGTTGCCCCAGGAACCCTGTCCCTTGAAGAGCGCGGCGGACAGCTCACGCCAGTCGCCGCCCTCGCGGATCAGCCGCAGCAGACGGTTGACGGCGGGGCCGTATCCCCGATCGAAGTCGTGGTGCTCGGCGAAGGAGCGGGCCAGGGTGTCCTGGTCGATGCGCTGGTGGGCGGCGAGGACGGCGACCACCGAGCAGGCCATCTCCGTGTCGTCCGTCCACTGCCACGGGCCCGGCGGCAGCTCGCGGCTCTTCAGCAGCGGATAGTTCGCGGGAACGAAGAACTGGGAGCCCAGTGCGTCCCCCACCGCCAGTCCGCGCAGGCTGTTCAGGGCACGGACCAGGCGCCCGTCGAGAGAGGAATGAGCGGTCATCGCCCTGCCACTCTATCCGGTGATCCCGTAGGGTTCCGGATCTCGCCAACGGTCGAACGGCCGGTCGAGCGCGTACTTGCCGTCGTCCCCGAGAACGAGCATCCGCGTCTCGCCGTTCCCCGGGTTGGACAGCGACTCGAACTCGGCGACGGTCCAGTGGAACCAACGCATGCAGAACAGGCGCATGGCCAGGCCGTGCGTCACGATCAGCACGTTCTGCGGGTGGTCCGGGGCTTCGAAGCTGCGGAACAGGCTCTCCAGGAAGCCGCCGACCCGGTCGTAGACGTCGGCGCCGCTCTCCCCCTGGGCGAAGCGGTAGAAGAAGTGGCCGTAGGCGTCCCGGTAGGCCTTCTGCAGGCGGACGTCGTCGCGGTCCTGCCAGTTCCCCCAGTCCTGCTCGCGCAGGCGGGGCTCCTCCCGCACGCGTATGAGCTCTTGATCGAGGTGGAAGGCGCGCAGCGTCTCGTGCGTACGGCGATAGGGCGACACGTAGACGCTGACCCGCTCCTGCCCGAAGAGTTCGCGCAGTCGTTTGCCGGTCTCCGCGGCCTGCTGCCAGCCCCGCTCGGTGAGCGCCAGGGCGTGGTCGGGTTCGCGTTCGTACACGGTGTCATCAACGTTGCCGGTTGACTCACCGTGCCGGACAAGGACGATGCGCCGTGGTCGTGCCATGCCGAAACCCTAGATCGGGTGAGGACCGACCCGGTAATCGGACCGGCCCCATACGGCGTAGGTCACATCGCGCGGGCGCCGGCGGGTCACACCGTCCAGGTGGGTTCCAGGTCCACGATCTCGCCCGACAGAGAGGCGATGTCCGCTTCGGTCTGAGCGCGCAGGGCCAGGCGTTCCACTCGCTCGGTGCGGTACTTGCCGTGCTCGGCGGCCGACCGCCACATGGACAGCACCAGGAACTCGTGCCCGGGAGCCTCCGCGAACAGCCCGCGGATCATGCCGGGCGAGCCGGCCATGGCGGGGTTCCACACTTTCTCCTGCATCAGCGTGAAGTGCTCGACGCGTTCCTCGTTGACCCGGCACAGGGCGGCACGGATCAGGTCGGCGTCCGTGAAGCGCGGCTCGAATCCCGTCTTCACGTCGAAGCGGTAGTCGAACAGCCTGACCTGCGCGTCCTTGAAGGTGCCGGCCTGCGCGGCCGCCAGCCGGTCGTGGGACCGGGCCATGAAGGAGTCGTAGAAGGCGCGGCTCTCCCAGAAGGCGAAGAGGTTCGCCACCTCGGGGCGTTTCCGGCTCCAGCCACCGCCCTGCCCTCTGAAGCCCGGCTCCCCCAGAAGCCCCGCCCATTTCCGCTGCCCCCGCTCGAAGCCGCGGCGGTCCACCACGGTGCAGCGAATCCACTTGACCAGCACCGCGCCATCGTAAGGCCAGGGAACGTGGCAGGGGTCACTGTCCGACCGACTGTGCCCGTACGAGGAGGTACGCACGCGTGGCAGGATGGACAACCGGCCCTGCCCGGCGGGCAGTTCGGGCGGGGGTGGTCGGGCAGTCGGAAGGGGGAGTTTCGTGAACGGCCTCAGCAAGGGAATCCGCAAGGTCGAGGTCGCACTCAAGTGGGATCCGAGTCCGTCGGGGCAGCCACCGGCCGACCTGGACCTCGTCGCCGGGACGTACACGGCGGACGAGCCGTACGGCGATCCGGCGTATGTCGTCCACTTCGACAGCCGCTCGCCCGACGGCACGATCTATCTCAACCGCGACAGCAGGGACGGCAAGGGCTTCGGCTGGGACGAGGTCATGACGCTCGAGCTGGACCGGCTCGACAGCCGGTACGCGCGCGTGGTCGTCGGTGCGGTCATCCAGCAGCGGTCGGCGCACCGGACGTTCATCGGGGTGCTCAATCCTGGTCTGCGGATCCGCGAGGGATACACGGATCTCTTCGAGGACGACTTCAGTGACGTGCTCGGGGCCACGGCGGCGACGGTCGCGGAGTTCGTCCGCGACACCTCCGGCGAGTGGGGGTTCCGTCCGGGCGTCCACGGTTTCGAGGAGGACCCGGCGGACTTCGCACGGGTGATGGGGCGGATACGGCCTTCCTGAACACGACGCCGTGAAGCACCGCGGGGCGGTGGAACCGGACATCCGGTTCCACCGCCCCGCGGTCAGTCGATGCGCGCCGTGTCGGCGCTCACCTCAGCTGCAGCCGCTGGTCGAGCCGCAGCCCTCGCAGATGTAGCAGGAACCGGCCCGCTGCATCTTCGTACCGCAGGAGAAGCACAGCGGGGCGTCGGCCTGGATGCCCAGCTGCATCTCCACCAGTTCCGCGTTGGTGTGAGCCTGCTGCGGGGCAGCCTTGGTCGCACCGGCGTCCGTCTGCGGCGTGGCCACGGCCTTCAGCTCCTGTGCGCGCGGCGCCGACTGGGCCAGGCCCTCGACGTCGACCTCGTCGTCGGCCGGCTCGTAGGAGCCGGTCTCGAGGTGGCGCTGACGCTCCTCGGCGGAGTGGATGCCGAGGGCGGAGCGGGTCTCGAAGGGCAGGAAGTCCAGCGCCAGGCGACGGAAGATGTAGTCGACGATCGACTGGGCCATCCGCACGTCCGGGTCGTCGGTCATGCCGGCCGGCTCGAAGCGCATGTTGGTGAACTTCGAGACGTACGTCTCGAGCGGCACGCCGTACTGCAGACCGACGGAGACGGCGATGGAGAAGGCGTCCATCATGCCCGCGAGGGTGGAGCCCTGCTTGGACATCTTCAGGAAGACCTCACCGAGACCGTCGTCCGGGTAGGAGTTGGCGGTCATGTAGCCCTCGGCGCCGCCGACCGTGAAGGACGTGGTGATCCCCGGGCGGCCCTTGGGCAGGCGCTTGCGGACCGGGCGGTACTCGATGACCTTCTCGACCGTCTCGCGGATGGTCGCCTCGGCCTTCTCCGTGACCTCGGCCTTCTCCTTCTCCTTGGTCTTGGCGGAGAGCGGCTGGCCGACCTTGCAGTTGTCGCGGTAGATCGCGAGCGCCTTGACGCCGAGCTTCCAGGCCTCGAAGTAGATCTCCTCGACCTCCTCGACGGTCGCCGTCTCCGGCATGTTGACCGTCTTGGAGATGGCACCGGAGATCCACGGCTGGATCGCGGCCATCATGCGGACGTGACCCATCGGGGAGATGGCGCGCTCGCCCATGGCGCAGTCGAACACCTCGTAGTGCTCCTGCTTGAGACCGGGGGCGTCGATCACATTGCCGTTCTCGGCGATGTGGGCGACGATCGCCTCGATCTGCTCCTCCTGGTAGCCCAGGCGGCGCAGGGCCTGCGGGACGGTGCCGTTGACGATCTGCATCGAGCCGCCGCCGACCAGCTTCTTGAACTTCACGAGCGCCAGGTCGGGCTCGACACCGGTGGTGTCGCAGGACATCGCCAGACCGATGGTGCCGGTCGGGGCGAGGACGGACGCCTGGGCGTTACGGAAACCGTTCTTCTCGCCGAGCCGGACGACGTCCTGCCAGGCCTCCGTGGCGGCGGCCCACACCGGCGTGTCCAGGTCGTCCATGCGGACGGCCTTGCCGTTGGCGTCGGCGTGCTGCTTCATGACGCGGTTGTGGGCGTCGGCGTTACGGGCGTAGCCGTCGTAGGGGCCGACGACCGCGGCCAGCTCGGAGGAGCGGCGGTAGGCCGTACCGGTCATCAGGGAGGTGATGGCACCGGCGAGGGCGCGGCCGCCGTCGGAGTCGTAGGCGTGGCCGGTGGCCATCAGCAGGGCGCCGAGGTTGGCGTAGCCGATGCCCAGCTGGCGGAACGCGCGCGTGTTCTCGCCGATCTTCTGGGTCGGGAAGTCCGCGAAGCAGATCGAGATGTCCATCGCGGTGATGACGAGCTCGACGACCTTCTGGAAGCGCTCGGTCTCGAAGGACTGGTTGCCCTTGCCGTCGTCCTTGAGGAACTTCATCAGGTTCAGCGAGGCGAGGTTGCAGGACGTGTTGTCCAGGTGCATGTACTCGCTGCACGGGTTCGACGCGGTGATCCGGCCGGACTCGGGGCAGGTGTGCCAGGTGTTGATGGTGTCGTCGTACTGGATGCCCGGGTCGGCGCAGGCCCAGGCGGCCTCGGCGATCTTACGGAAGAGCGACTTGGCGTCGACCTCCTCGATGACCTCGCCGGTCATGCGGGCACGCAGGCCGAACTTGCCGCCCTTCTCGACGGCCGTCATGAACTCGTCGTTCACACGGACGGAGTTGTTGGCGTTCTGGTACTGGACGGACGTGATGTCGTCGCCGCCCAGGTCCATGTCGAAGCCCGCGTCGCGCAGGACGCGGATCTTCTCCTCTTCCTTGACCTTGGTCTCGATGAAGTCCTCGATGTCGGGGTGATCGACGTCGAGCACGACCATCTTGGCGGCACGGCGGGTGGCACCACCGGACTTGATGGTGCCGGCGGAGGCGTCGGCGCCGCGCATGAAGGAGACGGGGCCGGAGGCGTTGCCGCCGGAGGACAGCAGCTCCTTGGAGGAGCGGATGCGGGAGAGGTTCAGGCCGGCGCCGGAGCCGCCCTTGAAGATCATGCCCTCTTCCTTGTACCAGTCGAGGATCGACTCCATGGAGTCGTCGACGGACAGGATGAAGCAGGCGGAGACCTGCTGGGGCTGCTTGGTGCCGACGTTGAACCAGACGGGGCTGTTGAAGCTGAAGATCTGGTGCAGCAGGGCGTAGGCCAGCTCGTGCTCGAAGATCTCGGCGTCCGCGGGGGAGGCGAAGTACTGGTGGTCCTCGCCGGCCTTGCGGTACGTCTTCACGATGCGGTCGATCAGCTGCTTGAGGCTGGTCTCGCGCTGCGGCGTGCCGACGGCACCCCGGAAGTACTTGCTGGTGACGATGTTGACCGCGTTCACCGACCAGAAGTCGGGGAACTCGACGCCACGCTGCTCGAAGTTGACCGAGCCGTCGCGCCAGTTGGTCATGACGACGTCACGGCGCTCCCAGGCCACCTCGTCGTACGGGTGCACGCCGGGGGTGGTGTGGATGCGCTCGATACGCAGCCCCTTGCTGCCCTTGGCGCCCTTTGCTCGGGAACCTCGTGCCGGACCGCTCGCCGTCTCTGTCATGCCGCCTCCCTGATACGGGCAAAACGCCCTGAAGTGCCCCGATGTTCCCGTGGCACGGTGTTCTGTCTGGTGTTGCGGGCACCCTCTCGCTGCCGCCCGCAACAGGTCTTCGTGTCGCCGCCGCCGACCGGACCCGGAAGGTTTCCTCCCGCGTCCGGCCCGTCGGTCAGTCGGCGGCGCTCGCGGGTTCGGGGACCTGGACCGCCCCCGAGGAACCGCGTTCGTTTTCCGGGCTCCCCGCGCCGGCGTCTGCGCCTGCGTCGCCCTCACGGTCCTCGTCGACCGCGGCGGGGCGTCCCGTCTGTTCCCTGAGCTCCGCGATGGCGGCCTCGAAGTCCTCGAGCGATTCGAACGCCCGGTAGACCGAGGCGAACCGCAGATAGGCGACGAGGTCGAGCTCCTGCAACGGGCCGAGTATGGCCAGGCCCACGTCGTGGGTGGTCAGCTCGGCGCTCCCGGTGGCCCGCACGGCCTCCTCGACCCGCTGGCCGAGCAGGGCGAGCGCGTCCTCGGTGACAGGCCGTCCCTGGCATGCCTTGCGCACACCGTTGATGACCTTGGTGCGACTGAAGGGCTCGGTGACTCCGGACCGCTTGACCACCATCAGTGAGCACGTCTCCACCGTCGTGAAACGACGGGAGCAGTCTGGGCACTGACGGCGCCGGCGGATGGACGTGCCGTCGTCGGTCGTACGGCTGTCGACGACACGGCTGTCGGGGTGCCTGCAGAAGGGGCAGTGCATGAACTCCCAACCCTCCTCACAGCAGACTCAATAGCCTCGCCGGGCCTCATGAGCCCCGCGAAGCAGCCCCAAGCATAGGCGATCGCCGCGGGCTCGGAGACCAGGGGGACCACAACTTGTGGGCTGCTGTAGCCATCCAACCACTAGATGTGGGGATTGGCGCATACATCCACACCACGCGCGCGTGTCGCGCCAGGTGACGGCGTTGCGCGGCACCAGGAACCGGCTCCGGTCCTGCCGAGAACCGGTTCCGATCCTGCCGGGAACCGGCTCCGATCCCGCCGGGAACCGGCTTCGGCGGCGCCAGGCGGCGGCTTTGCGCTCCGCCGGCTCGTAGCCCTCTGCTCCGCCGGGAAGCGGCTCTGTACGCCCCCGGCCAGTGGCTTCGCGCCCCACCGAGAGGCGGCCGCACCGGTCGGCGACGCGGCCTCGGCGCGACACGCGGGGCCGACACGGGATACGGCGCGGCCGTATCGTTCCGGCACATCACGGAGATACCGTGGGCGCCGCACGGAGATGGGGTGGGACTCCCGCGCAGGGCGGGCCCGGTCCTCGGCGCCCGGGATACCGGGTGGCAGACTGGGGCGTCACACCATGAGGTCGGCACCCCGGCGGTGAAGAGTACAGCAATGGGCACTTTTGCCCGTCAGGGGCCGCGTCAGCCATACACCCGGACACACGATCGCGTCACGCGAATCGCGGTTTTTCACTCGAACGTGTGTTTGGCGCAACCTTTCGAAAGCAACTACCGTTGTGCTGGCAGGGAGACCACCGAGAGGGGCCGACGTGACCACCACCGCAGACAGCGCCACCATCACCGCCCAGGACCGCTCCCAGGGCCGACTCGAGCCGGTGCATGTGATGAACGAATCCGTGAACCCCGAGGGGCCCAAGCGCTCCCTGCCGGGGCGACCTCCAGGCATCCGGGCCGACAGCTCGGGGCTCACCGATCGCCAGCGCCGGGTGATCGAGGTCATCCGGGACTCCGTGCAGCGCCGAGGCTACCCGCCGTCGATGCGGGAGATCGGCCAGGCGGTCGGCCTGTCCAGCACGTCCTCCGTCGCTCACCAGCTGATGGCACTGGAGCGCAAGGGCTTCCTGCGCCGCGACCCGCACCGCCCGCGCGCCTATGAGGTCCGCGGCTCCGACCAGGCGGCCCCGATCCAGCCGACGGACACCGCGGGCAAGCCGGCCGCGTCGTACGTCCCGCTGGTGGGCCGGATCGCCGCCGGTGGCCCCATCCTCGCCGAGGAATCCGTCGAGGACGTGTTCCCCCTGCCGCGGCAGCTCGTCGGCGACGGTGAGCTGTTCGTGCTCAAGGTCGTCGGTGACTCGATGATCGAGGCGGCCATCTGCGACGGAGACTGGGTCACCGTGCGTCGCCAGCCCGTCGCGGAGAACGGCGACATCGTGGCCGCCATGCTCGACGGCGAAGCCACGGTCAAGCGCTTCAAGCGCGAGGACGGCCACGTCTGGCTCCTCCCGCACAACTCCGCGTACGAGCCGATCCCCGGTGACGACGCGACCATCCTCGGCAAGGTGGTGGCCGTTCTGCGCCGCGTCTGAGCGCAGCTGCGGCAGACACTCCGATACGGCCGCGTCGACGCCGCACCGCAGCCAGGCGGGCATCGCCGACCCGCCGCTCCCTGACTGGGCCCCGGGACCTCTGCGCCGGTTCCGGGGCCCTTGTGCTGCCCTGATACGACCACGTTCAGGGCACCTTGCACACGCGGCCGCGGACCGCATGCTCAAGCGGTCGCGGCCTGTGCGCACACGCAGCTCGACGCCCCCGCGCTCACACCGCCTCTGGCTGCTTGCTCGCCGTCTCAGCCGGCCCGCTCGCCGTCTCGGCGTCGGAGCTTGCCGTCTCAGCCTCCGAGCCGACCGTCTCCGCTTGCTTCGCGGCCGCATCGATGGCCGCCAGCGACCTTCGGACCTGGTTGCGGTCAGTCGTGTACCAGAAGTCGGGCATGGACGCCTTCAGATAGCTGCCGTAGCGGGCCGTCGCCAGGCGCTGGTCCAGTACGGCGACCACCCCGCGGTCGCCCGAGGCGCGCACGAGGCGGCCGGCGCCCTGGGCCATCAGCAGTGCCGCATGGGTGGCCGCGACCGCCATGAAGCCATTGCCTCCGGCCTCCTCGACGGCCTTCTGGCGGGCGCTCATCAAAGGATCGTCCGGACGGGGGAACGGGATCTTGTCCATGACGACCAGCTGACAGCTCGGGCCCGGAACGTCGACTCCCTGCCACAGGGAGAGCGTGCCGAACAGGCATGTCTTCGGGTCGGCGGCGAAGTTCTTGATCAGCTCACCCAGGGTCTCCTCGCCCTGCAGCAGGATCGGGAACTCCGGGATCCGGCCGCGCAGCTCCTCGGCAGCCAGCTGAGCGGCCCGCATCGAGGAGAACAGGCCGAGGGTGCGGCCACCGGCGGCCTGGATCAGCTCGGTCAGCTCGTCCAGCATGTCGGCGCGGTCGCCGTCGCGTGCGGGACGCGACAGATGCTTGGCGACGTACAGGATGCCCTGCTTGCGGTAGTCGAACGGCGAGCCGACGTCGACGCCCTTCCACTGCGGGACGTCGTCGCCCTCCGTGCCTTCGGGAGCGAGTCCCAGCGAGGCGCCCACGCCGTTGAAGTCGCCGCCCAGCTTCAGCGTCGCGGAGGTGAGGATCACCGACCGATCGGCGAACAGCTTCTCCCTCAGCAGCCCGGACACAGACATGGGAGCGACACGCAGGGAGGCGCCGAAGCGGTCGTGCCGCTCGTACCAGACGACGTCCCACTCGGAACCGTTGACGATGCGCTCCGCCACGTCGTGAACGTTCTCCACCGACGCGAGCGCCTGTTTGCGGACCGCGTCCTCGTCCTGGACGGACTTGTCGCGTGTGGAGCCCATCGCGGAGATCACCGTGCGCGCCGCGTCGCGCAGCGCCATGAGGGCGTATCCGAGGTCCTCCGGGATCTCCTCCAGGCGACCCGGCAGCGCCAGCTCCATCAGCCGCTCGAAGCCCTCCGCGGCGGTCAGCAGCTGATCGGCGGCCTTCTCGTTCACAAGCTTCGCGGCGCGGCGCACCGCACGGTTGACCTGGCCCGGCGTGAGCTCGCCGGTGGCGACGCCGGTGACCCGGGAGACCAGCTCGTGCGCCTCGTCGACGATCAGCACCTCGTGCTGCGGCAGCACGGGAGCGCCCTCGATGGCGTCGATCGCGAGCAGCGCGTGGTTGGTGACGACGACCTCCGCGAGCTTGGCGCGCTCGCGGGCCATCTCGGCGAAGCACTCGGCACCGTAGGCGCACTTGGTGGCGCCCAGACACTCCCGTGAGGAGACCGACACCTGTGCCCAGGCCCGGTCTGAGACGCCCGGGGTGAGATCGTCCCGGTCGCCACTTTCGGTCTCGTCGGCCCAGTCCCGCAGGCGCAGCAGGTCCTGGCCCAGCTTGCTGGTCGGCGCCGCGGCCTCGAACTGGTCGAAGAGGCCCTCCTCCTCGTCCTGGGGAACGCCCTCGTGCAGGCGGTGCAGGCACAGGTAGTTCGACCGGCCCTTGAGCATGGCGAACTCCGGGCGGCGGCGCAGCAGCGGATGCAGTGAGTCCACGGTGCGGGGCAGATCGCGCTCCACGAGCTGACGCTGCAGGGCGAGGGTGGCGGTCGCGACGACGACCCGCTCGCCGTGCGCGAGCGCGGGCACGAGATAGCCCAGCGACTTTCCCGTACCGGTGCCGGCCTGGACCAGCAGATGCGAGCTGTCGTCGATCGCCTCGGCGACGGCTTGGGCCATGGCCACCTGGCCGGGACGCTCCGTGCCGCCGACGGCAGCGACCGCGGCGTGCAGGAGTTCGGGAAGTGAGGGCTTCGTCATAGCGCGACCACCCTACGGCTCGGCACTGACAAACGACGGATCGCGGTGGAGACGGGAGACGGGATCAAGGGCGTGGGCGATTCCTGACGAAGGCGATGAAGGCGTGGGCGCTTGCGGATGAAGAAGACGGCGCAGGGCGGGAACCAACGAGCCGAGAGGGACGTTCTCCGTGTGACAGTGCTACTACACAGCGTCACAACAGGCTCCGCAGGGACCGATCCCGGATCATGAGCGCGGCCCGCTTCCCGGGCAGGTCCACCTCGGCGGAGAACCGGAAACCAGCGTTGAGGAACGCGGCGAGGGAGGGGACATTGCGTACATCGGGTTCCGCGACGACACGAGTGCAGGCCGGACGCCGGTCGAGGACCAGGTCGGCCACGGCTCTCAGCAGAACGCTGCCGACCCCGCGCCCACGATCGGCGACACCGCCGAGGAGAAGGTGGATACCGGTGTCGTGAGGGCGGGCGGGATAGTGCCGGGCCAGCGGGTCGAGGTCGGCCCGGTAGAGCTCCCAGTAGCTCATCGGCGTGCCGTCCAGGACGCCGAGGCAGGGCACGCTGCGCCCGTCGCTGATCAGCTGTGCGGCCAGGTGTGCCTCCGTCACGTCGGCCGGACCGGCCAGTTCCCAGAACGCCGCGACCGCGGGGTCGTTCATCCACCGGCTGATGAGCGGTACGTCCCGGGCGGGACGGACGGGGAGCAGCTGGAATTTCCCCGCGGCCGTGGTGGTCGCTCCCCACTCCGCCACCTGGTCGAGCAGGTCACCGCCGAGCAGCGAGGAAGCGGTACTCCACAGCGGCGAGGAGTGCGGCACGACCTCGGCGTCCCACGCGATCTCGTCGTCCTGCGCATCCTCGGCGTCCCGCGCGGCCCCGGGGTCCTGCCCGGCCGCGGGCTCCCCGGCGGCGCGCAGCGCGAGGAAGTCGGCGGGGAGGTGGAGGTCGAGGGTGTCCTCGGAGTCGGCAGTACCGGTCACAAGGGAGTCGGTGGGAGCCACGGCGGCTCTCCTCTCAGAGGATCAGGGAGCAGAAAACGGAAGGCGGCAGACGGCAGACGGCAGACGGTGCCGGACTTCAGAGGCGAAGAGTGCGGGGGCGATGTGCAGGCGGCGAGGGTCGTTATTTCAGCAGCGAAGGGGGTTGGCGATGGTGACGTAGACGGACTGGGTGTCCACCGGACCGACGAGTTCGTCCAGTCCGTGCAGCCGGGTGAGCAGGTTGGCCTTGCAGCGCAGGGTGGGTGAGTCGAGAAGCCGGCCGGGCAGCGAGCTGCGCAGCCGTGAGGGGCCGGATGCGGCAGCGTCGAGGAAGCGGCGGAAGGCGGCGAGCAGCAGTCGTTCGTCGGCGAGGCGCTGCGAGCCGAACGCACCGATCAGGCCGAACACGTTGTTGATCGCGAGGTAGTAGGTGAAGCGCTCGTCGGTCACGTCGTCGGTGACGAAGCTGTCGCTGTTCGCGCCGATGCCGGGGAGCAGGGTGTCGAGTGCGGCGCGGCGGGACTCGCGGAAGTAGTAGCCCTGGTTGTCCCGGTAGCGACCGCCGGCGGGCCAGCCGTCGGAGTCCAGCAGGAGCAGCGTGTTCTGCTGGTGGGCTTCCAGCGCGACACCGGCCTCGCCGTCGAGCCACAGGACGGGGCGGACGACGTGTTCCAGGTAGCGCAGGAACCACTCGGCGGCGATGGCCACTCGTGGGCGTCCGGTTCGGTGAGCCAGGCGCGTGACCACATCGGCCAGGCGGGAGCCCGGTGCTGAGCCGGCGGACGGCCGGAGAGCGACGAGCCCCGCGATGCATGAGACGTCATCCGAGGGCGCGAACGGGTTGTGCCGGATCACCACGTCGAGTCCGGTGACCGGGCGGCCGGCCTGGTCGTCGACGGCGAGCCACGCGGGGTCGCGGACGATGTCGAAGGCGGGGTGCGCGGCATGCCACCGGCCGGCGAGTCCCGAGCGCAGCAGCCGGTGAACCTCCACGCCACGGTGGAGTTCCTTGCGGAGGTTCTCCCGGCGGGAGTTGGTGATGCGCAGCCCCAGGGACAGCTTGAGCATGGCGGGGGCGCCGGATCGGTACAGGGTGCGGACGGAGGAGGTGGGGTGCCACGCGGGACCGTGGGGGCCGAGGTCGCGCAGCAGGCCGGAGTCGAACAGGACGGCGGCTTCGGGTCGTTGGCGGACTTCCCGGAGCTGCCAGGGGTGCACCGGCAGGGCCGCGTAACCGTCGGGCAACGGCACGGCGGGGCCGGCGAGCCGGGCGGTGAGTCGGTCGGCGGGGATCACCCGGCCGCGCTCGGTCCAGGCGGAGTCGGTGGCGAGCACGGAAGGGGCGACGGCGATCCAGTGGAGCGGAAAGGAACCATGCAACTCGGGTGAGTAGAGCCGGGTTTCCGCCTCCGACAGGCCTTCACGGCTCTTCGGGGTCGGATGCAGCGGATGGCCCAGCGTCAGGGCCTGCTCGGCGGAGAGAAACAGATCCGGCCCGTCGGCGGGACGCGCGCGGCGTTCGCTGACGAAGGAGGTGGTGCGGCGCACGGAGTCCACGACCCGGGCGACCAGGTCGGTGGCGTCGGCTTCGGCGGTGCGGCCGGTGGTGTGGCTCTCCCGGGCGAGCAGGGCGGCGACGGTGACGGCGTCGGCCGGCGGGCACGATTCGGGGGCGCCGGCCGGCCTGGGCGGGCCGAAGCGGTGCCAGCCGGTCGGGGACCAGTGGTGGACGGGGACAAGCAGCGCCGTGCCGGTGGCCGGCAGCGGGATGCGCAGGGTCGCTCCGGTGGGGGCGGTGACGCCGGTCTCGCGGACCCAGCAGCGGAGGAGGTTCTCCACCGCCGCGGCCTGAGCCGCCGTGTGGGGATCGGGGCGGGCCACGGGATCCGCCGGCTCGGGCTGGGGCTGCGCGTCGTCGAAGGGGTGGGCGCGGTGCTGCGGGGCGTGCGCGCCCGAGGGCACCGGACGGGGCGTGTCGGTGATCGCTCGCGTGCTGCCGGCGTTCGCCGTCGGCCCGGGGGTGCCGTGCTGGTATCCGTGCGGCCCCCGCTCGCGCCACGGCCCTCCTTGCTGGGGGACGGACGCGGCGGCGGGGACGGCCGGGGTGAGCGGCTCTGGGATGGCGGCGGCGGAGTCGGAGGTGGAGCTCGAGGAGGAGGCCGAGATGGAGTTCGGGGCGGAGGCGGAGTTGGGGTTCAAGGGGGTTCCTCGTGACGTCGTGCGGTGAGGGGGTGCTCGCTGCGGCAGGACGGTCAGCCCGTCTGTGGGCTGCGTGCGCCGCGCTGCTCGCTGTACTGGTCGCGCTCCTGGGCGTTCGAGGCCGTACGGGCGGCTGCCGCCACCGCGTCGGCGAGCCGGTCGAGGACCGCGGCGGCCTGTTCGTCGGTGATCGTCAGGGGTGGGAGCAGCCGGACGACGCTCGCGTGCCGGCCACCGAGTTCGACGATCAGTCCGCGGTGCAGGCACTCGCGCTGGACGGCGGCGGCAAGCCGAGGGGATGCCGGGAGAGGGCGCCGGGCGGATTCCGTGCGGGGGTGGGGGATGTCTTCCGGCGCGAGTCCGCCCCCGCCCGACGTGTCCGGCACGGCGCCGCTCGGCACGACGTCCGCCTCCGGCTCGACCATCTCCATCCCGATCATCAGCCCCCGCCCCCGCACGTCCCCCACGCAGGCGAACTCCTCGCCGAGCTGCCGAAGGTGGGTCAGCATCCGGGAGCCCAGGATGGCCGCGCGTTCGGCGAGGCCGTGGCGGCGGACGTAGGCGAGGGTCGCCGTGCCCGCGGCCATGGCGAGCTGGTTGCCGCGGAAGGTGCCGGCGTGGGCGCCGGGTTGCCAGACGTCGAGGTCGTCGCGATACACCACGACGGCCAGGGGGAGGCTGCCGCCGATGGCCTTGGACAGGACCATGACGTCGGGGGTGATGCCGCTGTGCTCCACGGCCCAGAAGGCGCCGGTGCGGCCGACCCCGGTCTGGACCTCGTCGGCGATGAGCGGGATGGACCGGGCGGCGGTGATCTCGCGGACGCGCCGCAGCCAGGTGTCGGGCGCGGGGATGACACCGCCCTCACCCTGGACGGGTTCGACGATCAGCCCGGCGGGGTCCGGGACGCCGGACTTGGGGTCGTCGAGCATGGACTCGGCCCAGCGGGCGGCGAGTTCGGCGCCCGCCTCCCCACCGACGCCGAAGGGACAGCGGTAGTCCTGCGGATACGGCAGACGGGTCACGCGGGCGCCGTGGCCGGTCGGGTCCGTGGCGTGGCCGGAGACTTCCTGGGCCCCTGTGGTCATGCCGTGGTAGGCGCCGGCGAAGGTGAGGATTCCGGCGCGGCCGGTCGCGGTGCGGACGAGTTTGAGCGCGGCTTCCACGGCGTCGGTCCCGGCCGGTCCGCAGAACTGGACACGGGCACGGCCCGCGAGGCCGGGCGGCAGGGTGCCGAGCAGCTCGGTGACGAAGGCGTCCTTGACGGGGGTGGCGAGGTCGAGCGCGTGCAGCGGAGCGCCGGAGTCGAGGACGTCCCGGATCGCCTCCAGGACTACGGGGTGGTTGTGGCCGAGGGCGAGCGTCCCGGCGCCGGACAGGCAGTCGAGGTAACGGCGTCCGTCGGCCCCCTCGATGGTGAGGCCGCGGGCCCGTACCGGCACGATCGGCAGGGCACGCGCATAGGTGCGTGCCGCCGACTCGCGTGCCGCCTGCCGTCGCAGGATCCCCTCGGTGACGCCCACGGCTTGCTCTCCTCCCGCCAACCGGAGGCGAGTTGTCGCTCACAGGCTGTGTCCCGCCCCCTCACCCGGTATGCCGGAGCCGGACGGCGGCACACCGCAGCCCCGGGCCCCACCGCTACCAACAGCGCACCGCCGCACTGGTTACGGGTGGCGCGGCACCCCGCCGATGTCGCTGCACACCGCGGAAGCCGCAACTGCCCGAGGAAGACGTCGCGGCCCCGGTCTGACGGCGTGCCCCCGTTGACCGTCTGTAGCCGAACCGTTGCCGTTCCACCGGAAGTCCCCCACAGCGAGCGCATAGTGTGTGATCCCGTTCCGGACGCCGTGCGCACGCCCCGAGCAGCAAAGAGGTGCAGTGCCACGGCGGCAGTACGTCCATCCCAGGGGGAGTCAGCAGCATGCGATCCATACGGCCGTCGTTCACCGTTCGCCGGGAGGGAGGCGCACGCCGCGGAGCATCCCCCAGGCTGGCCGCGCTGGCCCTCGTCTCGGCGCTGGCCCTCACCGCGACCGCCTGTGAGGGCGGCGACGACAACGCCGACGGCCGGCCCACTGCGGCCGCGACCGCCTCCGCGGCCGGCGACACGAAGATCAAGATCCCGGACGATCTGAAGAACCGGCTCAAGGAGCACGGGATCGATCTCGACAAGTGGAAGAACGGCGCCTGGAAGAACTGGGACAGAGACCAGTGGCTGCGCGAGGCGCAGGACTTCATCAACCCGATCATCAAGGGCCTGTGGGACCCGGACCGGATGCGGGACGCCGAGGACCCCGACCGGGGTGTCGACGACAACGACCTCTCCGGTGACCAGGGCGTCACCGACCCGACTCCGGCGCCCGTGCAGGCCAAGGGTGTCTCGCCGAAGTACCACGCCAGCGCGCCCGAGGCCGGCAAGGTCTTCTTCGACTCGCCCGAGGGCACGATGGTCTGCTCGGCGACGGTGGTGAAGGACCCGGCCCACCCGGGCAAGTCCAACCTGGTGTGGACGGCCGGGCACTGCGTCCACGCGGGAAAGAAGGGCGGCTGGTACCGCAACATCGCCTTCGTGCCGTCGTACAACGACTCCGGCAAGTCGGTCGCCCAGCTGCAGAACGCCACCCGGGAGCAGGTCGCTCCGTACGGCGTGTGGTGGGGTGACTGGGCGCAGACCTCGGACCAGTGGATCGAGCAGGGCGGCGAGACCGGCGGTGACGGGGCGTCGTACGACTACGCGGTGATCCATGTGACGCCGGAGGAGGGCAACGGCGGCAAGTCGCTGGAGGAGACGGTCGGTTCGGCGCTGCCGGTCGACTTCGACGCCCCGGCCGTGGCGAAGATCGAGAGCCTGACGGCGACCGGTTACCCGGCGGCCAAGCCGTACGACGGGCAGAAGCTGTACCAGTGCCAGGACAAGCCCGGGCGGCTGTCCCTGAACACCACGGACCCGACCATGTACCGCATCGGCTGCACCATGACCGGCGGTTCCTCCGGCGGTGGCTGGGTCGCGCAGGGCTCGGACGGCAAGCCCGCGCTGGTGTCCAACACCTCGATCGGCCCGGTGACGGCCGGCTGGCTGGCCGGTCCGCGGCTGGGCAAGGTGGCCAAGGGCGTGTACGACGCGGTGAGCAAGAAGTACGCCGGCCGGTAACCGCCCGCTGAGGGTGCACGGCGGCGTCCCACGGGAACCTTCACGATCTCGCCGCCGTTCGCCCTCATCCGTCCGTGCATGATGACAACGCTCCACTCACATCAGCTCAACGAAGCACATCAACGGGGGTACACGCACCATGCGTTCCACGTCAGCACCCACCACGACGCCACGCGGCCGGCGTCGCCGCACGGCACTCGCAGCGGTCGGCGTCGTCGCGGCCCTGGCGCTCACGGCGACCGCCTGCAACGGTTCCGATGACGACAAGGCGAGCGGCACGTCCGGCGCGGGCGCCTCCCAGGCCTCGGACCCGGGCCAGGTCAAGGTCCCGGCCGATCTGGCCGACAAGCTCAAGAAGCACGGCATAGACGTCGACCAGTGGAAGAACGGCGGCTGGAAGAACTGGGACAAGGACAAGTGGCTCAGTGAGGCCAAGGACTTCGTCAACCCGGTGATCCAGGGCCTGTGGAAGCCGGAGCGGATGAAGTCCGCGAAGGAGGCCGACAAGACGGTCACCGCCAAGGACGCTCCGGGTGAGCAGGGCGTCAGCGACCCGGAGCCGGCACCGGTGCAGGCCGAGCCGGAGAAGCTGCCCTACCACGACAACGCGGCGCCGGTCGGCAAGGTCTTCTTCGACTCGCCCGAGGGCTCGATGGTCTGCTCGGGCACGGTGATCAAGGATGTGAACCACCCGGGCAAGTCCAACCTGGTGTGGACGGCGGGCCACTGTGTGCACGCCGGCGGCAACGGCGGCTGGTACCGCAACATCGCCTTCGTGCCGTCGTACAACGACCTCGGCAAGTCCGAGGCGCAGCTGGCGAACGCCCCCGCGCAGGAGGTCGCTCCGTACGGCGCCTGGTGGGCGGACTGGGCCTCCACCTCCAACCAGTGGATCCAGGGCGGCTCGGAGACGGGCGGCGCGGGTGCCGCGTACGACTACTCGGTGCTGCATGTGAAGCCGGAGCGGGGCACCAAGTCCCTGGAGGAGACGGTCGGTAACGCGCTCGACGTGGACTTCTCCGCGCCGTCCGCGCGGCAGGCGGGCACGATGGGCGCCTGGGGTTATCCGGCGGCGCCGCCGTACAACGGTCTGAAGATGTTCAAGTGCCTCGACCGGCCCGGGCGTTTCTCGCTGTCGCCGTCGCTGCCGAACATGTACCGCATCGGCTGCACGATGACCGGCGGCAGCTCCGGCGGCGGCTGGTTCCGGGTGGTCGACGGCACCACCAAGCTGGTGTCGAACACCTCCATCGGCCCGACGGACAACACCTGGCTGGCCGGCCCGCAGCTGGGCCCGGAGGCCGAGGCGCTGTACCAGAACATGAGCAGGACGTACGGCGGTCAGTGAGACGTCGGCACACCGGAACACGGCGAAGGCCCGCCCCCTCGCAGGGGGCGGGCCTTCGGGCGTCACACGTCCGCGTCACTCATGACGCGGCGGCCTGTGCTCAGGCCGCGGGCGCCGGGACGTACGGCGCGAGGTCGGCGGCCAGTTCCTCGTGCACCCGCACCTTGAGCAGGGTGCCCTCCGCGGTGTGCTCCTCGGAGATCACCTCGCCCTCGTCATGGGCGCGGGCGACCAGCTTGCCGTGGGTGTAGGGCACGAGCACCTCGATCTCGACGGACGGCCGGGGCAGTTCCGCGTCGATCATGGCGAGCAGCTGGGCGATGTTCTGACCGGTGCGCGCCGAGACGGCGATGGAGTGCTTCTCCACCCGCAGCAGCCGCTGGAGCACCAGCGGGTCCGCCGCGTCCGCCTTGTTGACCACGACGATCTCGGGTACGTCGGTGGCGCCGACGTCCCGGATCACCTCGCGGACCGCTGCCAGCTGCTCCTCCGGGTTCGGGTGCGAACCGTCCACCACGTGAAGGATCAGGTCGGACTCGCCGACCTCCTCCATGGTGGAGCGGAACGCCTCGACCAGGTGGTGGGGCAGATGGCGAACAAAGCCCACGGTGTCGGCCAGTGTGTAGAGCCGGCCGCTCGGGGTCTGCGCCCGGCGCACGGTCGGGTCCAGGGTCGCGAACAGCGCGTTCTCGACCAGGACGCCCGCGCCGGTGAGGCGGTTGAGCAGGGAGGACTTGCCGGCGTTGGTGTAGCCCGCGATGGCGACGGACGGCACCTTGTGGCGCTTGCGTTCCTGGCGCTTGATCTCGCGGCCGGTCTTCATCTCCGCGATCTCCCGGCGCATCTTCGCCATCTTCTCGCGGATCCGCCGCCGGTCCGTCTCGATCTTGGTCTCACCGGGACCACGGGTGGCGAGGCCGCCGCCCTTGCCGCCGCCCATCTGACGGGACAGCGACTGACCCCAGCCGCGCAGCCGCGGCAGCATGTACTGCATCTGCGCGAGCGCGACCTGCGCCTTGCCCTCGCGGGACTTGGCGTGCTGGGCGAAGATGTCGAGGATCAGGGCCGTACGGTCGATGACCTTGACCTTGACGACGTCCTCGAGGTGGATGAGCTGACCGGGGCTGAGCTCACCGTCGCAGATGACGGTGTCGGCGCCCGTCTCCAGGACGATGTCGCGCAGCTCGTCGGCCTTGCCGGAACCGATGTAGGTCGCCGCGTCGGGCTTGTCTCGGCGCTGGATGACGCCGTCGAGCACGAGCGCACCCGCAGTCTCCGCGAGGGCGGCGAGCTCGGCCAGCGAGTTCTCCGCGTCGTCTGCGGTCCCCGAGGTCCAGACACCGACGAGCACGACCCGCTCCAGGCGAAGCTGGCGGTACTCGACCTCGGTGACGTCCTCGAGCTCGGTGGAGAGGCCCGCCACACGGCGCAGAGCCGCGCGCTCGGAGCGGTCGTACTGCTCGCCGTCCCGGTCTCCGTCGATCTCGTGGCTCCAGGCGACGTCCTCTTCCATCAGGGCATCGGCCCGAAGTCCTTCGGGGTAGGTGTGCGCGAGGCGCTTGGTGGCCTGGGAAGAGGAAGAAGAGGAGGTCATTGGGTCCTTACGTCGATGGGGATGCCGTCATTGGTGACAACGCGCGAGTACCCCGGGAGATTCCCGGGTCCCGCGTCGGTGACCTGACGATGTTCGCACGGAACGGCCCGTCTCGTCACCGGCTTATTTGTCCGCTGTCTTCCTGTCCGCCGTCTTCTGCGACACCCCTGCTTTCCCGGGCGCCGCCGACTTCCAGTCGGGGTGCCCGGGCATCGGCGGAGTCTTCGTGCCGTACAGCCAGGCGTCGAAGAATCCGCGCAGGTCACGGCCTGCGATGCCGGAGGCCAGACGGATGAAGTCGGTGGTGGTCGCGGTGCTGTCCCGGTGGTTTTGCACCCAGACGCGTTCCAGGCGCTCGAAGGCGGGCCGGCCGATCTCCTGGCGCAGGGCGTACAGGGCCAGCGCGGCCCCGTCGTAGATGTTGGCCCGGAAGATGCCGATCTTCTGGCCGGGCTGCGGCGGCTTGGGGGCGGCGGGCGGTCCGCCGGCCGCCCGCCAGCGGTCGGAGGCGGCGTAGGCGGCCTTCATGCGTGCCTCCATCGGCTTGTGCGCCTTCTCCTCGGCGTACAGCGCCTCGTACCAGGTGGCGTGCCCCTCGTTGAGCCAGACGTCGGACCAGGTCCGGGGGCTGACGCTGTCGCCGAACCACTGGTGGGACAGCTCGTGCACCATGATCGACTCGACGTACCAGGCCGGGTAGGCGGGCTCGGTGAACAGGTCCCGCTCGAAGAGGGAGAGCGTCTGCGTCTCCAGCTCGAAACCGGTCGCGGCCTGGGCCATCAGCAGCCCGTACGTCTCGAACGGGTAGCGCCCGACCTTGGTCTCCAGCCAGGCGATCTGGTCCGGGGTCTTCTTCAGCCACGGCTCCAGGACCTTGCGGTCCTTGCTGGGCACGACGTCCCGCACGGGCAGGCCGTGCGGACCGTCGCGGTGCAGGACGCTGGAGCGGCCGATGGACACCTGCGCCAGCTCGGTGGCCATGGGGTGCTGCGTGCGGTACGTCCAGGTGGTGGACCCGCCCGCCCGGTCGACCGTGGTGGGCAACCCGTTCGCGACGGCGGTGTAGCCGTTGGGCGCGGTCACCCGGAAGGTGAACATCGCCTTGTCGGAGGGGTGGTCGTTGCACGGGAAGACCAGGTGGGCGGCGTCGGCCTGGTTGGCCATGGCGAGGCCGTCCGCCGTGCGCACCCAGCCGCCGTCTCGGCCCTGGACCGGCCTCGGGTCACTGGTGTGCCGGACGGTGATCCGCGTCCAGCTGCCCGGCGCGAGCGGTCGCTGCGGGGTGACGACCAGGTCCTCACCGGCCTTGGTGAAGGCGGCGGGACGGCCATCGACCTCGACGGAGGACACCGTGCCGTGCGCGAAGTCCAGGTTCAGCGTGTCGAGGGCTCCGGTGGTCCAGGCGTCGATGGTGGTGACCATCTGGAGGGGCTTGTCGTTGCTGCCGGGATAGGTCAGGGACAGGTCGTACGACGCGACGTCGTACCCCGGGTTGCCGAGGTTGGGGAAGAGACGGTCGCCGACGCCGAGCGGGGCGGCCGGAGCGCTCGCGGCGACGAGGCAGACGGAGACGGCGGAGGCGAGCAGCGCCGTCTTCAGGCGCCGAGTGGTCTTCGTACGGGGGGTGCGCGGCATGGAACACCGCTACCAGCGCACGCGCGCGTGGCGGCGACGGCGCGCGCCCGGCCCACCCGAAAGAGGGGTACGCCGATGGCCGGGCGGAGGTGCGGGCGGGGCTCGGATCAACGGTGACAGGGATCAACGGTGACACGTGCGGGCGGGCTCGGATCAACGGCAGGCGGTGTGGGCGGGCTCAGATCAAGGGCGGGAGGTGTGGGCGGGCTCAGATCAAGGGCGACGCGTGGTGCTGGGCGCGGTCCACGTCGTAGACGCCGGGGACGTTGCGCATCGCCCGCATCAGCGCGGGCAGGTGGGCGGCGTCCTGGAGCTCGAGCGTGTAGGTGTGGCGTACGCGCTGTTGCGTCGGGGGCTCGACGGTCGCGGAGACGATCTCGGCGCCTTCGAGCGCAATGGCCTCGGTGAGGTCGGCGAGGAGGTGCGGGCGGCCGAACGATTCGGCGACCAGGGTGACCCGGCATGCCGTGGTCTCGCCCCAGCGCACGTCGACCTCCGCACGCCCACCGCCGCGCATGCGCGCCACGGCGGCGCACTCCACGCGGTGCACCGTGACGGCTCCGCCGCGCACGGCGAAACCGGTGATCCCGTCGGGCGGTACGGGGGTGCAGCAGCGGGCGAGCCGTGCGGTGGCCCCGTCACGGCCGAGGACCGTCACGTCGGCGGCACGGGGGCGCGCGGCGCGCGGGTGTGACGCGCGGCGTGCGCCGGTGGCGGGCCGCTCCTCGGCGTGTCCGTCGTTCTCGGTGCTGTGCGTCTTCGAGGTACGGCGGCGTCCGGTGGGGGTTGCTGCCGAGACGTCGTACGGCAGGTCTGCCCGAGCGGGGCCGGTGACTCGTACGGCGTTCTCCACCGGAGGGACACCGGCCGTGCTCGCGAGGACCGGCGGCTGAGGCTGTGCGCCCCCGTCACGGTTTCCCGCGCCGGTTGCGCCCCCGGCGCATCCGTCCGCGCCGGTCACTCCCCCACGCGCCGGGCGCACGCCGGGCGCATCGGCGCTCGCAGCGCCCTGATCCGCACCTCCGCGAAGCGACTCCCCCGCTTCTTCTGCTTCCCCCCTTGCCTCCGCCCTGTCCGTGCCCTGGGCCTCCGGGCCGGGGTGCGACGCCAGCCACCGCTGGATCGCGATCCGTGCCGCCGGTGTGTGCGCGTACTCCAGCCACTCCCGTGACGGCTCCGACGCCGGGTCCTGCCCCATGAGCGGCTCCACGGTGTCGCCGTCGCGCAGCACCGTGCCCAGCGGCGCCAGCAGGCCGTTGAGCCGGGCCCCGATGCAGGCGTGGGCGTCCTCGCCGTACTGCGCGTAGGCGGCGTCCACGCAGGTCGCGCCCTCCGGTAGCCCGATCGGACCGCCGTCGGGCCGGAAGACGGTGATCTCCCGGTCCTGGGCGAGGTCCTCGCGCAGGGTCGTCCAGAAGGTGTCGGGGTCGGGTGCGGCCCGCTGCCAGTCCAGGAGCCGGGACAGCCAGCCGGGCCGGGTGGGGTCGGCGCGCTCGCCGTCGGGCGGGGACTGCTCGTCCGACGGCGGCGCGTAGGGATTGCCGAGGGCGACCACGCCGGCCTCGGCGACCTTGTGCATCTGGTGCGTGCGGATGAGGACCTCGGCGACCTGCCCGTCGGCGCGGGCCACCGCGGTGTGCAGCGACTGGTACAGGTTGAACTTGGGTACGGCGATGAAGTCCTTGAACTCCGAGACGACCGGCGTCATACAGGTGTGCAGCTCACCCAGCACCGCGTAACAGTCGGCGTCCTCGTTGACCAGCACGAGCAGCCGGCCGAAGTCGGCACCGCGCAGCTGACCGCGTTTGCGGGAGATGCGGTGCACGGAGACGAAGTGGCGAGGGCGGATGAGGACTTCGGCCGGGATGTCGGCCTCGCGCAGCACCCTGCGCGCCTCGTCCGCGATCTCGGCGAGGGGGTCGTCGGTGCGCGCGGCGTTGTCGACGATCAACTCGCGGGTGTGCTCGTACTCCTCGGGGTGGAGGATCGCGAAGACCAGGTCCTCCAGTTCGGTCTTGAGGGCCTGGACGCCGAGACGTTCGGCGAGCGGGATGAGCACGTCGCGGGTCACGCGCGCGATGCGGGCCTGTTTCTCGGGGCGCATGACGCCGAGGGTGCGCATGTTGTGCAGCCGGTCGGCGAGTTTGATCGACATCACGCGGACGTCGTTGCCGGTGGCGACGAGCATCTTGCGGAACGTCTCCGGTTCGGCGGCGGCGCCGTAGTCGACCTTCTCCAACTTGGTGACGCCGTCGACCAGATAACGCACCTCCTCGCCGAACTGCTCCCCCACCTGATCGAGCGTCACGTCCGTGTCCTCGACGGTGTCGTGCAGCAGGGAGGCGGTCAACGTGGTGGTCTCCGCGCCGAGTTCGGCGAGGATCAGGGTGACCGCGAGGGGGTGGGTGATGTACGGCTCGCCGCTCTTGCGCATCTGGCCGCGGTGCGAGGACTCGGCCAGCACGTAGGCGCGCCGCAGGGGTTCGAGGTCGGCGTCGGGGTGGTGGGCGCGGTGGGCGTCGACGACATGACTGATGGCGTCGGGCAGCCGGTCGCGGGCGGCGGGGCCGAGCAGCGCGGCTCGGCCCAGGCGGCGCAGGTCGATGCGGGGGCGGGCCTTGCGGCGCGGGGAAGGCGGCGCGCCCTGCTCGAGCGCCGCGGTGGAAGCGGGTGTGACCTGGCCTGTCACCGGGCCTGGGGTCGCAGGGTTCGTGGCCTCCGCACTCATGGGCACCTCCGGCTGCGTGGACCGGCGGACGGGGTGCCCCAGGGCGGACACGGCTCAGGGGAGGGCGACTCCCCCGTCCGAGCCGGTGCTTGATGCTACCGAGCCCACCACGCGCGTTTGACCGCCTCTCGGCGAGCGTGAAACGGATCACCCATTCGAGCGACGGTCAACGGGTTTGCGGCGTGGCGTCAACCGCCGTCCGGGCGGTACCGGGCCGACGGCCGTGGAAGGTGTCAGCCGATCGCGCCGCGCAGCCATTCCGCGTCGATCTCGCCCTCCGCGACGATCACCGCGGGGCCGGTCATCTCGATCTCGCCGTCGGGGCGCTCGGTGATCACAAGACGTCCGCCGGGGACGTCCACGGTGTACGTCGCCGGGGTCCCGGTGGCGGCCGGGTCGGCGTCGTCACGGCGGGCGGTGGCGACGGCGGCGGCGCACGCGCCCGTGCCGCACGAGCGGGTCTCGCCGGAGCCGCGCTCGTGCACGCGCATGGCGACGTGCCGCTCGCCGCGGTCCACGACGAACTCGACGTTCACGCCGTCCGGGTAGGCGGAGGCCGGGCTGAAGGGCGGCGGCGCGTACAGGTCGCCCGCGTGCGCCAGGTCGTCGACGAACGCGACGGCGTGCGGGTTGCCCATGTTGACGTTCCGTGCGGGCCAGCTTCGCTCACCGACGCTCACCGTGACGTCGCCCTCGGGCAGGACCGCCTTGCCCATGCCGACGGTCACGTCGCCGTCCTTGGCGATGTGCACGCGCTTCACGCCGCCGCGTGTCGCGACGGCCAGGTCGCCCTCGTCGGCGTGTCCGGCGTGCTGGAGGTAGCGGGCGAACACGCGCACGCCGTTGCCGCACATCTCGGCGATCGAGCCGTCGCCGTTGCGGTAGTCCATGAACCACTCGGCCTCGGCGGCCATCGCCTTCGCCTCGGGATGCGCCGCGGACCGCACGACGTGCAGCACTCCGTCGCCGCCGATGCCCGCGCGGCGGTCGCACAGCGCGGCGACGGCGGCCGGGGACAGGTCGAGGGCGTTCTCCGGGTCCGGGACGATGACGAAGTCGTTCTCGGTGCCGTGACCCTTGAGGAAGGCGATCCGCGTGCTCATGCCTCGATCGTACGGGAGGGCCCCGCCCGGGCGCCGACGGGAGGCGGGGCAGGTGGGGGGCGGTGCGGACGGGCCGGCGGCGCACCCCGCTCGCTCGGGCGGCGGTGACGTGGCCTGCTCGGTGCGGCTCAGCGGGGTCGGTTCACGCGGAGGTGGTCCGCCTGCGTAGCGGGGACCGGACGAGCGGGCACCAGCCCACTCATACCGTGGTGGTCCGCCCGCGCGGCGGGACCGGCCCAGGCTGCGGTGATCGGGTCAACCCGGCGATACCGGACGACCCAGACAACTGTGGCCGGGTCTACCCGGCGATACCGGACGACCCAGACGGCTGTGGCCGGGTCTACCCGGCGATACCGACCGCCCCAGACGGCTGTGGCCGGGTCTACCCGGCGATAGCGGCCGACCCAACCCACCCGACACCGGCCGCTCACTTACGGGGCGCGCTCACACCGGCCGCGCTCAGCGCAGCCGCGCCACCCGCCACACGGCGAGCGTCACGACGACGGCCACCAGAAGGACGTACCCGACCACGACCCGCCAGTCCGGGCGGCGGCCCGAGCCGCGGGGCGGCAGGCCCGGCCAGGTGTATCCCACGCGTCGGGCGGCCATCATGCCCCAGCCTGCCGCGCACGAGCAGATCAGCAACCCCAGCATGGCGATGACAGCCCCGCTGTCGCCGAAGTCGAAGGCCAGCGGGAAGGCGAACATCAGAGAGCCGCTCGCGGCGAGCGCGACGATCGGCGCGAGCTGCCACAGCCGCAGCCGGCGCTGCGGGCGCAGCTCCACCTCGACCTCGGGCCCGCCCGCGAACATCTCTTCCGGTTCCGGACCGTCCGCGGTCACGCCGCCCTGGGTGTCGTCGAGGCCGTCCGGGCCCAGCAGGTCGCCGTCCGGGCCCGGACGGTCGTCGTCGTGGCCCGAACCGCTTGTGCCCTGCGGCTCTTCACCCCTGTCGGTGGTGACGGGCTCGGTGTCTTGTGCGGTGTCGCGAGGGCCGGCCTCCATCGCCACGCGCCCTCCCAACTCGGACTCCACTTGGTCGATCGAAGCTCGATGATGGCACGGCGCCGGAGGCCGGGATGACGGCCTGGGCGTCCCGATGCCATGACGTGATCAGGCTGTAACCGGTCGTTCGATCAACGCCAGGGCAAGCTGCGGAAGTTCCCCGAGATCCGCCGCGGCCCCACTGAGCCAGTGCACCCGCGGGTCGCGCCGGAACCACGAATCCTGGCGGCGCGCGAAGCGCTTGGTGGCACGGACGGTCTCGACACGCGCCTCCTCGAGCGTGCACTCCCCGGCGAGCGCGGTGAGCACCTGCTGATAGCCGAGGGCGCGCGACGCCGTACGCCCCTCGCGCAGCCCCTGTGCCTCCAGCTCGCGCACCTCGTCCACGAGCCCGGCCTCCCACATCCGGTCGACCCGGCGGGCGATGCGCTCGTCGAGTTCGGGGCGGGCCACGTCGACGCCGATCTGCACCGTGTCGTAGACCGAGTCGTGCCCGGGGAGGTTCGCCGTGAAGGGCTTGCCGGTGATCTCGATCACCTCGAGCGCCCGGACGACCCGGCGTCCGTTGCTGGGCAGGATCGCCCGCGCGGCCTCGGGGTCGGCTGCGGCCAGGCGGGCGTGCAGGGCGCCGGAGCCGCGCAGCGCCAGCTCCTCCTCCAGGCGGGCCCTCACCTCGGGGTCGGTGCCGGGGAACTCCAGGTTGTCGACGGCGCCCCGGACGTAGAGGCCGGAACCGCCGACCAGGATCGGCCAGCGGCCGGCGGCGAGGAGTTCGTCGATCCGCCCGCGGGCGAGCCGCTGGTACTCGGCGACGGAGGCGGTGACGGTCACGTCCCAGATGTCGAGGAGGTGGTGCGGCACCCCGGCGCGCTCTTCGTGCGTCAGCTTCGCGGTACCGATGTCCATCCCTCGGTACAGCTGCATCGAGTCGGCGTTGACGACCTCGCCGCCGAGTTGCCGGGCGAGAAAGACGCCGAGGTCGGACTTGCCGGCTGCGGTGGGACCGACGACGGCGATGACGCGGGGGGCGGGGGGTGCGCTGCTCACCGCACCAGTTTCGCAAACCCCGGACCCCGTCCTCGAACGAGTTACGTGACGCCGTCCGGGCGAGGTCGTTGCCACCTTGCGAGATCCCGTCACCGACTCCTGAGGAGCGGTGATCCCGGTGGCGCAATCGGACGCACCGGGTCACGCGGAATTTCGCCCGGACGAGTACCGTATGGAGTTGATATGGGCGTTTTTACGAAACTTTTTCGGAGGTCGGAGACCACGGCGGCGGCCCAGCAGGCCGTGAACGAGTCCTCCGCCGACAAGGCCGAGGCGACGGAGACCGCGGAAACCACCGGGACGGCGGAGACGACGGGGGCAGCGGACGCTGCCGAGGCCACCGAGGCGACGGAGGCCGCGGAAGCGGCGGAGCCCGGGGCGAGCGAGAAGGGCGAGGAGAGCGCGGAGGCCGCCGGTATCCCCCAGCAGCAGTCCGCCGAAGCGGCCGCCGACAGCGAGGCCGGTGAGAGCGCCCACACGTAACTGTCCCGCCAGGGAAGGTGGACCATGGGTCTGATGGACAATCTGAAAGCCAAACTCGGCCCGGCCAAGGACAAGGTGTCGGACCTCGCGCAGCAGCACGGGGACAAGATCCAGCACGGCATCGACCGGGCCGCGAAGGTCGTCGACGAGAAGACCAAGGGCAAGTACAGCGACAGGATCCAGACAGGCACGGGCAAGGCGAAGGGCGCCATGGACCGGCTCGCGCACAAGGGCGGCGCCGCGGCCGACGGCGGCGCGGCCACCCCGCCGGCCCCTCCCCCGGCCTCCCCGCCGCAGGGCCCGCCGCCCACCTCCTGACCCCGGCCCGCCGCGGCCGGGGGCGTCAGGGCCCCAGCCGCAGCGCAACGACGGACGGCCGCACACGCTCACGGTGTGCGGCCGTCCGGCATGTACCGCCCTCGTGTCGCCGGTGACGCGCCCGCCGTGACACGCCCGCCGGTGACGCGCTCCGACCAGGTGGCGACCAGGGCGCGCTACGACCAGGTGGCGACCAGGTAGCCCACCCCGTACGGCGCGTCCTCGTACAGCAGCGCCCCGGACAGGTCCGCGTCCGCGGCCGCGCCCGCCAGCACCTGCCACGGCGCCCGGCCGGCGGCCTGCAGCTCCTCCGCGAGCCGCGCGTCCAGTGCCCGCAGCGCCGACACGTCCGCCGCGCCCAGCGCCCGGGCCACCTCGGCGTCGAAGGGTGCGGCGCGTTCGTCCAGGTAGCCCGGCGCCTTCACGGTGCGGCAGGCGCTGGCGTCGCCCATGACCAGCAGCGCGACCCGCTCGGCACGCCCGGCGAGTTCCGCGCCCAGCTCGGCGCACCGCTCCGGCGCGAGCGTCCGCGCCACAGCCAGCCCCTCGATCGGGGCGTCCGCCCAGCCCGTCCGCCCCAGCAGCCAGCCCGCCACCGCGAGCGATACCGGCAGCACGGACTCGGCGGCCGCGACCTGTCCCTCGCCGAGGGTGACGTCGACGTCCACGCCGAACCCGCGGAACGAGCCTCGCGCGCCTTGCGGGTACGTCCCCGCCTCCTCGGCGGCTCCCACGACGATCAGCCGGTCGGGGCGGGCGGCCGCGAGGACGCCCAGCGCGTCGGTGCATGCGGCGCGGGCGGCGTCCAGCTCGGGAGCGGCGCCCGCGGCGACCTCGGGCACGAGCAGCGGCGGACAGGGGCAGACGGCTGCGGCGACAAGCATGATCAGCAGACTACGCGGTCACCAGCCGGGCACGCCCAGCCGCCGGGCGTGACCCGAGGGTCGGGCGCAGTGCGTCCGGCGGCACTGCACCGCGCCGGAACGAGCCGACCGGTCGCAGCGTCAGGCCAGCGTCAGGCCAGGCGCACCGCAGGTCGTTCGCAGCCGCACGCCGGCGCCGCAGCGCAGGTCAGTCGCAGCGCGTCGCCGCAACCACACGTCAGCGCCGCAGCGCAGGCCAGCCTCAGCGCAGGCCGCCCGCACCGCAGGTCAATCGCAGCGCGTCGCCACGACCGCACGTCAGCGCCGCAGCGCAGGTCAGCCTCAGCGGAGGCCGCCCGCACCGCAGGTCAGTCGCAGCGCGTCGCCACGACCGCACGCCGGCGCCGCAGGTCAGTCGCAGCCGCAGCCGCTGCCCGTGGCGACCGGCAGGGGCGCGGGCGCGCCGATCTTCGGCAGGCCCAGCATCACGCCGGCCGGCTTGGCCTGGTCGGCCTCCTGGCGCTTCTGCCAGGCGTCGCCCGCGCGCGTGTGGCGCACGTCGAGCACCGGGCCCTCGGCGAGGAGGTGGTGCGGCGCGGCGTAGGTCACCTCGACGGTGACGACGTCGCCCGGGCGCACTTCCTGCTCCGGCTTGGTGAAGTGGACGAGGCGGTTGTCGGGGGCGCGGCCGGACAGACGGCGGGTGGCGTCGTCCTTGCGGCCCTCGCCCTCGGCGACCATCAGCTCCAGCGTGCGGCCGACCTGCTTCTTGTTCTCCTCCCAGGAGATCTCCTCCTGCAGGGCGACCAGCCGCTCGTAGCGCGCCTGGACGACCTCCTTGGGGATCTGGTCCTCCATGGTCGCGGCCGGGGTGCCGGGCCGCTTGGAGTACTGGAAGGTGAAGGCCTGCGCGAAGCGGGCCTCACGCACCACGTGCAGCGTCTCCTCGAAGTCCTCCTCGGTCTCGCCGGGGAAGCCCACGATGATGTCGGTGGTGATCGCGGCGTCCGGGATGGCGGCGCGGACCTTCTCGATGATCCCGAGGTAGCGCTCCTGGCGGTAGGAGCGGCGCATGGCCTTCAGGACCGTGTCCGAACCGGACTGCAGCGGCATGTGCAGCTGCGGCATCACGTTCGGCGTCTCGGCCATGGCGGCGATGACGTCGTCGGTGAAGTCACGGGGGTGGGGGGAGGTGAAGCGGACGCGCTCCAGGCCGTCGATCTTCCCGCAGGCGCGCAGCAGCTTGCTGAAGGCCTCGCGGTCGCCGATGTCGGAGCCGTAGGCGTTGACGTTCTGGCCGAGCAGGGTGATCTCGGAGACGCCCTCGGCGACCAGCGCCTCGACCTCGGCGAGGATGTCGCCGGGGCGGCGGTCCTTCTCCTTGCCGCGCAGCGCGGGGACGATGCAGAAGGTGCAGGTGTTGTTGCAGCCGACGGAGATCGACACCCAGGCCGCGTAGGCGCTCTCACGGCGGGTGGGCAGCGTGGAGGGGAACGCCTCCAGCGACTCGGCGATCTCGACCTGCGCCTCCTCCTGCACGCGGGCGCGCTCCAGCAGGACGGGCAGCTTGCCGATGTTGTGCGTGCCGAAGACGACGTCGACCCAGGGCGCCTTCTTCACGATGGTGTCGCGGTCCTTCTGCGCGAGGCAGCCGCCGACCGCGATCTGCATGCCCGGCCGCTGGGCCTTCCTCGGCGCGAGCCGGCCGAGGTTGCCGTAGAGCCGGTTGTCGGCGTTCTCCCGGACGGCACACGTGTTGAAGACCACGACGTCGGCGTCGCCGTCGGAGCCCTCGGGAGCGCGCACGTAACCCGCGTCTTCGAGCAGGCCGGCGAGCCGCTCGGAATCGTGGACGTTCATCTGGCACCCGTAGGTGCGTACTTCGTAGGTCTTGACGTCCACTGCGGGGCTCCGGTCGCTGCTGCTCATGCCTTACAGGGTAGGCGGTTCCGGGACCACCCCGGTCCGGGCTGTGGACAACGCCCGCGAGGCCCTGTGGACAAACGGACGCGACGTCTGTGGGACCGCCCGGGCTCAGGGGTCGACGAGTCCGGCGCGGATCGCGTACCGGGTCAGTTCCAGGCGGTCCCGCAGGCCGAGCTTCTGCAGGATGTTCGCGCGGTGCCGCTCGACCGTCTTGACGCTGATGAACAGCAGGTCACCGATCTCCTTGGAGGTGTGCCCCTCCGCGACCAGCTTGAGGATCTCCTCCTCGCGCTCGGTGACGGCGCGCTCGGGCAGGCCGTCGCCGCGGTGGAGCCGGTCCAGGTAGGAGCGGACCAGCGCCCGCTCGGCGCCGGGGTAGATGAACGGCTCGTCCCGCATGGCCGCCCGGCACGCCTCCACCAGGTCGCGGTCGGCGACGGACTTCAGCACGTAGCCGCTCGCGCCCGCCTTCAGCGCCTCGAAGAAGTACTGCTCGTTGTCGTACATGGTCAGGATCAGCAGGCGCAGATCGGGCAGCCGCCGGGACAGCTCACGGGCCGCCTGGAGGCCCGTCATACGGGGCATGGCGATGTCCAGCACGGCGAGATCCACCTCACGCGCGCGTGCCAGCTCGACCGCCTCGGCTCCGTCGCCGGCCTCGGCGACGACGGTCAGGTCGGGCTCCGACTCGAGGATGAGGCGCACCCCGCGGCGTACGAGGGTGTGGTCGTCGGCGAGCAGGACGCGCACAGGACGGCCGCTCACCGGGGGCCTCCCCCGGGTCCCAGCGGCCCGTCGGCATCACCCCGTGTGCCCGGCAGCCCGTAGGCACCACCCGGTGTGCCCGGCGGTCCATAGGCACCGCCCGGTATGTCCAGCGGCCCGTCTGCACGCTGCGGGATGCGCAACCGTACGTCCGTGCCGCCGCCCGGCGCCGCTGCGACGCTCAGCTCGGCGCCGACCAGCAGGGCCCGCTCACGCATGCCGCTGATGCCGGCGCCCTCGGCCGCCCCGGCCGTGCCCCGTCCGTTGTCCCGCACCAACAGCTCCACGCCCGTCGCATCGGCCCGCACGCACAGCTCGGCGCGGTCGGCGCCGGAGTGCCGGGCGGTGTTGGTGAGCGCCTCCTGCGCGACCCGGTACAGCACGAGTTCCGTCTCCCCGGGCAGCGGTGTCAGGTCGGCGGCGAGGTCGTGGCGGACGGTCAGCCCGTGCCCGGTGAACTCGGCGGCGAGCGAGCGCAGCGCGCTGAGCAGCCCCAGTTCCTCCAGCACAGCGGGCCGCAGCCGGCGGGCGATGCGGCGGATCTCGTCCAGCCCGGCGCGGGTGGCCTCCTGCGCCTGGCCCACGTCCTCGTGCAGCTCCGCCGGCACCCGGTCGGCGACGCGCCGCAGCTGGAGCAGGACCGCGGTCAGGGTCTGGCCGACCTCGTCGTGCAGCTCGCGGGCGACGCGGTGGCGTTCCCTCTCCTGCGCGGACAGGGCACGGGCCGCACCGGCGGCACGCTCGTCCGCGAGCCGGTCGAGCATCGCGTTGTACGTCGTGATCAGCCCGGCAGTCTCCGCCGGACCGGCGACCTCGGGCCGTGCGCCCGGACGCAGCAGGTCGGCGGTGGCCATGGCCCCGGCCAGCCGGGTGAGCGGGGCGAGCCCAATACGCAGGACGGCGGCGTTGACGACCAGCAGCGCGGCCAGCCCGCCGACCACCACCAGCGCCTCACCCGGCAGCACCGGGGTCGAGACGGTGACCGGGCCGAGCAGCAGCGCGGTGGCGATCACCAGGCCGACGGCGTTGAGGGAGAAGATCCGCCAGAACAGCGACACGCGCCCGGCACCTCCTCTCCTTCCGTTCCCCCACCGCCTTGATCTTCCGTCCGCCGACGGCCCCACCGCGACATCCGCCGACGTCCCCGCCCTGACGTCCGCCGCCGGCCCTACCGTGACGTCCACCGACGTCCCCGCCGTACCGGCCGCCCACGGCCCTGCCGTGACCAGCTTCTCCGCCGGCCGCGTATCGCGTCCATCCGTGCTGACACCCATGTCGCCACCGTACGGAAGGGTGGCAGCATGGCCGCCCGGTACCGGCCGGAAACGATCACCGGCGGTGCCCGTACGACCGGCGATCGAAGGGGAAGAAACGTGTCTGCGCCGCGCCTGAGGGCGACACCGCTGCCGGGGATCGGGGTCAAGTACGACCTGGTGACACGGGAACAGGGCCATCTGTCGGTGGTGGCGCACCGGGACGGCACCCGCACCCTGAGTGTGTACCGGGCCGACGACCCCGACTCCTGCGCTCACTCGCTCCGGCTGACCGGCTCGGAGGCGGACTCGCTCGTCGACGCGCTGGTGCCCGCCCACCACAGCCCGAACCTCCTGCACACCACGGACCTGGGCCTGGTGGCCGAGCGGATCGAGATCGCGGCGACCTCGCACTGGAACGGCCGGCTGCTCGGCGAGACCCGGATGCGTACGGAGACCGGCGCATCGATCGTGGCGGTACTGCGCCGCGCCGACGCCGTGCCCTCCCCCACCCCGGACTTCCGGCTCGCGGGCGGTGACACACTGATCGTGATCGGCACGCGCGAGGGTGTGGACGCCGCCGCCGCGATCCTCGGGCGGGAGTGAGCTGCCGGTGCACTCCTCCGCGGTTCTGCTCATCGAGTTCGGTTCGATCATCCTCTGCCTCGGCCTGCTCGGCCGGATGGCCGCCCGCTTCAGCTTCTCGCCGATCCCCCTGTACCTGCTGGCCGGGCTCGCGTTCGGCGAGGGCGGCCTGCTGCCGCTGGGGGCGAGCGAGGAGTTCGTCGCCACCGGGGCCGAGATCGGCGTCATCCTGCTGCTGCTCATGCTGGGCCTGGAGTACACGGCGAGCGACCTGGTCTCCAACCTGCAGACGCACTATCCGGCGGGTCTGGTCGACTGCGCGCTGAACGCGCTGCCGGGCGCGGCCGCCGCGCTGCTGCTGGGCTGGGGACCGGTGGCGGCCGTGGTGCTCGCCGGCGTCACCTGGATCTCCTCCTCCGGGGTCATCGCCAAGGTGCTCGGCGACCTGGGCCGGGTCGGCAACCGGGAGACACCGGTGATCCTCAGCGTGCTGGTCCTGGAGGACCTGGCCATGGCCGTCTACCTGCCGATCGTCACCGCGCTGGTGGCGGGCGCGGGGTTCGCGGCGGGCAGCGTGACGCTGGGGATCGCCCTCGGCGTGGCGGGCGTGGTGCTGTTCGTCGCCGTCCGCTACGGCCGTCTCATCTCACGCTTCGTCTCCAGCGACGACCCGGAGAAGTTGCTGCTGGTCGTGCTGGGTCTGACGATTCTCGTCGCCGGTGTGGCCCAGCAGTTGCAGGTGTCCGCCGCGGTGGGCGCGTTCCTGGTCGGCATCGCTCTCTCCGGTGAGGTGGCCGAGGGCGCGCACGCGCTGCTGAGCCCGTTGCGGGATCTGTTCGCCGCGGTGTTCTTCGTCTTCTTCGGCCTGCACACCGATCCGGCGAGCATCCCGCCGGTGCTGCTGCCGGCGCTGGCGCTGGCCGCGGCCACCGCGCTGACGAAGATCGCCACCGGCTACTGGGCCGCCCGCCGCGCCGGGATCTCGATCAAGGGGCGATGGCGTGCGGGGGGTGCGCTGGTGGCGCGCGGCGAGTTCTCGATCGTCATCGCCGGGCTCGCGGTGACGGCGGGCATCGAACCGTCGCTGGGCCCGCTGGCCACGGCGTACGTCCTGATCCTGGTCGTCCTCGGCCCGCTGACCGCCCGCTACACGGAGCCGCTGGCGGCCCGCTGGTCCCGGCGCCGCGCCACTCCACGCGCCGCGAAAGCGGCACCGTCGGGCGCGACAGCCCAGTCGGCGGCGGCGGACGCCGAAGGGGAAACCGTGCCGACGGCGGAGGCCGACGTGACAGCCGAGCCGGCGGCGGACGCCGGGCCGCGGGAGCGGACGGCGGTCCCCCGGGACTGAGACCCGCGCGCTCAGGCGCGGACAGCCGAGCCGGCGGCGGACGCCGGACCGCGGGAGCGGACGGCGGTCCCCCGGGACTGAGACCCGCCGCTCAGGCGCGTGACCAGGGACTCAGGCCGCGCTCTCACCCTCCGGCTCCCAGCCCTGCCGGCGCAGCACGCCCGCGACATCCGGTGCCTCGTAGCTCTCGCCCTTGAGCACCTTGCCGTCGGCGCGGCGGGCGATCCGACCGTCGGGGCCGAGCTTGGTCATGTTGGCGCGGTGGATCTCGGCGATCACCTGGTCGAGGTCGATGCCGTGCACCAAGGCGGTGCCGTACGCGACGTAGACGACGTCGGCCAGCTCGTGGGCGAGCTTGTCGAGCGGTCCGGTGGCCGCCACCTCGGCGACCTCCGCGGCCTCCTCCGCGAGCAGCTCACCACGGTGGGCGGCGAGCGCAGGGGACACCTCGGTGGGCGTGCTGCGGGCGTCGAGCCCGAAGGCGAGGTGGAACTCACGGACCAGGTCGGCGGGGGAGGAACTCATACGGCCGACTGTAACGGGCGCCACCGACAGCCTCGCTCCGGCCGCTGCTCCGGCGGCCGCCCCTGGTCAGCACGGTGCAGCGCCTGGCAGGATCGCGCCCATGCCCAAGCTCCTCCCCCGAATCGGCAGGCGCCGGGCCCTGACGGGCGCGGCCGCCGGAGTCGTGGCGCTCGGCCTGCTGCTGTGGTGGCTGCTGCCGCTGGGCGAGGAGCCGCCGAGCGGATCGATCACGATCAGCACGGGCACCCCGAGCGGGGTCTACCAGGACTACGGCAAGCGGCTGCGCACGGCGCTCGCCAAGGACATGCCACAGCTGAAGGTGCGGCTGCTGACCAGTGACGGCTCGCAGGAGAACGTCACGCGCGTGGCGCGCGGCCAGGCCGACTTCACCATCGCCGCGGCCGACGCGGTGGAGACGTACGCGGTGAACGGCGGCCAGGGCGCGGACCGGCTGCGCGGCGTCGCCCGCCTCTACGACGACTACGTCCAGCTCGTCGTCGCCCGCGACTCGGACATCCACTCGGTCGCCGATCTGCGGGGCAAGCGGGTCGCGATAGGGCCGCCGGAGTCGGGTGTGCGGCTGATCGCCGACCGGGTGCTGCGGGTGGCGGGCATCGACGCGGACAAGGACATCGCGCCCGAGGCCGACGGCATCGGCAGTGCGCCGAAGCGGCTGCGGGAGGGCGCGATCGACGCGTTCTTCTGGTCGGGCGGTGTGCCCACCGACGGCGTACGGCAGCTCGCCGGTTCCTTCCCGATCCGGTTCGTGCCGATCGGGCCGGACCTCGTCGCGCGGCTGCACCGGGAGGGCGACGCCTCGCGCTACTACCGCGCCACCAACATGCCGGAGTCGGCCTACCCCACCGTGCAGAACGGCGCGGCCGTCCCGACGATGGCGGTGTCCAATCTGCTGATCACGCGCGCGGACATCGATCCACGGCTGACCGAGTGGGTCACCCGCACGGTCATCAAGAGCCGCGACGGCATCGGCGCGCATGTGCACTCCGCACAGCTCGTGGACCTGCGCACGGCGATCTACACGGACCCGCTGCAACTCCACGAGGGCGCACGGCGGTACTACCGCTCGATGAAGCCGTAGCCCCACCTACCGCAACCCCGCCCCACCGACCGCAGCGCCCTCCCCGAGCGGAACGCCCCTCGCTCAGGCCGGCGCGCCGCCCTGCGTGGACGTCGGTTGCGGCGCGTGCCGGGGCACGGTCACGGTCACCGCCAGGCCGTGCGGCTCGTGGTGGCCGTAGGAGATGGAGCCGCCGCCCGCCGCGAGCAGCGCGCGGGTGATGGACAGGCCGAGGCCGGAGCCCTTGATGTTCTGGTGCCGGCCGCTGCGCCAGAAGCGGTCGCCGACGCGGGTCAGTTCCTCGTCGGTGAGGCCGGGGCCGTTGTCGGTGACGACGACGGTCACGGTGTCGCCGGCCGCCGCGACCGCCACCTCGACGCGCTCTCCGGCGGGCGTGAACTTCACCGCGTTGTCGATCACCGCGTCCAGCGCCGACGACAGGGTCACGGGGTCGGCCCAGCCGGTCGTGGGCGGGCAGTCCCCGGCCAGGCGTACGCCCTTGGCCTCGGCGACGGGCGCCCAGGCCGCGACGCGCTCGGCGGCGAGCGCCCCGATGTCGGTGGTCGTCATGTCCGCCTCGGCGTGCTCGGCGAGCGCCAGGTCGAGCAGGTCGTCCAGGACCTGCGCCAGCCGCTTGCCCTCGGCCTGGACCGAGGCGATCTCCGTATTGCCCTCCGGGAGTTCGAATTTCAGCAGTTCGATGCGCAGCAGCAGCGCCGCGAGGGGGTTGCGCAGCTGGTGCGAGGCGTCCGCGACGAAGGCGCGCTGCTGCTCCAGCACGTCCTCGACGTGATCCGCCATCTCGTTGAACGACTTGGCCAGCCGCCTGAGTTCCGGCGGCCCGCCGGCCGCCGCCACCCGGGATTTCAGGCGGCCGGTGGCGATGTCGTGGGTGGTGGCGTCCAGCACGCGTACGGGCCGCAGGACCCAGCCGGTCAGCCGGAGCGCGGCGCCGACGGCGAGCAGCATCGCGGCGACCAGGCCGGCGCCGATGATCAGCCAGCCGCGCAGGATCCGCGAGCGCATCTCCCCAGTCGGCGAGTCGGTGACGACGACGGCGACGACGTCCCCGTCCCGGATCACCGGTGAGGCGACGACGAGCCGGCCGCGCTGCCAGGGCCAGACCTGCTGCGGGTCGTGGCTGCGCCGGCTGAGCAGCGCCTCCTCGAAGGCGGCCCGCACCTCACCCGTACGGGGGAGGAAGAACCCGGCGGGGGCGTGCGCCATGGGCGTGTCGGTGCGGTAGAAGACGCCGGCGCGGATGCCGTACACCTCGTAGTAGCTGGCAAGTTCGTGGCTGAGGGTCTCCAGCCGTTCGTCGCCGGGGTTGCGGTCGATGGTGGCGGCGGTGTCGACGTACTGCGCGAGGGCCGCGAAGCGCGCGGTGTCGTCGATCCGGTCGACGACCACCTTCTGCTGCTGACCGGCGGCCACGCTGACGGCCAGCGGGATGCCGAGGGCGAGCAGGACGGCCGCCATCAGGACGATGAGCAGCGGCAGCAGTCGTGTGCGCAAGCGGTCCCCGCTAGGCGGCCGGGGCGACGAGGCGGTAGCCGACGCCGCGTACGGTCTCGATCAGGGCCGGCATGCGCAGCTTGGCTCGCAGGGAGGCGACGTGCACCTCCAGGGTCCGGCCCGTTCCCTCCCAGCTGGTGCGCCACACCTCGCTGATGATCTGCTCACGGCGGAAGACCACGCCGGGCCGCTGCGCGAGCAGCGCGAGCAGGTCGAACTCCTTGCGGGTCAGCTGGACGACGCTGCCGTCGACGGTGACCTGACGGGTGGGCAGCTCGATGCGCACCGGGCCGAGGTGGACGGCGGTCCGGATGTCGTCGGTGTTCTCCTCGGTGGCGGGGCGCCGCCGGCTGACGGCGTGGATGCGGGCGAGGAGTTCCCCGGTGTCGTACGGCTTGACCACGTAGTCGTCGGCGCCGAGGTTGAGACCGTGGATACGCGAGCGCACGTCGGAGCGGGCGGTGACCATGATCACCGGGGTGGCGGTGCGCTTGCGGATCTTGCTGCAGACCTCGTAGCCGTCCTGGTCGGGCAGGCCCAGGTCGAGCAGGACGACACCGAAGCCGGGGCCCTCCGGGACGAGCGCCTGCAACGCCTCCTCGCCGTTGCGCGCGTGCGTGACGTCGAAACCGTGCCGGGCCAGGACCGCGGACAGTGCGGCGGCGACATGGTTGTCGTCCTCGACGAGCAGCAGTCTCATCCCGGCCTCCTCCGATTCATCGGGCGTACGGTTTGTCTGAGTAACAACGCGTGCACGCGCGCGTGCACCAAGGCAGTCACGCTGATGGACGAGGACGGCGTCAAGAGGGTTCCGGTTGGTCGGGGCTTTAGTTATCCGGCCGATACGTGCCCAGGTCGCCCCCAGGTCACAAGTGCTACGACATGTGTCCGATTGCTATCGGATCGTGATGCTCAGATTCCCCTCAGATGTAATGACGCTGGTCGAGGCTGGTTACTACATTCCTCCGAAACCGAGGAGGACGGAGCCTGAGAGCGATGACCGAAGTATCGGTGGCCAAGCAAGACGTGGCCCCCAGCGGCGACCTCGTCGTCCTGAAGAGCGTCAACAAGCACTTCGGCGCGTTGCACGTGCTCCAGGACATCGATCTGACGATTGCGCGCGGTGAGGTCGTCGTCGTCATCGGACCCTCCGGGTCCGGTAAGTCCACCCTGTGCCGCACCATCAACCGGCTGGAGACCATCGACTCCGGCTCGATCACCATCGACGGCAAGCCGCTGCCCGCCGAGGGCAAGTCCCTCGCCCGGCTGCGCGCCGACGTCGGCATGGTCTTCCAGTCCTTCAACCTCTTCGCGCACAAGACCGTGCTCGAGAACGTGATGCTGGGCCAGACCAAGGTGCGCAAGGCCGACAAGAAGCAGGCCGAGGAGAAGGCCCGCGCCCTGCTCGACCGCGTCGGCGTGGGCACCCAGGCCGACAAGTACCCCGCTCAGCTCTCCGGCGGTCAGCAGCAGCGCGTCGCGATCGCGCGCGCCCTGGCCATGGACCCGAAGGTGATGCTCTTCGACGAGCCGACCTCGGCGCTCGACCCGGAGATGATCAACGAGGTGCTGGAGGTCATGCAGCAGCTCGCCCGCGAGGGCATGACGATGGTCGTCGTCACCCACGAGATGGGGTTCGCACGTTCGGCTGCAAACCGCGTGGTGTTCATGGCGGACGGCCGGATCGTCGAACAGGCTGCGCCCGACCAGTTCTTCAGCAACCCGCGCAGTGACCGGGCCAAGGACTTCCTGTCGAAGATCCTGCACCACTGAACCGGCCGCGCGCCCGTCGCGCCTCCCAGCGCCCCGCTTCTTTCCTCACGCAAAGGATGTCCACCATGAAGCTCCGCAAGGTCACCGCCGCCTCGGCCGTCGTCCTCAGCATCGCCCTGTCCGCCACGGCGTGTGGCGGTGGCAACAAGGACAACTCGTCGTCCTCCGGTGGTGGCGGCAACAAGGTCAAGATCGGTATCAAGTACGACCAGCCGGGTCTCGGCCTGAAGGAACCGAACGGCAAGTTCTCCGGCTTCGACGTGGACGTGGCCACGTACATCGCGGGCCAGCTCGGCTACAAGCCGGACCAGATCGAGTTCGTCGAGACCAAGAGCGCCGACCGCGAGAACGCCCTCTCGCGCGGTGACGTGAAGTTCATCGTGGCCACGTACTCCATCACCCCGAAGCGGCAGCAGAAGGTCGACTTCGCCGGTCCGTACCTGCTGGCCCACCAGGACCTGCTGATCAAGAAGGACTCGGACATCAGCAAGGGCACGGACCTCAACGGCAAGAAGCTGTGCTCCGTGACCGGCTCCACCTCGGCGCAGAACGTCCAGCAGAAGATCGCCCCGAAGGCGCAGCTGAAGGAGTACAGCGGCTACTCCGAGTGCATCGCCGGCCTGCAGAGCGGCGCCGTGGACGCGGTGACCACCGACGACTCGATCCTCGCGGGCTTCGCCTCGCAGGACAAGTACAAGGGCCAGTTCAAGCTCGCGGGTCTGAAGCTGAGCAACGAGAACTACGGCGTCGGTGTGAAGAAGGGCGACACCCAGCTGGTCGACAAGATCAACAAGGCGATCGAGAAGATGGAGAGCAGCGGCGCCTGGGAGGCTGCCGTGAAGAAGAACTTCGGCCCGGCCGACTACAAGAACGAGCCGGCTCCGAAGATCGGTCAGATCGTCCAGTAACGCGGCCCACCGCAGTCAGCTCGGGGTCCCCCCGGTGCGCGCCGCCGCCCGTCGCCCTGCCGGCGGCGGCGCGCCCCGCCCTCCACGTACGTCACCCACCCGGAAGCGCGGGAGATCGTGTTCGACTTTCTTGAAGGCTACGACGTCCTAGGGGCGTTCTGGATGACGGTGAAACTCACCGTCTTCTCCGCCGTGGGCTCCCTGATCTGGGGCACCCTGCTGGCCGCGATGCGGGTCAGCCCGGTCCCGCTGATGCGCGGCTTCGGCACCGCCTACGTGAACATCGTCCGGAACATCCCGCTGACGGTGATCATCGTGTTCTCCTCGCTCGGCCTCGCCGACATCTTCGGGGTGACCCTGGGTGCCTCGGACGACTTCAAGCTCCAGGGCTTCCGGCTCGCCATCCTCGGTCTGGTCGCCTACACCGCGGCCTTCGTCTGCGAGGCGATCCGTTCCGGCATCAACACGGTGCCCCTCGGTCAGGCCGAGGCCGCGCGCGCCATCGGCCTGAACTTCAGCCAGACGCTGCGGCTGATCGTGCTCCCCCAGGCCTTCCGGGCGGTCATCGGCCCGCTGGCCAACGTGCTGATCGCCCTGACCAAGAACACCACGGTTGCCGCCGCCATCGGTGTGGCCGAGGCCGCCTCCTTGATGAAGTCGATGATCGAGAACGAAGCCCAGACGCTCGCCATCGGCGCGGTCTTCGCCTTCGGGTTCGTGGTCCTGACTCTTCCCACGGGCCTCATCCTCGGCTGGCTCGGCAAGCGACTGGCGGTGAAGCGATGAGTTCCGTCCTCTATGACACGCCCGGCCCCCGTGCCAAGCGGCGCAACGTCCTGCTCTCGGTCGTCTTCTTCGTCCTCCTCGCCCTGCTGCTCTGGTGGGTCTGGCAGACGATGGACGACAAGAACCAGCTCACGAGCGCCATGTGGAAGCCGTTCGTCCAGGGCGACACGTGGACGACCTACCTGATCCCGGGCCTGGGCAACACCCTCAAGGCGGCCGCGCTCGCGATGGTCATCGCCCTGCCGCTGGGTGCGTTCTTCGGCATCTCACGCCTGTCCGACCACCGCTGGGTGCGGGGGCCGTCCGCCGTGGTGGTGGAGTTCTTCCGGTCCATCCCGGTGCTGCTGCTGATGCTCTTCGCCAACGAGCTCTACTCCCGCTACACGAACGTCACCAGCGAGGACCGGCCCTTCTACGCGGTCGTCACCGGCCTGGTGCTCTACAACGCCTCCGTCCTCGCGGAGGTGGTCCGGGCGGGCATCCTGTCCCTGCCCAGGGGCCAGAGCGAGGCGGCCTACGCCATCGGTCTGCGCAAGACCCAGACGATGACGAGCATCCTGCTGCCGCAGGCGGTCACGGCCATGCTGCCGGCGATCGTCAGCCAGCTGGTCGTCATCGTGAAGGACACCGCACTGGGCGGCGTGATGATCGGCTACAACGAGCTGCTGAACTCCCGGAGCACCCTCGCGGCCAACTTCGCCAACGTCATCCCCAGCTTCATCGTCGTGGCGGCCATCTACATCGTGCTCAACTTCATCCTGACCTCCTTCGCGAGCTGGCTGGAGGGCTACCTGCGGCGCAGCAAGCGCAGCACGGGCGCGGTCCTCGGCGCGGAGGACATGGAGGAGCTGAACCCGGCGGCGACCGGCGGCACCTACGGGGCCGGGGCCGGCGGCAGCATCTGATCCCTCGTCAAGCAGCTTGACCCGCACGGAGGCAGTGGCATGATCGCCACTGCCTCCGTCACTTGACGCAAGCAGCGGCAATGGGTTGCATACGTTCTGTGATCGTGCACCCTGCTCCAACCTGTTGTTCACATACGTCGCCGAGGACACCGCTGCGAGCAGGGGGCGCCGCGCCGTGGACCCGGTGATCATCGTCGGAGCGGGGCCCGTGGGGCTCACGCTCGCACTGGCGCTGGCGCGTCAGGAGGTGCCGTCGGTCGTACTGGACGAGGGCCCCGGCAAGGACGAACCCCGGCTCGCCCGCACGGTCGTCCTGCGCGAGGACACCACCGCCCTGCTGGAACGGCTCACCGGGGTGCCGCTGGACAAGGCCGGTCTGCGTTGGGCCGGATGGCGGTCGATGCGGCGCAAGCAGGTGATGTGCGAGATCGCCTTCGCCGACGACACCGAACCCGCACCCGTGCACATCGCCCAGCACCTCCTGACCGGCGCCCTGCGCGACGCCCTCGCCGGTGAACGCCTCGTCGAGATCGCCACGGACAGCCGCCTGGACAGCGTCGAGCAGGAGCCCTCCGGCGTCACCGCGCACACCCGCGGCCCGAACGGCACCTGGTGGCGCGGCAGTTTCCTCGTCGGCTGCGACGGCCCCCGCTCGACCGTGCGCAAGCTCGCGGACATCCGCTTCCCGGGCCGTACGGCGGTGGAACGGTACGCCGTCGCCGCGCTGCGCACCGAACTCCCCTGGCCCGGCGAGGCCGTACTGCACCGCCTGCCTCCGTGGCGCACCTCCGGCCCGACCGCCGGCGAGATCACCGCCCGTCCGCTGCCGGACGGCGTATGGCGGCTGGACTGGCTGCTGCCGCCCGGCAAGGACCTGGTCACGCCGGAGATGCTCATCGCCCGCATCCGAGAGACCCTGGCCGGCTGGCACGCCGGCACCACACCGCCGTACGACCTGCTCGACACCGGGGTGCACACCGTCCATCACCGCCTCGCCCGCCGCTGGCGCTCCGGGCGGGTCTTCCTCGCCGGGGACTCCGCCCACCTGCTGGGCGCCCTCGGCACCCAGGGCCTGGACGAGGGCCTGCGCGACGCCGACAACCTCGCCTGGAAGCTGGCGCTGGCCTGGCACCACGGACCGCGCGAGACTCTCCTCGACAGCTACCAGACCGAGCGCCGCGCCGCCGTCGCCGCACGACTGCGCGCCGCCGACCAGGTCCTGCCGCTGCTGCGGGGCGGCGGCGGACTGCGGTCGTACGTCCCCGGCTCGACCCGCGGGCACGACGCGCTGCTCACCGAGGGCCACCTGGGCCGCGGCCCGCTCGGTGAGGCGGCCGACTACGCCGACTCCCCGCTCGCACCCCCGCACCTGGAGGCGGAGGTCCCCGTCGCCACCGCGCCCGGCGCACAGGTCGCCGACGTGCTGGTCACGGCGGAGGACGGCTCCTTCGTCCCGCTGCGTGACCGGCTCGGCCGGGGGGCGCTGCTCGTCGTCCTGATCGCGCCCGGCACCGGCGTGTGGGAGCGTAAGCACTGGGTCACGGCCGGGATCATGCCGCGGCTGGCCGCCGCGGTGACCGCCCTGCCGCATCCGGCGGAGCTGCTGGTCGCCGAGGAGTACCCGGGTGCCGCCGCCCACACGGTGCTGCTGGTGCGCCCCGACGGCCATCTCGTCACCGCGCTGAGCGGAGTACGCCCCGCCGACCTCTACGCCGCCGCCGAGGCGACCCTGGGTGGGCCGGCACGAACCGAGGCGACGGCCGGCACCGCCGCGAAGTGACACCGGTTCGCCGTCACGGACCGCTGATGGGTCGTCGTCGCGGACCGCTCGTGGGGTCGTCGTCGCGGACCGCTCACCGGCCACGAACGGACACCGCTCGCCGTCACTGTGCGTCCGCATAGTGACGGTGAGTTGACCGTCCCGGACCGTCGTGGTGTACTCCGGAGCGTGACCGACACCGATGTGCGCCTGTGGCGGAGGGTCCATATGGACCTGCTCCGGTACGCGGGCTGCGTGTGTCGTCCGTCCTGCTGAATTCGCATCCCCCCTTTTTCTGCCGCGCGCCGGGCCCGTCGTGCCGTCGCGCGCTGCCGACGCGAACGCTCAACAGGACGGTGCCCGTGTCTGTCTCCCCCTCGCTCCCCTCTGCCCTGAACAACGTCTCAGCCGCCGCCTCCGTGCCCACTCAGGCGGATCTTCTGGAATTCGTCCGGCGTACGGCCGCCGACACCGCGCTGATCGACTCGCTCCCGCTCGACCCGGAGGGCCGCACCTGGGTGCGTCTCGAGGGGCCCGGTGGCAGCGAGGCCTGGCTGATCGGCTGGCCGCCCGGCACCGGTACGGGTTGGCACGACCACGCCGAATCCATCGGTGCCTTCCTCACCGCGCGGGGTGAGCTGCGGGAGAACGCGCTGGCGGCGCGACTGCCCGCCGACGGCTGGAAGACCCTGGAACTGACCGACGGGGTGGACCGGACCCGGCAGCTGCCCGCCGGCCGCGGCCGCTCCTTCGGCCGGCACCACGTCCACGAGGTACTCAACCAGTCCACGGCCGAGCACGCCGTCTCCGTGCACGCCTACTACCCGCCGCTGCCCCTCATGCGCCGCTTCAGCCGGACCGGCCAGGTGCTGCGCCTGGAGCAGGTCGAGCGCCCGGAGGACTGGCAGTGAGCGCCGCGGTGAGCATCGACACGCTGCTGGAGCGGGTCCGGGCCGGCTACACGCGCGTGGAGGCCCGCGAGGCGTACGAGGCCGCCGGAGCCGGCGAGGCGCTGCTGGTCGACATCCGGTACGCGGCCCTGCGCGAGCGGGACGGCCTGATCCCGGGCGCGGTGGTCGTCGAGCGCAACGAGCTGGAGTGGCGCCTCGACCCCCAGGGCAGCCACCGTCTCCCCGAGGCCACGAGTCACGATCTGCGGATCGTGGTGATCTGCAACGAGGGCTACGCCTCCAGCTTGGCGGCGGCTTCCCTGCACCAGCTGGGCCTGCGCCGGGCAACCGATCTGGTCGGCGGCTTCCAGGCCTGGCGAGCAGCGGGGCTGCCGGTGGCAACACAGGAACGGTAGGAGCGGCATGAAGGTGCCGGGCCCATACGGGGTCCGGCACCGTGACACCGTCGCAGACCGGCGTACGCCACACGCCGGAGCAGGCACCTCGCCGGAGGCCGGCGCGCGACACCGTCAGAGACCTGCGCGTGACAGGTCGGGAGCCGGCGCCTGAGGACGTCAGGGACGCGGGACGACGTCAGAGTCCTCCCTCGTCCGTCAAAGTCCTCCCTCGTCCGTCAAAGTCCTCCCTCGTCGAGGAAGTCCGTCTCCTCGCCCTCCTCCTGGAGCGCCTGTCGGACCACGCGCAGGGCCATGCCCTCCGGGTAACCCTTGCGGGCGAGCATGCCTGCGAGGCGGCGAAGGCGCTTGTCGCGGTCGAGACCGCGGGTGGCACGCAGCTTGCGGGCGACGAGGTCACGCGCGGTCGCCTCCTCCTGCTCGCTGTCCAGCTGCGCCACGGCCTCGTCGATCAGCGCCGAGTCGACGCCTTTGGTGCGCAGCTCCCTGGCGAGAGCCCGCCGGGCCAGGCCCCGGCCGTGGTGCCGGGACTCCACCCAGGCGTCCGCGAAGGCGCTGTCGTTGATCAGCCCGACCTCCTCGAACCGTGACAGCACCTCCTCGGCCACCTCGTCCGGGATGTCCCGCTTGCGCAGGGCGTCCGCGAGCTGTTTGCGAGTGCGCGGGGTCCCGGTGAGCAGGCGCAGGCAGATCGCCCGTGCCCGCTCGACCGGGTCCCCGGGAGGCTCCCCCTCCTCGGCCCTCGACAAGGAAGAGGCGCCCCCATCCTCGGCGGACGGCTCCCCGGGCTGCTCCCCGAAGCCGCGCCGCCGACGCCCACGGCCGCCACGCGTCCCCCCGGAACGCGCGCCGTCCCGTGCACCGCCCGCGCGACGCGGTTCCCCGCTGCCGTACCCGGCGGCGTCGTCGTACTCGGTGCCGTCCGTGGTCCGGGCCGGGGCCACGCCCTGCCTCTCGGCCCGCTCCGCGGGGGCGTCGAGGTGGGCGTACTCGGCCCAGTCGGTTCGTCGTGTCACGGTCAGCTCTTGGCTGCGGCGGCCTTGGTCTTGGTGGCCTTGGCCGCGGCCAGGGCGGGTGCCGCCTTGGCCGCGTCGTCGGCACCGGCGGAGACCACGGCGTCGGCACCCGGCTCGGCGGCGGGCTCCTCGGCACGCACACCGACGCCCAGCTTCTCCTTGATCTTCTTCTCGATCTCGTTGGCCAGGTCGGGGTTGTCCTTCAGGAAGTTGCGCGCGTTCTCCTTGCCCTGGCCGAGCTGGTCGCCCTCGTACGTGTACCAGGCGCCGGCCTTGCGCACGAAGCCGTGCTCCACGCCCATGTCGATCAGACCGCCCTCGCGGCTGATGCCCTGGCCATAGAGGATGTCGAACTCGGCCTGCTTGAAGGGCGGCGCCACCTTGTTCTTGACGACCTTGCAGCGGGTGCGGTTACCGACCGCCTCCGTGCCGTCCTTCAGGGTCTCGATGCGGCGGATGTCGATACGCACCGAGGCGTAGAACTTCAGCGCGCGGCCACCGGTCGTGGTCTCCGGGGAGCCGAACATCACGCCGATCTTCTCGCGGAGCTGGTTGATGAAGATCGCCGTGGTCTTGGACTGGTTGAGCGCGCTGGTGATCTTCCGCAGCGCCTGGCTCATCAGACGGGCCTGCAGACCGACGTGGCTGTCGCCCATCTCGCCCTCGATCTCCGCGCGCGGCACGAGCGCGGCGACGGAGTCGATGACGATGAGGTCGAGCGCGCCGGAGCGGACGAGCATGTCCACGATCTCCAGCGCCTGCTCGCCGTTGTCCGGCTGGGAGAGGATCAGGTTGTCGATGTCGACACCGAGCTTCTTCGCGTACTCGGGGTCGAGGGCGTGCTCCGCGTCCACGAAGGCGACCTGGCCGCCGGCCTTCTGCGCGTTGGCCACCGCGTGCAGGGTCAGGGTCGTCTTACCGGAGGACTCCGGGCCATAGACCTCCACCACACGGCCGCGAGGCAGGCCGCCGACACCGAGGGCGACGTCGAGTGCGGTCGACCCGGTGGGGATGACCTCGATGGGCTCATTCGGCCGCTCGCCCAGGCGCATCACCGCGCCCTTGCCGAATTGCCGTTCAATCTGTGCGAGCGCGGCGTCGAGCGCCTTCTCGCGGTCGGTTCCTGCCATGGGTTCCACCCGGTTTGCTTGAGTCGATCGCTTCACGTCAAAGACGCTAACGCCTGCCACTGACAACGCGCCCCGACGCCGGGTCGGCCTGTGGATAACCCTGGGACACAACCGCCCGAACCGGGGCGAAATCCCCTCCGTTGAGCCTCGCCGGAGCCTCCATATGAATGGATGTTCGATTTTGGTGTCAAGCGCGCCACGCGGCACCTCCGAGCGTACGCCCGCGCCTCCGCGCCGATCTGGATCGCCGCGACCCGCCGGACCGGGGTCGCCGCCACCCCGGACCGGGGTCGCCGCCACCCACCGGACCAGGGTCGCCGTGGCGCCGCCGGATCGGGCCCCGCCGGCCGGAGGGTTCCGGCCCAGAGCGCTGCCCAGCTGCTCCCCGCGGCGTACACGAGATGCCTCCGGCGGTACGACGACGGCCCGCGCCGCGGCCGGGAAACTCGCTCTCATGGACAACAGGCCGGCGCAGGGACAGGACACCACCCACCGCGGCGCACCCCTGCCCGCGCCTCGCGCCGTTGCCCCGCTGCGCCGCGTCGACCGTCTCTGTCTGGTCACCGGGGCCGTTCTCATCGTCTCGGGGCTGGCGCATCTGCTGGTCTTCGCCGTCGACGGCGGTCCCTGGTACGGGCCGGTCTCCTGGCGCAAGCCGGTGACCTTCGGGCTGTCGTTCGGCGTGACGCTGCTTGCGGTCGCCTGGGTCACCTCGTACGTCGGCGTGGGTGCGCGGCTGCGCTCCGCGCTGCTCACCGTGTTCGCCGTGGACTGCTTGGTGGAGGTCGGCGGCATCACGCTGCAGGCGTGGCGGCGGGTTCCCTCCCACCTGGACATGGAGACGCCCTTCGACACCGCGGTCTCGATGACGCTCGCGGTGGGCGGCGGTGTGCTGGTCGTGCTGCTGACCGTCTTCGCGGTCACGTCCTTCCGGCGGCGGCCGTCCGGTCCGGCAGGCATGCCGCTCGCCGTGCGCTCCGGCTTCGCGATCCTGCTGGTGGGACTCGCCTCGGGCGCGGCGATGATCGCGCGCGGCGTCGTACTCACCCGGACCGGCCACCAGGAGGCGGCATATCACTCGACGGCTCCGCTCAAGCCGCTGCACGGGGTGAGCCTGCACGCCGTCCTGGTACTGCCCGCGCTGGCCTGGTTGCTGGCGCGCACACCGTGGGACGCCGCGGTGCGCAGGCGGATCGTGGCCGCGGCGGTATGGGGCTACGCGGCCGCGGTGGCCGGAGCGGGCGTGTGGGCGCTCCTCACGTAGACCTCAGCTGCCGGCCCTCTCGAACCAGCTCTCAGGTACCGGCGTCGTCCTCGTCGCGCGTCCGGGTCCGCGCCCACAGGCCCCGGGCCCGGGTGAGGGCGCCCGTGCCGCGGCCGCGGTGGCCGTGCACGCGCGGGTCGTCCGTGACGGCGTACCGCTTCACATAGGCACCCAGGAAAGCCTGCAGCGTGGCGACCGCGGGGATGGCGATGAGCGCACCGACCGCGCCGAGCAGAGCGGTGCCGGCGATGACCGAGCCGAAGGCGACCGCGGGATGGATGTCCACCGTCTTCGAGGTCAGCTTCGGCTGCAGCATGTAGTTCTCGAACTGCTGGTAGACCACGACGAAGACCAGCACCCACACCACGTACAGCGGGTTGACGGTGAAGGCGATCAGCATGGGCAGCGCACCGGCGAGATAGGTGCCGATGGTGGGGATGAACTGTGAGACCACGCCGACCCACATGCCCAGCACGGGCGCGTAGGGGATGCCGAGGGCCTGCAGCATGACGTAGTGCGCGACGGCCGAGATCAGCGCCATCAGCCCGCGTGAGTACAGGTAACCGCCGGTCTTGTCGACGGCGATCTCCCACGCGCGCAGCACCTCGGCCTGCCGGGCGGGCGGCAGCACCGAGCATATGCCACGGCGCAGCCGGGGTCCGTCGGCGGCGAAGTAGAAGGAGAACAGGCCGATCGTCAGCAGCTGGAAGAGGCCGCCGAGGACCTGTGTGGACACGTCCAGGACGCCGGCCGCGCTGTTCTGCACGTACTTCTTCAGCCAGTCGGAGCGGAGCAGCCCCTGCTGGATGTCAAGCCGCTTGAGGTCGGTGTGGAAGGTGCTGTTGATCCAGTGGATGAGCGAGTCGAGGTAGTCGGGGAAGTGCTCGATCATCTTGATGATCTGGCCGGCCAGCATCGAGCCGAGCAGGGTGACGAACCCGGCGGAGACGATCAGCAGCCCGAGGAAGACCAGGAACGTGGCGAAGCCGCGGCGCAGGCCGCGGGAGGACATCCAGCTCACCGCGGGTTCGATGGCCAGGGCCAGGGAGGGCGCGCTGCCGGCCATCCACCCCAGCCAGCGGGACTACCCGGCGGCGCCGTTCCTCCCGATCGTGGACGACCCGCCGAGCGACCTGCTCGCCACCGGGCCCGTGGTGGGGCTGTTGCACCGCAACGAGGTGTGGCACGCCTGGCTCTTCCGGGCCACCGACTTCTGCTGGCAGCGCATCGAGTCGCTGGAGAAGTCCCATCCGTACGAGATCGAGGCCGCCGTGGCCTTCCTGGACTCCGCGCCCGACCAGGCACGCGCCCATGCCGCGGCCGACCGTCTGGGCCGGCTGGTGCGCGAGCAGCGACTCGCCGCGCTGGACCCGGGCGACCTCGGCGCCTACCCGGTCGCGCCGGGTTACGCCCCGGGCGAGCACCATTTCCCGCACGACTTCGCGCGCACACCGGACTCGCTCGCGCGCGTGTGGTTCACCGATGACGAGATGGCCCGCTCCCTGGACCATCTCGCGAGCGAGCAGCGGGAGGACGGCGGCTGGCCGGTCAGGTGGCGCCAGTGGGCACCGGGCACGGTGCTGGAGGCACGGCCCATGGTGACCATCGAGGCACTGCGCACGCTCAGGGCGTACGGCCGCGCCATCGAGTGAGGGGCGCCTCCGGCGGCGCGGACGGCGGGCGTGGACAGCGGGACGGGGCAGCCCGCACCGTCCCGCCGTCCGCCTCACCCGAGCCAAGCGCCCCGCCCCCCGCCAGAGCCCCACCTGGGGCAGTACCCCACCCGGCCCGAACCGCCACCGCCCCGCACCCCACTGCCTGGAACCCGCCACACCCCCGCCCCCCAACTGCCCGGAACCCGCCACACCCCGGCCCCCCAACTGCCCGGAACCGTCACCACCCCGGCACCGCCACTGCCGCGCCACCCCACCTGCCCGGAGGCGCCGCGCGTCACCGCAGCTCAACGCCGTTGTCAGTGGGTAAGTGCAGGATGGACGCATGGTCAGCTCCGCCCATCCGGCCCTCGACGGCTTCTCCCCCGCGACCCGCGGCTGGTTCACGGGGGCCTTCTCCGCGCCCACCGCCGCCCAGGCCGGCGCGTGGCAGGCCATCCGTGCGGGGTCGGACGTGCTGGTGGTCGCCCCGACCGGCTCCGGCAAGACCCTGGCCGCGTTCCTCGCCGCCCTGGACCAGCTCGCCTCCACCCCGCCCCCGGCCGACCCGAAGAAGCGCTGCCGGGTGCTGTACGTCTCCCCGCTGAAGGCGCTGGCCGTCGACGTGGAACGCAACCTGCGCAGCCCGCTGACCGGCATCCGTCAGGAGTCCGTCCGCCTGGGCCTGCCGGAGCCGGAGGTGAAGGTCGGCATCCGCTCCGGTGACACCCCGCCCGCCGAGCGCCGCGCGCTGTCCACGCGCCCGCCGGACATCCTGATCACCACCCCGGAGTCCCTGTTCCTGATGCTGACGTCAGCCACGCGCGACGCGCTGGCGGGTGTGGAGACGGTGATCCTGGACGAGGTGCACGCGGTGGCGGGCACCAAGCGCGGGGCGCATCTCGCGCTGTCCCTGGAGCGGCTGGACGAACTGCTGCCGAAGCCGGCCCGCCGTATCGGTCTGTCGGCGACCGTCCGCCCGGTCGACGAGGTCGCCCGCTATCTGTCGCCGCGCCGCAAGGTGGAGATCGTCCAGCCGGAGTCGGGCAAGGAGTTCGACCTGTCGGTCGTCGTCCCGGTCGAGGACATGGGCGAGCTGGGCGGCTCCCCGGCGGCCGACGCCTCCGAAGGCGCGGAGCGCCCCTCGATCTGGCCGCACGTGGAGGAGCGGATCGCCGACCTGGTGCAGTCCCACCGGTCCACGATCGTCTTCGCGAACTCCCGCCGCCTCGCCGAGCGCCTGTGCAACCGGCTCAACGAGATCGCCTACGAGCGGGCGACCGGCGAGACGCTGGACGAGCACCACGCGCCGGCCGAGCTGATGGGCGGCTCGGGCGCGGCCCAGGGCGCCCCACCGGTCATCGCCCGCGCCCACCACGGCTCGGTGTCGAAAGAGCAACGCGCTCTGGTCGAGGAGGACCTCAAGGCCGGCAGGCTGCCAGCGGTGGTGGCCACCTCCAGCCTGGAGCTCGGTATCGACATGGGCGCCGTCGACCTCGTCGTCCAGGTCGAGTCCCCGCCTTCGGTCGCCTCCGGTCTCCAGCGCGTCGGCCGCGCGGGCCACCAGGTGGGCGCGGTGTCCACGGGCGTGGTGTTCCCCAAGTACCGGGGCGACCTGGTTCAGGCGGCCGTGGTCACCGAGCGGATGCGCACCGGTTCCATCGAGTCGCTGAGGGTCCCCGCCAACCCGCTCGACGTACTCGCCCAGCAGCTCGTCGCCATGACCGCGCTGGACACCTGGCAGGTCGACGACCTGCTCACCGTGGTGCGCCGCGCCGCGCCCTTCGCGTCGTTGCCGGAGTCGGCGTTCACCGCCGTGCTCGACATGCTGGCGGGCCGCTATCCGTCCGACGCGTTCGCCGAGCTGCGCCCGCGCGTGGTGTGGGACCGCGTCGCCGGCACGGTCACCGGCCGCCCCGGCGCGCAGCGTCTGGCGGTGACCTCCGGCGGCACGATCCCCGACCGCGGCCTGTTCGGGGTGTTCCTCGCAGGGTCCGACCCGAAGAAGGGCGGCGGCCGGGTCGGCGAGCTGGACGAGGAGATGGTCTACGAGTCCCGGGTCGGTGACGTCTTCACGCTGGGCACCAGTTCCTGGCGCATCGAGGACATCACCCGCGATCGCGTACTGGTCTCCCCGGCGCCGGGCGTGCCGGGCCGGCTGCCCTTCTGGAAGGGCGACCAGCTGGGCCGCCCGCTGGAACTGGGCCGTGCCGTCGGCGCCTTCCTGCGCGAGGTCGGCTCCCTCGACCGGGACGACGCACGCCTGCGGCTGCTCACGGCCGGCCTGGACGCCTGGGCCGCGGACAACGTACTGGCGTATCTGGACGAGCAGCGGGAGGCCTGCGGTCACATCCCCGACGACCGCACGATCGTCGTGGAACGCTTCCGTGACGAGCTCGGCGACTGGCGGGTCGTGGTGCACTCCCCCTTCGGCGCCCAGGTGCACGCCCCGTGGGCGCTCGCGCTCGGCGCCCGCCTCGCGGAGCGGTACGGCATGGACGCGCAGGTCATGCACGCCGACGACGGCATCGTGCTGCGGCTGCCGGACGCCGACCTGATGGGTCTGGAGCTGCTCGACCAGCAGCCGTCGAAGGCGGGCACGGAGTACGACGCCGACCAGGCCCCGGTCGGCGCCGCGGACGTCGTCTTCGACAAGGGCGAGGTCGACCAGGTCGTCACCGATCAGGTCGGCGGCTCCGCCCTGTTCGCCTCCCGCTTCCGCGAGTGCGCCGCCCGCGCCCTGCTGCTGCCGCGCCGCAATCCCGGCCGGCGCACACCGCTGTGGCAGCAGCGCCAGCGCGCGGCGCAACTGCTGGAGGTGGCGAGCGAGTTCGGCTCCTTCCCGATCGTCCTGGAAGCGGTCCGCGAGTGCCTCCAGGACGTCTTCGACGTCCCCGGCCTGACCGAGCTGATGGGTGACCTGGAGTCCCGCAAGGTGCGCCTGGTCGAGGTGACCACCCCGGAGCCGTCCCCGTTCGCCCGCTCCCTCCTCTTCGGGTACGTCGCCCAGTTCCTGTACGAGGGCGACTCCCCGCTCGCCGAGCGCCGCGCGGCCGCGCTGTCGCTGGACTCCCGGCTGCTGGCCGAGCTGCTCGGCCAGGCCGAGCTGCGCGAACTGCTCGACGCCGAGGTGCTCACCGAGCTGGAGCGGGAGCTGCAGTGGCTCACCGAGGACCGGCGCGTCAAGGACGTCGAGGGCGTCGCGGACGTACTGCGCCTGCTCGGCCCGCTCACCGACGCGGAGCTGGTCGAGCGTGGCGCCGAGCCCCCGTGGGCGCAGGAACTCGCCGCGGCCCGCCGGGCCATCCGGGTCCGCATCGGCGGCCGGGACCACTGGGCGGCGATCGAGGACGCGGGCCGGCTGCGCGACGCGCTCGGCACCGCGCTGCCGGTCGGGGTCCCCGAGGCCTTCACCGAGCCGGTCAAGGATCCGCTCGGCGACCTCCTCGCCCGCTACGCCCGCACCCACGGCCCCTTCACCTCGGCCACCGCCGCCGCGCGGTTCGGGCTGGGCGTCGCGGTCACCGAGGGTGCCCTGCAGCGGCTGGCGGCGGCCGGCCGGGTCGTCCAGGGCGAGTTCCACCCGGCCGGCATCGGTCAGGAGTGGTGCGACGCTGCCGTACTGCGTCGGCTGCGCCGCCGTTCCCTGGCCGCGCTGCGCCACGAGCTGGAGCCGGTGCCGCCGGCCGCGCTGGCCCAGTTCCTGCCGCAGTGGCAGCACATCGGCAAGGGCCACTCCCTGCGGGGCGTCGACGGACTCGTGCGGGCCGTCGAGCAGTTGCAGGGTTCGTCCGTGCCCGCGTCCGCCCTGGAGAAGCTCGTCCTGCCGTCCCGCGTCAACGGCTACACCCCGGCGATGCTCGACGAGCTCACCGCCGCCGGAGAGATCGTCTGGGCCGGCGCGGGCGCGCTGCCCGGCAAGGACGGCTGGGTCTCGCTGTACCTGGCGGACGCGGCCCCGTTCCTCCTGCCGCCGCCCCACCCGCTGGAGCTGACCGCTCTGCACGAGTCGGTACTGACCACACTGTCCGGCGGTTACGGCCTGTTCTTCCGTCAGATCGCCGACCAGGTGCGCGCCACCACCCACCCCGACGCCACCGATCCCCAACTGGCCGACGCACTGTGGGACCTGGCCTGGTCCGGCCGGCTCACCAACGACACCCTCGCCCCGATGCGTTCCCTGCTGGGCTCCGGCCGCACCGCGGGCTCCACCGCCCACCGCGCCAAACGCGCGGTCCCGCGCGGCCGCTACGGCTCCCTGACCGCCGCGGCCCGCCCCGCCTCCCGCAGCGGCCCGCCCACCGTCGCCGGGCGCTGGTCCCTGCTCCCGGCGCAGGAGCCTGATCCCACGGTCCGTGCCCACGCCCTGGCCCGCACACTCCTCGACCGGCACGGCGTGGTGACGCGGGGCGCCGTCGGCGCCGAGGGCGTCGAAGGCGGCTTCTCGGCGGTGTACCGCGTCCTGTCCGTGTTCGAGGAGAGCGGCCAGGCCCGTCGCGGGTATGTGGTGGAGGGCCTCGGTGCCGCGCAGTTCGCCATGGACGGGGCGGTCGACCGGCTCCGCGCGGTGGCCAACGCCCGCGAGCGCGGTGACGCCGCGAGGGCGGCGGCTCCCGCAGGCTTCGGCGCCCCGGACGGCGACGGCCACCGCAGCCCGGATGGTCTTGGCTCCGATGGTTTCCCCGCCTCCGACGCCGACTGGACCAAGGCCTTCGACGCGCCCGACGGCACGCAGTTCCCGGACTTCCCGCCCTCCCCGGGCGACTACGTCTCCCCGCGCGACTTCGCGTCCCCGCGCGACTTCGCGTCCCCGGGCGCCGGCGGCCCCAGAGGCGGCGCGTCGGGCCACGGCACCGGTACGCCGTACGACGGCTACGGCGGCGGCTACGACACCGGTACCGGCGCGGCACCCGGGTACGACCGCCGTTCCGGCGGGTTGGGCACGTACGGCACATACGGCAACCGCCGCGCCGACCCCACCGCCGCCACCCGCTCCGTCGTCCTCGCCGCCGCCGACCCGGCCAACGCCTACGGCGCCGCCCTGCCCTGGCCCGAGCCGCCCACGGGCGCCGGACACAAACCGGGCCGCAAGGCCGGCTCGCTCGTGGTGCTGGTCGACGGTGAACTGGCGCTGTACATGGAGCGCGGCGGCAAGACCCTGCTGGCCTGGCCCTCGGAGCCGGACGCCGAGGCGACCGAGGATGCGCGTCTGCGCGCGGCAGCGGAGGCCCTGGCAGCGGCGGCCCGCGCCGGTTCGCTCGGCACGGTCACGGTGGAACGCGTCAACGGCACCTCCGCCCTGACCTCCCCCTTCGGCACCCTCCTGGAAGGAGCGGGATTCATCGCGACCCCCCGCGGCCTTCGGCTACGGGCCTGACGAAGCCGCGTGTCACCCTTGACCCATGCCCGAAGGTGACACGGTCTGGCAGGCCGCGAGGCGCTTGCACGGGGCCCTTGCGGGCAGCGTGCTGACCCGCAGCGACCTGCGCGTCCCCCGGTACGCCACGGTCGACCTCACCGGCCGCGCCGTCCTGGACGTCACCTCGCGCGGCAAGCACCTGCTCACCCGCGTCGAGGGCGGCCTGACCCTGCACTCGCATCTGAAGATGGACGGTTCGTGGAAGGTCTACGCCCCCGGCCAGCGCTGGAGCGGCGGCCCAGCGCACCAGATCCGCGCGATCCTGGGCACCGCCGAGCGCACGGCCGTCGGCTACCGCCTGCCGGTGCTGGACCTGGTGCGCACCGCCGAGGAGGAACGCTTCGTCGGCCACCTCGGACCCGACCTGCTCGGCCCGGACTGGGACGGCGACCGTGCGCTGGCCAACCTGCTGCGGGACCCCGCGCGCCCGCTCGGCGAGGCGCTGCTGGACCAGCGCAATCTCGCCGGTATCGGCAACGTCTACAAGAGCGAGCTGTGCTTCCTGCTCGGCGTCACTCCATGGCTCCCGGTCGGCGCCCTGCCCGCCGAGCGCGCCGCGCAGCTGCCCGCGCTGGCCAAGAAGCTGCTGGAGGTCAACCGCGACCGCCCGGTCCGCGCCACGACGGGGCAGCGGGGCCAGGACCTGTTCGTCTACGGCCGCGCGCCGCGCCCCTGTCTGCGCTGTGGCACCTCGATCCGGGTGGCCGACCAAGGCGACGGGTCCCGTGAGCGCCCCACGTACTGGTGTCCGAGGTGCCAGGCGGGCCCGGCGCCCAGCCCGGCCCCGCGCCGCGGCCCCCGCTACCGCACGACCCCATGACGACCCGGCACCGCACGCTCCCCTCACGGCCAGGTACCCCACGATCCCCTCACGGCCAGGTACCTCACGCTCCCCTCACGGCCGGATACCCATCACGGCCGGATACCCCGTGACCCCATCACGGCCGGGTACCCCACGACCCAGCAGGACCGGATACCGCACCACGACCCGGCCCGAGCGCCACCCGGCAAGCCGTACGTCGGCTTTCACAACCGGCCGGACTCCTCGCCTGGCCGAAGGGGTGACGCTGCCGTGGGATCCACGGGCGTCCCGTCGGCATCCGTCGCACCGGAACCCCCCGCCCTCCCGCGCCACGCCTCTCGCCATCGCCCGGCGCGTACGGCCCCCGCAGCCCGCCCCTTGGGCACGCAGTGCACCGGCAGCACGCTCAGCCCCCAACCGCCGGCCGCCACGGCGCCCTCCAGAGCCCCTGCCGCGGGGCTGAGGGCGAGGCGGAGGACGGCCCACCACCACACCGCTGCGAGGCCCGCCCCGACCCCGCAGCGCGCTATGGCGCCCCAGCGCGCTGTTCGCTCCGCCATGCCACCACCACCTCCAGCCGGACGCCGGAAGGCCGCCCCGGGGCCGCCAGGGCGCGCGAGCGGCACACCGGGGCACCTCCGGGGCCGGCCGTCAGCTGTTCTCGGCCTGGAACATCCAGTGGTGCTTCTCGAGATCCTGGGTGATCTGGATGAAGATGTCCTGGCTGACCGGGTCGGGCTCGGCCGTCGACGTCACGCGCTCCCGCATCCGGGTGATCGCCGCGCCGAGCGCTTCCACCAGGGCCCGCACCGCGTCCGTGTCCTTGATCCAGCCCTCGGAGACCTGGCCGAGGCCGCTGCCGGCGGCCACCGTGGCGGCCCGGCCGTCCGGCGACACGCCCAGCGCGGACGCCCGCTCGGCGACGGTGTCCATGTGGGTACGCGCGCTGTCGACGACCTCGTCGAGCTGGAGGTGCACGGACCGGAACCGCGGTCCGACGACGTTCCAGTGCACCTGCTTGGCGACCAGCGACAGGTCCACCAGGTCGACGAGCGCGCCCTGAAGGGCGTCGCCGACGGTCTTCAGGTCGGTGTCGGACAGGGGGCTCTTCACGACGTTCATCCACGCCTCCGTTGGTTCACCCGGTCGTCCCCTCCACCATGACGGCCCCGCCCAGGACGGGCAAATGGACCAAAACGGCCGACGAGCGCCGCACCACAGAGGTCACGGGCACGCAAAAACCCCGACCGCGCTCCTCCGTTCGCTCCGGAGAAGCCCCGGCCGGGGCCACGGACAGGTGTGTCAGGCGGCGACCACGTCCACCGCTTCGCTGGGCGCCTTGATGGTCACCCGTTCCGGTGGCACACCGGTCACCGACACAGATCCCAGCATCGGGCGGACCGATGTGGGCACAGGCTCGCTCGGGGTGGCCGCAGCAGACTGGGCCAGCTCGGCGAGGGCGAGTTCGTCGCTCACTTCCCGCATGAGCTCGGACATCCGTACGTCCAGCGCGTCGCAGATGGCGGAGAGCAGCTCGGAGGAAGCCTCCTTCTGCCCCCGCTCCACCTCGGAGAGATAGCCGAGCGAGACTCGGGCGGACGAGGAGACTTCGCGCAGAGTACGGCCCTGGCGTTGGCGCTGCCGACGCAGCACGTCACCCAGCAGGCGACGGAGCAGAATCATCGGTGGCTCCCTCCTCGGACCGCGTAGCCGCATCCTTCTCGCCCCACCGTACCGCCTCGCGCCGCGGCCGTGCGGGGAGCGATGTCGTGTTCACTCAGGGCTGCAAACATCAAAACCCCCCGTTCTGTTCCGTATCCTGTGCCCGCTCATTCCCGGTCTGTTCGCCCGCAAGCTCCTTCAGAAGCAGCACGAGCACGCTCCGTACACTCTCTCTACGAATTTCCGCGCGGTCGCCGTTCAACCGCAGGGGCTCCACTTTTCCGCCACCGGCGGAACCGGAATCGCGGCCACGGGGGCCGTCCACGGCCACGAAGACCGTGCCGACGGGCTGCCCGTCCTGCGGTTCCGGACCGGCCACGCCGGTGGTCGCGATGCCCCAGTCGGCGCCCAGCGCCTTGCGCACACCGGCCGCCATCTGGGCCGCGACCTGCGCATCCACCGCTCCCCGCTCGGCCAGCAGGGTGGCGTCCACGCCGAGCAGCTCCTGCTTGAGCGCGGTGGCGTACGCCGTCACCGAGCCTCGGAACATTTTGGACGCCCCGGGCACCGCAGTGATCTCCGCCGCCACCAGCCCGCCGGTCAGCGACTCGGCGACTGCCAGGGTCTCGCCCCTCACCGTCAGTAGTCGCACCACGTCGGTGGCCGGGAACGTCACGCTTGCTTCTCCTCCAACGCCGCCTGGCGCTCGGCGATTCCCTGCCGGCGCAGCACAATGGCCTGTCTGATGTAGTCAAGACCGGTCACCACAGTCAAAACGACCGCCGCGGCCATCACCCAGAACCTCAGGGTGGCCAGCCACCCCGTGAGCGCCAGCACATACATGCCGACGGCGACGCCCTGGGTGAGCGTCTTCAGCTTGCCGCCCCGGCTGGCCGGGATGACGCCGTAGCGAATGACCAGAAAACGCAGCAGCGTGATGCCGAGTTCCCGGCCGAGGATCACGCCCGTGACCCACCAGGGCAGATCACCGAGACCGGACAGACAGATCAGCGCCGTCCCCATGATCGCCTTGTCTGCGATGGGGTCGGCGATCTTCCCGAAGTCGGTGACGAGGTTGTAGGTGCGCGCCAGATGCCCGTCGAAAAGGTCGGTGATCATGGCGATGGCGAAGGCGGCCCAGGCCAGCGACCGCCACGCCGGGTCGTACCCGCCGTCGGCCAGCATCAGCACGACGAAGCCCGGAACGAGCAGGAGCCGGAGCATGGTCAGCAGATTGGCGACGTTCCACACGCTCGCCTGGTTGACGGCGGCAGCGGCGATCTTGCCGCCGCGCTGCGGGCGGGCGCCCGCCGATGCGCCGGAGGCGTCCGAGCCGGACGGCACCGACGCCCCCTTCGCCTGGGAGGAGCCGCCTGCAGCGGACGACGCCGGGACACCCGTCATCTGCCCGCCTCCTCAGGACACGCCAGCGGCTCGGCCACCAGGTCGACACCTTCCGTACCGACCACCTTCGCCTCGACGATACGACCGACGCTCAGGCCTTCGCCGCTCGTGAGCAGCACCTGGCCGTCCGTCTCGGGCGCCTGGTGCGCCGCCCGGCCGTACACGCCGTCTTCCTCGTCGACGGACTCGACCAGGACGTGCACCGTTTCACCGACGCGCTCCTCGGCCCGCTGGGAGACGAGTTCCTCGGCCAGCCGGGACACCCGCGCCAGTCGCTCGGCGACGACGTCCTCGTCGAGCTTGTTGTCGTACGTCGCCGCTTCGGTGCCGTCCTCGTCCGAGTAGCCGAACACGCCGATCGCGTCCAGCCGCGCGCCGTTCAGGAACCGCTCCAGCTCGGCAAGGTCGGCCTCCGACTCGCCGGGGAAGCCGACGATGAAGTTGGACCGCACACCCGCTTCGGGGGCCTTGCTGCGGATGGTGTCGAGCAGCTCGAGGAAGCGGTCGGTGTCGCCGAAGCGGCGCATGGCGCGCAGCACGTCGGGCGCGGAGTGCTGGAAGGACAGGTCGAAGTAGGGGGCGATCTTCGGGGTGGAGGTCAGCACGTCGATCAGGCCGGGGCGCATCTCGGCCGGCTGGAGGTAGCTGACGCGGACCCGCTCGATGCCGTCGACCTCGGCCAGCTCGGGCAGCAGCGACTCCAGCAGGCGGATGTCGCCGAGGTCCTTGCCGTAGGAGGTGTTGTTCTCGGAGACCAGCATGATCTCCTTCACGCCCTGCTCGGCCAGCCACCGCGTCTCGTTCAGCACGTCGCTCGGGCGGCGCGAGATGAAGGAGCCGCGGAAGGACGGGATGGCGCAGAAGGAGCAGCGCCGGTCGCAGCCGGAGGCGAGCTTGACGGAGGCCACCGGGGAGCCGTCCAGGCGCCGGCGCAGCGGGGAGCGCGGGCCGGAGGCCGGGGCGACGCCCTCGGGCAGGTCGGCCGGGCCGTGCCCGGGCAGCGCCACCGCGGCGGCCGACTCCTGGCGCTCGGCCGGGCTGATCGGCAGCAGCTTGCGCCGGTCGCGCGGGGTGTGCGCGGCGTGGATGCCGCCGTTCAGGATGGTCTGGAGCCGGTCCGAGATGTTCGCGTAGTCGTCGAAGCCGAGCACGCCGTCGGCCTCGGGCAGCGCCTCCGCGAGTTCCTTGCCGTACCGCTCGGCCATGCAGCCCACCGCCACGACGGCCTGCGTTCTGCCGTGCCCCTTGAGATCGTTGGCCTCCAGGAGGGCGTCCACGGAGTCCTTCTTGGCGGCGTCGACGAAGCCGCAGGTGTTCACGACGGCGACATCGGCGTCCGAGGCGTCCTCCACGAGCTGCCAGCCGTCCGCCTCCAGACGGCCTGCGAGCTCCTCCGAGTCCACCTCGTTACGGGCGCAGCCAAGGGTGACGAGTGCGACGGTACGGCGTTCAGGCATGGGCTCAAGACTACTTCGTCCCACCGACACCCCATGTCGAAGGGGCTGGCCGATCTTGGCCGGCCCCTTCCACTGCGTGCCGTTGCCTAGCCGACCTGCGGGTCGCCCTTGGTGTAGGTCAGGCGCTCCACGGCGCCCGGCTGGAAGTCGTCCTCGATCTTCTTGCCGTTGACGTAGAGCTGGATCGCCCCCGCGTCACCGAGGACGAGGTTGATCTTGGTGCTGTCCTGGAAGCTCTTGGACTGGCCCTGCTTGAGCAGCCCGTCGAAGAGGAGCCGGCCGTTGTGGTCCTTGGCCTGGATCCAGCTGCGCCCGTCGGTCGCGCTGACCTGGACGGTCACCTTGTCCTGCGGGGCGGCGGCGATGGCGCTGTCGGAGGGCTCCGGTTTCTGGTCGGCGGGCTTGGTCCTGGTCGGCTTCGGCGCGGCGGGCGCGCTGGTCGCGGCTTCGGAGCCCTCGGCGACCTGCTGCCCCGCGCCGCTGTCGTCGCCGCCCTTGACGAAGGTGAAGCCCACGAAACCGATCACGACGACGATCGCGGCGACCATCGCGGCGGTCCAGTTCGGCCCGCGCCGTTCGGGGCGGATACGTTCCGCCTCGAAGAGGGGCGCCGCGGGCGTGGGTGCGGGACGCCCGCCGTGGTCGGCGTCGTACTGGGCGATCAGGGGCTCGGGATCGAGGTGGACGGCCTTGGCCAGGGTCCGGATGTGACCGCGGGCGTAGACGTCCCCGCCACAGGGGGCGAAGTTGTCCGCCTCGATCGCGTGCACGATCGCGATACGGACCCGGGTGGCGTTGCTGACGTCGTCGACGGTCAGTCCGGCGGCGATACGGGCCTGCTGCAGGGCACGGCCGACGGAGAGGCTGGCTTCCTCGCGACCGTCTTCGAAGGGACGCTCGTCTTCAGGGGAGTTGCCGAGGGACACGGGGGCGCCTTTCGAGCGTGTAGCCACCTGTGCTGGAGGTTCAGTCTAGGGGGGGTACGAAAGGGTGAGGCAACCGGGCGGTGGGACTTTGTACGCCATCGGTATGGCCGGACACGCCGATGACGGGCCGGGCGCGGAGCCCATGATGAAACCCCTACCCGTCCTCTCGCTCAACTTGACGTGTGACAAAGGGAAACGGTTGCTCGGCGTTCTCTAACGGGTGAGTCACGGACCGTCCACACGGGTGAGCCGCCGGCGCCGCGCCCACCCGTCCGGACGAGCCCCAGCGCCAGGTCCCGCCTCGACGGCCGAGCGCCGGGGCGCCGCGCGCCCATGCCCTACGGAGAGCCGTGGCCCCGCCCCGCCCATGCTCCCTGGGGAGCCGTGAGCCCGCCCCACCCATGCCCTACGGGCGAGCCGAGGCCCGCGCACCCAAGCCCCGCGGGTGAGCCTCCAGGCTCAAACCTCCCCCCGCGCGTGTGCCGCCGCGACCCGAGCCCCCCGAACGGACTAGCCCTCGGACTCTCCCCGGAGCACCGCCAGCACCCCGTCCAGCTCGTCCGGCTTGACCAGCACGTCCCGCGCCTTGGAGCCCTCGCTCGGGCCGACGATGTTGCGCGACTCCATCAGGTCCATCAGCCGGCCGGCCTTGGCGAAGCCGACCCGCAGCTTGCGCTGGAGCATGGACGTCGATCCGAACTGCGTGGAGACCACCAGCTCGGCCGCCTGGCACAGCAGGTCCAGGTCGTCGCCGATGTCCTCGTCGATCTCCTTCTTCTGCTTGGTCCCGACGACGACGTCGTCCCGGAAGACCGGCGCCATCTGGTCCTTGCAGTGCTGGACGACGACCGCGACCTCCTCCTCGGTCACGAACGCGCCCTGCATACGGGTCGGCTTGTTCGCGCCCATCGGCAGGAACAGCCCGTCGCCCTTGCCGATCAGCTTCTCCGCGCCCGGCTGGTCGAGGATGACGCGGCTGTCGGCCAGCGAGGACGTGGCGAACGCCAGCCGCGAGGGAACGTTCGCCTTGATCAGACCGGTGACGACGTCGACGGACGGACGCTGGGTCGCGAGCACCAGGTGGATGCCGGCCGCGCGCGCGAGCTGCGTGATGCGCACGATCGCGTCCTCGACGTCACGCGGCGCGACCATCATCAGGTCGGCCAGCTCGTCGACGATCACCAGCAGGTACGGGTAGGGCTGCAGCTCCCGCTCGCTGCCCTCGGGCGCCTTGACCTTGCCCTCGCGCACGGCGCGGTTGAAGTCGTCGATGTGACGGTAGCCGTACGCCGCGAGGTCGTCGTAGCGCATGTCCATCTCGCGCACGACCCACTGCAGCGCCTCGGCGGCCCGCTTGGGGTTGGTGATGATCGGTGTGATCAGGTGCGGGATGCCCTCGTACGCGGTCAGCTCGACCCGCTTGGGGTCGACGAGGATCATCCGCACGTCCTCCGGGGTCGCCCGCATCATCACCGAGGTGATCAGGCAGTTGATGCAGGACGACTTGCCGGAGCCGGTGGCGCCGGCGACCAGCATGTGCGGCATCTTCGCCAGCGAGTGCATCACGTACCCGCCCTCGACGTCCTTGCCGAAGGCGACCAGCATCGGGTCGTCGTCCTCCGCGGACTCCGCGAGGCGCAGCACGTCGCCGAGGTTGACCATCTCCCGGTCGGTGTTCGGGATCTCGATGCCGACCGCGGACTTGCCCGGGATGGGGCTGATGATCCGCACGTCCGGGCTGGCCACGGCGTAGGCGATGTTCTTGGTGAGCGCGGTGATCCGCTCGACCTTGACGGCCGGGCCCAGCTCGACCTCGTAGCGGGTGACCGTCGGCCCGCGGGTGAAGCCGGTCACCCGCGCGTCGACCTTGAACTCGGTGAAGACGGTGGTCAGCGACTCGACGATGGCGTCGTTGGCCGCGCTGCGCGCCTTGCCGGGGCCACCCCTTATGAGCAGGTCGAGCGAGGGCAGCGCGTAGGTGATGTCGCCGGACAGCTGGAGCTGCTCGGCGCGCGGCGGCAGGTCGCGCGGCTCGGTCGGCGGCGTCTTGGTGAGGTCGGGGACCGCGGACCTGGTGCCGGCGGCCTCGGCCGGTTCCGGCTTGGGGGTGCGCTTGCCCGGCTGGGGCCGCGCGGCCGGCACGGGGGTCGACACCGGCGCTGGGGCCGGCGTGGGTGCGGGGGTGGGGGTCGGGGTGGTGTCCTCCCGGTCGCCGATGCGCACGCCCTGGGTGAGGTCGGCGACGATCGGCGAGGGCGGCATGCCGTGCAGGACTGCGCCGTCGAGGTCGGCGGCGGCAGCGGCGGCGATGTCCACGGCGTCCAGCTGCCGGTCCGGGGCGGGCTGCGGCACGGCGGAGCGGCGCGGGCGGCCCCGGCGCCGGGCCAGCGCTTCCTGTTCGGCGCCGTCGGGGTCGTATCCCTGGGGGGCGCTCGAGCGCCGGCGGGGGCGTGCGGGCAGCGCCTCGCGCCACTGCTCGTCGTAGCGCTCGTCGTCGTCGGTGTACTCGCCGTACTCGGCGTACTCGTCGTCCGCCGGGTCGGGCAGGATGCCCAGCTTCACGCCGAGCTGCCGCAGCCGCTGCGGAATCGCGTTGACCGGGGTCGCCGTGACCACCAGCAGCCCGAAGATGGTCAGCAGCACCAGCAGGGGTACGGCGAGGACCTCGGTCATGGTGTACGTCAGCGGGGTGGCCGCCGCCCAGCCGATGAGGCCGCCGGCGTCCCTTATAGCCTGCATGCCGCCGCTGCGGGCGGGCGAGCCGCAGGCGATGTGGACCTGTCCGAGCACGCCGACGACCAGCGCGGACAGCCCGATCACGATGCGGCCGTTGGCGTCCTGCTGCTCCGGGTGGCGGATGAAGCGCACGGCGATCGCGCCGAGCAGCAGCGGCACCAGCAGGTCCAGCCGGCCGAACGCGCCCGTCACCAGGATCTCGACCAGGTCACCGACCGGGCCCTTGAGATCGGCCCAGGTGCCCGCGGCGACGATCAGCGCGATACCGAGCAGCAGCAGCGCGATGCCGTCCTTGCGGTGGGCGGGGTCGAGGTTCTTCGCGCCCTGCCCTATGCCGCGGAAGACGGCGCCGACGGCGTGCGCCACGCCCAGCCACAGCGCGCGCACCACCCGGTACAGGCCCCCGGTGGGATTCGGCGCCGGTTTGGGAACGGGCTTCTTCACCGCGGCCTTGCGGACAGGCGCCTTCTTGGCCGGGGCCTTCTTCGCGACGGCCTTCCTCGCCGGAGCCTTCGCGGGAGCGGCCGCCTTCTTCGCGGGCGGCTTCTTGGCTGCGGAGGGACGTGAGGCCATGGGTGTGAGGTTACCGGTGGAGACGACAGCGGACACGTGTGCCCACTGCTTCACCCGTTCGTGTCGCCGCGGACTTCGCGGAAGCCGACCTGCTTGACGGCAGGCGGAACGACCTGGGGGACGCCAGGGGGAACTGACGCGCGCTCATACGCAACTGAGCGCACCGCACGCGTCGTTCCGCACCACGTGCGCGTCAGCCCTGCGGGGGCACCGGGGAGCCGCCGCTGCCGGTGCCCGGCTCCAGGGCGTCCAGGGCCCGGCGCAGCCCGGTGAGTTTGCGCTCCAGGTGGGCCGCCGTGGCGACCGCGGCCGCGTCGGCCGACTCCTCGTCCAGCTGCTTGGACAGCGCCTCGGCCTGCTCCTCGACGGCGGCGAGCCGCGCGGACAGCTCCGCGAGCAGCCCGGCTGACTCCTTGCCGGCCACACCGCCCTTGCCGCCGCCTTCCAACTGGAGCCGCAGCAGCGACGCCTGCTCGCGCAGCTGGCAGTTCTTCATGTACAGCTCGACGAACACGGAGACCTTCGCCCGCAGCACCCACGGGTCGAACGGCTTGGAGATGTAGTCGACCGCGCCCGCCGCATAGCCGCGGAAGGTGTGGTGGGGGCCGTGGTTGATCGCGGTGAGGAAGATGATCGGGATGTCCCGGGTGCGCTCCCGCCGCTTGATGTGCGCGGCCGTCTCGAATCCGTCCATGCCCGGCATCTGGACGTCCAGCAGAATGACCGCGAAGTCGTCCGTGAGCAGTGCTTTGAGTGCTTCCTCCCCGGACGATGCCCGCACCAGCGTCTGATCGAGCGCAGAGAGGATCGCCTCCAGCGCCAGCAGATTCTCCGGCCGGTCATCGACCAGGAGGATCTTGGCCTTCTGCACCATGGCCCGCCCTCCTCGCCCCGGCTTGGGGCCTCCCCTGTCCGCAGGACTTGGGGAAGCACCGGGCGCCGCCCCACTGGACGACTCCCTTGCGCCGTCCGTCCTCGTGCCGGTCATCGTAGCTGCACCCCGCCCGTCGCCACACCCTGTCACCGCGATGTCACTGTGCACGTAGCAGAAACGTAGTGGGAGACCAGAAGGTTCCCCGGATGCCGTACTTCTACACAGCCGCGCGCACCCTCCGTCAGCGACTCCGGGTGAACGTCACCGATCATTCCCCGCGCATCCATTGCTCCATCACGGTCAGCAGGTGATCAGGGTCGACCGGCTTGGTGACGTAGTCGGACGCACCGGACTCGATGGCCTTCTCCCGGTCGCCCTTCATCGCCTTCGCGGTGAGCGCGATGATCGGCAGCCCGGAGAACTGCGGCATCCTGCGGATCGCGGTGGTCGTCGCGTACCCGTCCATCTCGGGCATCATGATGTCCATCAGGACGACCGCCACATCCTCGTGCTGCTCCAGCACCTCGATGCCCTCGCGGCCGTTCTCCGCGTACAGCACCGACAGGCCGTGCTGCTCCAGGACGCTCGTCAGCGCGAAGACGTTGCGGATGTCGTCGTCGACGATCAGCACTTTCTGGCCACCGAAGCGGATGCCGCGGTGCGGCTGCGGCGCCCCCTCCTGCTCGGTTCCCGAGATCCCGGACCCGCCGGACGCCGTCCCGGGCCACTGCTCGGGCTGGGCCGCCGGTCGCTGCTCCAGCGCCGCGGACGCGGCCCGGCGGCGGCGCCGGAAGAGCGCCGCGGCACCGTTCTGGGTCTCGTGGTACGACTTCACCTCGGCCGGCGTCTCGAAGTCCGGGCCGGACAGCTCCCGGGCGGCCCCGTTCCGGGACGCCCCCAGGTCACCGCCCCCGAGCGCCGGCACGGCCTGCTGGTAGCCCTGCGGCGGCAGCTCGCTCATGTGCAGCGGCAGGTACAGCGTGAACGTCGAACCGCGGCCCGGCTCGCTCTGCGCGTGGATCTCACCGCCGAGCAGCTGTGCGATCTCCCGCGAGATCGACAGCCCGAGGCCCGTACCGCCGTACTTGCGGCTCGTGGTGCCGTCGGCCTGCTTGAACGCCTCGAAGATCACCCGCATCTTGCTCGCCGCGATACCGATACCGGTGTCGGTCACCGAGAACGCGATCAGCGGCTCGTCGGGGCTGGTCAGCGAGCCGACCTCCAGCAGCTGCTCGCGAATGGACTGCGGCACGTCCGCGCCGGCCGGCCGGATCACCAGCTCCACCGACCCGGAGTCGGTGAACTTCACCGCGTTCGACAGCAGGTTGCGCAGCACCTGCAGCAGCCGCTGCTCGTCGGTGTGCAGCGTGGCGGGCAGCTCCGGCGAGACCCGCACCGACAGGTCCAGGCCCTTCTCCGCGGTCAGCGGCCGGAACGTGGCCTCCACGTAGTCCACGAGCTGCACCAGCGCGATCCGAGTCGGCGAGACGTCCATCTTGCCCGCCTCGACCTTGGACAGGTCCAGGATGTCGTTGATCAGCTGCAACAGGTCGGAGCCGGCGCCGTGGATGGTCTCGGCGAACTCCACCTGCTTCGGTGACAGGTTGCCCTCGGCGTTGTCCGCGAGCAGCTTGGCCAGGATCAGCAGCGAGTTCAGCGGCGTGCGCAGCTCGTGCGACATGTTGGCGAGGAACTCGCTCTTGTAGCGCATCGAGACGGCGAGCTGCTCGGCACGCTCCTCCAGGACCTGCCGCGCCTCCTCGATCTCGGTGTTCTTCACCTCGATGTCGCGGTTCTGCCGCGCCAGCAGCTCGGCCTTCTCCTCCAGTTCGGCGTTGGACGCCTGCAGCGCCTTCTGCCGCTGCTCCAACTCCGCCGAACGCTCGCGCAGTTGCTCGGTCAGCTCCTGCGACTGCTTCAGCAGCTGCTCGGTCTTGGTGTTGACGGAGATGGTGTTGACGCTGGTCGCGATCATCTCCGCGATCTGGTTCAGGAAGTCCTTCTGGATCTGCGTGAACGGCGTGAACGACGCCAGCTCGATCACGCCGAGCACCTTGCCCTCGAACAGCACCGGCAACACGATCACCTGCGCGGGCGGCGCCTCGCCGAGCCCGGAGGAGATCTTCAGATAGCCGCTGGGCGCGTTCTCCACGAGGATCGTGCGCTTCTCCTCGGCGGCCGTGCCCACCAGCGCCTCCCCGGGCCGGAACGACGCCGGCATGGACCCCATCGAGTAGCCGTAGGACCCGAGCATGCGCAGCTCGTAGTCGTCCTCGCCGCCGGAGACGTCCTTGCCCTCCATCAGCGGCATGGCGACGAAGAACGCGCCGTGCTGCGCCGACACCACCGGCGTCAGCTCGCTCATGATCAGCGAGGCCACGTCCTCCAGGTCGCGCCGGCCCTGCATCAGCGCCGAGATACGGGCCAGGTTGCCCTTCAGCCAGTCCTGCTCCTTGTTGGCGATCGTGGTGTCGCGCAGGTTGGCGATCATCTTGTTGATGTAGTCCTGCAGCTCCTGGATCTCGCCGGAGGCATCGACGTCGATCTTCAGGTTCAGGTCACCGCGGGTCACCGCGGTCGCCACGCGCGCGATGGCCCGCACCTGCCGGGTCAGGTTTCCCGCCATCTCGTTCACGGACTCGGTCAGGTCCCGCCACGTGCCGTCGACGTCACGCACGCGTGCCTGGCCTCCGAGCTGCCCCTCGGTGCCCACCTCGCGGGCCACGCGGGTGACCTCCTCGGCGAAGCTGGACAGCTGGTCCACCATCGTGTTGATCGTCGTCTTCAGCTCGAGGATCTCGCCGCGGGCGTCGATGTCGATCTTCTTGCTCAGGTCGCCCTTGGCGATCGCCGTGGTGACCAGCGCGATGTTGCGCACCTGACCGGTCAGGTTGGACGCCATCTGGTTCACCGACTCGGTGAGGTCCTTCCAGGTGCCGGCCACACCCGGGACGTGCGCCTGGCCGCCCAGGATGCCGTCCGTACCCACCTCACGGGCCACCTTGGTGACCTGCTCGGCGAACGAACTCAGCGTCTTCACCATCGTGTTGATGGTGTCGGCGAGCTGAGCGACCTCACCGCGCGCCTCGATGGTCACCTGCCGCGTCAGGTCACCGTTGGCGACCGCCGCCGACACCTGGGAGATGTTGCGCACCTGCGTGGTCAGGTTCTTCGCCATCAGGTTGACGTTGTCGCTGAGGTCCTTCCAGATGCCCGTGACACCCGGCACGTGCGCCTGGCCGCCCAGGATGCCCTCGGTACCCACCTCACGGGCCACCCGGGTCACCTGCTCGGCGAACGACGACAGCTGGTCCACCATCGTGTTGACGGTCGTCACCAGCTCGAGGATCTCGCCCTTGGCGTCGACGGTGATCTTCTTCGACAGGTCACCCTTGGCGACCGCGGTGGTGACCTCGGCGATGGACCGCACCTGAAGGGTCAGGTTGTTGGCCATGCCGTTCACGGACTGCGTGAGGTCCTTCCAGGTGCCGGAGACGCCCTGCACCTCCGCCTGGCCGCCCAGGATGCCCTCGGTACCCACCTCGCGGGCCACGCGCGTGACCTCCTGGGCGAACGACGACAGCTGGTCCACCATCGTGTTCAGGGTGTTCTTCAGCTCCAGGATCTCCCCGCGGGCGTCCACGGTGATCTTCTGGGACAGGTCACCGCGCGCCACCGCGGTGGCCACCTGCGCGATGTTGCGCACCTGGGCGGTGAGGTTTCCTGCCATTCCGTTCACGGAATCGGTCAGGTCCCGCCACACGCCGGCCACGCCGGGCACCTGCGCCTGACCGCCCAGCCGCCCGTCGGTGCCCACCTCCCGGGCGACCCGGGTCACCTGGTCGGCGAACGCGGACAGCTGGTCGACCATCGTGTTGATGGTGTTCTTCAGCTCCAGGATCTCGCCGCGCGCGTCCACGTCGATCTTCTGGGAGAGATCACCGCGCGCCACCGCCGTCGTCACCTGGGCGATCTGCCGCACCTGCGAGGTGAGGTTGCCGGCCATGAAGTTGACGGAGTCCGTCAGCTCCTTCCAGGTGCCCGAGACGCCGTCCACGCGGGCCTGGCCGCCGAGCCGGCCCTCGGTGCCCACGTCCCGCGCCATCCGCGTCACCTGGTCGGCGAACGACGACAGCTGGTCCACCATCGTGTTCACGGTGTTCTTCAGCTGGAGCATCTCACCGGAGACGTCCACGGTGACCTTCTGCGACAGATCACCGTTGGCCACCGCCGTCGTCACCTGGGCGATGTTGCGCACCTGCCCGGTGAGGTTGCGGAACGCGGTGTTCACCGAGTCCGTGAGGTCCTTCCAGGTCCCCGCAGCCCCCGGCACCTGCGCCTGACCACCCAGCTCACCCTCGACACCGATCTCCCGCGCCACACGCGTGACCTCGGCACCGAACGCCTGCAGCTGGTCCACCATCCCGTTGACGGTGTTCTTCAGCTCCAGCATCTCGCCGGCCACGTCCACGGTGACCTTCTGCGACAGATCACCGTTGGCCACCGCCGTCGTCACGGCCGCGATGTCCCGCACCTGCGTCGTCAGGTTCCGGAACACGGTGTTGACGGAGTCCGTCAGGTCCTTCCAGGTGCCGGCCGCGCCCGGCACGTTCGCCTGCCCGCCGAGCCGCCCCTCCGCGCCGACCTCGTTGGCCACGCGCGTGACCTCGTCGGCGAAGATCCGCAGCGTCTCGGTCATCTGGTTGATCGTGTCGGCGAGCTGCGCGACCTCACCGCGCGCCGGGACCGTCACCTTCCGCGACAGATCACCGCTGGCGACCGCCGTGGTCACCTCCGAGATGCCGCGCACCTGGGCAGTGAGGTTCCCTGCCATCGTGTTGACGGAGTCGGTCAGCTCCTTCCACACCCCGTCCACGCCCGGCACCTGCGCCTGGCCACCCAGGATGCCCTCGGTCCCCACCTCACGGGCGACCCTCGTCACCTCGGACGAGAACGCGGAGAGCTGGTCCACCATCGTGTTGACGGTGTTCTTCAGCTCCAGCATCTCGCCGGCCACGTGCACGGTCACCTTGCGTGACAGGTCACCCTTGGCGACCGCCGTCGTCACCAGGGCGATGTCCCGCACCTGCGCGGTGAGCCGCGACGCCATCGTGTTGACGGAGTCCGTCAGGTCCTTCCAGGAGCCCGACAGGCCACGCACGCGTGCCTGCCCGCCGAGCTTGCCCTCGGTGCCCACCTCGCTGGCCACTCGCGTGACCTCGTCGGTGAACGTCGACAGCTGATCGACAAGGTTGTTGACCGTCCGCGAGACCTTGAGGAACTCCCCGCGCAGCGGATGCCCGGCCCCCTCCGGCGTCTGCGTGCGCAGCTCCATGCGCGGCGACAGATCACCGTCCGCGACCGCCGACAGCACCCGGCTGACCTCGGACACCGGCCGTACCAGGTCGTCGACCAGGTCGTTGGAGGCGTCGATGGCGGCCGCCCACGAGCCCTCGCAGGCCCCCGTCTCCAGCCGTTCCGTGAGTTTTCCCTCACGGCCCACCATGCGCCGCACCCGCGACAGCTCACCCGTCAGATGCAGATTGCGGTCCGCCACCTCGTTGAACACGGCCGCGATCTCCGACATCACGCCGTCCCCGGACACCGTGAGCCGCTTGCGGAAATTCCCGTCACGCATGGACACCAGAGCCGCCAGGAGCCGGTTCAGGGCAGCCGTGTCCACCACGGTCGTCCCGCCCCGCGATGTGCGCTGGTTCTTCGCGCGCGTCTTCGTGCCCCGCGTCGCTGCGCCAGACTCCACTGTGTCCCTCCCGCAGGGATCGACCGTTACTGCCGTGCTCGTAGTGCCCCGGTCCCGCCGCTTCGGCGTACCAGGTGCCACCGCGTGTGTCAGCCCGTTGCCGGCAGACCACACGAACGGGCTGCTGCCCACCCTGGCCGGACGACACTCGGCCTGCCCGGACCTTCACCGGAAGCCTGCCCAGTGTTTCACCCTCGCCGAACCAGGCCATAACAGTTCGGCAGCTTCGCACATCGTCCGCACACCCTCCGGACGGAAACACCGCTGACCGGCATCCGCAGGGACGGGGAAGGTAAGTACCCTTGCATGCGGCTGTCCAGCCGCACCGATCCGTCCGGCCTGGGCGGTGGCACAGTACGAGCGGGCATCGGAGGGGCGGCCGCAGACATGACCACCGGACTGATCCCGGGGGCACAGCCCCCGGAACCCCGGCCGACGAGCGCGCGCCCGCCCCACCAGCGGAGCAAGCCCGACGACGGGGCAGCCCAGCACGTCGACGACCGGCCGAGGAGTTTCGTGATCACCGCGCGCGCGGCAGCCAGCTTCGAGCCTGTCGGGCGATCGGTCGCGACCGCCCGCTCGTTCGTCCGCGACACCCTCCAGGGCTGGGGATTCGCGGACATCGTGGACGACGCGGTCGTTCTGACCAGCGAACTGGTGACCAACGCCGTGGTCCACGCCGGCACCCACGCCGACGTGCTGTGCCTGCGCACCGAGGACGGCGTGCGCATCGAGGTCTCCGACCGCTACCCCGAGCGGGAGATTCCCGTCCAGAGCGCCGCCGTGAACATGGGCAGCCCCGACCGCGAGGGCGGCCGCGGCCTCCAGCTGTGCGCGGCCCTGGCCGGCCGCTGGGGCGTGGAGTACACGCCCACCCACAAGAACGTCTGGTTCCAGCTCGACCTGCCCGCACGCCCCGTCGGCACCCGCACCGCCGGCCCGGCCCTGCCGGCCGAACTGCTGCCGATCGCCGACGGCCGGATCCGCGTCGCCGTCGTCCAGATCGACCGCGGCGGCGCGATCAGCGCCTGGAGCGAGGACGCCGAGGAACTCTTCGGATACGCCGCCGACCAGGTCACCGGCAAGCCCCTCACCGACCTCGCCGCCTGGCCGCAGACCCCCGGCACCGGCACCGGCATCGCCGAGGCGCTCCAGCTCTCCCGCTGGGAGGGCAGCTACGGCATCCGCGGCGCCGACGGCCGCGTCATGCCCGTCTACGCCTCCCACCTCCGCGTCCGCGACACCTCCGGCGAGCCCTCCACGGTCTGCCTCCTGGTCCGCGACCACGAACGCGCCGTTCTGCAGACGCCCTTGCGGGCCCCCGCCACCGACCCGGCCACCGCCGACGGACAGAGCAACGACCCGTTCGACGCCTTCATCGGCTCCCCCGCCCCCGACGACCTCGACGGCCTCCTCCAGCGCACCGTCGAACGCGCCCGCGACATGCTCGACGGCGACTCCGCCTTCCTGCTGCTCGCCACCGACGACGAGACCGAACTGGAGGTCCGCGCCTCCACCGGCCTGCCCTCCGCCCGCCAGCGCTTCGCGCGCGTGCCCGTCGAAGCCGGCCCCGGCCGCTACGGCTCCGCCCGCATGCCCGCCGTCCACGACGACCTCACGGCCGTCCCCGGCGCCGTCCCCCTGCTGAACGGCACCGGCATGCGCTCCGTCGTCACCGTCCCGCTCAAGGTCGAGGGCCGCCTCACCGGCTCCCTCGGCGTCGCCGCCGAAGCCCCGGGCCGCTACTCCAACGAAGAGGCACTGCGCCTGCAGTTCGCCGCCGACCGCATCGCGCTGGCCGTCGAGTCGGCCCGCCTGGGCGAGCTGGAACGCCTGCGCCGCGGCTCCCTCAGCTTCCTCGTGGAGGCCTCCGACCTCCTCGCCGGCACCCTGGACCGCGACCAGACCCTGGCCCTCATGGCCCAGATGACGGTCCCGACCCTGGCCACCTGGTGCGCGGTCTACACGATCGCCGACCAGGCCTCCGAGCCCTATCTGTCGTACGTCCTGCACGAGGACGAGGAACTCATCGACGGCATCAAGTCGTTGCTCTCGAAGATCGCCCCGCCGGACCCGGTGCCCACCCCCGGCGCCCGTGTCTGGACGACGCCCGGCGAGACCGCCCACCAGGCCGCCCTGCGGAGCTCCATGCGCAGCCTCGGCCTCACCGGCGGCCCCATCCACCAGATCGCCTCCGGCATGGGCCCCACGCTCGCCGTGGCCTCGGCGCTCGGCGGCGAGACGGTCGTGCTGCCGCTGGTCGCCCGCAACCGCGTCATCGGCATGCTCACGCTGGGCAAGCCCACCGACGAGCACTTCCGCCAGGAAATCCTGGAACTGGCCGAGGACTTGAGCCGCCGGGCCGCCCTGGCCCTGGACAACGCCCGCCTGTACTCGGAGCGCACGGCCATCAGCCAGTCCCTCCAGCGCAGCCTCCTGCCGCCGGAGCTGCCGCACATCGACGGCGTCGAGGTCGAGGTCATCTACCGCGCGGCCGGCGAGGGCAACGAGGTCGGGGGCGACTTCTACGACCTGTTCCCGATCAGCGACGGCGCCTACGGCTTCGCCATCGGCGACGTCTGCGGCACGGGCCCCAACGCCGCCGCCGTCACCGGCCTCGCCCGGCACGCCCTGCGCCTGCTGGCCCGCGAGGGCCTCAGCGGCCCGGCCGTCCTGGAGCGCCTGAACTCCGCGATCCTCGACGAGGGCGCCCGTAGCCGCTTCCTCACGCTCCTGTACGGCGAGATGCGCCCGCAGGAGGACGGCAGCGCCGAACTGAAGGTGGTCTGCGCCGGCCACCCGCTCCCGCTGCGCCTGCGCCAGGACGGCACGGTGGAGGCTGCAGCCGAGCCCCAGCCGCTGCTCGGCGTCATGGAGGACCTGGAGCTGTACGAGCAGACGGTGACGCTGGACCCGGGCGACGTCCTGCTCTGTGTCACGGACGGCGTGACGGAACGCCGCGAGGGCACCCGCATGCTCGGCGACGACGGCCTCGCCGACGTCCTGACCACCTGCACGGGCCTGACGGCCGGCGCGGTCGCCGCCCGCATCATGCGGGCGGTGGAGCGCTTCGCATCGGACGCCCCCTCGGACGACATGGCGATCCTGGCGATGCGGGTGCCGGAGCCGCACACGGACTGAAAAGGGAACCGCACCGGGGCGAACACGAAAAAGCCCCCCGCCCGATGGGCGGGGGGCTTTTCTGATGGAGCCCCCAAACGGAATCGAACCGTTGACCTTCTCCTTACCATGGAGACGCTCTGCCGACTGAGCTATAGGGGCTTGTCGCTTTTCCGAGGTTTCCCTCGCGGCAACGGAATGAAGCATACCCTGATCGAACCGGGATTCCCAAACTCGTTCAGAAGGCCGGTGCCAGCAGCCCGCCGAGCGCATTACAAGCACCCACAATGCGCTGCATGTCCCGTTTCGTCAGCCCGGCGTCGACCGGCAGTGAAAGCGTCTCGTCGGCGGCCCGCTCGGTCACCGGCAAGGACACGCACCGCCGGAACTCAGGCAGCCGGTGCACCGGCGTTTTCACGGGGACCCGGCAGTCGACTCCCTTGGCCCGGACGGCGCGAGCGAAGGCGTCGCGATCCGGCCGCCCATTGCCCGGCACCCGCACGACGTACTGCTGATAGGTGTGCCCGTCACCGCCGTCAGGGGTCAACACCCCCCGCAGCCGGGCATCGAGATAGGCCGCCCTTTCCCGCCGCTGCGCGACCTCGTCGTACGGCGCCTCCGACTCCCCCTGCTCCAGGACGAGCAGCCCGTGCCGCTGCCCGAGCGCCCGCAGCGCCCCCAGGTCGGCCACCCGTCCGAAGCGGTGGACGACAACGAGGGCAGCCGTCCGAGGAGTTACGGCCGCTTCGACGGCGGCCGTGTCCAGGCAGTACGTCACCGGGTCTATGTCGGCGAACACCGGCAGCGCCCCGGCCAGGGTCACCGCACCGGCGACCTCCGCGTTCCCGAAGGCCGGCACGACGACCTCGTCACCCACGCCGATACCGGCGGCCCTGAGCATTGCAGCAGCACCCATGCCACCGATACTCGATGCGGAACCTGAACCTCAAGTGACGGCAAACAAAAAAGGGTTGGACCCGGAACCGAAGTTCGGGGTCCAACCCTTTGAAGAATTGTTCGGCGGCGTCCTACTCTCCCACAGGGTCCCCCCTGCAGTACCATCGGCGCTGTAAGGCTTAGCTTCCGGGTTCGGAATGTAACCGGGC
>NZ_JBVJPV010000019.1:0-175774 GCF_055609245.1 Streptomyces sp. NPDC036813 | reverse complement strand
GCGCCCTCACGGATCTGCTCGCGGGCCATCTCCACACAGTCGTCCCAGCGGCCCGCCAGCATCGCCTCACGGAACTTCTTCGACCCGTTGGCATTGGTGCGCTCACCGATCGCCAGATACGCGGTGTCCTGCCGGAACGGCACCGTCTGATACAGCGACGCCGCCCCCGGCTCCGGCCGCGGATCCCGCTCACCCGGCGCCAGATCCCGTACCCGCTCCACGACCTGCCGCAGATGCTCCGGCGTCGTGCCGCAGCAGCCCCCCACCAGCGACAGCCCGTAGTCACGCACGAAGTTCTCCTGCGCGTCCGCCAGACCCTGCGGCCCGAGCGGGAAGTGCGCCCCGTCCTTCGTCAGGATCGGCAGGCCCGCGTTCGGCATGCACAGCAGCGGGATACGGGAGTGACGGGTGAGGTAGCGCAGGTGCTCGCTCATCTCCGCCGGGCCGGTCGAGCAGTTCAGGCCGATCATGTCGATGCCCAGCGGCTCCAGCGCGGTCAGCGCCGCACCGATCTCCGAGCCCAGCAGCATCGTGCCGGTCGTCTCGAACGCCATTGACACCAGCAGCGGCACATCCAGGCCGGCCGCCTCGATGGCGCGGCGGGCCGCGACCACGGACGCCTTGGTCTGCAGCAGGTCCTGCGTGGTCTCCACGATCAGCGCATCCGCGCCGCCCGCGAGCAGGCCCTCGGCGTTGGCCTGGTAGCCGTCGCGGATCGTGGTGTAGCCGACGTGGCCGAGCGTGGGCAGCTTGGTGCCGGGGCCGATGGAACCGAGCACCCAGCGGGGCCGGCCGTCCCGGGCGGTGAACTCGTCGGCCACCTCACGGGCGATGCGCGCACCGGCCTCGGACAGCTCGAAGACCCGGTCGGAGATCTCGTACTCGGCGGCCGCGGTGTGGTTCGCGCCGAAGGTGTTCGTCTCCACACAGTCCACGCCGGCCGCGAAGTACTCCTCGTGCACCGAGCGCACAATGTCCGGACGGGTGACGTTCAGGACCTCGTTGCAGCCCTCGAGCTGCTGGAAGTCCTCCAGCGTGGGGTCCTGCGCCTGGAGCATGGTGCCCATCGCCCCGTCGGCGACCACCACACGGGTGGCAAGCGCCTCACGGAGCGCGGACACACGGGTCCGGCTGTCGGCGGAAGGGGTCAGCGGCGACGAGGCCATGAAGGGGCTCCCTTGGATGCGACGGCTGTCGGCTATGCGGCTTCGCAGCGGTTTTCAGGCGAGGCGCACGGCGCCAGCGTAACCGGGACGCGCCGAGGATGGGCAGAGCGTCCACGAGGCGGACGGGCGGGGACGCCAGGCGCGCCACCGTGAGCAGCCGCATGGGCGGGTCCGGGCGCCACGGCGAACGGGTGAAAGGGGACGGGGCGGACGAGGGGACGCGCGCCCCCGGTCGGGGGGTGGACGCGGTGCGGGGCGTCAGACGGGGACGATGCGAGGCGTCCCGGGGACACCCCAGTGTGGCCGACACGCCGTGCATGGCGTAACAAGTACCGTCCGACCATTGGCGGGAGGTCGGCATGGACCGGTAGTGTTCGACATTGCCGAACGCCGGTGGGAGCACCGCGCGTGAACGGTCGATGGGGACGGAGGCAGGACGGCGATGGCACGGAACATCCAGTCGCTCGAGCGGGCGGCCGCGATGCTGCGGCTGCTCGGGGGCGGCGAGCGGCGCCTGGGCCTGTCGGACATCGCCTCCGCGCTCGGCCTCGCCAAGGGCACCGCGCACGGCATCCTGCGCACCCTCCAGCAGGAGGGCTTCGTGGAGCAGGACGAGGCTTCCGGGCGCTACCAGCTGGGCGCGGAGCTGCTGCGCCTGGGCACCACCTATCTCGACGTGCACGAACTGCGGGCGCGGGCCCTGGTGTGGACGGACGACCTGGCCCGTTCCAGCGGGGAGAGCGTCTACCTGGGCGTGCTGCACCAGCAGGGCGTGCTGATCGTGCACCACGTCTTCCGGCCCGACGACAGCCGGCAAGTGCTGGAGATCGGGGCCATGCAGCCGCTGCACTCCACGGCCCTGGGCAAGGTGCTGTCCGCGTACGACCCGGTGGCGCACAGCGAGGCGCTGGAGTCCGATCGCAAGGCCTTCACGGACCGCACGGTGTGCGACCTGGAGAGCTTCGAGCGCCTCCTCGACGTCACCCGCGCGCGTGGCTACGCGGCCGATGTGGAGGAGACCTGGGAGGGCGTCGCGTCCATCGCCGCGCCCATCCACGACCGGCGGCGCATGCCGGTGGGCGCGGTGGGCATCACCGGCGCCGTGGAGCGGGTGCGCCGGGACGGGGAGCTGCGGCCCGAGCTGATCGCGGCCGTGCGGGACTGCGCCCGCGCGGTGTCGCGGGACCTGGGCGCCGGGCGGTTCTGAGACGTCGTACGACCATGAGGGCCGGAGCGCTGGAGATGCGCTCCGGCCCTCGTTCGCGCCCGCTCGCGGCGGCGTCCGCGCGGAGCGATCAGTAACGATCGGGCTTTCGAACCCAGACCTCTTGCCCAGACCTCTTGACGCACCTGTGAAGGCGCAGCAAGACTCCCGTCCATCGGTCGGCATTGTCGAACACCTACCGGCAATACGCGCTAGAGTGTGACAACGCCAAGGGCCGGAATTCGCTCTCACCCCCGAGGGCGCCGCAACCCCGGCGGGACCCGGGAGTTCGGCTTCCCCCCTGGACGAAGGACAAAGGAGTCGCGGGTGTCCAGCTCCGACATCTTCATCGGCGAGACCATAGGTACCGCCGTTCTCATCCTCCTCGGCGGCGGCGTCTGCGCCGCCGTGACCCTGAAGGCCTCCAAGGCCCGAGGCGCCGGCTGGCTCGCCATCGCCTTCGGCTGGGGTTTCGCCGTGATGACGGCGGTGTACATCTCGGGCCCGCTCTCCGGTGCCCACCTCAACCCGGCCGTGACGGTCGCCCTGGCGATCAAGGACAGTGACTGGACGAACGTCCCGCTGTACTTCGCCGGCCAGCTGCTCGGCGCGATGATCGGTGCCGCGCTGGTCTGGGTGGCCTACTACGGCCAGTTCCAGGCGCACCTGACCGACAAGGAGATCGTCGGCGGTCCGGGCGCACAGGCCACCACGGCCAAGGCCGTCGAGGCGCAGGAGAAGGGCGCCGGCCCGGTCCTGGGGATCTTCTCCACCGGTCCTGAGATCCGGAACACGGTGCAGAACCTGCTGACGGAGATCATCGGCACGGTCGTGCTGATCCTCGCGGTCCTCACCCAGGGCCTCAACGACAAGGGCAACGGCCTGGGCATCCTGGGCGGTCTGATCACCGCGCTGGTGGTCGTCTCGATCGGTCTGTCCCTCGGCGGGCCGACCGGCTACGCCATCAACCCGGCCCGCGACCTCGGCCCGCGCATCGTGCACGCCCTGCTGCCGCTGCCCAACAAGGGCGGCTCGGACTGGGCATACGCGTGGATCCCGGTGGTCGGTCCGCTGATCGGCGGCGCGATCGCCGCAGGCCTCTACAACGTCGCATTCGCGTAGGAGCCAGCTCAGGATGTTCGTGAGGAACAGCGAGACGTCCCCGCGGACCACCGAGCACCGCACGCGCCGTATCCATCAGCCCCCCAACGACGGATCCTCCAGGAGCACACAGTGACCGACGCGCACACCGCCGGCCCCTTCATCGCCGCCATCGACCAGGGCACCACCTCCAGCCGCTGCATCGTCTTCGACCGGGACGGCCGGATCGTCTCCGTCGACCAGAAGGAGCACGAGCAGATCTTCCCGAAGCCGGGCTGGGTCGAGCACAACGCCACCGAGATCTGGACCAACGTCCAGGAGGTCGTCGCCGGCGCGGTCGCCAAGGCCGGCATCACCCGCGACGACATCAAGGCCATCGGCATCACCAACCAGCGCGAGACCACCGTGCTGTGGGACAAGAACACCGGCGAGCCGGTCCACAACGCCATCGTCTGGCAGGACACCCGTACCGACGCCCTGTGCCGCGAGCTGGGCCGCAACGTCGGCCAGGACCGCTTCCGCCGCGAGACCGGTCTGCCCCTCGCCTCCTACTTCGCCGGGCCCAAGGCCCGCTGGCTGCTCGACAACGTCGAGGGCCTCAAGGAGCGCGCCGAGGCCGGGGACATCCTCTTCGGCACCATGGACACCTGGGTCATCTGGAACCTGACCGGTGGTGTCAACGGCGGCAAGCACGTCACCGACGTCACCAACGCCTCCCGCACCATGCTGATGAACCTCCACACCATGGAGTGGGACGACAAGATCTGCGAGTCGATCGGCGTCCCGAAGCAGATCCTGCCCGAGATCCGCTCCTCCGCCGAGGTCTACGGCGAGATCACCGGCGGCAAGCTGGGCGACCTGCTCGGCGGCATCCCGGTCGCCTCGGCGCTCGGCGACCAGCAGGCGGCCCTGTTCGGCCAGACCTGTTTCTCCGAGGGCGAGACCAAGTCGACCTACGGCACCGGCACCTTCATGGTGATGAACACCGGCGACAAGATCATCAACTCCTACGCCGGTCTGCTCACCACCGTCGGCTACAAGATCGGCGACCAGGAAACGGTCTACGCCCTGGAGGGCTCGATCGCCGTCACCGGCTCGCTGGTGCAGTGGATGCGCGACCAGATGGGCCTGATCTCCACGGCCGCCGAGATCGAGACCCTCGCGCTGTCCGTCGAGGACAACGGCGGCGCGTACTTCGTGCCGGCCTTCTCCGGCCTGTTCGCCCCGCACTGGCGCTCCGACGCCCGTGGTGTGATCGCCGGCCTGACCCGGTACGTCACCAAGGCGCACCTGGCGCGCGCCGTCCTGGAGGCCACCGCCTGGCAGACGCGGGAGATCGCCGACGCCATGGTGAAGGACTCCGGCGTCGAGCTGGTGACCCTCAAGGTCGACGGCGGCATGACCGCCAACAACCTGCTGATGCAGACGCTCTCGGACGTGCTGGACGCCCCCGTCGTGCGCCCGATGGTCGCCGAGACCACCTGCCTGGGCGCCGCGTACGCCGCCGGTCTCGCCGTCGGCTTCTGGAACAGCACCGACGACCTGCGTGCCAACTGGCGCCGGGCCGCCGAGTGGACCCCCCGCATGGACGCGGAGACCCGCGACCGTGAGTACAAGAACTGGCTCAAGGCCGTCGAGCGGACCATGGGCTGGCTCGAGGACGAGGAGTAATACCCGCTATGACCACGCAGTCCACCCTGAGTTCCGTACCTGCACTGGGCACGCACCCGGCCTCCGGCTCGAACCCGAGCCGAGCCGAGACCCGGGAGCAGCTCTCCAAGGCGTCGTACGACCTGCTCGTCATCGGCGGCGGCATCCTCGGCATCTCGACGGCCTGGCACGCCGCGCAGTCCGGCCTCAGGGTGGCTCTGGTCGACGCCGGCGACTTCGCCGGCGCCACCTCCTCCGCCTCGTCCAAGCTGCTCCACGGCGGCCTGCGCTACCTGCAGACCGGTGCGGTGAAGCTGGTGGCGGAGAACCACTTCGAGCGCCGTGCGGTCTCCCGTCAGGTGGCGCCCCACCTGGCGAACCCGCTCACGTTCTACCTCCCCGTGTACAAGGGCGGGCCGCACGGCGCGGCGAAGCTCGGCGCGGGCGTCTTCGCCTACTCCGCGCTCTCCGCGTTCGGTGACGGCGTCGGCCACCTCCTCTCCCCCGCCAAGGCGGCGCAGGACGTGCCGGAGCTGCGCACCGACAACCTCAAGGCCGTGGCCGTGTACGGCGACGACCAGATGAACGACGCGCGCATGGCGCTGATGACGGTCCGCGCGGCCGTCGACGCGGGCGCGGTCGTCCTGAACCACGCCGAGGTGACGGGTCTGCGCTTCACCAAGGGCCGGGTGACCGGCGCGGAGCTGCGCGACCGTCTCTCCGGCGACGAGTTCGGAGTCAGCGCCCGTCTGGTGCTGAACGCGACCGGCCCGTGGGTCGACCACCTGCGCCGGATGGAGGACCCGAACGCGGCGCCGTCCATCCGCCTGTCCAAGGGTGCGCACCTGGTCCTCAAGCGGACCTCGCCGTGGAAGGCGGCGCTGGCCACCCCGATCGACAAGTACCGCATCACCTTCGCCCTCCCCTGGGAGGACATGCTGCTGCTCGGCACCACCGACGAGGAGTACGAGGGCGACCCGGCGGACGTCGCGGTCAACGACCGGGACATAGCCCAGATCCTGGACGAGGCCGCGTTCTCGATTCGCGACCAGCAGCTCAGCCGGGATCTGATCACGTACTCCTTCGCGGGGCTGCGGGTGCTGCCGGGCGGTCCCGGTGACACCGCCAAGGCCAAGCGCGAGACGGTGGTGACCGAGGGCAGGGGCGGCATGCTGTCCGTGGCGGGCGGCAAGTGGACCACGTTCCGCCACATCGGCCGCACCGTGATGAAGAAGCTGGAGGCGCTGCCGGGCCACCCGCTGGGCGACGACTTCGAGCCGATCGCCTCGCTGCCGAAGAAGCTGCCGCTGCCCGGTGTCGCCAACCCGCGCGCGGTCGCGCACCGCCTGCTGGTCGACCGCCCGGCGCCGGGCCCGCGCATGGCCGCCGACACCGCGAGGCACCTGGCGACGCACTACGGCTCGCTGGCGTTCGACATCGCCCGGCTGGCCAACGAGAACCCGGAGCTGGGCGAGCGGGTCCACCCCGACGCCCCGGAGATCTGGGCGCAGGTCGTCTACGCCCGTGACCACGAGTGGGCCGAGACGGCGGACGACGTGCTGCGCCGCCGCACCACGCTGACGATCCGCGGCCTGGCCACGGACGAGGTGCGGGGCAAGGTCCAGGACCTGCTCGACAAGAAGTAGGGCCGGCTCAGGTTCGACGGCCGGACGGCCCTGCGCCGGCAAAGGGGCGGCTCCCCGCACGGGGTCGCCCCTTTCGCCTGCCGCGGACGTTGTCGGTGCCGGCTGATAGGTATGGAGCCATGCGCAACGATCACGCGGACCCGGCCGAACTCGACGTTCTGCGGGCCGCTTTCGGAGTCGACGACGGGGGTGCCTCGGCGCTGGGCTGGGAGGCCGTGCACGCCTTCGAGGCGGAGCACGGGATCGTCCTGCCGGAGCCGTACCGCACGTTCGTCGCGGAGATCACGGGCGGCTCCCGCAAGGGCCCACCGGCGTACGGGCTGCTGGGGCCGGCCGAGCTGCCCACCGGCTGGGGCGGTGAGGAGGCGGACCGCGACCTGAGCGAGCCGTTCCCGCTGACAAATGCCTGGTTGTGGGAGGAGGACGAGGGGGACGACGAGCGGGACGCCGTCATCCACCGGGTCTTCCACCACGGCTCGGTCGTCCTCGGTACGGACGGCTGTGCCATGGACTGGCATCTCGTGGTCAGCGGGCCGCACCGCGGCCACATATGGCAGGTCACGGACGTGGGGGCGCTCCCGTTCGGCGCCGAGTTCGGCCATACGACCGCCGAGTCGGGCTTCGCCGGCTGGGTGCGGCACTGGGCGGCCGGCAAGGAGTGGTTCGACGCGGAGAGCGGGTGAGGGCCGGGGTGTTCCGGGGTGGCGATCGGGGCAGTGTTCCGTTCACTCCCCCGTGCAAGGGGGCTGCGGGCGCCCCCGCCGCACGCCGTAAGGTTGGGTGGTCAAGCGAGGGCACGTCGGAAGGAGGCACTGGGTGATCGAGCTCGAGGGGGTTCCCGAGCTGATCGACCCGGTCATGGTGGCCGCGTTCGAGGGCTGGAACGATGCCGGCGACGCCGCCTCCACCGCGGTCGCGCATCTGGAGAAGGAGTGGAAGGGCGAGGTGTTCGCGGCGCTGGACGCCGAGGACTACTACGACTTCCAGGTGAACCGCCCCACGGTGTTCATGGACGGCGGCGTCCGCAAGATCACGTGGCCGACGACAAGGTTGTCCGTGGTGCGTGTCGGCGGTGACAAGCCGCGCGACCTGGTACTGGTCCGCGGCATCGAACCGTCCATGCGCTGGCGCTCGTTCTGCAACGAGCTGCTGGGCTTCGCGCACGAGTTGGGCGTGGAGCTGGTGGTGATCCTGGGCGCCCTGCTCGGCGACACCCCGCACACGCGTCCGGTCCCGATCAGCGGGACGACGTCCGACGCGGACCTGGCCCGGCGGATGGATCTGGAGGAGACCAAGTACGAGGGTCCCACCGGCATCGTCGGTGTCCTGCAGGAGGCGTGCACGCACGCGGGTGTGCCGGCGGTGTCGCTGTGGGCGGCGGTGCCGCACTACGTGTCGCAGCCGCCCAACCCGAAGGCCACGCTGGCGCTGCTGAACCGTCTGGAGGACCTGATCGACGTGCGGATCCCGCTGGGCGAGCTGCCCGAGGACGCGCGTGCCTGGCAGGTGGGCGTGGACCAGCTGGCCGCGGAGGACAGCGAGGTGGCCGAGTACGTCCAGACGCTGGAGGAGGCCCGGGACACCGCGGAGCTGCCGGAGGCGTCGGGCGAGGCGATCGCACGGGAGTTCGAGCGGTATCTGCGACGCCGTGACGGCGCGCGTCCGCCGAAGCCGCCTGCCTCGGGCGGTGCGAAGGACGACGAGGACGACGCGGAGGACTGAGCGGAGTACGAAAAAGGGCGGTGCGCCTGGCGCACCGCCCTTCGTCTGTGCCGCAGGCCCTTACAGGGCGACACCCAGCAGCGCGTCCACCGCGCGGGAGACGACGCCGGGTGCGCCGGCGTCCGTGCCGCCCTGCTCCTCCTGGAGCGCGACCCAGCGGTCGACGGCGGCCAGCGCGGCCGGGGCGTCGAGGTCGTTGGCGAGGGCGTCGCGGATCTCCTCGACGAGCGCGTCGGCGGACGGGCCGTCGGGCCGGGAGACCGCCGCGCGCCACCGGCCGAGCCGGGCGACGGCGTCGGCGAGGACCTGGTCGGTCCACTCCCAGTCGGCGCGGTAGTGGTGGGCGAGCAGCGACAGCCGGATGGCGGCGGGGTCGACGCCGTCCCGGCGCAGCTGGGAGACGAAGACCAGGTTGCCCTTGGACTTGGACATCTTCTCGCCGTGCAGGGCGACCATGCCGGCGTGGACGTAGGCCTTGGCCATGGGGAACTCGCCGGTGAGCACCTGGGCGTGCGAGGCGCCCATCTCGTGGTGCGGGAAGGCGAGGTCGGAGCCGCCGCCCTGGACGTCGAAGCCCATGCCGAGGTGGTCCAGGGCGATGGCCACGCACTCGATGTGCCATCCGGGGCGTCCCCGGCCGAGGGAGGCGCCGTCCCAGCTGGGCTCGCCCTCACGGGCGGCCATCCACAGCATCGGGTCGAGCGGGTTCTTCTTGCCCGGGCGGTCCGGGTCGCCGCCGCGCTCGGCGGACAGCAGCCGCATGGCGGCGGCGTCCAGGTTGGAGACCTTGCCGAAGTGCGGGTCGGACTCGACGGAGAAGTAGATGTCGCCTTCCAGCTCGTAGGCCGCGCCGAGATCGCGCAGGCGCTCCACGAGCGGGACGATGCCGGGTATGGCCTCGACGGCGCCTATGTACTGCTGCGGCGGCAGCATCCGCAGGGCCGTCATGTCCTCACGGAAGAGGGCCGTCTCCTTCTCGGCGAGGGCGACCCAGTCGAGGCCGTCCCGCTCCGCGCGCTCCAGCAGCGGATCGTCGACGTCCGTGACGTTCTGGACGTAGTGAACCTGCCGCTTGGTGTCGAGCCACACGCGCTGCACGAGGTCGAACGCGTTGTAGGTCGCCGCGTGCCCCAGGTGGGTGGCGTCGTACGGGGTGATGCCGCAGACGTAGATACGGGCGACGGGACCGGGCTGGAGGGTGACCAGCTGGCCGGTCGCGGTGTCGTGGATCCTCAGGTCGCGGCCCTGACCGTGCAGGGCGGGGACTTCGGAAGCGGGCCAGGCATGCATGTCATGAGCCTAACCGGACCGGGGTTTCACATACGAACCGGAGCGGGCCGGATGGCCGGGAAGGCGCTCTTGTGTCTTCCCGGCGGATGTGCAGTCGGCGTGTGTCGGAGGGGATGAGGCGTGTCAGACGGGTGGCCAGGGAATCGCGGGCCATTCCCCGCTCGGCTCGGGATGTTTCCCCGAGGCGAGCAGCGCCTCGACACGCGCGCGTGTGGCGTCCGTCTCGGCGGGGCTGATCAGGCCCGCGAGCCGCTCGGCGAGGGGCCCGCCCTCCTTCAGCTCGGCGCGCAGCCGCGTCAGGGCCTCGACGGCCTCCTCGGTCAGCGGCTCGCCCGCCCAGCCCCACAGCAGGGTGCGCAGCTTGTTCTCGACGTGGAACGTGACGCCGTGGTCGATGCCGTACAGGCGCCCCTCGGCGGCGGGCAGCAGGTGGCCGCCCTTGCGATCGGCGTTGTTGATCACGGCGTCCAGGACGGCGAGCCGCCGCAGCCGGGGGTCGTCGGCGTGCACGAGCAGGGCGGCGCGGTCCTCGCCGACGTCGGCGAAGCCGATCGCTTTCCAGCCCGGTTCCGGCTCCTCGCCGTCGACGAGGGCGAGGAGTTCGGCGCCCTCGGGCTCGACGTCGATCCAGAGCTGGCACATGCCCTCGCCGTAGGGCCCGTCGCGCAGCACGGTCGGCGGGATCAGGTGCCAGCCGGTCGCCTCGGACACCTCGTACGCGGCGACCTCGCGGCGGGCCAGGGCGCCGTCGGGGAAGTCCCACAGGGGGCGCTCACCGGCGACCGGCTTGTAGATGCAGGCGGCTTCCCGGCCGTCGAGGGCCACCGTGCAGTACAGGGCTGCGTTGGAGGCCTCGCGGATGCGCCCGCGGACGGTCAGCTCCCCCTCGGCGAGGAGCTGCGCCGCGGTCACGCTCCGCGGCGGTATCCGTTCTGGCGCGGACATACGTGTCCCTCCGGGTCGAGCGGCAGGCTGCACAGCGGGCAGGGCGGCCGGCCGGCGTTGACGACGTCGAGGGCGCGCTTGGCGAAGGCTCTGGCCTGGGCGCCGGTGAGGCGGACCCGCAGCATCGGGGGCCCGTTCTCCTCGTCCTGCAGGAGGCGTTCCTCGGCCTCGGCGAGGTCCTCCTCGGACTCGGCGTCGAGTTCCACGAGGGCCTGCGCCTCGACGATCATGCGCTGCTCCTCGCCGTCCCAGGCGAGGGCCATGGTGCCCACCCGGAACTCCTCCTCGACGGGAGTCTCCAGCGGGGCGCTGTCGGCGATCTCGGCGGGCGCGACGGCCGGGACGGCGGCGTTGCCGCCGCTGCGACGCACCACCTCGTCGAGGAGCTCGTCCATGCGCTCGGCGAGCGCGGCGACCTGAGTCTTCTCCAGTGCCACGCTGGTCACCCGGGCGCCGGCGCTGGCTTGCAGAAAGAAGGTACGGCGCCCGGGCAGTCCGACCGTACCGGCCACGAAGCGGTCCGGTTGGTCGTAGAGGAACACCTGACGGGACACGTCCAGCTCCAAGAATCGTGAGGGGCGATCGCTGCGCTACTGCGACCGCTTCACCCTACTGCGGCCGACGATCACGGTGCGCCCGCACCACCCCCCACGGTCGCGTCGTCGCCCGGCGGCTGCTCGCGGGGGGCGAGGGAGGTGAGGTCGCCGGTGTCGCCGAGGCGCACGAGGAAGGGCCGCAGCCGGGTGTAGCGGATCGCGGTGATGGAACACGGTTCGACGGAGATCCGCTGGAAGAGGTCGAGATGCAGGCCGAGGGCGTCGGCCACGAGCGACTTGATGATGTCGCCGTGGGAGCACATGAGGTACACCGCGTCGGCGCCGTGGTCGCGCTCCACGCGCGCGTTCCACTCGCGGACCGCTTCGGCGGCGCGGGTCTGCATGGCGCGCATGGACTCCCCGCCGGGAAAGGCTGCCGCGGAGGGGTGGGACTGGACGACCTCCATCAGGGGCTCGTCGCTCAGCTCGGCGAGCTTGCGGCCCGACCAGTCGCCGTAGTGGCACTCGCCGATGCGGTCGTCGGTGTGCGGCGTCAGGCCGGGGCGGGCCGCCAGCAGCGGCGCCACGGTTTCCTGGCAGCGTTGCAGCGGGCTGGTGACGATCTCGGCGAGCGGCAGCGCGGCGAGCCGGTCGGGCAGCGCCGCGGCCTGCGCGCTGCCGCGCTCGTCGAGGGCGACGCCGGGGGTCCAGCCGGCGAGGAGGCCCTCGCTGTTGGCGGTGGAACGTCCGTGCCTTACGAGGATCAACGTGGGCATGCGCCCCAGGGTAGGCGTACGCAGGGCTGCGCTGTCGGCCCGCAGGAAGGAGAATGCGCTCCGTGATCGTCGATTGCGCCATCTACAGCGACGGCAGGCGGACCGAGGGGCCCGGGGACTTCTCCGACGCCCTGGAGGAGGCACGGGCCGCGGGCGGGTTCGTGTGGGTGGGGCTGTACGAGCCTTCCGAGCCGGAGTTCGCCCGGGTCACCCAGGAGTTCGGTCTGCATCCGCTGGCGGTGGAGGACGCCCTGAAGGCGCACCAGCGGCCCAAGCTGGAGGTGTACGACGACTCGCTGTTCCTGGTGCTCAAGCCGGTGGTGTACGAGCAGGAGAGCGACACCGTCTCGGCCGGCGAGGTCATGGTCTTCCTCGGTGACGGCTTCGTGGTGACCGTGCGGCACGGCGAGGGGGCGCCGCTGGGGGCGGTGCGGCAGCGGCTGGAGCACGAGCCGGAGCTGCTCGGCAAGGGGCCGACGTCGGTGGTGTACGCCATCGCCGACGCCGTCGTGGACCACTATCTGGAGGTGGCGACGGAACTGCAGACCGATCTGGAGGAGCTGGAGACGGAGGTGTTCTCGCCGTCCGGCGGCGGCACCCGGCACACGGCGTCGCGGATCTACACCTTCAAGCGGCAGGTGCTGGAGTTCCGGCGGGCGACCGGACCGCTGGCGAAGCCGCTGAGCCGGATGGCGGGCGCGGGCGAGTACGGGGGGAAGGTGCCGTTCGTGGACGACAAGGCGCGGCCGTTCTTCCGTGACGTCAGCGACCACCTCACGCGCGTGAACGAGTCCGTGGAAGGGCTGGACCGGCTGGTGTCGGACATACTCTCGGCGCACCTGGCGCAGATGAGCGTCCGGCAGAATGACGACATGCGGAAGATCTCCGCGTGGGCGGCCATGGCCGCGGTGCCCACGATGATCGCGGGGATCTACGGCATGAACTTCGACCACATGCCCGAGCTGCACTGGGTGTGGTCGTACCCGGCGGTGATCATCGTGATGGTCGGCCTGGTGGTGCTGCTGTACCGGCTGTTCAAGCGGCGGGGCTGGATGTGACACCGGCGCGGTGAGTGGGTGCGCGCGGCACGGTCAGGCGAACTCGGGGGCCGTGGTGGGGGCGCCGCCGAGTGCGTCGCGGCGTTCGGGCATGCGCAGGGACACCATGCGGTGCCAGCCCGCGATCCGCTCCCAGGCGTACACCGCGTGGATGCCTGCGGCGAGCAGCGCGGCCTTCGCGCGGGACCAGCCCAGGATGCGGCCCATGTGTGCCATGACGGCGAGGCTGACGTCGCGGTAGATGCGGATCTCGGCGAGGGCGCAGGCGCGCAGGGTGCGCTGGATGAGCCGGCCGTGTCCGGCGGCCGCGAGGCGCAGCAGTTCCTCGTGCGTGTAGGCCAGGTGGTTGTCCTCGTCGGCGGAGATCATCCGGACGGCCTTGCCGACGTCCGGGTGGTCGGCGAAGTACGTGCGGAGCATGAGCATCTGCTCCGCGGCGCGCTGCTCGGTGACCCGGCTGTGCGCGAGGTAGACGACGATGTCCTCCGCCGTGAGCGGCCGGTCGGCCTTGAGCTTGTCGTGCGACAGGCCGATGCCGTGCTTCTCCAGGAGCATCGTGTAGTCGGTCTCGTCCGGCACCGGCACCGGTCGCAGGCCGCGCTTTCGCATGAGGGCGTGGAAGATGCGGCCGTGCTTGTCCTCGTCGGCGCCGTGCCGGGCGATCTTGGGGGCCATGGCGCGTTCGCTCTGCGGCACGAGCGCTGCGATGCGGCCGTTCTCCCAGCCCCCCTGTGACTCTCCGCCGGCGGCGATGGAGCAGAACAGCGCGAAGGACTCGTCGTTGTCGAGGATCTCCTGGAACAGATTCTTCGGCGAAAGCATCTGGGGCACCTCTCTGCAGGTCTCCGCAAAGAACGAGTCAAGTGGGGTGGGAGAGGTGCTGCAACACGGGTGTCGCACGGCTCCGCCGGACGGGGGAACGTCCGGGTCGGGAAAGGCCGTAACCCGGGGGCGCCGGGCGCGTTGTTCCGGATGACGGCCGTGGCGGGGAAGACCCCCGAGCCCCCACCACGGCCGTAGTGCTTGTCCGGACCCTGTCGGCTACGCCAGGCCGGCGCGCTCCAGGGCCTCGACACCGGCGCGCAGTGCGGCGACGCGCTCGTCCAGGGTGAAGCCGGCCGGGTTGAGGTTCAGGGTGGTGACACCGGCGGCCGCGTAGGCCTTCATCCGGTCGGCGATCCGGTCCACGGAGCCGAGCAGGGTGGTGGCGTCGATCAGGTCGTGCGGTACGGCGGCCGCGGCGCCCTGCTTGTCGCCGGAGAGGTACTTCTCCTGGACCTCGGCGGCGGCCTGCTCGTAGCCCATGCGCCGGGCGAGCTGGTTGTAGAAGTTCTGCTTGGCGCTGCCCATGCCGCCGACGTACAGCGCGGTGTAGGGGCGGAAGGCGTCGGCGAGGCCGGTCACGTCCTTGTCGTCGCCGAGGTGGAGCGGCAGGGTGGGCGCGACGTCGAAGCCGTCCATGGTCAGGCCGGCCTTCTCGCGTCCGGCGCGCAGATACCGGATCGCGGTGTCCTCCAGGTGGTCGGCGGAGGGGAAGATCAGCAGTGCGCCGTCGGCGATCTCGCCGGTCTGCTCCAGGTTCTTCGGGCCGATCGCGGCGATGTACAGCGGGATGTGCTCGCGCTCGGGGTGCACGGTCAGCTTGATCGGCTTGCCCGGGCCGCCGGGCAGCGGCAGCGTCCAGTGCTCGCCCTCGAACGACAGGCGCTCGCGGCTCATCGCCCGGCGCACGATCTCGACGTACTCGCGGGTGCGGGAGAGCGGCTTGTCGAACTTGACGCCGTACCAGCCCTCGGAGACCTGCGGGCCGGAGACGCCGAGACCGAGCCGGAAACGGCCGCCGGACAGGGAGTCCAGGGTCGCGGCGGTCATCGCGGTCATCGCCGGCTGGCGGGCCGGGATCTGGAAGATGGCCGAGCCGACGTCGATGCGCTCGGTCTGGGCGGCGACCCAGCTGAGCACGGTGGCCGCGTCGGAGCCGTAGGCCTCGGCGGCCCAGCAGACCGCGTAGCCGAGCCGGTCGGCCTCCTGGGCGACGGCGAGGTTGTCCGCGTCCATCCCGGCGCCCCAGTAGCCGAGGTTGATCCCGAGCTGCATCTCCGCTCCCCTTACCGATCAGTAATGTCCCGTGTGCGCCGACCTTAGCGCGGGGCCCGCCGCGGGGGCAGGGTGGTGTGGCGAGCGTCGCGCCCGCGCGCCGCGCAACCCCTGTGGAAAGCCGGGATTCTCGTTGTCCACAGGCAACCCACGGCGCATCCCTGGCCAGTAATCTCGGCGTTCATGGAGCAGAGGCATCTCGGCCGCACCGGCCTGCGTGTGTCCCGCATCGGGCTCGGCACCCTGACCTGGGGCCGGGACACCGACGAGCACGACGCCGCGGACCTGCTGAAGACGTTCTGGGAGGCCGGCGGCACCCTGGTCGACACCGCGGACGTGTACGGCGACGGGGAGGCCGAGTATCTGCTCGGGCGGCTCATAGAGGGGCTGGTCCCGCGCCGGGACCTGGTCATCTCCACGAAGGCGGGCGGTGTGCCCGACCCGGACCGCCGGTTCGACGGCTCACGCGGACATCTGCTGGCAGCGCTGGACGCCTCGCTGGCCCGGCTCGGCACGGACTACGTCGACCTGTGGCACCTGCACGCCTACGACCCCTGCACACCGTTGGAGGAGACCCTCCAGGCCCTCGACATCGCGGTGAGCAGCGGGCGGGCCCGCTATGCCGGGGTGTCCAACTTCTGCGGCTGGCAGCTCGCCAAGGCCGGCACCTGGCAGCTGGCGGCGCCGGGCACGCGGACCCGGCTGGCCGGAACGCAGATGGAGTACTCGCTGCTGCAGCGCGGGGTGGAGCGGGAGGTGCTGCCGGCCGCGCTGGACCTGGGGATCGGGCTGCTGCCGTCCTCGCCGCTGGGCCGCGGGGTGCTCACCGGCAAGTACCGGGGCGACGCCCTGCCGCCGGGCTCCCGCGGCGCCTCGGAGCATCTGGCGCCCTTCGTCGCGCCGTACCTCGACGACACGGCGAGCCGGATCGTGGACGCCGTGGCGACGGCCGCCGACGGGCTCGCCGTGACGCCTCTGCAGGTGGCCCTCGCCTGGGTCCGCGACCGGCCCGGCGTGACCGCACCGATCGTCGGCGCACGCACGGCGCAGCAGCTCACGGCCGCGTTGTCAGTGGAGGCCCTTAGTCTTCCTGACGAGATCTGCCGGGCGCTCGACGATGTGTCGGCGCCCGTGCACCGCTATCCCGATCACGACTGGAGCACGCTGTGAGCACGGAGCCGGAGACCACGGAGGACGCCGGGCCGGGGACGCCGGAGACCGGGGCGGAGCCCGGCACTCCGCAGGAGGAGCCGGCCCGGGACACCGCAACCGCGGGCGCTGAGGACGCTGCCGAGGGCGCGCAGGACGAGGGCGGTACGGAGGCCGGAGGCGAGGGCGCGGACGGCACCGGGGGCAGCAGCGGCACCGGCGGCGCCGAGGGTGCCTCCGGTGAGGGCGCCGGGGGGCTGTCGGAGGCGGAGGCCGAGCTGCGGGCACAGCAGATCGAGCGGGAGCGGATCGAGCGGCGCAAGGCCGAGAAGCAGGCGCCGATCGAGAGCGGTACGAAGCTCAGCGGGACGGCGGCCGACCTGCTCGCCGCCGTACGGGCCGTGGAGAGCGGCCAGAAGCCGGCCCGGACCGTGTTCAGCGAACCGGCCTCCCCTCGCCGTCCAGCCCCGGAGCCGGTACGGCGTCCGGAGCCGGCGCAGCCCACGCCTGCGGCTCCCGCGGCCGCCTCCGCTTCCGTTGCCGCTTCCCCGGAGAGCGTCGCCGCCGTGGGACGCGTGCTGGCCGACGGCGACGCCCCTCAGGCGCTGGCCGCGCAGGCCGCCGCGGTGCTCGGCGAGGGCGCGGCCGACGTGCTGCGCGACGACCCCTGGCAGCTGCTGCGGGTCACCGGGGTGCGCCCCGAGCAGGCCGACGGCTTCGCCCGGGCCCTGATCGGCCCGGAAAGCCGTCCGGACGACGAGCGGCGGGGCCGCGCGCTGACCGGCTGGCTGCTGGAGCAGGCCGCCGTCGCGGGGCACACCGCGCTGGAGCTGACCGCGCTGACCGCCGCGCTGGGGCAGCGCGGGGTGCCCGACCCGGACGCCGCCGTGCAGGACGCGCTCGCCGAGGGCGAGGCGCTGGCCTTCCAGGACGCCCTCGACGAACAGCCGCCCGCCGCTGCCCGGGAGGAGGGCGACGAGGAGGAGGCCGAGCGCCCGGTGCGCGTCCTGATCGGCTTGGAGCGGTACGCGCTCGCGGAGGAGAGCCTCGCCGACTCTCTCGCCCGCGTGGCCAACTCCCTGGCCGAGCAGGACGGCACCGACTGGACGTCGGCCGCCGCGTCGGTGTCCGGCAGCGCGGCGGAACTGATCCGCGCCGTCGCCGGGCACGGACTGGTGCTGCACACCGGCGCAGAGGCGGCCCGCGCGGAGCCGGCGGCCCTCGTCACCGCGGCCCGCGGGCTGGGGCTGCGGGCCGTCGCCGCCTGCCACACACCGGACGGCCGGCGCCGCTTCACCGCGCTGCTCCCCGGCGACGACGCCGCGGCCGGTGCGGACGTCGTCACCGTCGCCGGGCTGCTCTCCGGTGCCGAGGGGCCCGGCCGGGACGCCGACGGCGCGCTCGCCCTTGATCTGCTGGTGGTGCTGGACGCTCCCCAACTGGACGTCGAGAGCGCGGCGATGGTGGTGGAGTCGCTGCCGGACGGGGCCAGGCTGGTGCTGAGCGGCGATCCCGCGGTGCTGTGGTCGGCCGGGCCCGGGCGGGTCTTCGCCGACCTGCTGGCCGCGCGAGTGTGCCCGCAGATCGCCTCCCGCATCCCCGACCCCGGGCCCATCGGCGAGCTGGTGTCCGGGATCGGCGTCGGCGAGCTGACCAAGGTCGAGGCGCCCGGCAAGGAGGTCGTGATCGTGCCGGTGCGGGACGCCGGCGAGGCCGTGCACCGCACCGTGCAGCTGGTCGCCGACTCGGTGCCGCGAGCCCTCGGCGTGCCCGCGGAGCAGACGGTCGTGATCACCCCGGGTCATGGCGGCGCCGCCGGGACACGGGCGCTGAACGCCGCGCTCAAGGAGCGCCTGAACCCCGGCCCCGGCCGGTTCGGCGGCTTCGACGCGGGCGACCGGATCGCCTACTCCCCCGCGCCGGGGCGCACGGTGCCCGGGCAGGTGACGGGCGCCGACGCCGACGGACTGCACCTGACCTGCGCGGGTGTCCCGGTCGTCGTACCGCGTGAGCGGGTGGAGCAGAGTGTGCGGCACGGCTGGGCACTGACCGCGCACCAGGCGGTGGGCAGCCGGTGGCCGGCGGCCGTCGTGGTGTTGCCGGGCGACGCCGCGCAGGCCCTGAGCCGGCCGTGGGTCTACACGGCGTTCGGCCGGGGAGAGCGGCATCTGTCCGTCGTGCACGGCGTGGAACAGGCGCTCCCCAGAGCGGTCGCCGAGGTCCCGGGCAAGCCCCGCACGACCCGCCTGCCCCTCCTGCTGCGCACACAGGTCCCGACGGCGGGCTGACCGCCCACCGGCCGCTCGCCGCTGCCCCCTGGGGCACGGCGCTGCGGGGGGCGGCCGGGAACGCGTGCGGCCCGGGACGTGTCGTCCCGGGCCGGTTGCGGGGGGTGCGGGCTCTGTCAGCCGCCGACGGTCAGTGGTCGGCGTCCAGGGGCTCCAGGTCTTCGTCCTCGTCCGCGGCGAGATCCGGGTGCGGGTCGTCGTCCTCGTCGTCGTCGAGGTCGTCGTCGAACACGGCGCTCACGTCGAAGCGGCAGACCACCCGTTGCGGATCGATCTGCTCGAACGGCGCCTCCAGCCATTCGCCGGGATCAGCCGGTTCGTCGGAGGCGACCACCCACAGGGTGGAGTCGCCCTCCTCCAGGCCGAACTCCTTGTGCCGGGAGGCGATCTCGTCCGGTTCGAACTCGCCGAACAGGATGCCCAGCGCGCCGTGCACCGTGCCGGAGATCCCCTCGTCCGTGCTCTCCTCGTCCGCCGCCTCGATGCGCTGGGCGTGCGCCCTCAGCCGCTGCGGCTGCGCGACCGCGTAGTCGCGCCGGATCAGCACGCTGAGCGCGTTCGGCTCCTCGGGGCCCGTGTACGGCGGCAGCGAGTCGTCGGCCCCCGGGATCTCGAAGGGCGTGACCTCGTCGTAGCGGTCGTAGAGCAGCTCGTCGTACGCCTCGGCGGCAGCGGCCAGCTGGTTGAAGGCCTCGTAGACATCCGGGTCGTCCTCGCCGGACCTGCGTTCGACCGCGGCCAGGTGGCGGTCGAGCGCGGTCTTGACCGCCTCGGCGGCGGCGCGTACCTCGGCAGCGGTGGGCTGCGCAGCATCAGACATAGTGCAGACGCTATCCGTACCGGGCCCCAGCCCGCACAATAGATGCGATGCCGGAATACGAATTTGTCGACGTGTATCTACCGCGCGGGGTCTCCCGCAAGGAGACGACACGTCTGCTGACCGACCATGCCGAGTACGGACACTGGGAGTTGTACCGTCTGAGTCTGCTGCGCGACGGCAGCCGCAGGGTGCGGCTGCGGCGGCGGATCATCCGCCAGGTGCGCGCCACGTGGTGACGTGAGGCAGACGGAGCGGGCCCCGCTGGTGCGGGGCCCGCTCCGTTCGTGTGCCGCCGTGGCACCGCGCCGCTCAGGCCGAGGCGCGCGCCTTGCGGTACATCACCGCTCCGGCGAGCAGCGCGCCCGCGCCCACCGGCAGGACGACGCCCATCGGCAGGTCACTGCCGGTGTGGGCGAGCTGGTCCGAGCCCCCGGCGCGGCTGACCGACCGGGTGCCGGGGTGGTGGGAGTGGCCGGGCGCACCGGGCGTCCCGTGCCCCGGAGTGGTCGGGGTGGCCGGCGTACCGGGGTGACCCGGGGTGCCTGGGTGACCAGGTGTGCCGGGGTGACCCGGGGTACCGGGGTTGCCCGGAGTTCCGGGGTTGCCCGGGGTCCCCGGGTTGCCGGGCGTGTCCCCGCCGCCCGGAGGTGTGGTGTGACCACCCTCGTTGTTGGCGCAGTTGTTGCCCATGGCGGGGTTGAGTGCCCCGACGACGTCGACGCTGTTGCCGCACACGTTGACCGGTACGTCGACGGGGGCCTCGACGTGGTTGCCGGAGCCGACACCGGGCGAGCCACTGGTGTGTCCGCCGGCCTGCGCGCCGCCCGAGCCGCCGGAGCCCCCGTGCCCGCCGGAACCACCGTGTCCGCCGGAGCCGGCGTGCGCGCCGTTGTTGGCGCAGGAGTTGCCCATCGCCGGGTTGAGCGCCCCGACGACGTCGACCGTGTTGCCGCACACGTTCACCGGGACGTGCACCGGCGCCTGGACCGAGTTGCCGGACAGCACGCCCGGCGAGTTGGAGGCGGAGCCGCTCGCGCCCGAGTCGGCGTGGGCGTAACCGCCGGCGGCGGCGAGCACGCCGGTCGCGGCCGCCACCGTCATGAGGCCTTTGCGGGTGACCTGTCGCATTGCTGAATTCCTGCCTTCCGCGATGTCTCGCACATCAACTCGCAGATCAAGTCGCATCGTGAAACGCGCAAAAGACCGAACGACCCCGGAGCGCATGGCGCGCGCTCCGGGGTCGACGGTATGGACGACCCTCAGAGGACCGACCCGCGAAGGACCAACCCCTGGAAGGGGACGTCAGTCGTTGACGCAGGTGTTGCCGAAGGCGGGGTTCAGGAGCCCGATCACGTTGATCGTGTTGCCGCACACGTTCACCGGGACGTGCACGGGCACCTGGATGACGTTGCCGGAGACGACGCCCGGGGAGTTCACGGCGGCACCCTGGGCACCGGCGTCGGCGACGGCGAGGCCCGCGCCCGCGAGAACCAGTCCACCGGTGGCAGCCGCAGCAGCGACGACCTTCTTGATCATTATTCCTCCTTGTTGGCAAAAGCGGTCCCAGCATTGCGGACCGCATCACCTGTAACGAGGAGGGTGTAATGAGGCTACGAGCGTATCGTCGCATTCACTCTTCTCAGTGGTTGCCGCACGCACGCCCGATTTCAACGGCGAAATTCAGCAAGGCCTTTCAGGACGCGTCGATGAAGCGGTCGAGCACCCTTACACCGAACTTCAGCCCGTCCACCGGCACTCGCTCGTCGACGCCGTGGAACATGCCGGCGAAGTCCAGCTCCGGGGGCAGCTTGAGCGGCGCGAAGCCGAAGCCGCGGATGCCGAGGTCGTCGAAGGACTTGGCGTCGGTGCCGCCCGAGAGCATGTACGGGATCGCCTTGGCGGCCGGGTCCTCGGCGACCAGCGCGGACTGCATGGCCTCCACCAGCGCGCCGTCGAAGGAGGTTTCGACGGCCTTGTCGGCGTGCACGTCCTCGCGGCGGACGTTCGGGCCGAGGAGCCGGTCGAGGTCGGTGAGGAACTCCTCCTCGTGACCGGGCAGGAAGCGGCCGTCGATGTGCGCGGTGGCCTCGCCGGGGATGACGTTGACCTTGTAACCGGCGTTCAGCTGGGTGGGGTTGGCGGTGTTGCTCAGGGTCGCGCCGATCAGCTTGGCGATGCCGCCGAGCCGGGCGAGCGTGGACTCCATGTCCTCCGGGTCCAGCTCGGTGCCGAGGGCGTCGCCCAGCTCGTCCAGGAAGGCGCGGGTCGTCTTGGTCACCCGCACCGGGAACTTGTGGCGGCCGACCCGGGCGACCGCCTCGCTCAGCTCGGTGATCGCGTTGTCCCGGTGGATCATCGAGCCGTGCCCGGCGGTGCCGGCCACGGTGAGCTTCATCCAGTGCATGCCCTTCTCGGCCGTCTGGATCAGATACAGCCGCCGCTGCTCGCTGACGGTGAAGGAGAAACCGCCGACCTCGCTGATCGCCTCGGTGACGCCCTCGAAGAGGTCCGGGTGGTGGTCGACCAGGTGACGGGCGCCGTAGGTGCCACCCGCCTCCTCGTCGGCGAGGAAGGCGACCACGATGTCGCGCGGGGGGCGGCGCCCGGAGCGCAGCCGGTCGCGCACGACGGCGAGCGTCATCGCGTCCATGTCCTTCATGTCGACCGCCCCGCGGCCCCAGACGCAGCCGTCGGCGACCTCGCCCGAGAAGGGGTCGTGGGTCCAGTCGGCGGCGTTGGCCGGTACGACGTCGAGGTGGCCGTGGATGAGCAGCGCGGGCCGGGACGGGTCCTCGCCCTCGATACGGGCCACCGTGGAGGCGCGGCCGGGGTGGGACTCGAAGATCTTCGGCTCGAGGCCGACCTCGGCGAGCTTCTCGGCGACGTACTCGGCCGCCTTGCGTTCACCGGGGCCGGAGTGGTCGCCGTAGTTGCTGGTGTCGAACCGGATCAGCTCGCGGCAGAGGTCCACGACCTCGTCCTCGCCGGTGACGCCCCTGGCCGTGTCCGTCTCGCTCACGCTGCTTCCTCCCGGTGTCACTGCGGTGTCCCTGCTGGTGGTCCCCCTCATCCTCCCCCCGCCCCCCGCCGCGGCCCAAGACCGGTCCCGGCCCGTCACACGTCGTTCACGTGACGACGGCCGCACCGGGGGGTGATCGGCCACCCCGGAAAGCCTGGTAATGTTTACGTCGTCGCCGCGAGGGAAACCCCGCACGACAGACACCTTGTCCGGGTGGCGGAATGGCAGACGCGCTAGCTTGAGGTGCTAGTGCCCTTTATCGGGCGTGGGGGTTCAAGTCCCCCCTCGGACACATCGAGAAGGCCCCTGCTCAGCAGGGGCCTTCGGCGTTTTCGTGGCGCCACGGCGACCGGGCACAATGGCGCGCATGACGACGCGTTCCTGCCCCTGCGGTCTGCCGGAGCCGTACGCCGCGTGCTGCGGCCGCTACCACCGCGGCGAGGCGGCCGCGCCGACGGCCGAGGCACTGATGCGCTCGCGCTACAGCGCCTTCGTTCAGGGCGACGCCGGCTATCTGCTGCGCACCTGGCACCCGCGGACCCGGCCCGCGCGGCTCGATCTGGACCCCGGGATGCGCTGGACGGGGCTGGAGATCCTCGCCACGAGTGACGGCTCGGCGTTCCACTCCACCGGGACCGTGACGTTCCGCGCCTCCTACCGAGGCGGTTCGCTGCGCGAGCACAGCCGTTTCGAACGGGTCGAAGGGGCATGGGTGTACGTCGACGGGGACTTCCCCGGGGAATAGGTCCGGCTACGGCGCCAGGATGTCCAGTTCCTGCAGCGCCCCCACCGTGATCTCCCGGGTCAGCTGTTCGGCGCGCTCGGCGTCGCGCGCGCGGACCGCCTCCGCGACCCGGACGTGGAGCGTGACAGCGGCCGGGTCCGGGTCCTCGAACATCACCTCGTGCTCGGTGCGGCCCGTGAGGACCTCGGCGACGACGTCGCCGAGGCGGGCGAACATCTCGTTGCCGGAGGCGTTGAGGATCACCCGGTGGAAGGCCACGTCGTGGAGGAGGTAGCCCTCCAGCCGGTGACCGCGGGAGTTGGCGACCATGCCGAGGGCGCACTCGGTGAGTTCGGCGCACTGCTCGGCGGTGGCGTTGCGGGCGGCGAGGCCGGCCGCGATCGGTTCGACGGCCGAGCGCAGCACGGTCAGTGAACGCAGTTGGTGCGGCCGGTCCGCGCCGGCCAGGCGCCAGCGGATGACCTGCGGGTCGTAGACGTTCCACTCGGCCTTCGGGCGGACGGTCACGCCCACCCGCCGGCGTGACTCCACCAGGTGCATCGACTCCAGGACCCGTACCGCCTCGCGCATCACGGAGCGTGACACGTCGAAGCGCTGCGCGAGCTCGTCGGTGCGCAGCACACTGCCCGGCGGGTACTCGCCCGCGGTGATGGCGGGGCCGAGGGTGTCCAGTACATGGCCGTGCAGCCCCCGGCCCGGAGTGGTCATGCACACAGAGTACGGGCCGGGTCACGGGAACAAAAAGTCAGACTTATTTGTCACAGACTCTTGAATTCGTCGTACCTAATGGGTTTCAGTGGCCCGGCATCAACGTGTCGACGAAGACAGCGAGGCAGCGATGAACACCCCCCACGTCGTCGTGGTCATGGGCGTGGCAGGCACCGGCAAGACGACCATCGGTCCCCTGCTGGCCGCCCGGCTCGGCGTCCCGTACGCCGAAGGCGACGACTTCCACCCCGCGGCCAACATCACCAAGATGTCGGCCGGCGTTCCGCTCACCGACACGGACCGGTGGCCGTGGCTGGACGCCATCGGCGACTGGGCCGACGGCCGGGCGGGGCTCGGCGGGGTGGTCAGCTGCTCGGCGCTGAAGCGGTCGTACCGCGACCGGCTGCGGGCCGCCGCGCCCGGGCTGGTGTTCGTGCACCTGACCGGTGACCGCACCCTCATCGCCGACCGGATGGCGCACCGCCAGGGTCACTTCATGCCCACGGCACTGCTCGACTCCCAGTTCGCCACGCTGCAGCCGCTCGGGGTGGACGAGGCGGGCGTCGAGGTGGACGTCGAGGGCAGCCCGGAGCAGATCACCGAGCGGGCCGTGTCCGCTCTGGCCGCGCTGCCCGAGCCGACGACCCGGTAACCCCCCTCCCCCGCGGGTCCGTCCCGGCCCTTCCTCCGGTAGGGCCGTCGGCACCCCGTTCCCTCCCCATCCCCGTAACCGCAAGGGAAACCCCCGTGACCAGACTCAGCGTCGAGATGCTGGCAGCGGACAAAGTCGAGCCGATCACCTCGGCCGGCCACGCCCAGCTGGGCATCGCCGTGCTGGCGGGCATCGCCGTCATCGTCCTGCTGATCACCAAGTTCAAGCTCCACGCGTTCCTGTCCCTGACGCTCGGCACGCTCGTCCTCGGCGCGGTCGCCGGGGCGCCGCTCGACAAGGCCATCACCAGCTTCACCACCGGGCTCGGCTCCACTGTGGCCGGTGTGGGTGTACTGATCGCCCTCGGTGCGATCCTCGGCAAGATGCTCGCCGACTCCGGCGGCGCCGATCAGATCGTGGACACGATCCTGGCCAAGGCCGGCGGGCGGGCGATGCCGTGGGCGATGGTGCTGATCGCCTCGGTGATCGGGCTGCCGCTGTTCTTCGAGGTCGGCGTCGTGCTGCTGATCCCGGTCGTGCTGATGGTCGCCAAGCGTGGCAACTACTCGCTGATGCGGATCGGCATCCCGGCCCTGGCCGGTCTGTCGGTGATGCACGGACTGGTCCCGCCGCACCCCGGTCCGCTCGTCGCGATCGACGCGGTGAAGGCCAACCTCGGCGTCACGCTGGCGCTCGGCGTGCTGATCGCCATCCCGACGGTGATCATCGCCGGTCCGCTGTTCTCCAAGGTCGCGGCCCGCTGGGTGGACGTCCAGGCGCCGGAACGGATGATCCCGCAGCGGGCCTCGGAGGAGCTGGAGACGCGGCCGGGCTTCGGCCCGACGCTGGCCACGATTCTGCTCCCGGTCGTCCTGATGCTCTCCAAGGCGCTGGTCGACATCACCGTCGACGACCCCGACAAGACCGTGCAGCGGATCTTCGACGTGGTCGGCTCGCCGCTGATCGCCCTGCTCGCCGCCGTCCTCGTGGGCATCTTCACGCTGCTGCGGCCCGCCGGATTCGGCAAGGACCGCGTCTCGCCACTGGTCGAGAAGGGTCTCGCGCCGATCGCCGGCATCCTGCTGATCGTGGGCGCGGGCGGCGGCTTCAAGCAGACGCTGATCGACACCGGCGTGGGCCAGATGATCCTGGACATCTCCAAGGACTGGAACATCCCGGCGCTGCTGCTGGCCTGGCTGATCGCCGTGGCGATCCGGCTGGCGACCGGTTCGGCGACCGTCGCCACCGTCTCGGCCGCCGGTCTGGTGGCGCCGCTCGCGGCCGACATGTCGACCACGCACGCGGCCCTGCTCGTCCTCGCGATCGGCTCGGGCTCCCTCTTCTTCAGCCATGTCAATGACGCCGGCTTCTGGCTGGTGAAGGAGTACTTCGGGCTGAACGTCGGCCAGACCATCAAGACCTGGTCGGTGATGGAGACGATCATCTCGGTGGTCGGGGGCGGCCTGGTCCTGCTCCTTTCCCTGGTCATATAGGGGTCATACCGGGATCCGGCCCGCGATGACGACACACCCGCTGTGGCCTACGGGCGCCACAGCGGGTGTTCGCGTTCCGCCCACCACCGGCCGACCAGGCCCGTGCGCAGCCCGCGGCGGGCCTCCGGATCGCCCAGGGCCATGCCGATGTGGCCGGCCAGGACGACGCCGATGGTCAGCGCCAGCCAGTCGTGCACGAAGGTCGCGCTGGTGCGCCACTTCAGCGGGGTGAGATGCGTGAACCACATCAGCAGCCCGGTGCCGAGCATGACCAGCGTCGCCCCGGCGATCCAGGCGGCGTAGATCTTCTGCCCGGCGTTGAACTTGCCCGCCGGGCGCGACGCGTGCCGCTTGTCGCGCCGCAGGGCGGCGCGCAGCCAGCGGCGGTCGTGCGCGCCGAAGCGGTTGAGCCGGCCGAGGTCGGCACGGAAGGCCCGGGAGGCGAGGCCCAGCAGCACCGGCACCGGCAGGGCGAGGCCGGCGCACTCGTGGACCCGGACCACCAGCTCGCGACGGCCGACGAGTTCGGCGAGCTGCGGGACATAGAGGAAGGCCGCGGTCACCACGCAGACGCCCATCAGCGCGGCCGTCGTGCGGTGGATCCAGCGTTCGGCCGGGCTGAAGCGCCGCACCTGCCCCGTGGCCGGGGCCGTGGGGGCGTCAGCTCGTAGGCTCATCGTCACGTCCGTTCGAGCGGCCCACCCAGGCGTCGACGTCGTAGCCGCGCTCTTCCCAGTAGCCGGGCTCGACGTCGTCGGTGACGGTGATGCCGGAGAGCCACTTGGCGGACTTGTAGAAGTACATGGGGGCGACGTAGAGGCGGACCGGGCCGCCGTGGGCGTGGACCAGGTCCTTGTCCTGCATGCGCAGCGCCACCAGGACGTCGGGGCGGCGGGCCTGGGCGAGGGTGAGCGACTCGCTGTAGGTGCCGTCGAAGCAGGTGAAGCGGACCGCCCGGGCGGTGGGGCGCACTCCGGCGGCGTCCAGCAGCCGGGACAGGGCCACCCCCTGGAAGGCGGTGCCGGGGACCCGCCAGCCGGTGACGCACTGGACGTCCTTGACGAGCCGGGTCTGCGGCAGGGCCCGCAGCTCGGCCAGGGTGTAGCCGCGGGGGCGGTCGACCAGGCCGTTCACGGTGAGACGGTAGTCCCGGGCGCCGAGGTGCGGCACCGACGCGGCGACGGAGTAGTAGCGGAAGCCGCCGCCGTTGGGCAGCAGTCCGGTCAGGCCGGTGGGGTCGCCGCTGGACAGGGACTCCAGGCCGCTCTGCAGCGCCGGCGCGGTGAGCAGGCCCAGCGCGCCCAGGCCCAGGGTGCCGAGCAGGACGCGGCGGCCGATCGGGCGGCCCTCCTCGTCTGGCGACCCGGGCGGTGGTGGTTCGGGGTTCACCTCTTCATTCGAGCACCCGCGGCCCCTGAGGTGAAGGGTTCACGGGTGCTCGTCAGCCTTCCGTAATCACTGCTCGCCGGGTGCGGCCGTGGCGGCGGCCTTGTCCAGCTGGAACGCCTCGTTGCCGAGTCCGATGCGGGCGTGCGCCCGCGGATTCCGGGAGCGCAGCAGCAGGCCCTGCGCCAGCCCGGCGACCAGGGCGAGGCCGATCACGGCGGGCAGCGCCCAGCTGAGGGCGGAGCCGGGGCCGGCGCCGACCAGGACGTCGAAGTCCTTGACGGTGTAGCCGGCGAGCACCAGCAGGGCGAGCCCGGCCAGCGCGGAGGTGAGCAGCCGCCAGCCCTGGGTGCGGGCGGCGCCGCGCCGGACGAAGAAGACGATCACGGACAGCGATGCAGCCGCCATCAGCAGGATCACACCGAGGGCGCCGAGGTTGCCGCACCAGGTGAACAGGTGCAGCACGGGCGCGGTCGGGTCGCCCGCCGGCTTGCCGTCGGTGGCGGCGAAGAGGATCACGACGGCCGCGGACACGGCGGTCTGCAGCAGCGAGCCGGTGCCGGGAGCGCCGCTCGCGCCGGTCGTGCGGCCGAAGGCGCGCGGCAGCAGGCCCTCGCGGCCCATGGCGAAGGCGTAGCGGGCGACCACGTTGTGGAAGCTGAGGGTGGCGGCGAACATGCCGGTCACGAACAGCACGTGCAGGACGTCGGTGAAGGTGGCGCCGAGCCGGGACTCGGTGAGCGTGAACAGCAGCCCTGCGCTCTCCTTCTGGGCGGTGCCGACGATCGCGGAGGGGCCGGTGGCGACGGTGAGCGCCCAGGAGCTGATCGCGAAGAACACGGCGACGGAGCCGACGGCGAGGAACATCACGCGTGGCACCAGGACGTGCGGGCGGCTGGTCTCCTCGGCGTAGACCGGCGCCTGTTCGAAGCCGGTGAAGGCGGCGATGCAGAAGCACAGGGCGGTGGAGACGCCGGCGCCGGTGAGGGTGCCGGGGTCGAAGGCGTGCAGGGACAGGCCCTCCTTGCCGGGGTCGGAGATCGCCGCGATGTCGAAGATCACGACGAGGGCGACCTCGATGACGAGGAGGACGCCGAGCACGCGCGCGTTGACGTCGATCTTCAGCCAGCCGAGCGCGCCGACGACGGCGACCGCAGCCAGCGCCGGTATCCACCAGGCGACGGTGACGTCGGCGTAGGTGGCGAGCAGGCCGGAGACCTCGAAGCCGAAGATGCCGTAGATGCCGACCTGGAGGGCGCTGTAGGCGACGAGGGCGACCAGGGCCGCGCCGGCGCCCGCAGTGCCGCCGAGACCGCGGGCGATGTAGGCGTAGAAGGCACCCGCGTTGTGGACGTGCCGGCTCATCTCGGCATAGCCGACGCTGAACAGGACCAGGACCGCGCCGAGCGCGACGAACAGCAGCGGCTGGCCGACGATGCCCATCACCGCGTACGTCGTCGGCATGACACCGGCGACGACCATGAGCGGGGCGGTCGCGGCGAGCACGGAGAGCAGCAGACCGGAGGTGCCGAGGCGGTCGGCGCGCAGGGCCCGGTCGGGGCCGAGGTAGGTGCTGATGCCCTCGGCGGCGGGTCTGGTGGTGCGGGGACTGCCGGTCGTCATGCGGGGTCCTTTCGGGGGCGGGGCCTCGCGGGGCGGGGGCCCGAGGGGGCCGTGCGGGGGCGTGTCAGCCGGTTCCGAGGGCGCGGTCGCGGGCGGCACGGAAGGCTGCGTAGGGGTCGCGGTCGGGGTAGGACCAGGGCGCGGGGGTGGCGTGCTCGCCGATGCGGTGGAAGAGGGCGGCGGCCTCGGCGCCGCGGCCCTCGCAGACCTTGGCGTGGGCGAGGTGGTTGAGGTCGACCAGGCGCCGGGGGTGGCCCTCGTGCTCCCATTCCAGCCACCAGTCGAAGGCGGCCTTCATCACCTGCCGGGCGCGGCGGTCGGTCCAGTGGCCGGAGGCCGGCGGGTCGGCGGAGACACGGCCGGCGGTGGCGAGCACGCGGTAGCGCTCGGCGTGCGCGATGACGGGGAGCATCGCGAGCGGGGAGTCGGCGGGTGCCTGTTCGGCGGCCCAGGCGGCGAAGTCGTACACCTCGTGCAGCGGGTCGGGGCCGACGTCGGCGCGGCGCTCGGCGAGCCGGGCGACCATCAGGTGGTGGGCGTGGTGGTGCTCGGAGTGGCGGGCGCGCACGTGCTCGAACGTGCGGACGACCGCGGTGTCGTCCCCATGGGTGCGTTCCAGCAGGAGCAGGGCCAGCCAGGGCGTGGGGTCGGCCGGGGCGAGCGCGGCGGCGGCGTGGCAGGCCTCGCGGGCGGCGTCGGGCTTGTCCTTGCCGCGCAGGGCGCGCTGGACGCGGGCGGCGGCGAGCAGCACGGCGGCGTCGACGGAGTCGGGTTCGGCGAGGAGCCAGTCCTTGGCCCAGGCGGCGCTGTAGGGCTCGGCGGCCAGGACGACGACGCGGTGGCCGCGGCGGTCGTGGTCGTCACCGGTCAGGGCCAGCAGCGAGCGCGCGGACTGCCACCGGCCCTGCGCCAGCGCGGCGCGGGTGTCGGCGAGTTCGGCGTCGTCGAGGGCGGCGTCGAAGGCGTGGGCGGCGCGTCTGCGGGCGCGGCCCAGGGGAGGCGGGGGTGGGGGCACCGCGGGGCTACCTCGTGTTCCGTGTTCCTGGTGCGTGATGGCGGTCCGCTGTCGGAGGGCTGGTCGGGCTCCTCCACGGACGGGCATGCACCTGCCACCGTGCGATCACGCACAGCCAACCGCCAGCGGGTGAGGCGCGTCAAGGGCCGACGGGTCGATGACACGCGTCAACTGGCCGTTGGTTGGCGGGATTTGAGCGGTCGGGGCCGCGGTGGCGTGGCCGCTTGCGCCGTTGTGCCGCCGTGGACGAGACAGGCTGAGCCCGGGTGGCGCGGCCAGACAGCGCGGCGGGCCGGACTGGAACGCCCGGGCGCGGGCATACGCAAGGGACCGTTCCGCGTACTCCGGGGGCGCCGTGAGTCCCGGGACGTTAGAGTCGGGCCTCACGACCCCGTGACCCGGCCGGACGATCGAGGGACGCAGCGTGTCGGTTCTGGTTCTTGTTCTCGCCGTGAGTGCCGCGTGCTGTGTGGGTTTCGGTTTCGTCCTTCAGCAGAGCGCCGCGCAGCGGGCTCCGCTCGGTGACTTCCTCTCGCCCCGGCTGCTCCTGGACCTGATGCGGGTGCCCAGCTGGCTGGGCGGACTCGCGCTGATGGTGGCCGGGATGGTCCTCGGCGCGATCGCGCTCGGCCGGGGCGAGGTGTCCCTGGTCGAACCCCTGCTGGCGACCAATCTGCTCTTCGCGCTCGCGCTCTCCCGGCGCCGCACCCGGCAACCGCTCGGCCGGCAGGGGTGGGCGGGACTGGCGCTGCTGGCGGGCGGGGTGAGCGCGTTCATCCTGGCCGGTCAGCCGCGCGGCGGCAGCGCGGTGACCGATCCGGTGCGCCACTGGGTGATCATCGGCGTGATGACCGGTTCGGCGCTGCTGCTGGCCGCCTGTGCCAAACGCTCCCGGCTGCGCTGGGGGCCGGTCCTGCTCGCCCTCGCGGCCGGTCTGCTCTACGGCGTCCAGGACGCCCTGACCCGGGTCAGCGGGCAGCGCTTCTCCGCCGGCGGCCTCACCGGACTGCTCACCGGCTGGCAGCCGTACACGGTGCTGGCGCTCGGGATCACCGGACTGGTCCTGGTCCAGAGCGCCTTCGAGACGGCTCCCCTGCGGATGTCGCTGCCCGCGCTCACCGCCGCCCAGCCGCTGGCCGGGATCGCCTGCGGCGTCGGCTTCCTCGGCGACCGGCTGCACACCGACACCGGGGCACTGGCCTGGGAGGCGGCGGGCCTCGCGGCGATCGTCGCGGGCATCGTCCTGCTGGGCCTGCACCCTTGCCTGCCGCAGGGCACGGCGGGCGAGGAACGGGTGGACGCGCTCCAGGGACGCTGAGTCCCTGCGGGGGGCTGACGGTTCCTTGCTCGGGGGCATGGCTGGGGGTCGGCCGGGGCTGAGGGCCGGCCCGAGGGCCTCGCGAGGCGGCCGAGGGGGCACCGCCGGCGGCCGGGGGGCTCGGCCGGCGGCCGGGGGGGGGGAGCTCGGCCGGGGGCTCGGCCGGCGGCCGGGGGGCACGGCCGGCGGCCGGGGGAAGCTCGGCCGGCGGCCGGGGGAAGCTCGGCCGGCGGCCGGGGGCTCGGCCGGCGGCCGGGGGCTCGGCCGGCGGCCGGGGCTATGACGCACCCCGTGACCCCGTCAGGCCCCGGCCCCACCTCGACCACGTCGACCCCGTCAAGCATCCTCATGGACCCGGCGGCCCCCTCCACCTCCTGACCCCGCCAGGTCCGTGCGCGCACCAGAGCGCCACGGACCGGGAAGACCGCCCGGCGAGGTCCCGCTGGGAAGCCGCAAACCGCCCGCCCACCGAGGCCCGCCGGAAAAACGCAGACCCCCTGCCGGGCAAGGCGCCGCAAGGAAGACGAGAGCGCCGCCCGCCGGGCAAGGCCCCGCCAGGGAGACGAGAGCCCCCGTCCGGGCAAGGCCCCGCCAGGAAGACGAGAGCGCCGCCCGCCGGGGCCCCTCACGATGGCGGGCACTCGGCGCCCGTCAAGATCCCACCGGGAGTACGGCGGTCGGCCGCTCGGCCGGGGACCCACCCGGGTGGGGCCCCTGCTGCTCGGCCGGGGCCCCGGTGGGGGCCGGGGTCCGCCGGGACGGCGGCGGCCCTGCTTGGATGGCCCCATGAACCCTGCTGACGAGATCCTCGACATCGTCGACGAGAACGACCAGGTCATCGGGCAGTCGCCGCGCGGCGAGGCGTACGCGGGCGGGCTGCGCCACCGGTGCGTCTTCATCCAGGCCCGGGACGCGGACGGCCGTGTCTTCGTCCACCGCCGCACCCCGACCAAACTGGTCTTCCCCTCCCGGTACGACATGTTCGTCGGCGGAGTCGTCGGCGCGGGCGAGTCCTACGACGACGCCGCGCTGCGCGAGGCCGAGGAGGAACTGGGTGTGACGGGGCTGCCCCGCCCCACGTACCTGTTCAAGTTCCTCTACGACGACGGGGCCGGGTGCAGCTGGTGGTCGGCGGTGTACGAGGTCCGCTGCGAGCTGCCGGTGCGGCCGCAGGTGGAGGAGGTGGCCTGGCACGCCTTCCTCACGGAGGACGAGCTGCGCGGGCGGCTCACGGAGTGGGAGTGGGTGCCGGACGGCATGGCGGCGTACGAACGGCTTGCGGACCATCGCTCAGCGCACTGAGCGGGTGGCGCCGACCGTGAGGATAGGGTCCTCCACGTGATCGAACTCGTACGGAACGTCCGGTTGTGGTTCGCACCGGAGCGGGTGCGGGAGGAGGGCGGGACGCCCGACTACCGGTTCTCGCTGGCCAACGAGCGCACTTTCCTGGCGTGGCTGCGCACCGCGCTCGCGCTGATCGGAGGCGGGTTCGCGGTGGACCAGTTCCTGCCCGACCTGCGCTGGGGCTGGCGCGTGGGGCTCGCACTCGCCCTGCTCGCGGCGGGTGTGCTGTGCGCGCTGCGGGCCGTCAACCACTGGGTGCGCTGCGAGCGGGCGATGCGCCGCGGGGAGGACCTGCCGGTGTCCCGGTTCCCGGTGGTGCTGAGCCTCGTCGTCGCCGTGGTCGCGGTGGCGATGGTCGTCGTCGTGCTCATCGGGTGGGCGGGGTGAGCGGTGCCCGTCGGGTGGGCGACCTGAGCGACGAGCGGGACCCGGGGCTGCAACCCGAGCGGACCCGGCTCGCCTGGCGTCGTACGACGCTGGCGTGCACGGTCGCGGCCGTGCTCGCGGTGAGGGCCGCGCTGCACGGCGGTGCGTCGGCGGGCGGTGTGGTCGCGGGGGCGCTGTGCTGTGTGCTGTGGGTGGGGTTCCTGCTCGTCGCCCATCACCGCATCCGCCAACTGGCGGCGACGGGCCGCCCCCGGCCGATGCCGGCGCGGCTGGCGTCGGCGGCGGCGCTGTGCACGGTGGCGATGGCGGCGTGCGCCACGGCGCTGGTGCTCTGAGCCGGGCGCCAGCCGTTCCTGCCGGCACCGGTGCCGGTGGTCGGCAGCACGCTTGCGCCCCTTCCCCGGTGCGTCAGCCGTCCTCGGCCACCGTCACCACGATCTTGCCGCGGGTGCGGCCCTCCTGGCTGTGCCGGTGGGCGTCCGCCGCGCGCTCCAGCGGGTAGGCCGCGTCGACGTGCACGGAGAGCACGCCCTGGTCGGCCAGGTCCGACAGTTTGCGCAGGTCCTCGGCGTCGGGACGCACCCACGCGTAGCGGCCGCCGTAGGTCAGCACGTCCGGGTCGGCGATCGAGGCGAGCCGGCCGCCGGCGCTCAGGAGGGCCACGGAGGCCTGGAGGGCGTCGCCGCCGACGGTGTCGAAGGCCGCGTCCACACCCTCGGGGGCCAGTCCGCGCACCCGGTCGGCCAGCCCCTCGCCGTAGCTCACCGGTTCGCCGCCCAGCCCCCGCACGAAGTCGTGGTTGCGTTCGCTCGCCGTACCGATCACGCGGGCGCCGAAGTGCCGGGCGAGCTGGACGGCGATCGACCCGACGCCGCCGGCCGCGGCGTGCACCAGCACCGTCTCGCCCCGCTTGACGCCGAGCGCCTTGACCAGCACCTGGTAGGCGGTCAGCCCGGCCAGCGGCAGCCCGGCGGCCTCCTCGAAGGAGAGGCTGCGCGGCTTGCGGGCGAGGGTGCGCACGGGCGCGGCCACGTACTCGGCGAAGGTGCCGCGGCAGAGGAAGTCCTCTCGGACGTACCCGATGACCTCGTCGCCCTCCGCGTACTCCGTGACGGACACACCGGGTCTGACCACCACGCCGGAGACGTCCCAGCCGGGCACCACCGGGAAGACGGATTCGAACATGCCGTCCAGATAGCCCTCGCGGCACTTCCAGTCCACCGGGTTCACCGCCGCCGCCCGCACCTTCACCAGCACGGAGTCGGGGCCGACCTTGGGCTCGCGCACCTCCCCGTACTCCAGCACCTCGGGTCCGCCGTACCGGCTGTAGCTGATCGCCTTCATGGCACCGACCCTCGGGGGTCCCCGGGCGCCGCGCAAGCCCGGATGGACCACGCGTGCGCGGGTGCGCGGCGGGGGCCGTTGACTATCGTGGCACCGATCACGTTCGGCTCGGGCACTGGACGACATACCGACCGGTCAGCATGATGGGGTACGTCACGTTCACCTGCCTGTAGGAGCGACGATGAGCCCCGACCACCCGCCCGGTCTCGATCTCGACCGGCTGCGCGGTCTGCTGGAGCGCGAGCGGCCCGGCCTGGTGACCGGTCCCCTGACCGGCCGGCTGGTCGAGGGCGGACGGTCGAATCTCACGTATCTGGTCGGCGACGGCACAGAGCAGTGGGTCGTACGCCGGCCCCCGCTCGGCCATGTGCTGGCCACCGCGCACGACATGAAGCGCGAGCACCGGGTGATCAGCGCGCTGCACCCGACGAAGGTGCCGGTGCCCGAGCCGCTGCTGCTGTGCGAGGACGAGGAGGTGCTCGGCGCGCCCTTCTACGTCATGGAGTTCGTCGAGGGCACCCCGTACCGCACCGCCGAACAGCTCGAGTCGCTCGGCCCGGAGCGCACCCGGCAGGCGGTGCTCTCGCTCGTCGACACCCTCGTCGACCTGCACGACGTGGACCCCGATGAGGTCGGCCTCGGCGACTTCGGCCGCCCGGAGGGCTTCCTCGACCGTCAGCTGCGCCGCTGGGGCAAGCAGCTGGACGCCTCCCGCAACCGCGAGCTGCCCGGCATCGACGAGCTGCACGCCGCGCTCGGCCGGGAGCTGCCCCGCTCCCCCGCACCGACGGTCGTGCACGGCGACTTCCGGCTGGACAACGTCCTGATCGGACCCTCGGCACCGGCGGGGAGCGCCCCGGAGACGAACGAAGGCGCCGACCGGATCAAGGCGGTGCTCGACTGGGAGATGTCCACGCTCGGCGACCCGCTCACCGACCTGGGCCTGCTGGTGATGTACAGCCGGCCGCTGGGGATGCCGGACTCCCCGGTCTCCACCACCGCGCAGGCCCCGGGCCACCCGGCGCCGCGGGAACTGATCGAGCGGTACGCCGCGCGCTCGGGGCGCGACGTGTCGGCGGTGGACTGGTACACGGCGTTCGCGTGGTTCAAGCTCGCCGTCATCCTCGAGGGCATCCACTACCGCTACACCCTGGGCCAGACGGTCGGTCGCGGCTTCGACCGCATCGGCGAACTGGTCCCGGTCTTCATCGAGCACGGACTGACGACTCTCAAGAAGGGCGAGTAGGCCATGGACTTCGCGTTCGACGCACGCACCGAGGAACTGCGCGCGAAACTGCTCGCCTTCATGGACGAGTACGTCTACCCGGCCGAGGCGGTGGCCGAGGAGCAGCGGGCCGCGCTCTCCTCGCCGTGGGACACCCCGCAGGTGGTCGAGGACCTCAAGGCCGAGGCCCGCCGCCAGGGCCTGTGGAACCTGTTCCTGCCGGACACGGAGTACGGCGCCGGGCTGACCAACCTCCAGTACGCGCCGCTCGCCGAGATCACCGGCCGCTCCCCGCAGCTGGCGCCCACCGCGACCAACTGCGCCGCGCCGGACACCGGCAACATGGAGGTGCTCACGCAGTTCGGTGACGAGCAGCAGAAGAAGCAGTGGCTGGAGCCGCTGCTTGCCGGGGAGATCCGCTCGGCGTTCGCGATGACCGAGCCGGAGGTGGCCTCCTCGGACGCCACCAACATCACCACGCACATCGAGCGGGACGGCGACGAGTACGTCATCACCGGGCGCAAGTGGTACATCTCCGGCGCGATGGACCCACGCTGCAAGATCTTCATCGTGATGGGCAAGACCGACCCGGACGGCGAGGACATCCGCCGCCAGCAGTCCATGGTCCTGGTCCCGCGCGACACCCCCGGCGTCACCGTCAAGCGCGCGATGCAGGTCTTCGGGTACGAGGACCACTACCACGGCGGGCACGCCGAGGTGATCTTCGACCACGCGCGCGTGCCGGTGACCAATCTGATCGGCGAGGAGGGCGGCGGCTTCGCCATCGCCCAGGCCCGGCTCGGTCCCGGCCGTATCCACCACTGCATGCGGCTGATCGGCATGGCCGAGCGGGCCATCGAGCTGATGTGCAAGCGGGCCGTCGGCCGCACCGCCTTCGGCAAGCCGCTGGCCCAGCAGGGCGTGGTCCAGAACTGGATCGCCGACGCCCGCGTGACGGTGGAGCAGCTGCGGCTGCTGGTGCTGAAGACGGCCTGGCTGATGGACACCGTCGGCAACCGGGGCGCGCACACGGAGATCCAGGCCATCAAGATCGCCACGCCGCGTGCGGTGGTCTCCATCCTGGACCGGGCGATCCAGCTGCACGGCGCGGGCGGGGTGAGCCAGGACTTCCCGCTGGCCGAGCTGTACGCCGGCGCCCGCACCCTGATGCTCGCCGACGGCCCGGACGAGGTCCACCAGCGCTCGCTGGCGCGGCGGGAGCTGAAGAAGTACCTCTAGTAGCCGCCGGAGTAGTGGTGGTCCTCGCGGGCGAGGGCCTGGAGGAACGACAGGAGCCGGTGGAGAAGAGAGGGTCTGCGTGTCATGCGTCCAGCGTGGCGCGCCGGCCTCCCACCGGTCCAACAGATGGTTTCGCTGGCACCCATCTCTAGAATGGATGGATGGAGATCCGCCAGCTCCGCCACTTCATGGCGGTGGTGACCGAGGGCAGTTTCACGGCCGCCGCCCGGGCCGAACTCATCGTGCAGTCGGCGCTCAGCACCTCGATCCGGAATCTCGAACGGGAGCTGGGCGCCGACCTGTTCGAGCGGACGGGCCGCCGGGTGGTGCTCACCGAGGCGGGACGTGCCCTGCTGCCGCAGGCGCGTGCGCTGCTCGCCGGTGCCGAGGCCGCGCGGGACGCGGTGGCCGCCGTGGCGGGACTGGCCACCGGCCGGGTGTCGGTCGGCACCATCCAGACGCTGACCTGCGTCGACCTGCCCGCCGAACTGGCGGCTTTCCACCAGGAGTTCCCCGGCGTACAGGTGTCCGTGCGGGACGCGCCCGTCGGTGAGCTGACCGACGCGCTGCGGGCGGGGGAACTGGATCTGGCCTTCCTGGCCCCGGACGCGCGGGAGTTGCCCGAGGGGCTCAGCGCGTACGCGTCGTGGCAGGAGGAGCTGGTGCTGATCACCGCGCCGGGGCACCCGCTCGCCCGGGCCGGCCGCACGCTCATCAAGGACCTCGCCGACGAGCCGTTCGTCGACTTCCGGGCCGGGACGGGCCTGGAGACGGCGGTACGGCGCCTGGCCGCTCACTGCGGGCTGGACCGCCGTATCACCTGTGACGTCACGCAGATCGGGCTGCTCGTGGACCTGGTGCGGGCCGGGATCGGGGTCGCCTTCGTGCCCCGGGCCATCGGGGAGCGGGCCGGGCTGCCGTGTGTGCGGATACGGCAGCCGGAGCCCGGCCGCACGGTGGTGCTGGCGGGGCGGGTGCCGCAGCCGCGGAATCCGGCGGCCGCGGCCCTCACCCGTCACCTCACCGGCCGAGCGCCCGAGGCGGGCCGTCAGCTCACGGGCGGAGCAGCCGGGACGGCAGGGCGTCTCACGGGCGCAGTGCCCGCAGCAGCAGGTCGGCCAGGTGGCCGGCGACCTCCTGCGGGGTGAGCGGGCCGTCGGGGCGGTACCAGGTCGACAGGTGGTGGACCGAGCCGAAGTGGTAGTCCACGACGAGGTCGGCCGGGGTCGCCGTGGAGAAGACGCCCTCGCGCTGGCCCTCCTCGATGAGCGCGCGGAAGCGTTCGTGGTAGCGGCGGCGCTCGACGCGCACCTGCTTGTTCTTCTCCGGGCTGAGGTGGTGCATCGACCGGAAGAAGATCGACGCGTCGTCGAGGTTCTCGATGGTGGTCACCACGACGTCCGCCGCCGCGCCGCGCAGCCGCTCGTCCACCGGCGCGTCCAGCCCGGCGAAGTGGTCGAGACGTTCCTGCTGGACGCGCAGCACGCGCGCGTACACCTCGTGCAGCAGGTCGTCCTTGGAGCCGAAGTAGTGGTACAGCGCCCCCTTGGTGACGCCTGCCGCCTCGACGATCTCCTGCACCGAGGTGCGGTCGTATCCCTGCTCGGCGAAGAGCCGGGTGGCGGCGGCCAGGAGCCGCTGCGGCACCGGGGTGCCGTCTTTGTCCGTCGTCCTGGGCACTGCCGCCACCTGCCTTTCCGTGTGTCTACTGGCTGTCTCGTGCGCGGGAACGCAGTTCCCGACGGAGGATCTTGCCACTTGCCGTCTTGGGCAAGTCGGGCAGGATCTCGACCTGCCGAGGGTATTTGTAGGCGGCCAGTCTCTCCTTGCAGTACGCGGCGAGTTCACCCGGGTCGGTCTCGGCGCCCGGGCGCAGGCTGATGTAGGCACGCACGGTCTCGCCGCGGTAGCCGTCGGGCACACCGACCACGGCGGCCTCACGGACGGCCGGGTGGGTGTAGAGCACGTCCTCGACCTCGCGCGGCCACACCTTGAAACCGGACGCGTTGATCATGTCCTTCTTGCGGTCGACGACGTACAGCCAGCCCTGCTCGTCCATGAAGCCGATGTCGCCGGTGCGCAGCTCGCCGCCGGGGAAGGTCTCGGCGGTGGCGTCGGGACGGCGCCAGTACCCGGGGACGACCTGCGGCCCGCGCACGGCGATCTCGCCCTGCTCGCCGAACGGCACATCCTCGCCGCGCTCGTCGACGATCCGCACGACGGTGTCGGGGCCGGGCAGGCCGACCGCGAGGGTCCCGGAGGCCGGGTCGACGGGCGCCTGAAGGCCCGGCGGCACGGAGGCGCAGGGGGCGGTGCACTCCGTGAGGCCGTAGCCGTTGCGGATGTACGGGCCGAAGCCCGCCCGGAACTTCTCCACCAGCGCCGGCGGCAGCGGGGCGCCGCCGGAGGAGATGACGGTGAAGGACGCGAAGTGCTCACGGGTGCAGGAGGGGTGGGCGGCCAGCGCCATGAACGCGGTCGACGGGCCGACGGTGTAGTGCGGGCGGTGCGCGGCGAACGCGTCGAGGACGACGCCCGCCTCGAAGCGGTAGGCCAGCACCAGCGTGCCCGCGCTGTTCAGGCAGGCGCCGAACTCGCAGACCATGCCGGTGATGTGGAACAGGGGCGCCAGCGCGAAGTACACGGGTTCCTCGGGCAGACCGAGCCCGGTGCTCTGCCGCTCGGCGTTGTACATGATGTTGCCGTGCGTGTTGGTGGCGCCCTTGGGGGTACCGCTGGTGCCGGAGGTGTAGCTGATCAGGGCGATGCCGTCGGGTGCGGGATCGCGGCCCTCGGGCGCCCGGTGGCCGGCGCGGGCGACGGCGGTCAGGTCGTCGGCGTCCGGGGCCTTCGGCAGCCGTTCGAAGGACAGCACGCGCGCGTCGTTCTCGGTCTGGAAGTCCAGCTCGCACGCCGTCAGCGCGATCCGCACCGGCGAGTCCGCGGCCGTGTCGCGCATATACGCCTCCCACGCCCGGTCGGCGCACACCAGCGCCGCCACCTCGGCGTCCCGCAGGATGTGGGACACCTCGCCGGACTTGTACATCGGGTTGACGGGGACGACGACCGCGCCGGCCTTCCATGCGCCCAGCACGGCGAGCACGAAGTGCGGCGAGTTCTGCAGCAGGACCGCCACCCGCTCCCCCGGCTCCAGACCTCGCGCGGCGAGGTGCCCGGCGACGGAGTCGCTGAGCGCGTCGGCCTCGCGGTAGGTGAGCCGGCCGTCGAAGTAGGCCAGGAAGGTGCGCTCCGGGGTCTCGACGACGGCCCGGCGCAGGGCGTGCACCAGGGAGTCGGCCGGCTCGACCGGGGCCTTCTGGGCGTCGCTGAGGAGGGCCAGCCAGGGCTTGGCCGCATACCGCGAATCGGTCACTGCGCCGCCTCCCACTTGCGCTGGAGGTGGTTCATGTTCCCCAGCCAGCGGTCGGGGTCTGCGGCCCGCGCCTGGTAGTACCCGGCGACCTCGGGGTGCGGAAGGATGAGGAAGCGGTCCTCCTCGATGCCCTTGAACAGCGCGTCGGCGACGTCGTCCGGTTCGATCGCGGTGGGCTTCAGGACCAGGTCGCCGGCGCTTCCGGTGGCGGAGAGCATGTCGGTGCGCACGCCCTGCGGGCAGATGGCGTGCACCTTGATCCCGCGGTGGCGGTAGGTCAGCGACAGCCATTCGGCGAAGGCGTAGGCGCCGTGCTTGGTGACGCTGTAGGGGGCGGCGCCGATCATGGTGAGCAGTCCGGCGGCGGAGACGGTGGAGACGAAGCGGCCGCTGCCGCGCTCCAGCCAGCCCGGCAGGAGGGCGCGGGCGGCGCGCACGTGCGCCATGACGTTGACGTCCCAGGCGAGCTCCCAGACGCTCTCCTCGGCCGCCTCCGAGCCGCCTGAGCCGACGCCGGCGTTGGCGCAGTAGACGTCGACCGTGCCGAGCGTGTCCAGGGCCGCCTCGACGATCGCGGAGGCGTCGCCGGGAACGGCGGTACCGCCGATCTCGTCGGCGACGGCCTGCGCCTTCGCGGCGTCCAGGTCGTTGACGACGACCCGGGCCCCCTCGGCGGCGAAGCGGCGGGCCAGCGCGGCCCCGATCCCGCCTCCGGCCCCCGTGACGACCACTCCAGCTCCCTGAACGGCTTGCACCATCGGTCTCCTTCGACGCGGCTCGGCTCCCCCCGATGCGGCCACACTAACCGGTCGGTATGTCGAGCGGAAGGGCAAGGCTGGTCACCCGGGACGCGGGCGACCCGCCGCCACCCGCACTCTCCCCACGAGCGACGGGAGCGCCTACCGTGCACCCCATGCGCCTCTCCAGACGAGCCCTCCTCGCAGCAACGACCGCGGCGACGTCACTGGCCGCCGCTCCCCCCGCCATCGCGGCCGCTGACCGCAGGCGGTTACGGACCGGCTTCGAGCGTCTCGCCGACGACGGCTACGCCCTGCTGGCCGGGCAGCGCGTCGGGATCGTCACCAACCCGACCGGCGTCACCCGGGACGCCCGCCACATCGTCGACGTCCTGCACGCCGACCCCCGCGTCGACCTGCGGGCCGTCTTCGGGCCCGAGCACGGCTTCCGGGGCACCGCCCAGGCCGGTGGCTCCGAGGGCCGCTACGACGACCCCGCGACCGGGCTGCCGGTGTTCGACACCTACCTCAAGAGCGGCCGGCCGCTCGCCGACGTGTTCACCGCCTCCGGCGTGGACACGGTCGTCTTCGACATCCAGGACGTGGGGGCCCGCTTCTACACCTACATCTGGACGCTCTACGACTGCATGGAGGCAGCCCAGCTCGCGGGGAAGCGGTTCGTGGTGCTGGACCGGCCCAACCCGGTCACCGGACGCGCCGCGCTCGGCCCGGTACTGCACAGGGAGTTCGCGACCTTCGTCGGCCGGCAGCCGATCGCGCAGGCGCACGGCATGACGGTCGCGGAGCTGGCCCGGCTGTTCAACGGGGAGTTCCTGACCACGCCGGTGCCCCTGGAGACGGTGACGATGACCGGCTGGAAACGGACGGAGTTCTACGACACCGCGGGGCTGCCGTGGGTGCCGCCGAGCCCGAACATGCCGACACCGGACACGGCGCTCGTCTACTCCGGCACCTGCCTGTTCGAGGGCACCAACCTCTCCGAAGGACGCGGCACGACCCGTCCCTTCGAACTGCTGGGCGCCGAGGGCGTGGACGGGCGCTGGGCGGCGGCCGCGAACGCCCTCGGTCTGCCGGGGGTGCGCTTCCGGGAGGCGTACTTCGCGCCGACGTTCTCCAAGTTCCAGGGGAAGACGATCGGCGGCGTGCAGATCCATGTGCACGACCGGGCGGCCTACGACCCGGTGCGCACCGGGATCGCCCTGCTGGTGACCGCCAGGCAGGTCTTCAGCGGCTTCGCCTGGCGCTCCGACAACTGGATCGACAAGCTGACCGGTTCCGCCGGGGTGCGCACGGCGATCGACGCGGGCGCCGACACGGACACGGTGGTGGCGGGCTGGCAGGACGAACTGGCCGCCTTCCGGCGGGTGCGGGAGCGGTATCTGCTGTACCGGTGACGCGGCCGTGCCGGTGGCCGAGCCGTACCGGTGACGAAGCCGCAGCGGTGAACCACCCGTACCCGGGAAAAACCGTCGTACGGGTGGTGCCGTGACGTATGGCCAATCTCCCCCTTTCGCAGGACGATGCGCCACAACGCGCAGCGCATGGGGGGACGAAGGAGTCCGTCATGGCAGAGCCGGCGATGAGTGTGACGCCGTACTGGGAGCTGACCTTCGACGCGGACGGCGACGTCGACCGCGCGGAGCGGGACCGGCTGCTGGCCCAGGCGGCCGAGCGCCGGGTGCGGGACCTGGTGGTCTTCGCGCACGGCTGGAACAGCGACCGCTCCGGCGCCACCCGGCTCTACAGCAGCTTCTTCGCGCCCTTTCCGCAGCTGACGCCGGGCGCGCGGACCGGGTACGTGGGCGTGATCTGGCCGTCGATGCGGTTCTCCGACGAGCCGATCCCGAACTTCCCGCGGGCACTCGCCGCCGAGCCGGCACGCCGCCCGGCGCTCGACAAGGACACCCGGCACGCGCTGCTGGAGAGCTTCCCCGGGCGGGCGCCGATCGTCGAGCAGATCGGCCGGCTGCTGGAACAGCAACCGGGCGACGAGGCGGAACTCGCGGAGTTCGGACGGCTGGTGCGGCTGCTGGTGGAGGTCGTGGCGCCCGGCCCGCAGGCGCTGTTCGCCGCCGACACGGTGGCGGAAGGCGTGCCGCAGGACGAGCCGGCGATGTTCACGCGGCCGGCCGCCGAGGTGTGCGCCGAGTTCGCGGAAGCGCTGGCGGGCGCCGAGGGGTTCGCGCTGCCCAACCCCTGGGACGGGGCCCATGAGCTGCTGCGGCAGGCGACGTACTACGCGATGAAGCGACGCGCGGGGACCGTCGGCGAGCGGGGGCTCGGGCGGGTCGTCGGGGAGCTGGCCGCCGCGGTGCCCGGGGTGCGGGTGCATCTGGTGGGGCACAGCTTCGGCGGGCGGCTGGTGTCGTTCGCGCTGCGCGGGCTGCCCGACGGGGTGCGCACGGTGGCCTCGGTGACGCTGTTGCAGGGCGCCTTCTCGCACTACGCGTTCGCCACCCGGCTGCCGTACGACGCGCGCGCGGGAGGGGTGCTCCAGGGCCAGCAGCACCGGGTGGACGGCCCCGTCGTGTGCTGTCACTCCCGGCACGACACGGCGCTCGGCACGTTCTACCCGCTCGCGTCGAGGATGGCGGGCGACGCGCAGGGGGCGGTGGAGGAGTTCGGCGTGGGGCAGCTGCTCGGCGTGAAGTGGGGTGCGATGGGCTACGACGGGGTTCAGGCGGTGCCCGGCACGCGTGCGATGCCGCTCGCCGAGGCGCTGTCCGGGCCGCTGCCCGCGTCGGGCTGTGTGAACGTGGACGCGGCGGCGGTGGTCTGCCACGGCGGACCGCCGGCCGGGGCCCACGGCGACATCCTGCACCCCGAGCTGGCCCGGGTCGTGGTGGCGGCGGGCCGGATCGCCCGGCCCGCCGCCTGAGGACGTCACCGGTGTGAGGTGAACTCCACGACCTGCTGGTAGGTCGGCCGGTTCTGCCAGCTGATCTTGCCGTGCTTGATGCCGCCCAGCGTGCGCTGGACGATCGCGTCCGCGCACCACTGGTCGCCCGCGGAGCACTGGTCGTCGCCCGGGTAGACCTGGGCGGCGGTCTTGCCGGCTGCCTCCTTCAGCGTGCTGACGAGCAGGTCACGGCAGGCGCCGAGGTCGCCGCCGCCGCAATAGGTGTGCGCCAGCGGGCCACGCACCGGCTCCCCGAGGACCGCGCGGACATCTTTGTCGACATAGCTCCACCAGCCGTACTGGAAGGAGCTTCCGGCGTGCGCCCCGGTGGGGCCGTGGCCGGCCGAGGGAGCCTCGTCGATCGGCAGGTTGCGGCTGAGGGCGCTGTACAGGTCCGCGCCGAGGCCCGGTTCGAACTCGGCCTTCACCAGCAGCGGCCACCAGGCGTCCAGGACGCGGATCGCGTCGGCGTCGGCGTAGGTCTTCGACCCGGCGGAGGTCTCGGTGCGCCGGGCTCCCGAGGAGAGCCAGTTGTGCAGCTTCTCGACGGCCGCGGCGGCCGTCGGGTCGCTCACCGGGGCGCGGTCGATCACCTTCAGCAGGTCCGGTACGACGTCCTCGGCACGCAGGTCGGTCAGGGCCGCCTCGGCCATCGCCCGGGTCAGGGACGCGCGTGTGACGCCGCCGGCCGCGACCAGCTTCTTCACCCGGTCGTCGAGGAGGTTGCCGCGGTGCACGGACCCCTCGCCCCAGGGTGCGGCCGCGTAGTCGGCGGCCTGCTTGTTGTTCCAGGAGATGTAGTAGTCCTGATCGACGGAGTTGGGGTGCGCGGAGGGCGGGGTGTAGGCAGCGGTGTTGCTCGCCGGTTCCCAGTCACGCCACTCGTAGGCGGACTGCGCCCACACCGGGAAGTCGGCGTCGACGCCGTTCGCGCGGACCGGGTTGTCGCCGCTGTTGTAGTACGCGGTGTGCGCGGCGTCGGCGTAGAACCAGTTGAAGGTGTAGTTGATGTGCTGCACCGCGCTCTGGAAGTCCTTCGGCCCCTTGACGTAGTCGGGATCGTTGAGCATCTGGAAGCCGATGATGGAGTCGGCCTCGTGCAGGTAGGACGAGCGCAGGGTGGTGTAGGCGACCTTCTTGCCGCCCACGGTGGCCCGGTACTGCACCGGCCCGTACTTGGTGCGCCACACCCGCATCGTGTAGGAGCCGGCCGCGGTGCCGTCGGCGACGGTCGGCTTCCAGGCGTTCTTCTGCTCGACCTGGTCCATCGCCGTGCAGGTGCCGCGGTAGAGGTAGTGGTGGTCGTCCTGGCACAGCTCGACGGCGTACGTGTCGATGATGTCCTGGCCTGACGTGGTGGCGCTCCAGGCGTAGTCCTGGCCCCGGCCGAGTTCGACGTACATGCTCAGACCGGCGAAGGAGGCGCCGCGGGCGCTCAGGCCCGGGCCCTGGATCTCCTGGAGCATGAGCAGCTGAGGCGCGAAGTAGCCGGTCTGCGGGCCGAACACGGCGACGGGGTGACCGCTCGCGGTGTGCGCGCCGCTGACGACGAGGGCGTTCGACATGCCCCGGCGGGCCGAGGACAGGGCGCTGCTCGCGGCCGTCTTCGAGGCCGTGCCGGCGCCGGCCGTGGCCGCGCTGCCGGTGCGGTCGAAGACGAGCGGCTCCTCGGCGACCGAGCCGGCGTCGGGCAGGGCCTCGCCCTGCGGGTCGTCGGGGCGGGTGGCGTAGGGGAAACGCTCGCCGTTGTGGAGGGTGAGGACGGCCTCGGGGTCGTTGCGCTCACGGAAGGACTCCCACACCCGGGTGCCCTCCGCCGCGCCGTACTTCTCCTGGGCCGCGAGCAGGGAGAGCGCGTTGTTCACCTCACCGCCGCCGCCGGAGCCGAACAGCGCGCCGATCACGGAGGCCAGCGCGACCATGTCGGTGACCTTGAAGTGCTCGATGGTGCCGGCGTTGGTGATGGAGTCCTTGTGGCCTGTCAGGACGTACTCGCCGGGGAAGTAGCGGCCGCTGTCGGAGGCGTCGATGTAGGCGTTGACTCCGGCCAGGTAGGCGTCGACGTCCGCGAGGGCCTGCCGGCCGCGGGCCCCCGCGGCGGCGACGGCGCGGTCGATCTGGGCCTGCAGCTCGGCCTCGGTGTACGGGGCGTTGCGCCAGAACTGCTGTTCCAGGCCCTGGTTGGAGGGGGCGCCGCCGGCGAATGAGGTCAGCTGCCCTCGTCCGACGTGGCGGAAGACGTCCATGAGCCACAGCCGGTCCTGGGCCGCGGCGTAACCGGCGCCGAACTCGGTGCCGTAGCGGGTGGTGCCGGTGATGTGCGGCACGCCCGTCTTCTTGTCGCGGACGATCGTGACGTCGGTGCGGCCGGCCGGTTGGAGGGTGGAGGCGACCTGGTCGGCGGGGACGCCGAAGGAGGCATCGGCGAAGAAGGTGTTGATCTTGTCGGTGGTCAGCGACGGGTAGCCGGTGGCCAGGTTGGCGTAGGGCCCGAGCTGGTCCTCGGCGTGGCTCGGCTGGGTGCCGAAAGCCTGGTTGAGCAGGATCTGCGCGAGGGTGGCGTTGCCGTTCTCACCGGGCGGCAGGATGTCCGAACACTGGCCGCCGCAGTGGTCGTTGGCGGCCGTGGCGTCGGGGGCCGCCACCGCGGTTTGGGAAAAGGGTGACAAAAGCCCGGCAACGAGGACGCATACCGAGGCGGTCTTCAGGAACCCGGGGAATCTGCGGGGAGTTCTCAGTCTGTCCAGCGTGCTTCGTGGGGTGCGCCAAGACATGGGCGGCTCCTACCGACGTGGGGGTTGGCCGGATGTTACCGGCGGTATCCCCGCGTTTGAAGATGAACATGCGTCAAGTTTGGAGGTCAACTCCCGCCGGGCCGGGGGAAGTCGGTGGTCAAGCGGGAGGCGCTTATGGACGGCATCGGAAAACGGATGGAGCCGAATCGCGTGTCGATACGTCTATTCGGCGACGTCCGCACGACGACGCCGACGTGACCGAAGTACAGGTGCAGGTGTGACGGAGGTGCAAGGCGATGGCCGGTTTCCGGAGTCTGGCGAGACAGGTACGTGATCCGCGGAGCGATCTGGCGCTACGGCGCTACTCGTTGCGCAAGTGCCTCGAGCGGTTCGCGCCGTACGGGCACAGGGCGACCTGGGACCACTTGTGCACCCGGTGGGGGTTCGGGCCTGAAGACAGGTCGGCGGACCCGGCGCGGCTCGTGGCCGCGCTGGGCGAGCTGGAGGAGGCGCGGTCGGTCTGGCTCGCCTACGAGGTGGAGTTCGCCGAGCGGCGCAGGAAGGAGAAGCACGACGGGCTACGCAGGCCGGGCAGCGTGGACGACTGGCACCGGATGACCTGGGGCGGTTTCGGTGTCGCCTGGTGCGACGACCCACGGGTGCACCCGCACGAGCCGCTGGCGGAGGTGCTGCGCCGGCTGATCGCGGCGCTGGAGCGTGAGCCGGGTGCGACGTGCCCGGTGTGCGACGGCTCCAGGCTGGTGTGGCGGTACGGCCTGGATCACGAGCCCTCGGCGGGGCCGGTCTGCGTTCACTGCGGAATCCTGGTGCCGCGGCCGGTACTCACGCCGGAGGCCCTGACGCAGGCCCGGTTCGGCCGGCTGCTCGTGTCGGCGTGAGCGGGGTGACTCCGTCGGGGGCGGGGTGACTCCGTCGGGGACCGGGTGACTCCGTCGGAGGGGCGACGTGACTCCTTCGGGGGCCGGGTGACTCCGTCGGGCAACGGGCGTGGGGGCCTGCTGCGGCCTGTGCTGGTTCGTCGTGGCTGCTCGCGCAGTTCCCCGCGCCCCTTGAACGCCTGCGGCGATGTGTGCGGGTGCGTGGGTGGTTGCTCGCGCAGTTCCCCGCACCCCTCAAACGCCTGCGGCGACCCGTTCGGGTGCGTGGAGGGTTGCTCGCGCAGTTCCCCGCGCCCCTTGGGCGCGGGACGTTAGCAGGCGGTAATTCGTTCGATCCAGCGGTTTCGGTCGTGGAGAGTCGGAGGTGATGAACACCGCTGATCGAGCAGGGAGTTACCGATGTCGACGCTTCGCGTCACCGCCGAGGTGCTGACCGTGCACGCGCATCCCGACGCCGACGCGCTGGAGCTGGCCCAGGTGGGCCTGTACCGCGCAGTCGTCGCCAAGGGCGCGTACCGCACGGGAGAGGCCGCCGTGTACATCCCCGAGCAGGCCGTGCTCCCCGCCGGACTGATCGAGGAGCTGGGGCTGACCGGGCGGCTGGCGGGCGGCGCGGCGAACCGGGTCAAGGCGGTGCGGCTGCGCGGCGAGCTGTCGCAGGGCATCGTGTGCCGGCCGAAGGCGCTGGCCGGGGTGGACCTGGCGCAGGCCGCGAAGGACGGCACGGACTTCGCGGAGCTGCTCGGCATCACCAAGTGGGTGCCGCCGGTGCCGCCGACGATGAGCGGCGAGGTGGAGTCCGCGCCCGAGCTGCTGCCGTGGGTCGACATCGAGAACATCCAGCGGTATCCGGACGTCTTCGCGCCGGGCGAGCCGGTGGTGCTCACGGAGAAGCTGCACGGGACCGCGTGCCTGGTGACCTACGTGGCCGACGACGAGCGGGTGTACGTGTCGTCCAAGGGCTTCGGCGCCAAGTCGCTGGCGCTGAAGGAGGACGCGCGCAACCTCTACTGGCGCGCGGTGCGGACGCACGGGGTCGCCGAGGCGGCGGCCCGGCTCGCGCGGCAGCTCGGGGCGCGCCGGGTCGGGATCTTCGGCGAGGTCTACGGCGAGGGCGTACAGGACCTGTCGTACGGGGCCGACGGGCGCCGCGACCACGCGCTCGGGTACGCCGTGTTCGACGTGTCCGCGGAGATCGACGGGGCGGTGCGGTGGCTGGACCCGGACGGTCTGCTCGACGGGGAGCTGCCGCTGGTACCGCAGTTGTACGAGGGGCCGTTCGCCATCGAGCGGGTACTGGAGTGGGCCAGTGGGCGGGAGACCGTCTCCGGGAGGGGGCTGCACCTGCGGGAGGGCGTGGTCGTACGGCCCGCCCGCGAGCGGTACAGCCCGGTGACCGGGGGCCGGGCGATCGCCAAGGCGGTGAGCCCGGCGTATCTGACCCGCAAGGGCGGCACCGAGTTCGAGTAGGGCTTCAGCGCTTCGGCTCCGCCATCAGGCGGGATCCGGTCAGTCGTTCGCCGAACACGTCGTCGGGGTTGGACAGCACGCAGTTCTCCAGGGACAGGCAGCCGCAGCCGATGCAGTCGGTGAGGTGGTCGCGCAGCCGGTTGAGCTGCTTGATGCGCTCGTCCAGTTCCGAGCGCCAGGTCTCCGAGAGCCGCGCCCAGTCCTCGCGGGTCGGGGTGCGCTCCTCGGGAAGCTGGGCGAGGGCGTCGCGGATCGTGGCCAGCGGGATGCCGACGCGCTGCGCGGCACGGATGAAGGCGACCCGGCGCAGGGTGTCACGGGTGTAGCGGCGCTGGTTGCCCGAGGTGCGGCGGCTGCTGATCAGCCCCTTGGCCTCGTAGAAGTGCAGGGCGGAGACGGCGGCGCCGCTGCGGGCGGACAGCTGCCCGACGGTCAGCTCGTGGATCTTCTCGGGAATCTGTGGCACTCCTCGAAGCCTACCGACCGCACCGGGCGGCTCGTCTGACGTTGACAGCGGCCGCCCGCGCGACCATGCTAAGCAGTTGCTTAGAGATATGGGGTCGATTCCCCGACAGGCGACGCGAGAGGCCGGGACCATGGCAGAGCCGAGGATCTTCACGTCCACCGACGAGCTGAAGGCGGCGGTGGGCGAGCAGCTGGGGTACACCGACTGGCTGGAGGTCGACCAGAAGCGGATCGACCTGTTCGCGGACGCCACCGGCGACCACCAGTGGATCCACGTCGACCCGGAGAAGGCCGCTTCCGGCCCGTTCGGGACGACCATCGCGCACGGTTACCTCACCCTGTCGCTGCTGCCGCTGTTCGGCCCCCAGCTGATCGCGGTCGAGGGCGTGAAGATGGGCGTCAACTACGGCACCAACAAGGTCCGCTTCCCCGCCCCCGTCCCGGTCGGTTCCCGGCTGCGCGCCACGGCGACGATCACGGGTGTCGAGGACGTGCCGGGCGGGGTGCAGGTGAGCGTCGCCTTCACCGTGGAGCGCGAAGGCGGCGACAAGCCGGTGTGCGTCGCGGAGTCGGTGTCCCGGTACTACGTGTAGGACGCGGGGCTCACTTCGCCCCCACCATCCGGAGCACGAGGTCGGCGTAGAGCGCGCCGACCTCTTCCGGCGTGCGGGGGCCGTCCACGTTGAACCAGCGGGCGACGTCGATGCAGAGGGAGAGCACCGCCAGGGTGGTCCCGTGCACGTCGAGGACGTCGAACTCGCCGCTCGCGACGCCCTCCTGGATGATGCCCCGGACCTCGGCGTCCACCTGACGGCGCAGCGCGAGGATCTCGGCGCGGGCCTCGGGGCCGAGCGCGTCCAGTTCGTACTGCACGACCCGCGCGGTGGTGCGCCGGCCCGCGTGCCAGCGGACGAAGGAGCTGACGCCCTCGGCAAGCCGCTCGGTGGCGGTGCCCTCACCGCGGGCCGCCGTGCGCAGGATGCTCAGCGCGCGGTCGTGGCCGATACGGCTGATGCGGTGGAGGAGCTCCTCCTTGGTCTTGTAGTGGATGTAGAGCGCGGCCGGGCTCATCCCGGCGCGGCCCGCGATGTCGCGGGTGGTCGTCGCGTGGTAGCCCCGCTCGGCGAAGGCCTCCACGGCGGCGACCAGCAATCGCCGGGCCGCCTCAGGGGTGACCTCGTCCCACGGCTCGTTCTCGCCGCCGGCCGTCTCCTCCGCCGTACTCATCTGCTGTTCGCCCCTTCCGGTGACAGGGACACCACCATACCGCCGAAGCTGAGCGGCCGCTTAGAGCAGGCGGTCGCGCGGCGCCGCGAGGTCAGAGCTTTTCGAACGGGTCGTGTTCGGCGAGCAGCTTCTCCAGCCGGGCCTGGTCGACCCGGCTGTGGATCTGCCCTGCCTCCTGCCGGTCGCGGATCACCTTGGCGAGGGTGAAGGCGGAGGTGACGAGGTAAAGGACGGCGATGGCGAGGAAGCCGCGCACCCAGGCGTCGGCGTTCAGCCGGAAGATGCCGACGGCGGTGGCCGCCATGGCCACGGCGAAGGAGGCCACGGCCTGGCCGTAGAAGGCGGCCGTGCTCTGCTGCTTGACCGGTGTGTCACTCATGGGGACAAGCCTCGGCGGACGTGGCGCCCGCCACATCCGCCGGGATACTCAGGACGTACTCAAAAAGCGCGTCAGAACGCCGACACTCCGGTCAGCGCCCGCCCGATGACCAGCTTCTGGATCTGGCTGGTGCCCTCGTAGAGGGTCATCACGCGGGCGTCGCGCAGCAGCTTGCCCGCCGGGTACTCGTCGATGTAGCCGTAGCCGCCGAAGACCTGCAGGGCGTTGTTGGCGGCGCGCACGGCGGCCTCGGAGGCGAACAGCTTGGCCTTGGAGGACTCGACGGCGAACGGCTGCCCGCGGTCGATGAGGTCGGCGACGCGCCAGGTCAGCAGCCGGGCCGCGTCGACGTCGACGGCGATGTCGCTGATCAGCTCCTGCACCAGCTGGTGGTGGGCGATGCTCTTGCCGAACTGCTCGCGCTCACCGGCGTGGCGCACGGCGACGTCCAGCGCGGCCTGGGCGATGCCGACGCAGCCTGCCGCCACCGACATCCGCCCCTTGGCCAGTGCGGACATCGCGACCTTGAAGCCCTGCCCCTCCTCTCCGAGCATGGCCGAGGCGGGCACGCGCACGCCTTCCAGGACCAGCTCGGCCGTGGCCTGGCCGCGCAGGCCGAGCTTGCCGTGGATGGTGCGGCGGGTCAGGCCGGGCGTGTCGGTGGGGACGAGGAAGGCGGTCACCCCCTTGTGGCCGGGGGCGTCGGTGGACCGGGCGAAGAGCAGCACGACGTCGGCCCAGGTGCCGTTGGTGATGAACATCTTGGTGCCGTCGAGGACGTAGTCGTCGCCGTCGCGCACCGCGCGGGTCGCGAGGTTGCCCGCGTCGGAGCCGGTGCCGGGCTCGGTGAGGCCGAAGCAGCCGACCAGCTCGCCGGCGGTCAGCCCGGGCAGCCACCGCCGCTTGTGCTCCTCGCTCCCCCAGGCCGCGATCGTCTTGGCGACCAGTCCGAGGGAGACGGAGACGATGCCGCGCACGGAGGAGTCGCCGCGCCCCAGCTCCTCGGTGACCAGGCAGTACGCGAGGTGGTCGCCGCCGGAGCCGCCGTACTCCTCGTCGATCGTCAGGCCCAGGAAGCCGACCTCGCCCAGCTTCTTCACGATCGCCCGGTCGACTTCCTCGGCGCGGTCCCAGACGACGACGTTGGGGGCGATCTCCCGCTCCACGAAGTCCCGCGCGAGCCGGCGGACGGCCACCTGCTCCTCGCTCAGCTCCAGGTTCACCACGCGACCACCCCACAGACTAAGGACCTTGAAAGCTGCACATTTAAATTAGCACTGCTAGTTTCAATGCGCAGCCCTACTATGTGCGCCATGGCCCGACCGCGCAAGCCCCTGCTGAGCACCGACCGCATCGTGGAGACGGCGCGGGAACTCGTCGACACCGAGGGCCTCGCGGCCGTCTCCACCCGGCGCCTGGCGGCCGAACTGGGCGTGAGCGGACCGTCGCTGTACAACCACTTCCGCACCAAGGACGAGATCCTCGAGGCGGTCGCGGACTCGGTGAGCGCCCAGGTCGACCTGTCGATGTTCGAGGACGGCCGGGACTGGCGGACCGCGCTGCACGACTGGGCCGTCTCCTACCGGGCCGCACTGCGGGACCACCCCAACATCGTCCCGGTCCTGGCCCGCGGCCCCGGCCGCCGCCCGGCGGGCCTGCGACTGGCCGACGCGGTGTACGGCGCGATGGTGGACGCGGGCTGGCCGCCGGCGCAGGCGACCAGCATCGGCGCGTTGATGCGGTACTTCATCATGGGCTCCGCGCTCGGCTCGTTCGCCGCGGGCTTCGTCGAGGACCCGAGCGCCTACGACCCGGCCGACTACCCCCACCTGGGCCAGGCCCATCTGCTCGCCGAGCAGCAGGAGAAGATCGACCAGCGGGCCTTCGAGACCGGTCTGACGGCCCTGCTGGACGGGCTGGCCCAGCAGTACGCACTGCTGCCCTAGGCGGTGTCTCGCCGGTCACGACACTTCGGCGGGTGCCGAAGCGTCGGTGCCGCATGCTGGAAGGCATGACCACCAGGGACCCTCAGGCCCCGGGCCTTGCCCGGCTGGCCGCGCTGATCGCCGACGAGACCCGGGCCGCCTGTCTGCTCGCCCTGCTCGACGGACGGGCGTGGACCGCGGGCGAGCTGGCCCGGCACGCCGGTGTCGCCGCGTCCACGCTCAGCGAGCACCTCGGCAAACTCGTCACGGGCGGCCTGCTCACCGAGGAACGCCAGGGCCGCCACCGCTACGTACGGCTCGCCGACGCCCGGGTCGCACAGCTCGTGGAGGACCTGGCGGCACAGGTCGCGCAGGACGCCGTCGTACGGCCGCGGTCGCTGCGCGCGGCGAGCGCCGGGTCGGCCATGGCCCGCGGGCGCACCTGCTACGACCATCTCGCCGGCCGGCTCGGCATCGCGGTCACGGACGCGCTCACCGCGCGCGGACTGCTGCGCCAGGACACCGGATTCGCGCTCACGGACGCGGGGGTCACCTGGTTCGGACGCGTCGGCATCGGTCTGCGGCGCTCGGCCCGCCGCCCGCTCGCCCGGGCCTGCCTGGACTGGACCGAACGCCGGCCGCACCTGGCCGGGGTCGCGGGCGCCGCGCTGTGCCGGCACGCCCTGGACTCCGGCTGGTGTGTGCGGATCGGCTCCGAGCGGGCGGTGAAGGTGACGGCGAGCGGCGAACGCGCGCTGTCGGAACTGCTGGGCATCGAGCCCGCCGAGCTGCACTGACCGTCCCTCGGTACGCCACGCCGCCGTCAGGTCCGAAAAGCGCGAGACTCCTGACTCTCCGTCCCCTAGCCTCGGGAGCATGATGACCACCACGCCGTCCCGCCGCCCCGAACTGCTCGCCGCGGCCGCGGCCACGGTGAGCGTGGTGCTGTGGGCCTCCGCCTTCGTCTCCATCCGCAGTGCGGGCACCGCGTACTCCCCCGGAGCGCTGGCGCTCGGGCGTCTGCTGTCGGGAGCGCTGACGCTCGGCCTGATCTGCCTGATACGGCGGGAGGGGTGGCCGCCGCGGGCCGCCTGGCGCGGCATCGCGATCTCCGGGGTGCTGTGGTTCGGCTTCTACATGGTCGTCCTGAACTGGGGCGAACAGCAGGTGGACGCCGGAACGGCCGCCCTGGTGGTCAACATCGGGCCGATCCTGATGGCGCTGCTCGGCTCCCGGCTGCTCGGCGATCCGATGCCGCCGCGGCTGCTGGCGGGGATGGCGGTGTCGTTCGCGGGCGCGGTGACCGTGGGTCTGTCGATGTCCGGCGAGGGCGGCGCCTCGGCCCTCGGAGTGGTGTTGTGCCTGCTGGCCGCGATCGCCTACGCGGGCGGTGTCGTCTCGCAGAAGCCTGCGCTGGGGACGGCGACCCCGCTGCAGGCGACCACGTTCGGCTGTCTGATCGGTGCGGTGGTGTGCCTGCCGTTCGCCGGACAGCTGGTGCACGAGGCGGCCGGCGCCCCGGTGTCGGCCACGCTCAACATGGTCTACCTGGGTGTCTTCCCGACCGCGCTGGCCTTCACGACGTGGGCGTACGCGCTGGCCCGGACGACGGCGAGCCGGATGGGCGCGACGACGTACGCGGTGCCCGCGCTGGTGGTGGGGATGTCGTGGCTGGCGCTGGGCGAGGTACCGGGACTGCTGACGCTGGCGGGCGGTGTGCTGTGCCTTGCGGGCGTTGCGGTGTCCCGCTCCCGGTCGCGGGCCGCCCGGGTCGTGGCGGCGGGGTCGTCACGACCCGAGAAGGCCCGCGAGTCAGCGTGAACGCGCGCGGGAGGCGAGCACCTTGATGGACAGCAGGGCGATGACCGACAGGCCGATGATGTAGCCGGCGACGGACATCGAGGTGCCGGTCGCATCCAGCAGCAGCACCATCACGAAGGGCGCCAGACCGCCGCCGGCCACCGCGGCGATCTGGTAGCCGAGGGAGGCGCCGGTGTAGCGCATCTCCGGCGTGAACAGCTCGGCGAAGAGGGCGGCCTGCGGGCCGTACATGATGCTGAGGAAGCAGCTGGCGACGAAGCTGCCGACGGCGAGCCACAGCAGCGAGCCGGTGTCGATGAGCAGGAACAGCGGGACCGCCCACAGGGCGATGCCGGCCGCGCCGAGGGCGTAGATCCGGATGCGGCCGACCCGGTCGGACAGCGCGGCGGAGGCGGGGATCAGCGCCAGCTGGGTGAGGCTGACGCACAGGGAGACGGTGAGCACGGCGCCGCGGTTCATGTGCAGTTCGCGGGTCGTGTAGTCGAGGACGCCGGTGATGAGGATGTAGAACGTCGCGGTGTTCACGGCGAAGGAGCCGCCGGCCAGCAGGACCGTGCCGAGGTGGTGGCGCAGGATCGTGCGCAGCGGCGAGGGGGCCTTGGTCTTCTCCCGCTCCGCGAGCGCCTGTTCGGCCTGCCGGAACTCCGGGGTCTCCTCGACGCGGGTGTGGATGTACCAGGCGAGGACCAGCACGAGCAGGCCGGCCAGGAACGGGACGCGCCAGGCCCAGGACGCGAAGGCCGCGTCGGAGGTGAAGGCGCCGGCCAGCAGGAAGACCGTGTTGGCGGTCACCACGCCGATCGGGACGCCGAGTTGGACGACGCTGCCGTAGATCCCCCGCTTGCCCTCGGGAGCGTACTCGGTGGCCAGCAGCATGGCGCCGCCCCACTGCGCGCCGACGGCGACGCCCTGCACGACGCGCAGGACGACCAGCAGGATCGGGGCGGCGACGCCGATGGTGTCGTACGTCGGGAGCAGGCCGATGCCGGTCGTGGCCAGGCCCATCAGGGTGAGCGCGAGGACCAGCATGGGCTTGCGGCCCCGCTTGTCGCCCAGGTGCCCGGCGACGATGCCGCCGAGGGGGCGGGCGAGAAAGCCGACGGCGAAGGTGGCGAAGGAGGCGAGGACCCCGGCGGAGGAGCTGCCGGCGGGGAAGTAGAGGTCGCCGAGCACGAGGGCCGCGGCGATGCCGAAGACGAAGTAGTCGTACCACTCGACCGCCGAGGCGAGGGCCGCGGCGGTGGCGACGCGCCGGCGGTTGCCGGCGGGCGGTGCGGTGGTGGTGAGCGGCTGAGCGGAAGGTGCCGTGTCCATGCGTGCACACTCCGGTGGGTGCGGGGGACGGAACGGGGGGCGGCTCGAGTTCCCGGGACCGTACTGACCGGACGGTATGGCCGTCAACGGGTCGCGCACCCCGACTTTTACCTGTACGTGGCACTCGTTTCGGCAGCGGGCATGCCGACGTCCCCGGCCGCCGCTCACGGCCGGGGACGGGGTACGCGCGGGTCAGAACACGACCAGGGCGCGGCCGCCCTTGCCCGCGAGCATGTTCTCGAAGGCCGCCGGGATGCCGTCCAGCGCGATGCGTTCCGTCACCAGCGCGGACAGGTCCAGGCGGCCGGCCCGCACGTGCTCGGCCAGCACCGGCAGGTCGGCCGCCGGGTCGCAGTTGCCGTACACGCAGCCGGACAGGGTGCGGCCCCAGTGGAAGATCTCCAGGGCGTTGAAAGTGACCTGCTGGTCCTTGCCGCCGATACCGACGACCGTGGTACGGCCGCCGCGCCGGGTGGAGTCCCAGGCCGCCCGGATCGACACCGCGCGCCCCACGCACTCCACGGCCACGTCGACACCCTGCTTGCCGGTGAGGGCGCGGATCTCGCGGCTGGTGTCCTCGGAAGCGACGACGTAGTGCGTGGCGCCCGCCGCGCGGGCCAGCTTCTCCTTCTCGGGCGAGACGTCGACCGCGACGATCGTCGACGCCCCGGCGATCCGGGCGGACTGGAGGGTGGCCAGGCCCACTCCCCCGACGCCGAACACGGCGACGCTCTCGCCCTGCCGCACCCGCGCGGAGTGGTGGACGGCGCCGTAGCCGGTGAGGACCGCGCAGCCCAGCAGGGCCGCGTCGGCGAGCGGGACACCGGCCGGCAGCGGCAGCACGCAGGAGGCGGCGACGACGGTCTCCTCGGCGAAGGCGGCGACGTTGAGGCCGGGGTGCAGCTCGGTGCCGTCGGCCGTGCGGGCGTGGACGTCCGCGGCGCCGTTGAGGGCGTTGGCGCACAGCCACACCTCCCCGCGTGCGCACGCGGGGCAGTTTCCGCAGGCCGGGGCCCAGTTGAGGACGACTCCGTCGCCGGGCGCCACATGCGTGACGCCCTCGCCGACGGCGACGACCGTGCCGGCGCCCTCGTGGCCGAGCACGGCGGGCACCGGGACACGCATGGTGCCGTTGGACAGCGACAGGTCGGAGTGGCAGACACCGGCGGCGGCGAGGCGGACCCGGACCTGGCCGGGGCCGGGATCGGGCAGCTGGATGTCCGTGATTTCCAGCGGGGCGCCCACGGCGGGCAGGACGGCAGCGCGAACCACGTGAACTCTCCTAGAGCTGCAGGGACTTGGTCTGGAGGTACTCGGTGAGGCCGTGGGCGCCCAGCTCGCGGCCGACGCCGGACTGCTTGTAGCCGCCGAAGGGGGCGAGCGGGTTGAAGCGGCCGCCGTTGATGTCGACCTGGCCGGTGTCCATGCGGCGCGCGAAGGCCACCGCCTCCGCCTCGTCGCCCGCCCACACCGCGCCGGCCAGGCCGTACACCGTGCCGTTCGCGATGCGCAGGGCGTCGTCCTCGTCGTCGTAGCGCAGGATCGACAGGACCGGGCCGAAGATCTCCTCCTGCGCGATCGTCATGTCGGGGGTGACGTCGGCGAAGACCGTCGGGCTGACGAACCAGCCGCGCTCGCGGGGGGCTTCGGGGCCGCCGGCGACGAGCCGGGCGCCTTCGGCGACGCCCTTCTCGATGTAGCCGAGCACGCGCTCCTGCTGCTTCGCGTTGACGACCGGGCCGATGCGGTCGCCGTACTTGGCGGCGGCGGCCGCGGCGAGGGCGACGGCCTCGTCGTACTGGTCGCGGTGGACCAGCATGCGTGTCCAGGCGCTGCACGTCTGCCCGGAGTTGGACATCACGTTGGCCACGCCCACGTTGACCGCCTTGGCGAGGTCGGCGGAAGGAAGGATCACGTTGGCGGACTTGCCGCCCAGCTCCAGGGCGACCTTCTTGATCGCGGCACCGGCCAGCGCGCCGATACGGCGGCCGACGGCGGTGGAGCCGGTGAAGGAGACCATGTCGACGCCGGGGTGCTCGGCGAGGGCCTGGCCGGCGACCGGGCCGAGGCCGGTGACCAGGTTGAACACACCGGCCGGGACGCCCGCCTCGTGCACCGCCTCGGCGAACAGCTGGGCGGTCAGCGGGGTGTCCTCGGCGGGCTTGAGGACGACCGTGCAGCCGGCTGCGAGGGCCGGGGCGGCCTTGGCGACGATCTGGTGCAGCGGGTAGTTCCACGGCGTGATCGCGCCGACGACGCCGATCGGCTCGTGGTACACGGTGGAGTTGCCGGCCCTCTCCTCGAAGGGGTACGTCGCGGCCAGCTCGGCGTAGGAGCCGGCGACGGCGATCGGCACGGCCGCGTGCACGTTCTGCGAGAACGGCAGCGGGGAGCCGAGTTCGGCGGTGACCGTCTCGGCGATCTCGTCCTTGCGCGCGGCGAGCGCGTCCCGCAGGGCGGCCAGGCGTGCGGCGCGCTCGGCGGGCGGGGTGGCGGCCCAGGCCGGCAGGGCGGCGCGGGCCGCTCGTACGGCGTTGTCCACGTCCGCGGCGTCGCCGGCCGGGACCTGTGCGATGACCTGCTCGTCGGCCGGGTTCACCACCTCGATCACGCCCTCGCCCGTGGCGGGGCGCCAGGCTCCATCGAGGTACATGCCGTCGTGTGCCTTCATCGTGCTCCTCCGGGCGGGGCGGCTTGTCTTCCGACACAAACTAGCGGCGATAGTTTTCGGGCGCCAGACGCCGCTTTATGACATCACGTCGTGGGGGTGGGGGGAGTCGTGGGGTGGGGGGAGGTGCGGGTGCCTGCGGGTGCCTGCGGGTGCCTGCGGCGCCGGGTGCATTGTCGTCTGCGGGGTGCGTTGTGGCTGGTCGCCATTGCCTGCGGCGCCGGGTCGTCTTTCGGCTGCGGGTGCGTTGTGGCTGGTCGCGCCGTTCCCCGCGCCCCTTTTTTGCCTGCGGCGGCCCGTTGCGGTGCGTGGTCGGTTGCGGTCGCGCCTGCGGTGCGTTGTGGGGCGGGGCCGCGGGCGACTGCGGGCTGCCACGGGGGCGGCTCCGGCCTTCCCGTTCCTATTCGTCCAGGTCCGGGAGGTGGGAGGGGGACGGGCAGATGCGTTCGCCGTGTTGGTCGAAGACGAAGAGGTGGGCCAGGTCGACCAGGAGCGGGACCTGCATGCCGTGGCGCAGCCGCAGGTCGGGGGTGGTGCGTACGACCAGGTCGCCGGGGACGCGGGCGGTCGGCGCAGGGTCGGTCTCGGGCTCGGCGGGGTGGTCCAGAACCACGACGGGGCCGGCCCGCAGCGCCCCCGCCCGCTCGCGCAGCCGCTCCAGGACGGACCCCTCACGCCGGCGCCGGCGCACCGGGCGCGTCGCCGGGCGCGGGGCCTCGAGTTCCGGTACGACGGCGGGCCGGGACCCTGTGTTGAAGTGGACCAGGCTCTCGTGGCCCTGGAACTCGACGTGCTCGACGAGCCCGGTGAGCGCCACCTCGCCGGGGCGGGCCGCGCTGTGCTTGGCGATACGGACGGCTTCCGAGCGCAGGCCCACGATGACCTCGCGGCCTTGCTGGACGCGGAGCAACTGGTGGTCCAGGGAGAGCGGTTCGGGCAGGCGCAGGAACTGTTTGCCCAGGCTGATCGTCATCGCGCCGTCGAGCGGGGCGCGCACCAGACCGCGCAGCAGGTTGATGCGCGGGGTGCCGATGAACGCGGCGACGAAGATGTTGCGCGGCAGGGCGTAGACCTCGCGCGGTGTGCCGACCTGCTGGAGCACGCCGCCGCGCAGGACGGCGACCCGGTCGCCGAGGGACATCGCCTCGCCCTGGTCGTGGGTGACGTACACCGTGGTGACGCCCAGTTCGCGGGTGAGGGTGGAGATCTCGGCGCGCAGGTGGTTGCGGAGCTTGGCGTCGAGGTTGGACAGCGGTTCGTCCATCAGGAACGCCGACGGGTGCCGGGCTATGGCCCGGCCCATCGCGACGCGCTGCCGTTCACCGCCGGAGAGCTGGGCGGGGAAGCGGTCGAGGAGTTCCTCGATGCCGAGCATCCGGGCGGTGGCGTCCACCCGTGGTCCCGGGTCGGCGCCCGGGGACTCGATGCGCAGCGGGAAGCCGATGTTGTCGCGGCTGGTCATGCTCGGGTACAGGGCGAAGTTCTGGAACACCATCGCGATGTCCCGGGCGGAGGGCGGCAGGTCGTTGGCCCACTCGCCGTCGAGCAGCAGCGTGCCCTCGGTGACCTCCTCCAGGCCGGCGATCATGCGCAGAACGGTCGACTTGCCGCATCCGGAGGGGCCGAGCAGGACGAGGAACTCGCCGGGCGCGATGTCCAGCGTGAGCCGGTCCACCACGCGGGCGCCTTTGGCGTAGACCTTGCTGATGTCGTGCAGGGAGATGGCGCGTGTCATGAGTGTCGTCCCTGTGGCCTGACGGGGGCGCTGGAGCTCCGCGGTCGGACGCCCCGTCCGGGATGCACGGGGCCTGTGAGTCACGGAAGTTAACGGAACGCACTCGGCCGAGGGAAGACACCGGGCGGCATCATGCGCTCCCGTCCAGCAGATGAGAAAGCGGACGGGAGCATTCAGGTCCCCGGGGGCCGGCGTCGGCCGACCCGCGGGGCGGCGGGAGCGCCGCCACCGCAGGTCACTTGACGCCGGTCAGATGGGCGAAGACGACCACGTTGCTGGTGTATCCGGTGCGCCGGCTGAACAGGCCCCCGCATGTGATCACGCGCAGCTCCGGGCGCCGGGACGGGCCGTACACCTCCTTGTCCGGGAAGCCGGACTTGTCGAACACCCGCACCCGGTCCACGGTGTAGACCGTGGTGCGGCCGTCCGCGCGCCGCACCTCGATGGTCTTGCCGGGCTTGACCAGGGCGAGCCCGGCGAAGACGGCGGGGCCCTTGGTGGTGTCGCGGTGCCCGACGGCGATCGCGGTGCCCGGCTCACCGGGCGTGGGTCCGCCCTGGTACCAGCCGACGAGCTTGGGCCGGTCGACCGGGGGCGTCTCCAACTCCCGGTCGCCGTTCAGCCGCAGGCCGGTGACCGGCGCGTCGATCCCGAGCGACGGGACGCGGAACGTGGTGGGCCGGGACCTGGGCAGCGGGCCGGTCGGGGGCGTGGGGCGGGCCCGGACACGGGCCACCTTGGGGCTGGGCCGGGGGCGGACCGCCGGAGGAGAGCTGCGGGGCGGGGCCGTGCCGGCGCCCTCCCGGCCCGCGCCCGGTGCGCCCGCCTGCGCCGGGGCGGCCGGGTGGTCGTGTCCCGAGCACCGGACCCCCACCGTCACCAGGACGACCGTCAGCACGGCCGTCCTGGTGAGGCGGTAGGCACGGGTCCGGTACCAGGGCCTGCGTCTGCGCCTAGGCGGCACCATGGTTGCGCCGGCGCATCATCCGGAAGTACACGGCGGCGCCGATGGCGACCACACCGACGCCCGCCGCCGCGGTCACCGGCGTGTAGGCGGCCGCGGTGTCGACGAGGCCGCCGCCGCCCGCATGCACGCCGCCGCGCGGCCCGTTCTGGTCGTGGCCGCCCCAGGCCGCGTCACCGCGCTGCTCGTGGTCCTCGATCTGGCCGGGGCCGTGTGCCCGGTTGTCCTTCTCGGGGCACTTGACGCGGAAGATCTTCTCCTTGGGCGTCCCGGCGATGATCCAGGTGAGCTTGTACTGGCCGTCGGCCAGGCCGAGCACGTCGGTGTGCCCGGCGCCCCCGGCGAGCGGGATGGTGCCGGTGGTGGTGGCGGCCGTGGGCAGCGGGGGCTGCGCCTCGATGGTGTAGGCGACGGTCGGCAGCCGGTCGAAGTTCACCGCGTCCAGGTAGAACTTGCACACCACGGAGTCTTCCTTGGAGACGCCGTAGGGCACGTGCTCGTTGTGGATCCGGATGTCGCCGTTCTCGCCCTGAGCCACCGCGGCCGGCGCAACGACCCATGACGCACCGGACGCCGCGAGGGCGGTGAGGACGACGGCGGCGCCGGCACGGGAGCCGAAGGGACGTGGAAGTGTCAGGGTGGGCATACGGTTCCTCCGAGTCAGGACGATTTTCATACAAATCGCTCTTTCGCCCTGGACTCTGCGACACGCGCCCTACGGGGCACGGCAACGCGCCCGGCGCGTCGTCAGATATCGCTCGTGCGGCGCAGCCCCGGCCGCCTGCGCACCCTCCCCGCCGTCGCCCGGCCCCCGGCCCCGCCGGACGGCGCCCGCAGCGCGATGCCGGACGACAGCAGCAGCAAGGCCCCGAGCATCACGAACGGCGCCGCCACCCCGGCGACCCCGGCGACCAGGCCCGCCGCCGCGGGTGCGGCCACCTGGCCCAGCCGGTTGCCCGTCAGCCGCAGGGCGAGCGCGGTGGAGCGCGCCTCGTCGGGCGCCGCCTGCACGACGGTCGTCATGGACAGCGGCTGCCCCACGCCGAGGCAGAACCCGAGGACGACGAGCATCACGCCGAGCGCCCAGACGGGCAGCGGCAGCGCGATCCCGGCGCACAGCGCACCCGCCAGCAGACAGGTCAGCGTCAGCAGCAGCGTGCGGCCGAGCAGCCGCAGCAGCGGCGTGAGCACCAGCCGGCAGGCGATGGTGGCCGCTGCGCGCAGGGAGAGCAGGACGCCGACGACGCTCGGCGCGATGCCGCGGTGCTCGCCGACCACCGGGAGGTAGGCGGTGAGGACGTCGGTCGCGGACAGCACCGCGAGGCTGACGAGGATGCCCGCCGGAACGCCCCGCGTGCGCAGGATGCGCCGCACCGTCACGGGCTCCCCCCGCTCGGTACGGGACGCGGAGGCCGTACGCCGGTGCTCGATGTGCCACAACGACGTGAACGCGGCCGCCGCGCCCGCGCCCGCGACGAGCAGCGCCAGTGCGCTGCTGCCGGCCCGGTCCGCTCCGCCGATCAGGGCGCCGGCGGCGATCGGGCCGACGAGCTGGCCGAGGGAGGCCCCGATGGTGAAGTGGCCGAAGTTGCGGTCCTGTTCGTGCGGGGCCGACTGGCGGGCGACGAGCGACTGGGCGCCGATCACGAAGCACAGGTGGCCGAGGCCCATCACCCCGCTCCACACCGCCATCGTCCACAGCGACCCGGCGAGGCCGCTGAGCGCGCAGCCGCCGGCGATCAGGACGACGCCGACCGGCAGCAGCGGCGCGCACCGGCCGTGGTCGGTGCGCCGGCCGAGCGGTACGGCGGCGAAGAGCGGCAGCAGCGCGTACACACCGGCGATGACGCCGACCGCCCGCTCGTCGGCGCCCAGCGCGAGGGCCCGGTAGGAGACGGCGGGCCGGGCCATCGACACCGCCCCCTGCGCGAAGCCGAAGGCGATGACGAGGCGGAGCAGCCAGCCGCGGTTCCCACCGGACGCCATGGGGTCTTACCTCCAGGAGGGGTCAGATGATGCCGAACAGGACGGCCGAGCCGAGCACCACCAGCGAGGTCAGCGCGGCCCACTTCACGACGAACCGGGTGTGGTCACCGAACTCGACCTTGGCCATGCCGACCAGGACGTAGACGGCCGGGACGAGCGGGCTGGACATGTGCAGCGGCTGGCCGATGATCGAGGCGCGGGCGATCTCCGCCGCGGAGACGCCGTGCGCCTGTCCCGCCTCGGCGAGCACCGGCAGGATGCCGAAGTAGAACCCGTCGTTGGACATGAAGTACGTCAGTGGGACGCTCAGCAGGCCGGTGACGAAGGCCATGTGCGGGCCCATGCCGGCGGGGATGTTGTCCACCAGCCACTTGGCCATGTGGTCGACCATGCCGGTGCCCTGGAGGACGCCGGTGAAGACGGCGGCGGCGAAGACCATGCCGGAGACGTTGAGGACGTTCTCGGCGTGAGCGGCGATCCGGGCCTTCTGGTCCGGCATGTGCGGGAAGTTGACGGTCAGCGCGAGCGCGGCGCCGAGCAGGAACAGCACCGGGATCGGCAGCCACTCCATGATCATGGCGGTGAGCAGACCGACCGTGAGCAGCGCGTTGAACCAGTACAGCTTGGGGCGCAGGGTGGGCCGGTGGGGGTCGAGCCCCTGGAAGCCCTCCTCCTCGGACTCCTCGGGGCGGTCCACGCCGCCGCCCGAGCCGCCGGTCACCCTCGTGCCGCCCGTGCGGGTGCCGGAGCCGGCGCCCAGGAGCACGGTCTCCTGCTCGGCGGGCTCCTCCACCAGCACCTCGTCCAGCGTCAGCACGCCCAGCCGCTTGCGTTCGCGGCGTCCGAGGACGTAGGCGAGGGCGAAGACGAACAGCAGGCCCATGGCGAGGGCCGGGATCATCGGTACGAAGATGTCGCTCGCGTCGAGCTTCAGCGCGGTCGCGGCGCGGGCGGTGGGGCCGCCCCACGGCAGCGTGTTCATCACGCCGTTGGCCATGGCGGCGACGCCGGTCATCACGACGAGGCTCATCTTCAGGCGCTTGTACAGCGGGTACATCGCCGAGACGGTGATCATGAAGGTGGTCGAGCCGTCGCCGTCCAGCGACACGATCGCGGCGAGCACGGCGGTGCCCACGACGATCCGCAGCGGGTCGGCTTTGCAGAACTTGAGAATCCCGCGCACGATCGGGTCGAAGAGCCCGACGTCGATCATCACACCGAAGTAGACGATCGCGAACATCAGCATCGCCGCGGTGGGGGCGAGGCCGGTGACTCCGTCGATGACGTAGTCGCCGAGCTTGGCGCCCTTGCCCACGAAGACACAGAAGAGTGCCGGTATGAGCACGAGCGCCGCGATCGGCGACATCTTCTTCAGCATGATCAGGACCAGGAAGGTCGCGATCATGGCGAAGCCGAGGATGGTCAGCATGAGTGGATACCTAACGTTCGCCCTTGAACATCCCACCAGGGGCCGGCGGTGCGGACGACGTTAGGTCGCGTCAAACAGCGTTAACAAGACGTTGACACGCGAGCAATAAGCGCAGAACTCCAGGTCACAGCTTTGCTCAGGTCAGCTGGGTGAGCTCTTCGGCCACTGCGGACACCTCGACGGGCACGCCGTTGAGGACCGCGTTGCCGGACAGCGGGTCGAGCAGGCTGCCGTCGAGGAGCTGGTTGACGTTGGCTCCGGGGTCGGTGACGGCGTGGCTCAGCCGGGTGCCGGGGCGGTCGTGGCCCCAGCCGTGGGGCAGGCTGACGACACCGGTGCGGACCGCGTCGGTGATCTCGGCGGGGGCGGTGACCTCTCCCCCGGCGCCCTTGACGCGCACCACGGCTCCGTCCCGGATGCCGAGCCGCTCGGCGTCGGCCGGGTTCAGGTGCAGAGTGCAGCGGTTGGAGCCGCCGGTGAGGGCCGGGATGTTGTGCATCCAGCTGTTGTTGGAGCGCAGATGGCGCCGCCCGACCAGGACCAGAGCGTCCGGGCGCTCACGCAGGGCCGCGCGCAGCCGCGGCAGGTCGCCGGCGATCGGCGCGGGCAGCAGCTCGACCTTGCCGCTGACCGTCTTCAGCGGCTGCGGCAGACGGGGCCGCAGCGGGCCGAGGTCGATGCCGTGGGGGTGGGCGAGCAGCTTCTCCAGCGTCAGCCCCTCGGGCTGTGCGCCGAAGCCGTCGCCGTAGGGGCCGAGGCGCAGCATCAGGTCGAGCCGCCGCTCGGGGCCGTTGTCGCCGGTGAGCAGTGCGGCCAGTTCCTTCGGGTCGCGGCCGTGCACGGGCGAGTGCGGGTCGCGGACCGCCTTGGTGAGGGTCTGGTCGATCACCATCGTGTCCACCGCGGACGGCTCGGCGCCGTGCATGCCGCTCGCGGCCAGGATCAGTCGGGCGAGGATCTCGGTCTCCGCCATCCGGTCCGTCTCGAGCGGGACGGCGGGCCGGGTGTAGCGGACCTGGTTGCGCACGGCGAGGGTGTTGAAGGCGAAGTCGTGGTGCGGGCTCTGTGCGGGCGGGGGCGGCGGCAGGACGACGTCGGCGTGGCGCGAGGTCTCGTTGAGGTACGGGTCGACGCTGACCATGAAGTCCAGCGAGGCGAGCGCCTTGTCGAGGCGGTCGCCGTCGGGGGCGGACAGCACGGGGTTGGCGGCGATCGCGATCAGCGCGCGCACGGGTGCGCCGTCCTCGGTCTCGGTGTCGATCTCCTCGGCCAGCGCGGACAGCGGCAACTCGCCCTTGGCCTCCGGGTGCTTGCTCACCCGTGAGTGCCAGCGGCCCAGGTGGAAGCCGCGCCCGGGACCGGCCGGGCGGGGGGCTTTGTCGGTGGCGGCCTGCGGGAAGAGGGCACCGCCGGGGCGGTCGAGGTTGCCGGTGAGGATGGTGAGGACGTCGACGAGCCAGCTGCCCAGCGTGCCGAACGGGACGGTGCAACTGCCGATGCGGCCGTATACGGCGGCGGACTCGGCAGCGGCCAGTTCGCGGGCCAGGGTGCGGATGACGCCGGCGTCGACGTCGCAGGCGGCCGCCACGGCGTCCGGAGTGAAGTCGCGTATCGCGTCACGGAGTTCGTCGAGCCCCCGGACGTGCGGCGCCAACTCCCCGAGCGCCACGAGCCCTTCCTCGAAGAGGACGTGGGTCATCGCCGCGAGGAGCAGTGCGTCGGTGCCGGGGCGGATGGCGAGGTACCGGTCGGCGAGCCGGGCGGTGCGGGTGCGGCGCGGGTCGATCACCGTGAGGGTCCCGCCGCGGGCCTTGAGCGCCTTCAGCTTGCCGGGGAAGTCGGGGGCGGTGCACAGACTGCCGTTCGACTCCAGCGGGTTGGCGCCGAGGAGCAGGAGGTGGTCGGTGCGGTCCAGGTCGGGGACGGGGATCAGGTTGGCGTCGCCGTAGAGGAGCCCGCTGGAGACGTGCTTGGGCATCTGGTCGACGGTGGAGGCGGTGAAGAGGCTGCGGGTGCCGAGGGCGCCGACCAGGACCGGCGGGTAGAGGCCGCCGGCCATGGTGTGCACGTTGGGGTTGCCGAGGACGACGCCGACGGAGTGCGGTCCGTGCCGCTCGGCCACGGGACGCAGGCCCTCGGCGACCGCGTCGAAGGCCTCCTGCCAGGTGGCTTCGCGCAACTCGCCGTCGCGACGCACCAGCGGGGCGCGCAGCCGGTCGGGGTCTGAGTCGACGGCCCCGAAGGAGGCGCCCTTGGGGCAGAGGAACCCCTTGCTGAACACGTCGTCGCGGTCGCCGCGGGCGCCGGTGACCCGGGTGCCCTCGATGGTGAGGGTCAGCCCGCAGGTGGCCTCGCACAAGGGACAGATTCGCAGGGCGGTGCGGGACACGGGTCCTCCCGGGGTTACGGCACGGCGCCACGGGGGCGCACGGACCCGGCTGAGCATACCGACCGGTATGGGCAAAGGGGAGGGCTGTGGCGGGTCCGGTATACGGCTGCGGGTCCGTTGTACGGCTGCGGGTGCGGGTGCGGTGACTTCTGTGGTGCGTTGTCGGCTGCGGGTCCGTCGTGGCCGGTCGCCGGTGCGTTGCCGGCTGCGGGTCCGTCGTGGCTGGTCGCGCAGTTCCCCGCGCCCCTTTTTTGCCTGCGGCGCCCCGTTGCGGTGCGTGGTGGGCTGGTGCCGCGCCTGCGGTGCGTTGTGGGGCGGGGCTGGGTGGGGGGTGTCCGTCGTCGCTTCCGCCTCCGCTGTGGGCCGCCGCGTGAGGCGGCAGGCGGGGCGGCCGACCCCGCCGCCGCTCAGTCCAGGACTCGGCCCAGATACGCCCGCAGCAGTTCGCGGGTCTCGGCGATGATCGCCTCGTCGCCCTGGGGGTTCATCCGGAACGCCAGCTGGACCAGTGTGTCGGCTGTCTCCACGGCGACCAGGAACGTGCGGCGCAGGGCCTCGTCCGGCTCGCGGCCCAGGAAGCCCGCCAGGAGGTCCGTCAGCCGGCCGGCGACCCGCAGGTTGGGCTCGGTGTGCGCGGCGCCGATGGGTATCTGGTTGCCGAAGTCGACGAGGGAGAAGCCGGGCGCCGTGCGCTTCATGGCCAGGTACTCGTCCAGCACCGCGTCCATCGCCGCGCGCCAGTCGCCCCGGGCGACCCCCTTGAGCCGCTCGACGGCCCGGTCGGTGTAGCGGTCGAGGTTGCGCTGGGCGAGCGCGTCGGCCATCTGCCGCTTGTTGCCGAAGAAACGGTAGACCGAGCCGATGGGCACGCCGGCCCGCAGCGCGACCGCCCGGGTGCTCAGGGCGTCGTAGCCGACCTCGTCGAGCAGGTCGGCGCACGCGTCGAGGATCCTGGTCAGCCGTTCGGCACTGCGCCGCTGCACTGGCGCACGGCGAAGGGATGTCGCGTCGGGCACGGGCATCATGATGCCTTTCCGCCGGGGTCCGGTGAACCTCGACCCCCGGTACGCACGGAAGCGCCCCCACCGCTCACCGCAGGCCGCCGGACCGCGTCCCGTCTCACCACCGCAGCCCGCCTGCCGGCACCTCCCGCCGCCCGATGCCTACGGCCGTCACCGCGCACCGCTGCACGCCGGGCGCTGTCACCGCTTCCCGCGGCGCGAGCGCCCTCACGCCGAGCGCCGTCGCCCCGTACCACCGCCGCACCCGGACCCCGCGCCGTGGAGCCCGCAGCATCCCCTGACGCCGTGATGTCCGCCGTGCTCTGCACCGCCTTGCCGTCGACCGCCCAGACCGTGCCGTCGTCGGCGTAGAGGCGCACGGTGACGTGGTGCAGGCCGTGCGGGACCAGGTGGGCCGGCAGCCGGTACACCGGCGTGCGCAGGTCCGCGACCCGGTGGCCGTCCACCGACAGGCGCGCCGTACCGCGCCCGGCCACCGCCTCGGTCCTCGTACCGGCCGGTGAGAGGCGGAAGCGGTGCAGGATCAGCCGTACGTCCCACGTGCCACCGGCGTGCGGCTGCACCTCGATGCCCACCTCGGGCGCGTGTTTCGCGCCGATCTCGCGATAGTGCCGCCCCTCCCGGTCCGTGTCGTCGAGGACCTTGCCCACCGGGTGGGTGGTGTCCCCCGTGCCCTGTTTCTCCCGTCCCGTCGCCTCGCCCGAGCCGCAGCCCGCCGATCCGAGAAACAGCAGCACAGCGACCACGAGCGCGCCGAGAAGGCCATGCCTCCACGCCATGCCGGGGAGCGTAGAACAGCCGTCCGGCCCGCCGGATCCCCCTGAGGTCGGGTTCCGGCCGTAGCCCTCCGGTAGGGCCGGTATCCCCCTTGCGCCCGCGAAACCGCAATCCTACGGTGTTGCATAGGAATCCGGTCGCCGTAGAGCGACCGCCATGGTTCCGACGACGCAAGAGCAGCGCAAGGGAGCGATGTGCATGAGCGGGGACGCGCGCAAGAGAGCCGAGGGGCTGACCTACCTGTCGGGATTCGGCAACGAGCACGGCTCGGAGGCCGTCCCCGGCGCCCTGCCCGTCGGCCGCAACTCGCCCCAGCGCGCCCCCCTCGGGCTGTACGCGGAGCAGCTGAGCGGGACGGCGTTCACCGAGCCGAGGGCACACAACCGCCGCTCGTGGCTGTACCGCATCCACCCCTCGGCCGCCCACCCGGCGTTCACCCGCACCGGCAACGGCGCGCTGCGCACGGCCCCCTTCACGCAGACCGCCCCCGACCCGAACCGGCTGCGCTGGAACCCGCTGCCCGAGCCGGGGCCCGAGACGGACTTCCTGGCCGGCCTGTGGACGCTCGGCGGCAACGGTGACGCCACCCAGCGCACCGGCATGGCCGTGCACCTGTACCACGCCAACGCCTCCATGGGCCGCGTGTTCAGCGACGCGGACGGCGAGCTGCTGATCGTCCCCGAGCGCGGCGGGCTGCTGCTGCACACGGAGTTCGGCCTGCTGCACGCCGAGCCCGGCCATGTGGCGCTCATCCCGCGCGGGGTGCGCTTCCGCGTCGAACTCCTCGACGACAGCGCCCGAGGTTACGTCTGCGAGAACTACGGCGCCCCCTTCCGCCTGCCCGACCTCGGCCCGATCGGCGCCAACGGCCTGGCCAACGCCCGGGACTTCCAGGCGCCGGTCGCGGCGTACGAGGACGTCGAGGGGCCGGTGGAGGTGGTGAACAAGTTCTGCGGCAACCTGTGGCACGCGACGTACGACCACTCGCCGCTGGACGTCGTCGCCTGGCACGGCAACCTCGTGCCGTACGTGTACGACCTGCGCCGTTTCAATGTGATCGGGACGATCTCCTACGACCACCCGGACCCGTCGATCTTCACCGTGCTGACCTCGCCGAGCGACACCCCCGGGCTCGCCGGTGTCGACTTCGTCGTCTTCGCGCCGCGCTGGCTGGTCGGCGAGGACACGTTCCGGCCGCCGTACTTCCACCGGAACGTGATGAGCGAGTACATGGGCCTGATCGAGGGCGCCTACGACGCGAAGACGGCCGGGGAGGGGGGTTTCGTGCCGGGCGGCGGCTCGCTCCACAACATGATGTCGGCGCACGGGCCGGACCGGGAGACGTTCGACAGGGCCAGCAGCGCGGAGCTGAAGCCGCAGAAGCTCGACGACGGGCTGGCGTTCATGTTCGAGACCCGCTGGCCGGTGACGCTCACGCCGCACGCGGCGCGCGCGGACCACCTCCAGCAGCGCTACGACGACGTCTGGCAGGGCCTCGAGCGTCACTTCCGCACACCTTCGTGATCTGGTTGCAGTGACCCCGCCCCGACCGGTACGGATGGCCCCGTGACCTCCTTCGCCCCGGATTCGATCGTCCTGAACCGCAAGCTGCCGCTGTGGTACCAGGTGTCGCAGTCGCTGCGCGCCTCGATACTCGGCCGCTCGCCGCAGGACCCGCTGCGCCTGCCCACCGAGGAGCAGCTGGCCGGACACTACGGCGTGAGCGTGCTGACCATGCGGCAGGCGCTGAAGGAGCTGGAGGAGGAGGGGCTGATCACCCGGCACCGGCGGCGCGGCACGTTCATCGAGCCCGCCGCCCAGCGGGGCGCCCCGGTGCGGCTGCTGGGCTCGGTGGACGCGATCGTGGCCCAGCAGTCCGGCATGGTGACCGAGCTGCTGGAGCACGGCAGCGGTCCCGTCCCGGCCGAACTCGCCGGCTTCTTCCCGGAGCTGGCCGAGGCGGCGACGTACCACCGGCTGCGCAGTGACGAGAAGACGGGTGAGCCGACCAACCACGCCCGCAACTGGGTGCGGCCCGAACTGGCCGCCCTCATCGACCCCGAGGACCTGACCCGCTGGCCGATGACGAAGGTGCTGCGGGACGTCGTGGGGGTGGACATCAGCCGGATCACGGACACGGTGGAGGCCCGGCTGGCGGACCCGGAGACCTCCCGGCTGCTCCAGGTGCCGCTGCTGAGCCCGATCCTGCACTACACCGGCGTCACCTACGACCAGCAGGGGCGGGTGCTGGACGTGGCGGTCATCCACTACCGCGGCGACCGCTTCTCCTTCACCGTCACCCTCGAAGCGCATTAAGGGATTTCGTTCGGATCAGCCTCGGAGTGTTCCGATCACGCTCCGGGCGGTGCTTCCGGCTGCATGAGGTGGTAGCCCCGCCGTCCCTCGGCAGGGCCCCTTCCACAGCAGCGTCTCGTGGTCCTGCGGCACCCCACAACGCGCACTTCGGGCCCACGCCTGCGAGACCGAGTCCGGCCGTGTCGTGGCGGCTTCCGGACGGACATCGTCAGCACCGGCTGACCCGTCCGCCGCCCTCGCCGATCCCGGATCATCCGCGTCACGCGGCTGCCGCCGGGCACGGCCGACGGGATCGGACCGGCTGTCAGGAGCGGTGCGCTTACGGCCGGTCCGAGCGGGGGCGAGAGGTGCGCCGGTGTGAGTGCCCCCGCTCGTGGAGCTCGGCGGAGTGCGGGCCGGAGCCCGCGAGGCCGGAACGATCCGGACGACGGGGCCCGGGCCCGTCGTACGATGCCGGGCGTGACGTACGACGACGTTCCGTTGCTGGCGGACCTCATGCCGTGGTCCGTCGCACCGCCGCGGCTCGGCCGCAGCTGGCCGGTGGGTCCCGACGCCGCGTCCCTGAAGGCCCGCTGGGGCGCCCTGCTGGAGGCCGGCGTCCCCGACCGCGAGGCACTGTTCGAGCCGACGCGGGCGCGCACCCTGCACTCGGCGGTCGGGCAACTGCCGGGGCAGCGGGCCGGTACGGAGAGACTCGCGCGGGCGTCGGGTCCGTGCCCGGAGCCGGTGCGGGCGCTGGTCGCGCCGTTCGACGAGCAGTGGCTGATCCCCGACCACCGGCTGATCGACGCGGCCCGGCCGGAGCTGTGGCGGGTGGCGGACGAGCGGCAGGTGTTCGTGGCCGAGTTGCCGGACACGCTGCTGGCCACGTCGTGCTTCCCGCTGCTGCGGGGCGGCCGGGTGCGTCCGCTGTACCGCCGCCCGGACGGCACGGAACCCAATCTCGCCCCCGGTCTCCTGGACCATCTCGCCGGCCTCCTCGGCCATCCGGTGACCGCGCCGGACCTCCTGGCCTGGACGCTCACGGCCGTCCGCCCCGACCACGGCGTACCGCTCACCGGGGATCCCGAGCTGTGGGCGCGCGGGGTGGAGCTGGGCCGGCGGGCGCTGTGGCTGATGCGGCGCGACGGTGAGCGGCCCAAGCTGCCCGGTGGCCGCCGCCCCTACGTCCGCGCACCGCTGCCGTCCCGTCCGCTCACGGTGCACTACGACCGCGAGGAGGAGGCCCTCCACCTGGAGGACGGCCGTGTCGCGCCGGTGCCGACGGCGGCCTGGGACTACGAGGTGGACGGCGTCCGGGTGCTGGAGCAGTGGTGCGCGGCGCGGATCGCGGAGGGCGAGCCCGGCACCCTGACCGCCATCCGGCCGGCGACGTGGCCGCAGGTGTGGACGTCGGAGCTGCTGGAGCTGATCACCGTCCTCGCCCTCCTGGCGGACGTCCGCTCCCAGCAGGCCCAGTGGGAGATCTCCTCCCCCGTCACCGCCTCCGACCTGCGCGCAGCGGGCGTCCTGCCGGTCCCCGCGTCGGCACGCCGCCCGGCCTCCGTCCTGGACCACCAGGAGGAGGGCCCGGAAGGCCAGTTCGCACTGCTCTAGCCAGGGGGGGCGTTGTCGGTCGGACCGGGCTCGCGACGCCTGGCCCGACCGACAGGACGCCCCCTAGGTCCGGGGCTCGAACGCGTCCAGCACGCGCCCCAGTGCCCGCTCGAACACCGCCTCGAGGTCGATCGGGCCGGTGTCCTCCGTGAACGCCACCGCCATCCGCGGGTACGAGCCGCTCGCCACCTGGGCGCCCAGGTAGGCGATCCGTACGGCGGTCTCCTCCTCCGGGGACCAGGGCAGGGCGCGGGTGCGCTCGGCGGTGGCCAGTTCGTTCGCCGTGTACGTCGTCACCACGCCGTTGATCATGGCGATGAGCTCCATCTTGGTGCCGTAGGACGCCTGCAGCGGGTCCAGGCAGGCCAGGCAGTGCTCCAGGTAGCGCAGGGCGTTCGGGCTGAAGCCGTAGACCGGTGACATCAGGCGCGGCACCCAGGGGTGGCGGTGCATCAGCGCGCGGGTCTGGTGGGCGACCCGGAGCATGTCGGCGCGCCAGTCGCCGCTCGGCTCCCACTGCTCGTGCTCGGCGCTGACCGCGTCCACCATCAGCTCGTACAGGTCCTCCTTACGGGGGACGTAGTTGTACAGCGACATGGTGCCGCAGCCCAGTTCGGCGGCGACCCGCCGCATCGACACCGCGTCCAGCCCCTCGGCGTCGGCGACGCGCACCGCGGCCTCGGCGATGCCGGACCGGGTGTACGCCGGTTTCGGCCCCCGGCCGGTGCGCTCGGGGCGCGCCCAGATCACTTCGGGTACAGCCGCTCGGCCCGCCATCGATCATCACCTCGCCTCCCATCGTAGTTACGTACACCGTACGTAGTGCGGTATGGTCGTGCCATGACTTCTACGTACGCTGTACTTAGTGAAGGTCTGGAGAAGCGTTTCGGGGAGGTGCGGGCCCTGCGCGGGCTCGATCTCGCGGTGCCCGCGGGCACGGTGTGCGGCCTGCTCGGGCCGAACGGGGCGGGCAAGACGACGGCGGTTCGGCTGCTGACCACACTGCTGCGGCCGGACGCCGGCTCCGCGCGGATCGCCGGGCACGACCTGGTCCGCGAGGCCGATGCGGTACGCCGCCGGATCGGCGTCACCGGGCAGTACGCGACGGTCGACGGGGATCTGACGGGGCGCGAGAACCTGCGGCTGTTCGCGCGGCTGCACCGGGTGCGGGGCCCGGCGGCGCGGGCCGCCGAGCTGCTGGAGCGCTTCGGGCTCGCCGAGGCCGCCGACCGCCCGGCGTCGTCCTACTCGGGCGGGATGCGGCGCCGGCTCGATCTCGCGGCGAGCCTGGTGTGCCGCCCCGACGTGCTGTTCCTGGACGAGCCGACGACCGGGCTGGACCCGGCCAGCCGCAACCGGATCTGGGACGCCGTGCGCGACCTGAGGGCACAGGGCACGAGCGTGCTGCTGACGACGCAGTACCTCGAGGAGGCCGACCGGCTCGCCGACGACATCGCCCTGGTCGACCGCGGCCGGGTCGCCCACACCGGCAGCCCCGCCGAGCTGAAGGCGATCGTCGGCGCCCAGGCCGAGGTCGTCGTCGCGGACCCGGACGCGCTGGCGAAGGCGGCGGCGGTGCTCGACCGGCTGACCGGCGCGGAGCCCTCCTTCGACCACGACCGGCAGGCCGTGGCGGCGGTCACCCGGGACACCACCCTCACCCTGCCCCACCTGGTGCGCGCACTCGACGCGGCCGGCGTCCCGCTGCTCGACGCGAGCATCCGGCCTCCCACCCTCGACGACGTCTTCCTCAGGCTCACCGACCGGACGGAGGTCCCGGCATGACCGCGCTGGTGTACGACGGAACCGCGATGGTGGGACGGCAGCTGCGCCGGCTGCGCAACAACCCGGGCCTGGTCGTCCTCACCCAGACCATGCCGGTCACGATGCTGCTCTTCTTCGGGTACGTCTTCGGCAGCGCGCTGGCGATGCCGGGGGCGCAGTACCGCTCCTTCCTGGTGCCGGGGCTGCTGGTGGCGACCGCCGCCAACGGGCTGATGACCGGCATGTTCCAGGCCGCGCAGGACGTGCACCGGGGTGTGACGGACCGGCTGCGCACCCTGCCGGTGAGCCGGGCCGCCGTACCGCTCGGGCAGGCAGCCGCCGATCTCGCCGTCACGGCCGCCGGGATGGTGCCGTTCCTGCTGGTCGGACTGCTGGTGGGGTGGCGGATCGAGGGCTCGGCGCTTCAGGCGGCGGGCGCGCTCGGCCTGCTGCTGCTCTTCCGGTTCGCCTGTTCCTGGGTGGGGATCTTCCTCGGGCTGCTGAGCCGCAGCGAGGAGGCGGCCGGGCAGCTGGGCAGCGCGACCTTCATGCTGCCGCTGCTGTCCAACGCCTACATCCCCGTCGACGGCATGCCCGGCTGGCTGCGCGCGCTCGCCGAGTGGAACCCGATCAGCGCGGTGACGACGGCCCTGCGGGACCTGTTCGGCAACGCGCCCGTACCCGAGGGCGCCGCCTGGCCGGTGGCCCACCCGGTGGCCGGCTCGCTGGCGTGGTGCGCGGTGCTGCTCGCCCTGTTCGCGCCGCTCGCCGTGCGCCGGTACGCGCGCGGGGAGAGCTGAATCACTGCTGACAAAGCAGGGGCGGCGGGTCATGATCCGGTCCATGGACCAGCTCCCGCTGCCCCTCGAGGGCATCACCGTCGTCGCCGTCGAGCAGGCCGTCGCGGCCCCGTTCGCCACTCGTCAGCTCGCCGATCTCGGCGCCCGGGTGATCAAGGTCGAGCGGGTCGACGGCGGTGACTTCGCGCGCGGTTACGACACCGCCGCGCGCGGTCTGGCCTCGCATTTCGTGTGGTGCAACCGCGGCAAGGAGTCCGCCGCGCTGGACCTGAAGGACCCGCGCGGCCTGGCCGTCGTGCGGCGGCTGGTGGCGGAGGCGGACGTGTTCGTGCAGAACCTGGCGCAGGGCGCCGCGGCCCGGCTCGGCCTGGACGCGGCCACGCTGTGCGCCCTCCACCCGCGGCTGGTCGCCGTGGACATCTCGGGATACGGCGCGAGCGGCCCGTACGCGGACAAGCGGGCGTACGACATGCTCGTGCAGTGCGAGGCGGGGCTGGTGTCGGTGACCGGTACGCCGGAGCAGCCGGTGAAGGCGGGCATCCCGGCCGCGGACATCGCGGCCGGGATGTACGCGTTCTCGGGCGTGCTGGCGGCGCTGCTGCGGCGCGGGACGACCGGCCGGGGCGGCCCGGTGGAGGTGTCGATGCTGGAGGCGCTCGCCGAGTGGATGGGGCATCCGCTGCACCACGTCCTGCACGGCGGCACTCCCCCGGCCCGCACCGGCCTCGCGCACGCCGTCATCGCGCCGTACGACGCCTACCCGACGGGCGACGGGGGCCGGGTGCTGCTGTCGGTGCAGAACGACCGGGAGTGGCGACGGCTGGCCGAACAAGTTCTGGAAAGGCCGGAGTTGGGGACCGATCCGCAGTTCGCGACGAACGCCGCGCGGGTCGCCCGCCGGGAGCGGACGGACGAACTGGTCGGCGCGGCACTGGCGAAGCTGGACACCGACGAGGCACTGGCACGGCTCGAGGCCGCGGGCATCGCCTGCGCACGACTGCGGGACGTCGGCGAACTGGCGGAGCATCCACAGCTGGCGGCCCGTCAGCGGTGGCGTGAGGTGGGTTCGCCGGCCGGACCGCTGCGGGCGCTGCTGCCCCCGATCACGCTGCCGGGCGGGGCGGAGCCGCGGATGGGGGACGTGCCCGCGCTCGGCGAGCACACCGGGGCGGTACTGCGCGCCGTGGGGATGACGGACGACGAGATCGCAGCGCTGCGCCGGGACGGTGTGGTCGCCTGAGCGCGAACCCTCAGTGCCGGTTGTTGCCGAACAGCGAACGGCGCAGCCGGCGCAGCGGGGCGAACAGCGAGACGCCGCTCACCCGCGACCGCCTGCCGGTTCCGCTGCGTGCGGTGTCACGTGTCGTCAGTTCGCGCATCAGCGAGGTCGCCTCGACCGTCTCGCGTTGCGGTACGGCGGGGCCGCCGAGCACCGAGAGATGGCGGTCCAGACGCGAACTGGTCGCGCTGCTCCCGCAGGTGATCGCAGGGACCCTGGCCCTGCTGCGCATCGTTATCTGATCCATGTCACTCCCCACCCGTACGAGTCCACCCGGCCCGGGCAGGGTAACCCTATCGCCCCGGTGAGGCACTCGTGTATCGCGGCCACAGGATTCACCTTCCCCGTAAGGGGGTTGACGATGCCTCCGTGATTACTCTCCGAATCCGAGTGAATCCAGGGCGAGTTGGACAACCGGCTGACCGGTGGGCTGCACCGAGCCGCCGTCCGGCTCGACGGTTACAGCGAGTGATGTCGACGGCCGGGTGAGACCGGACGCCACCAAGGGCGTGTCGCCGTCGATCAGCCCGAGGGAGCGGGGCCGTGCGCCGGGGCGCACGAGCCACAGCTGCCGGACGCGACCGGCGGGTGGGCTGCCGTATCCGCGGAGCGTGATCACCGCCCGCCGCTCGGATACGGAAGCGATCACTCCGATCGTGCGGCCGCGCGCATCCCGCCCGGTCGCCGAGCGGGCGTCCGGCGCGGCCAGAACGTGGGCGATCTCACGCGCGCGGTCCCGCTCGGCGGCCAGCCGGTCGGCGGTGCGGCCGGCCTGGACGGCGAACAGCGAGGCGACGACGAGCGCGGCGGCGGCGGTCGCGGTGGCCAGCGGCACCAGCAGGGGGCGCGGCCGGGGCGCACGGGAGCGCCCCGGAGGCGGCTGCGTCCCCCACACGTGCGGGGGCAGCCGGGGCGCGCGGGCCGGTGCCGGTTCCTGCGGGGTGGCGCGTACGGCGGCCAGCACCCGTTCGCGCAGCGCGGGCGGCGCCGGGGCGGCCGCGGACCAGGCGAGCCGGACGGCGTCCTCGGCGAGTACGCGCACCTCGGCGGCGCACCGGGCACAGCCGGCCAGGTGCTTGTCGAAGCGGGTCCGCTCGGCGGCGTCGAGGGCGTCAAGGGCGTAGGGCGCGGCGAGCGAGTGCGGATCACCGCGCCGCACAAGGCGTCCGAACAGGCTCACAGGGCACCCTCCGGGAGGGAGAAGATCCGCGCGCGGTGGCTCATGCCGTCCCCCCGAGGCACTCGCGCAGCCGGGACAGTCCGTCGCGCATACGGGTCTTGACCGTGCCCAGCGGCAGCGACAGGCGGTCGGCGACCTCACGGTAGGTGTAGCCGTCGTAGTAGGCGAGGGTGACGGACTGGCGCTGAAGGGCCGTCAGGCGGTCCAGGCAGCGACGCACCCACTCCCGTTCGAGACCGGCCTCGACCTCCTCGGTGACCTGGTCGAAGGCGGGCGCCGCGGCGCGCAGGGCCTCGCGGCGCTCGCGTTCACCGGCCGCGCGGGCGCTGCGCACCCGGTCCACGGCCCGGCGGTGGGCGAGGGTGAGGACCCAGGCCAGCGCGCTGCCGCGCCGCGGGTCGAACCGGGCGGCGCTGCGCCACAGTTCCAGCAGCGCCTCCTGCGCCACCTCCTCCGCCTGGGCCGCGTCCCGCACCACCCGCCGCACCAGACCGAACACCGGTCCGGACACCAGGGCGTACAACTCCTCGAAGGCCCGCTGGTCACCCCCCGCCACCCGCATCAGCAGCTCGTCCGCCGCCACCCGGTCCCCTTCTCGCCGGCCGCACCGGCCCCGTCCCCGCACTCCAGGCATCCGCACCGAACGCACCTCCGGACGGAGGTACGGATCACGGGGGCGAAAACGCGGGTCGGGCGGGTTCCGAAACAAATCCACCGCCGGACCAATCCGCCGGCGCCGGGGCTGCGAAGACAGAGCGTCAGGCAAGTCGGCACACAGGACGGACGGTATGGCACCCATCTCCAGCAGTGGCAGGACGCGCGGCCCTCTCGCGGCGCTGATGTGCGGAGCGCTCGCGGCCGCCGGGCTCGCGGCCGCCGGCACCTCCGCGTTGGCGCCGCGCACGGCGCACGCCTCCAGCCATCGCGAGGCCCCGCTGATCTCGGGCACCCCGCAGTACGACAACACGGACCTGTACGCGTTCGTCAGCCCGGACCGGCCGGAGACGACGACGCTCGTCGCCAACTGGATCCCCTTCGAGGAACCGGCCGGCGGCCCGAACTTCTACCCCTTCGCCGAGGACGCCCAGTACGACCTGCACATCGACAACGACGGTGACGCGCAGGGCGACCTGCTCTTCCGGTACACGTTCACCACGCACACCAAGAACAAGGCCACGTTCCTGTACAACACCGGTCCGGTGGACAGCCTCGACGATCCGGACCTGAACGTGACGCAGACGTACGACATCGATCTCATACGGATGAAGAACCACCACATGGCGTCGAAGACGAAGATCGCCGACGACGTGCCGGTGGCGCCGTCCGACGTCGGCAAGGCGTCCATGCCGCACTACGGCATGCTGCGCGACCAGGCCGTGCACAAGCTGCCCAACGGAGCGGTGACGTTCGCCGGGCAGGCGGACGACCCGTTCTTCCTTGACCTGCGCGTCTTCGACCTGCTGTACGGCGGGAACCTGTCCGAGGTCGGCAACGACACGCTCAAGGGCTACAACGTCAACTCCATCGCCCTGCAGGTCCCCACCGCCATGATCACCCGGTCGCCCCACCAGCCGGTCGTCGGCATCTGGTCCACCACCCAGCGCAGGAACGCGCGCGGCCACTACACGCAGGTCTCCCGGCTCGGCAACCCGCTGGTCAACGAGGTGGTCAACCCGCAGAAGGACAAGGACACGTTCAACGCCTCCGCTCCGGCGGAGGACGCGCGGTTCCTGAAGAACGTCACCGAGCCCGAGCTGCCCAAGCTCATTGAGGGGATCTACAAGATCAAGGCACCGGCGGAGCCGCGCAACGACCTGGTCGACGTGTTCCTCAAGGGCGTCCAGGGCCTCAACCAGCCGCCGCACGTCACACCCGCCGAGGAACTGCGCCTGAACACCTCGGTGAAGCCCACGATGCACCCCAAGCGGCTCGGCGTCCTCGACGGGGACAACGCGGGCTTCCCCAACGGCCGCCGGCTGACCGACGACGTGATCGACGCCGCGCTCCAGGTCGTCGAGGGCGAGCTGGTGGGCTCCAAGAACGACCTGGGCGACGCGGTCGACGCCAACGACAAGGAGTTCGGCCACTCCTTCCCGTACCTGGCCCTGCCGACCGAGGGGTCGCGCGGACCGGTCGCCAAGGGCACGAGCGGTGGTGCGGACGTGCGCAGCCAGTTGGGCGACGCGCTCGAGCCCGCCGGCAGCACGGCGAACACGACCCTGATCGCCGCGTCCGCCGCCTCGGGCGCCGCCGGCGTCCTGCTGATCGGCACCGCGCTGGCGTGGTGGCGGCGGCGCGCGCGGCGGCCGTACTGAATCCGGGACACGAAACGGAGGGGACGTCGCCGCTGATGGACGACAAGCTGCTGGACGACAAGGTGCCGGACGACAAGCTGCCGGACGACAAGGTGCCGGACGACAACAGGACCGACAGGCCCGGCTTCCGGTGGATCGCCGGGTGTGCCGTGCTGCTCGCCGTGGCGCTGACCGGAGGAAGCATCGCGCTGGGCGGGGAACGGAACGGCGCGGGGGTGAGCGTCGCCGCCGCGCCCGGCGCGGTGACCTCTCCGGCCCTGCTGCGCGGGGGCGACCTGGACGCGGGTGTCCGGGCGCTGCAGGCCGGGCTGCGCGCCCAGCCACGGGACTTCACCGGCTGGGCGACCCTGGGCCTGGCGTACGTCGAGCAGGCGCGGACCACGGCCGATCCCTCCCGCTACCCGCAGGCGGCACAGGCACTGCGCCGCTCCCTGGAGCTGCGGCCGGACAACGACGCCGCGCTCGCGGGCCGCGCCGCCCTCGCCGCGGCCCGGCACGACTTCGCCGGAGCCCTCGCCGACGCGGACCGCGCCCTCGCACGGAACCCGTACAGCGAGCGCGCCCTGTGCAGCCGCATCGACGCGCTCGTCGAACTCGGCCGGTACGACGAGGCGGCTCGGGCCGCCGACACGGCGGACGCGCGGCGGCCGGGCGTGCCGGTGTTCACCCGGTACGCGTACGTGCGGGAGCTGCGGGGCGACGTGGCCACGGCACGGCGGGTCCTGGAGCAGGCCCTCGCCGCCGCGTCCGCGCCCGGCGACGTCGCCTACGTCGCCACCCAGCTCGGCCAGCTGGCCTTCAACCAGGGCGACCACTCCGGTGCCCTGCGGCACTACGCCCGCGCACTGGCCGCCGACGACGGCTACCTGCCGGCCCTGGAGGGCCGTGCCCGCGCCCAGGCCGCCCTCGGCGACCGCGCCGCCGCGATCCGGGGTCTGCAACAGGTCGTCGCCCGGGCCCCGCTGCCGGGTCCGCTCGTCGCGCTCGGCGAGCTGTACGAGGACCGCGGAGACCGGGCACGGGCGCGCGCGCAGTACGCCCTGGTCGACGCCTGGACGGCGCTGGCCCGCGCCAACGGGGTCGACGCCGACCTCGACACGGCACTCGCGGCCGCCGACCACGGCGACCGGGCGGCGGCCCTGCGCGCCGCCCGCGCCGAGTGGTCCCGCCGCCGCACGGTGCACACCGAGGACGCGCTCGGCTGGGCGCTGCACGTCAACGGGCGGGACACCGAGGCCCTGCCGCACGCGCGGCGGGCCCTCGCCACGGGGTACCGCAGCGCCGTGTTCCTGTACCACCTCGGGACGGTCGAGCGGGCCACCGGGCACCGGGCCGCGGCGGACGCCCACCTGCGGGCAGCCCTCGAGCTGAACGCCGGTTTCTCGCCGCTGGGTGCCCGTGCCGCTCGTGCGGAGGTGGCCCGATGAGGCGCCTGGTGTCCGGCTCCGCGGTGCTGCTCGCCGCCGGCGCCCTCACCATGCTGTCCGCGCCGGGTGCCGGTGCCCATCCCCTGGGCAACTTCACCGTCAACCGCTACGACGGCCTGGTCGCCGCCCCGGGCGAGCTACGTGTCGACCACGTCGAGGACCTGGCCGAGATCCCGGCGGCCCAGGCCGGGCCGGAGATCGAACGGCTGGGTCTGAGCGGCTGGGCGCGCGCCCGGTGCGTGGAGGCGGGGAGCGGCAGCCGCGTCACCGTGGACGGCCGCCCTGCCGCCCTCGCCGTCGCCGGGGGCGTGGCGCGGGAACGGCCGGGGCAGGCGGGACTGCGGACGCTGCGCGTGGAGTGCCGGTTCACCGCTCCGCTGCCCCGGGACCGGGCCGTGGCCGTCGCCTTCCGCAGCGCCGGAGCGTCCTCCGGACCGGGCTGGCGGGAGATCACCGCACGGGGCGACCGGATGACGCTCACCGGCTCCGACGTGCCGCGGGAGTCCTCGTCGCGCGAACTCACGCGGTACCCCCGGGAGTTGCTCTCCTCTCCGGCCGACACGTCGACCGCGGCCCTGCGGGTGCGGCCCGGCGGCCCCGCCCTCGCCGCACCCCAGGAGACGCAGGACGCGCCCGCCGCTTCGGTGCTGCCGCGGGGCGCCGACCGCTTCACGCGCGCTCTGGACGGCCTGGTCGCCCGGCACGACCTGACCGTGGGCTTCGCCGCCCTCGCCCTGCTCGTCGCGGTCGCTCTGGGCGCGCTGCACGCGCTCGCGCCGGGCCACGGCAAGACGGTGATGGCGGCGACGGCGACCGCCCGTGGCGGCCGGGCGCGGCTGCGGGACGTCCTGCCGCTCGCCGCGTCCGTCACGGTGACCCACACGCTCGGCGTGGTCGTCCTGGGCCTGCTGGTCACCGCGGGGTCCGCCGCGGCGCCCTCGGTGATCGCCTGGCTGGGCGTCGCGAGCGGCGCCCTGGTGACCGCCGCGGGCGTCACCCTCGTACGACGGGCCTGGCACCACCACGGCCACGGCCACGGCCATCGCCACGGTCATCATCACCACCCTCACGATCACCATCACCACGAGGACGACCACGACCACCAGCACGGCGGGCACGACCATCCGCGCCCCACTCTCCGCGGCACGCTGCTGCTCGGCTTCGCCGGGGGGCTGGTGCCCAGCCCGTCGGCCGTGGTGGTCCTGGTCGGTGCGGCGGCCCTGGGCCGGGCGTGGTTCGGGCTGCTGCTGGTGGTGGCGTACGGCGCGGGGCTCGCCCTGACGCTGACCGCGGCCGGGGTGGCCGTGGTCCGGCTGGGCGGGACGGCGGCGCGGGCGCTGGGCCGGCGTCCGCGCTGGGCCGAGGGCGCGGTGGCGGCGCTGGTCCGTCGGGCGGCTCCGCTGGGGTCGGCGTCCGTCGTGGTGGTGCTGGGTGCCGGATTGGTGCTCAAAGGGGCGGCAACCGCCCTCGGGTGAGCTACTTTCATGAAGGAGCAGGGATGTCCACCGGAGGCGAATGGGGGCGCCCGTGTCTTCAGAGCCGGGCCGTGAACGGCTGATCGCGGGTCGCTACCGTCTGCTGTCCCCGCTCGGCCAGGGCGGCATGGGCACGGTGTGGCGGGCCCGCGACGAGCTGCTGCACCGCGAGGTCGCCGTCAAGGAGGTGCGTGCCCCGGCCGGGCTGCCGGGCTCCGACGTGGAGCGGATGTACGCCCGCCTGGAGCGCGAGGCGTGGGCGGCGGCCCGGGTGACCAGCCGGAACGTGGTCACGGTGTACGACGTGGCCACCGAGGACGGCCGCCCGTGGATCGTGATGGAGCTGGTCCGCGGCATCTCGCTGGCCGAGCTGCTGGACGCGGAGGGGCCGCTGACCCCGCGGCGGGCCGCGCACATCGGCGCCGAGGTGCTGGCCGCGCTGCGGGCCGCGCACGACGTCGGGGTGCTGCACCGGGACGTGAAGCCGGCGAACGTGCTGCTCTCCAACGACGGCCGGGTGGTGCTGACCGACTTCGGCATCGCGCTGGTCGAGGGCAGCTCGGCGCTGACCATGACCGGGGAGGTCATCGGCTCGCCCGAGTTCCTCGCGCCGGAGCGGGCGCTGGGCCGCCGGCCGGGCCCGGAGTCCGACCTGTGGGCGCTCGGTGTACTGCTGTACGCGGCGGTCGAGGGCCACTCCCCGTTCCGCCACGACACCCCGCTGAGCACGCTGCGCGCCATCGTCGACGAGGAGCTGCCGCCGCCGCACCGGGCCGGGCCGCTCGCCCCGGTGATCGCCGGGCTGCTGCGCAAGGACCCGGCCGAGCGGCTGCCGGCGGACGTGGCCGAGCGGGACCTCAGGGTGATCGGGGCGGGGGGCGACCCGGGGACGCCGACCGTGCCCGTCGGGGCGTACGCCGCGACGACGGTCATCCACCGCGAGGAACCGGCGCCCACTCCCCCGCTGCCCGCGCCGGTGCCGGTGCCGGTACCCGAGGAGGAGCCCGAGCCGGACCACCGCCGCCGGCGTGCCGCAGTGCTCGTCGCGGGCCTGGCCGCGCTGGCGCTGGCGGCCGGCGGCCTGACGTACGCGCTGCTGCACGAGGGCGGCGGCCACGGGGGCGGGAGCGCCGCGGCCACCACCGCCCGGCAGAGTCCGTCGCCGACGCCCGGTCAGCAGCACACCCGGCGGCAGGACACGCCGACGCCCACGCCCAGCCGCAGCAGCGCACCGCCGACGTCCTCGGCGCCGCCGCAGTCCGTCATGGTGAGCGTGACGGGGACCCGCACGGACTACGCCGGGAGCTGCCCGCCGCCGGGCGCGCAGGCGCCGTCGTTCACGGCGACGTTCACGGTGGGGCGGCTGCCCGCGCAGGTGGAGTACCGGTGGGTGGCGCGGGACGGCGAGGTCACGGACACCGGGTGGAAGACCTTGTCGTTCCCCGAGGGCGGGGAGCGGACGCGGCATGACCGGGTCAGCGTGACGACGTACGACGCGAGCGGCACCTACCGCAACGCGCTCGGCGTGGAGGTGCGCGCACCGGTGCGGGTCCCGTCGAACCAGGTGCCGTTCTCGGTGACGTGCGTGGAGGAGACCCCGACGGGCGGGACCTCCCCCACGCCTTCGGCCTCCGAATCCCCGTGAGGAGTGAGGACTCGGCCGGCCGGCCTCAGGAGTTGGTCAGGACCGGCAGGTAGCCGCCCGACTGACCGGCGGCGGTGGGGTGGTAGGACTCGCCGATGCTGAGCCAGTTGACGCTGTGCAGCCAGGAGCTGCCGGAGCAGATCTCGTGGCCGGTGAACGTGGTGCGCACGTCACCGAAGGTGAAGCCGTGTGCGGCGGCGCGGCGGGCGATGGCGGCGTCGATGTAGTCGGACGCGCCGTTGATGGCGGAGCGCTTGGTCTCGGACAGGCCGAGGCAGGTGGTGCCGAGCTTGTAGAAGCGGGGGTAGCCGAGGACGACGACGTGGGCGTCGGGGGCCTTGGAGCTGATCGCCGAGTAGACGGTGTCGAGCTTGCCGGGGAGCGTCGAGTCGACGTAGGCCTTGGCGGTGTCGATGCGGGCGAGGCAGTCGCTGTCGGACTGGAGCACACAGGTCGTCATGACGTCGGAGAACCCGGCGTCGTTGCCGCCGATGGTGATCGAGACCAGTCCGGTGGAGGTGCTGAGCGAGCCGATCTGGTTCGCCATGACGTCATCCGTTCGGGCGCCCGAGCAGGCGACGAACGCGAACGACGAGGGGGCGTGGGCGGCGTTCCACAGGTAGGGGTACGCCTTCGTGCTGCGGTCGCAGTCACCGCTGGAGGAGATGTAGCCGCCGGCGCCCACACCGGAGGAGTAGGAGTCGCCGAGGGCCACATAGCCGGTGGCCGCGGCGGTTTCGGAGGCCTGTGCCGCGCCGGCTCCGGCGAGGGCGGTACCGGCGGCGAGGAGGAGCGAGCTGACGAATACGACAAGTCGGGAACGTCTCATGGAACCTCCCTTTAGCAGGATCTCTGCTGTAACCGTGGTACCAACTACGCGTGTTGACGGGAAGTGTCCATGTCAATAATTTCCGGAAGCCTTCACAACCGGGCTCCGGCGCTCCCCGGAAGGCCATGCGTCGTTCAACTCCGAACAGTTATCGGCACGCCGCCCCAGGGCGTCTTGACGCCCCGTCACGGCTGCGCGACATTGAAGCTGGGCATCCGGCGCTTCGGGGGGCAAAGTCGCCAATGCAGACCATCCGTATCAAGACAGCTTCAACAGCTTCGGGGGACGAGGCGGACAGAGCGCGGTCAGGACCGGGGAGGGACCTGACACCGCTGCTCACGGGCGCCGCGACGGCCGTCGCGGTCGCCGGGGCGGTGCTCGCGCTCATGGACGCGGACACACCGCTGCGCGGCCCGTGCACCGCCTTCTTCCTGCTCGCGGCCCCGGGCTGCGCCATCGGTGCCGCTCTGCGCGGGCTGGATCCGTTCGGTCGCGCCCTGGGCGCCGTTGCGGGCGCGATCGTTGTGAACATGCTGGTGGCCCAGGGCATGCTCGCCGTGCACCGCTGGTCGGTGCCCGGCGGCATCATCGCCGTGACCGTGCTCAGCGTCCTCACGCTCGCACTGGTGAGGGTCCGGCGTCGGCGCAACCGGGCGGAGGTAACGGTCAAACCAACAAAATCGTGAGATCTGCGCCAGGTCTTGCCATAGAGGTTCAACCGTAAATATCGTCTTACATCTCACTCGCATCGGTCCGTCATCACGCGGCTCATGGGGAGGGCTCAGGACCGCGACGTTCCGGGGCGGGGCGCGGTAGGGGGGTGCTCGGTGACCGCTCATGTGACCGAGTCGTGCCGCGCGACCGGCTGCCGCCCACCTGCGGCGGCCCGGCCAGCTTTACCAGCTCACCCACGAAGACCAGGCGCCGTGGCGCCCTTTCGTGCGTGAGAACCCCCCTTTCGAACCGGACACACAGCGGCCGCCCAGGGGCGGGCGGTCCGCCGGACGAGAGGGACACGACCATGAGCTCAGTTCTGCCTTCGCCCAGCACAGCCACGCAGACGGCCGGCGAGCCCGAGTCGCACACAGCGGGAAAGTACCGGCCGATCTCCTCGCATCTGGCCATCACACCGCCGGTGAGCGTGGTGATACCGGCCATGAACGAGGCGGAGAACCTGCCGTACGTCTTCAAGACCCTGCCGGACTGGATCCACGAAGTCGTCCTGGTCGACGGCAACTCCACCGACGACACCGTCGAGGTCGCCCGTGACCTGTGGCCCGGCGTCAAGGTCGTGCGCCAGCAGGGCAGGGGCAAGGGGGACGCCCTCATCACCGGGTTCGAGGCGGCCGGCGGCGACATCATCGTGATGGTCGACGCGGACGGCTCCGCCGACGGCAACGAGATCGTCTCCTACGTCTCCGCCCTCGTCTCCGGCGCCGACTTCGCCAAGGGGTCCCGGTTCGCCAACGGCGGCGGCACGGACGACATGACCTTCATCCGCAAACTGGGCAACTGGGCGCTGTGCACGGCCGTCAACCGCAAGTTCGGGGCCCGTTACACCGACCTGTGCTACGGCTACAACGCCTTCTGGCGGCACTGCCTGGACAAGATCGAGCTCGACTGCACCGGTTTCGAGGTCGAGACGCTGATGAACATACGCGTCGTCAAGGCCGGCCTGAAGGTGCAGGAGATCCCCAGCCACGAGTACCTGCGCATCCACGGCACCAGCAACCTGCGGGCCGTCAGAGACGGGCTGCGCGTGCTGAAGGTGATCCTCAAGGAGCGCTCGAACCGGCGTGAGCTGCGCCGCCGGGAACGCCAGTCGCCGCTGCTCGACACGGTCGGTCCGGTCCGGGGAGAGGCGTCTTGAGCACGCCGGGAAACTCCTCGCACTCCCCGGGCATCTCGGTCGTCGTCTGTGTGTTCACCGAGGACCGCTGGGAGGACATCCTCGCGGCGGTCTCCTCGGTCGGCGCCCAGTCGTACCCGGCCCTGGAGACACTGCTGGTCGTCGACCACAACCCGGCGCTGTACGACCGGCTCGTCCACGAGTACAAGGAGGTACCAGGGGTGCGCGTCCTGGCCAACGCCGGGCCGCGCGGCCTGTCCGCCGGGCGCAACACCGGCATCGCCGCCGCGCGCGGCGAGGTGATCGCCTTCCTCGACGACGACGCCGTCGCCGAGCGGGACTGGCTGGGGTACTTCGCGCAGGGGTACGCGGACCCGCGGGTGATGGCCGTCGGCGGCCGTACCGTGCCCGTGTGGGCGTCCGGGCGGCGGCCGGACTGGTTCCCCGAGGAGTTCGACTGGGTCGTGGGCTGCGCCTACAAGGGGCTGCCCCGCGGGCGCGCGAAGGTGCGCAACGTGCTGGGCGGCAACGCCTCCTTCCGGCGTACGGCGTTCGACGCGGCGGGCGGCTTCGCCACCGGCATCGGACGCGACGGCGACAGAAGGCCGCTGGGCTGCGAGGAGACGGAGCTGTGCATCCGGCTCGGCCGGGCCCGCCCCGACGCGGTACTGCTCCTCGACGATCGCGCCGTCATCCACCACCGGGTGCCCGAGGCGCGCGAGCGCTTCGCCTACTTCCGCAGCCGCACGTACGCCGAGGGCCTGTCCAAGGCGCTGGTGGCCCGCAGCGTCGGTGCGGACAAGGGGCTGGAGTCCGAACGCCGGTACACCACCCGGGTGCTGCCCGCCGGGATCGCCCGCGGCCTGCGCGACGCGCTCCTGCGCAGGCCGGGCGGCGCGGCCCGGGCCGGCGCCATCGCCGCGGGGGTGCTCACGGCGGCCGGCGGCTACGTCGTCGGCAGCGCACGGGCGCGACGCGGTGAGGTGACGTTCTCGTCCGGGCCGATCGACGACACCTCCGCGCGACCGGGCGGTGGTGACGTCGATGTCTGAGCAGAGCGTGCCGATCCTCATGTACCACTCCGTCGCCGACGCGCCCAACGACGCCACCCGCGCCCTGTCGGTGACGCCGGAGTCGTTCGCCGAGCAGATGGCGGCCGTCGGCGACCTGGGCCTCACCCCGGTCACCACCGCGGCGCTGGCCGCGCACTGGCGCTCCGGCACCCCGCTGCCGGCGCGGCCGGTGCTCATCACCTTCGACGACGGATACGAGGGCGTGCACCGGCACGCCCTGCCGGTGCTGGCCGAGCACGGTTTCCCGGCGACCCTGTTCGTCTCCACCGGCTGGCTGCGCGGCGAGCACGACACGGGCGGCGGCCTGGACACCATGCTCGACTGGGACCAGGTGCGCGCCCTGACCGCGGCCGGAGTGGAGATCGGCGGCCACAGCCACACGCACCCGCAGCTCGACCAGCTGGGGGACGACGACCTGGAGCGCGAGCTGACCCGCTGCCGGGAGATCGTCGCCGGGGAACTGGGCGCGCCGCCCGTGTCGTTCGCCTACCCCTACGGCTACTCCAGCCGGCGGGTGCGGCAGGCCGTACGCCGGGCCGGGTACGCGCAGGCACTCGCCGTGGGCAACGCCCTCGCGCGGCGCCGCCAGGGACCGTACGCCCTGCACCGGGTGACCGTGCGCCGGGAAACCGGGGCCGACGAGTTCGAGCGGCTGCTCCAGGGCCGCGCGATCGCCCGCACGTATCTCCGGGACCGTGCCCTGACCAAGGGGTTCGCGATGCTCCGCAGAGCCCGCCAGATCCGCCGGAAGGCCAGCAGATCCCGTGTCTGACACGACGACCACAGCCAAGAAAACGTCGAGCGTGCCACGCGAGCCGCAGCCGCCGAGACGCCGGCTGCGGCTGCCCGGTGGCGGCAGCCAGTTGTTCCGCAACGCGTACGCGCTGATGCTGAACACCGGCATCTCCGCGGTGCTCGGGCTCGGCTTCTGGCTGGCCGCCGCCCGCTGGTACGACGCGTCGGCCGTCGGGCAGGGCTCCGCCGCGATCGCCGCGATGAAACTCCTCGCGGGGCTGACCGCGGTGACGCTCACGGGCGCCCTCGCCCGCTTCATCCCGGTCGCCGGCCGCACCACCGGTCGGCTCATCTCCCGTACGTACGCGGGCAGTTCGGTCGTGGTGGCGCTGGCGGCCGGGGTGTTCCTGGCCACGCTGGACGTGTGGGGGCCGTCGTACCGCTTCCTGCACGGCACGCTCAACGGGCTCGGCTTCGTCGCTGCCGTCGTCGCCTGGAACGTGCTCACCCTGCAGGACGGGGTGCTCACCGGGCTGCGCAGCGCGCTGTGGGTACCGGTCGGCAACACCGTGTTCTCGGCCGTCAAGCTCGCTCTGCTGGTCGCGTTCGCGGTGGCGATCCCGACGACCGGCGTGTTCGTCTCCTGGGTCGCCGCGATCGCCTTCTCGGTGCTGCCGCTGGGCTGGCTGGTCTTCCGCCGCCTGGTGCCCCGGCACGCGGGGGCCACCGCGGAGCACGCGAAACCGCCGACGCCGCGGGAGATCGGGCGGTTCCTGGCCGGCGACTACACCGGTTCGCTGTTCTCCCTCGCGGTCGTCTACCTCGTCCCGGTGATCATCGCCTCGCAGGTCAGCTCCCGGGACAACGCGTACTTCTACATCACCACCACCATCGGCGGCACCTGCAACCTGCTCGCCATCAACATGGGCGCCTCACTCACCGTCGAGGGCTCCCACGACCCGGGCCGGCTCGCCTCCGACACCCGGGCCGCGCTCAAGCGCATGGCCCGGATCATGCTGCCGGTCGCCGGGGTGCTGTTCGTCGGCGCGCCCTGGATCCTCGGCATCTTCGGCCCCGGCTACGCCGACGCGGCGACACCGCTGCTGCGCTGGTTCGCCGTGGGCGCGGTGCTGCGGGTCGTGATGGAGACGTACTTCGCGGTGCTGCGCGCCCAGAGCCGCACCGCCGGACTGGCCTGGCTGCAGGGCCTGCTGTGCGTGCTGGTGCTCGGCCTGACGCTGCTGCTCCTGCCGCGCATGGGCCTGACGGGCGCCGGGGTCGCCGAGATCTCCTCGCTCGCGGTGATCGTCGCGATCGCCGCGCCGAAGCTGTACCGGACGGTGAAGGCGCACCCGTACGTCCACGACACGGCCGCCCCCGACGGCGACCTCTCCGACCTGGGCGCCCGCGAGGTGACCGTCGCCGTCCGGGCGCGCCGGCCCGCCTGGTCGCTGGACAAGGACACCCTCGCCATGGGCGTGCACGTCGACTTCGACCACCAGGAAAGGCGGCCCGACGTCCGTCCCGGCCCCGGCACTCCCCCGGCGGGCACGCCGGTGGTGCCGGAATGGGCACTGGGCCCGCCGGTCGACGTGGGGGCTCCTCCGGTCGAGCCCGTCCGAGAACGGGGCCGCGCGCCGGGCTCGGAGACCTCCCCGGGACCCGGCGAGGTCGACGCGCCCTTCGGGGAGGCTTTCGACGCCGGGTTCGGGGAGGTTTTCGGCGGTGGGCTGGGCGAACAGGGGGCGGACGGGACGGCCGGAGGGGAGGAGGAGGCCCTCGTACGGTCGGAGGCGCCCCTCGCGGCGCAGGAGCCGGTGCCGGGGAATCCGCCCACAGGGCGCGGGCGCCTGCTGACCACCCGCCCCGGCCTGGTCCTCGGCGCTCTGCTCGTCGCCGCGCTGCTGCTGTACTGGGTGCCCGCGCTGCGGCTCGGCGACGCCGACCTGGACCGCATGGGCGGGCTGGGACTGGTCTCGGTGCTGCCCGTGCCGACGCTGGCCGGGGCGGCGCTGCTCGTGACCGTCTTCGCCTCGCTGCTGTGGCTGGGCCGGGAACACAAGGGTCTGCTGCTGGTCACCCTGCTCGCGACGGTCGTGTCGCTGCACGCGCTGCCGGCCGTGATCGAGACCGAGCCGCGCTTCCCGACCGCCTGGCAGCACCTGGGATTCCTGGACTACATCGACCGCACCGGCTCCGCCGTCCCCGACCTGGACGCCCGCTGGAGCTGGCCGGGTTTCTTCGCGGCGGCCGCGTTCGTGCTGAAGGCGTGCGGGGTCGGCGACGTCACCGAGGTCATCCGCTGGTGGCCGACCGCGATCCAACTGCTGTACCTCGCGCCGATGTTCCTGCTGGTGCGGTCGATGCGGGCAAGCTGGCGGGCGAAGTGGACCGGTGTGTGGATCTTCGTGCTGGGCGGCTGGGTCGGCCAGGACTACTTCTCCCCGCAGGGCTTCACCTACCTGCTGTACCTGATGTTCGTGGCCGTCCTGCTGGTCTGGTTCCGCGCCCCGCGCGTGCTGTGGACGACGTACCGCCCCGGCGAGGCCGAGGTGGAACCCACGAACCGCCGTCAGCGGGCCGTCCTGCTCGCGGTGCTGATCGGCCTGTACGCGGCGAGCGTGCCGGCCCACCAGCTCACCCCGTTCGTGATGCTGGGCGTGCTCGCCGCGCTGGTGGTGGTCGGCAGGTCCGAACTGCGCGGTCTGCCGCTGCTGTTCGCCGTCCTGGTCGCCGTGTGGGTCGGCTTCATGGCCGAGCCGTACTGGTCGGGCCACTTCGACGACCTGTTCGGCGGGGTCGGCGGCGTCGGCAGCAACGTGTCCTCGTCCGTCTCCGGCCGCATCGAGGGCGGCAGCTCCACGCACAAGCTGGTGCTGTACACGCGCGTACTGCTGGCCGGCGGTGTCATGACGTTCGCCTGCTGGGGCTGGTGGCGGCGGCGCGAGCACAAGTACCGGGAGCGGTCACTGCTGGTCCTCACCTTCGTGCCGTTCCTGGGCTTCGGCATGCAGTCCTACGGCGGTGAGATGGCACTGCGCGTCTTCCTGTTCGCGCTGCCCGGCGCCGCACTGCTCGGCGGGCTCGCCCTGTTCCCGCGCACCGGCGTCACCGCGAAGGAGCGGGAGAAGGACCGGGTCAGCCTCGCCCCGCTGGCCGCGCTGCTGGCGGGGCTGCTGCTGGTCGGCGGCTTCCTGGTGGCTCGGTGGGGCAACGAACCCTTCGAGCGGACCCGGGTCGGCGAGGTCGCCGCCATGGACTGGGTGTACGCCCACGACGATCCGACGGTCCGGCTGCTGTGGCTGACCAGCGACCCGGTCGACGACGTGACACCGGCGCTGCCGTGGGGCGCGAAGGACATGGAGAAGGTCACCTATGTGCCGACGCTCGCGCCGAGCGACCCGGTGCTGGTGTCCGGGCTGGTGAAGGCGTTGAGGGACGCGGGCCCGAACTCGTACCTGATGATCGGCCGCAGTCAGGTCACCTATCTGCAACTGGACGTCGGCTACTCGGTCACCTGGCGGCCGCGGCTGCTGCAGAACCTCGACAAGCGGCCGGAGCTGGCCAAGGTCTTCGCCAACGCGGACGTGACCATGTACGCACTGCGCGGGCCGTCCGCCGACGAGGTGCCCAAGGCCGATCCAGGTCCGATCGGGCCGCAGATCACGTGGACGCCGTGGTCGGTGGTCGGTGCGCTCGCCGCCGTCGCGCTGATCCTGCTGCTCGCGGCGCGCGAGGTGGTCCGGGTCGCGGCACGGCCGGGCGTGCGGCAGCTGCGGTGGATGCAGAGCACGTTCTGGTTCGCGCTGCCGCTGCTGGCGGTGGTGTTCGCGTCGCTGGTGCAGCGGTTCTGGACGATGAAGTGAGGGCCTGGCCCTCACTTCGCCGCAGGACGGCTCAGCGCGCGAGCCACTTCACCCCGTACGCCGGCAGGTCGAAGCGTCTGCCGTCGACCTGGGCGCTGATCGGGCGGCCCAGGGTGTTGACCACCAGCGCCGTTCGGTCGCTCGCCAGCACCCGCACGTTCGGCATGTCGTCCGCGGCGACCTGCACGGTGGCGTAGCGGGTGCCCGGCGGGAAGGCGGCGGCGAACCGGGAGAGCAGGTCGTACAGGGGCAGGGGCGCGCCGCCGGCGGCGGTGTCGGTGGGCGTCCACAGGCAGCCGGGGCAGGCGGCGCCCTGCTCCTTCTCCGGGTTCCAGTAGAAGCCGGAGGAGGCCCCGCCCTTGACCAGCGCGATCATCCCGGCGGCCTGCACCGCGACGCGGCGCTCCTGCGGCCAGCCCTTGCGCTCGTCCTTGGCGTCGGCCGGTTCGACGTAGTACTCGGCCCACCACAGCGGGAGGTTGCCGGTCTGCTGCCGCACCCAGCGGCTCACCGCCGTGAATTTGTCGGTGGCGGCGAACTCGTCCGGCAGCAGCTCGTCGTCGTTGGTGTAGCTGGAGCCGTCCACGACGACGAAGTCGGCGCCCGCCTTGTGCCGGTTCCAGTACGTGAAGGCGTCCAGGACCCGCTGGTCCATGGCGCCCCACGGGCCGGTGAAGGTCTTCGAGGCCTGGGCCGCGTGCGGGTCGAGGCTGTCCATCACGAGGTAGGGGCCGCCGACCATGATGTCCGGGTCGACCTTCTTCAGCGCCCGGTAGACGAGGTTGTACATCCGTGTGTAGCCCTCGTGGTCCCAGCGGGCGCGGGCGTCGTTCCAGAAGCCCTTGAACTCGTTCCAGACCAGGAAGTGCCTGACGTCCGGGTAGCGCTTGGCGACCGTCGCGGCGAGCGCGGCGAAGTCGGCGTAGTGCTCGGGGCGCGGCGCGGTCTCCAGCGCACTCTGGCTCCAGTCGGTCCGGTCCGCGCCGGGCTTGCCGCCCTTCATCCAGTCGGGGGCGCAGCACAGGGTGATGACGGGAGTCGCTCCGGAGGCGCGCATGAAGTCGACGCGGCGGTCGAGGGCGGCGAAGTCGTAACGGCCGGGCACCGGTTCGGGGTTGTCGGCGCCCCAGCCCATGAGCGCCTGGTTCTGCGGCAGCCGGCTGTCCCCCAGCCGCTCCCGCACGCGGGACACGGCGGCGGGGCTGCCCTCGTCGGCGCTGAACCGGGTGTGGGTGAAGCCCCAGCCGACGTCGGGCGCCGGACGCCCGCGCGGGCTCACGGGCGTGCCGTGCACCTTGTCGCCGTCGGGTGTCGTGCCGGCCGTGCCGCCACCGCCCGGAAGCGTGCTGATCAGCGTCAGGATCAGGGCGAGCGCCGCCGCGCCCACGCCGAGCAGCGCGGTGACCTTCCACCGCAGGTCCCCCGAATTCCACCCATGACGTCCCCCCACGAGGGCAACAGTAACGGCGGCCGCAACGGGTGGAAACCATGTGCAGTCGGCCTCCTGCGGAGAATCCGGGAGGAAACCGGGTGCACGCCGGGTCCCGGTGCCGGATCATGGGCGCCATGCCTGCACACCCGCACGACGCCCTGCCGATCCGGCTCACCGTCGACGACTCCGACTCCCCCTCCGACGTCGTCGACGCGCTGTTCCTCGGCCGCTTCGCGACGGGCGAGCAGCCGTACGCGCACGCCGCGAACATCGACCGGGTGCGCTCGGGCGCGACGCTGCTGCCGCCGGGCTCGCGGGTGCTGCGCGTGGCCCGCGACGACGACCGCAGCGCCACCCTCGCCGAGGGCGACGGCTGGACGCTGCTGATCTCCCGTTGGAGCCGCGGCGCCGATGTGACGGTGACCGCGACCAGCGCCGAGCTCGCGCAGAGGGTCCTCGACCAGGCCACGGACGGCGCGGCGGACGAGCCCGAGCCGCAGCCGGAGAACGTGACCATGGGCTTTTGGTACGTCTCCCCGCGCCGCGGCCCGCACCGCACGACCCGTCAGATCTCCGCGGGCACCTGGGAGGAGGTACGGGAGAACTACACCGCGCCGGTCGCCGAGGCGATGGACCGGCTGATGAAGACGACGCCCGAGGACATCGCGGGGCGGCTGCTGTTGCTGCACGGGCCGCCCGGCACCGGCAAGACGTCCGCGCTGCGCACGCTGGCCCGCTCCTGGCGGGACTGGTGCCAGGTGGACTGCGTACTGGACCCGGAGCGGCTGTTCTCCGACGTCGGCTATCTGATGGACATCGCGATCGGCGAGGAGGACACGGCGGGCAAGAGCCGCTGGCGGCTGCTGCTCCTGGAGGACTGCGACGAGCTGATCCGCGGCGAGGCCAAGCACACGGCGGGCCAGGCGCTGTCCCGGTTGCTGAACCTGACGGACGGGCTGCTCGGGCAGGGCCGCAACGTCCTGGTCGGTGTCACCACCAACGAGGACCTGGAGCGGCTGCACCCGGCGGTGGTGCGTCCCGGCCGCTGCCTGGCCCGGATCGAGGTCGGCCGGCTCACCCGGGCGGAGGCGGTGGCCTGGCTGGGCGGCGAGGCGCAGGGCCGGGAGAACGAGGTCGGCCGGGAGGGGGCGACACTGGCGGAGCTGTTCGCGCTGCGCCGGGGCTCCTCCCCCACGGCGGTGCCGGAGCCGCGGGGCGGAACGGACGCGGGGCTGTACCTGTGAGGCCGTGACAAGGGTGCTTTGATGGGGGTATGACCCTCTTCGTCGGTACGTCGGGCTGGCAGTACCGGGACTGGCGGGACGTGCTGTACCCGTCCGGTCTGCCGCAGCGGCTGTGGCTGGAGGAGTACACGGGCGCCTTCGCCACGGTCGAGGTGAACAACGCCTTCTACCGGCTGCCCGCGCGGGAGACCTTCGAGGCGTGGGCCGCGCGGGTGCCGGCGGACTTCGTGGTCGCGGTCAAGGCGAGCCGGTACCTGACCCACATCAAGCGGCTGAAGGAGCCCGAGGAGCCGGTGCACCGGCTGATGAGCCACGCCGCGGGTCTCGGCGACCGCCTCGGCCCGGTCCTGCTCCAGCTGCCGCCGACGCTGCGTGCCGACCCGGCGCTGCTGGACGCCTGCCTGGCCTGCTTCCCGGCGGGCACCCGGGTCGCGGTGGAGCCGCGGCACGAGTCGTGGTGGACGCCCGAGGTGCGCGCGGTGCTGGAGTCGCGGGGCGCGGCCCTGTGCTGGGCGGACGTCCTGGCCCGCCCGGTCACCCCGCTGTGGCGCACCACCGGCTGGGGGTACGTCCGCTTCCACCAGGGCCGGGCGGCGGCCTGGCCGCACTACGGCCGCCGCTCGCTGGAGACCTGGGTGGACCGCGTCGCGACGACCTGGTCGGACGAGCACGACGTGTACGCGTACTTCAACAACGACCCGAACGCGGCGGCCGTGGGGGACGCCGAGGTCTTCGCACGGGCGGCCCGCAGGGCGGGGCTGACGGTGACACGTACCCCGGCGCTGGTGCACCGGCGGTGACATCGGCGCCGGTCAGGCCCCGGTGCTCCCGTAGGCCGCCCGGAGGGCGTCCCGTACGGCCTCCAGCGCAGCCTCCTCCGTGAGGCCGAGCCGTCGCGCCCGCTCTACGTACGCCTGAGCGGCGGCCGCCAGCTCACGCTCCGCGGCCCCGCCGGCGGCAGCCACATACGTGCCGTGCCGGCCGCGGGTCTCGATCACGCCGTCGGCCTCCAGCGCCCGGTAGGCCTTGGCCACCGTGTTCACGGCCAGCCCCAGCGACTCGGCGAGGCCGCGCACGGTCGGCAGCCGATACCCCACCGGCAGCGCGCCCGAGCGCGCCTGTTCGGAGATCTGCGCCCGCACCTGTTCGTACGGCGGCGCGCTGTCATCGATGCGGATCTTCAGGCTCACGGGCCGATTGTCCCGCACCCGCCGGAAAATGAGAGGCATCCGCCCCGCCCCGCCCCGTAGCGTGCGCCTCCATGACAGTGATCGTCCGTGACCTGCGTCCCGAAGTCCTGGCGGACCTCGAGGGGTTCGCCAGGGTCCGCCACGCAGCCCTGCCCTACATCCTGTTCACCGCCGACGCGGTGCGGCACAACCTGGCCCACATGCCGGCGGCCGCCCGCTTCGCGTCGCTGGTCGCCGAGGAGGACGGCGAGGTGATCGGCACCGCCCAGGTGGGACTGGCCCACGAGAGCGCGGAGCCCGGCCAGGGCTTCGTGAACGTCTATGTGCACCCGGACCGCGTCCGCCGCGGCGCGGGCGGTCTGCTCGTGCGCGCGGCGGAGGAGTACCTGGCGGACCTCGGGGCGGTCAGGCTGTTCGCCTGGGTGCTGGACGAGCCGGCCAACCGCGCCTTCGCCGAGCGGCACGGCTACCGCAGCAGCCGTGCCGCGCACTTCCTGCGCCGTGACCTGGTGGATCCCGCGCTGCCGCCGGTGCCACCGCTGCCGCCGGGCGTGGAACTGCGCACGGCCGCCGACTTCGCCGACGATCCGCGCCCGGTGTTCGAACTGGACGCGGAGACCATGGCGGACGAACCGAGCGACGTCGACTCCTCGGTGTCGGAGTACGCGAGCTGGATCGAGCACTACTGGAAGCATCCGCTCCTCGACAAGGACCTGACCGTCGTCGCGGTCGCCGAGGGCCGCCCCGCGGCCTTCAGCGTGGCGTACACCGACGGCCGGGGCGGCTACTTCACGGCGATGACCGGCACCGCCCGCGCCTTCCGCGGCCGGGGCCTGGCCAAGCTGGCGAAGATCGCGTCCTTGCACCGTGCCCGGGCCGCCGGCTGCACGCAGGCCTTCACCGGCAACGACACCGGAAACGAGCCGATGCTCGCGATCAACAAGTGGCTCGGCTACGACATCTGCGCGACGGAGGTCAGGTATGTCCGCGAACTCGGCTGACGGCACCACCCTGGTGGACGTGGTCCTCGTCAAGGCGGGCCGTACGAAGATCCGTTACCCGGCGGAGCTGCTCGCCGACGACGGCACCCGGATCGTGGTGCGGGCGCCCTGGGCGGGTGACACCGTCCGCGACTTCGGCTTCGTGCGCTTCGAGGCGGGGGACGTGTTCACGGAAGTCTACTGGCGGGACCGCTGGTACTCGGTGAAGGAGGTCCGCGACGCGTCGGGCGCGGTGAAGGGCTGGTACTGCGACATCACCCGCCCCGCCACGCTGACCGGTAGGGAACTCGTCGTGGAGGACCTCGACCTGGACCTGTGGCGGTCCGCCGACGGCCGCGACGTACGCCGCCTGGACGAGGACGAGTTCGCGGCGAGCGGCCTGACGGAGTCGGATCCCGAGGCGGCGGCCGCCGCGGTGGCCGCGCTCGACACCCTGGAGGCCCTGGCCCTCGGCGACCGTTTCACGGATCTGCTCACCTAGGGCCCGTCGTCCGGATCCATCCCGGCCGTCACGGACCTGCCCGCCCGGCCGCTTCCGCCCGCCGGACACCCCGGGTCAGACCACGGCCACCACCGCGTACCGCTCGTCGTCCACCGCGCGCCCCCACAGCAGCGATTCGTCCGACAGCCGCTCCAGGCGCACCTCGCCGGCGAGCGGGGCGAGCAGGGAGGTGAGCCGGTCCGCGGGTATGCCGACCGGGCTGAGCCTGCCCCACACGCCTTCCACCAGCACCAGCCGTCCGCCGGGGCGCAGCAACCGCCGCCAGTGGGCCAGCACGCGCGCGGGGTCGGGCAGCGTCCACAGCACGTGCCGGACCAGCACCACGTCGTACCTCTCCTGCCCCACCGGTGGTTCCGCCGCGTCACCGAGCAGGAACCGCGCGTCACGGCCGGCGAGCTTGGCACGGGCCCGCTCCAGCATCGCGGGCGCACTGTCGACACCGGTCACGCGATGTCCCTGTTCGGCGGCGAGGAGTGACAGGCTGCCGGTGCCGCAGCCGAGGTCCAGCACATCGGACGGGTGCGGCGGAAGCCAGGAACGCAGCCGGTCCGCCCAGGCCGCGCGCACCTCGGGGGCGCGCAGCCCGTGATCGGGTTCTTCGTCGAATTCGGCTGCCTGCGCATTCCAGTCGGCAGATGGGGGAATCACAGCGTCACTCGTGTTTTTCATGAAGCCAACGATGACACCCACCACTGACACCCCGGATCGTGACGGCCGCCACTGACAGGGCGGCGCCGATGAGGAACTCTCACCGAAAGGGTCTACCTCCGTGAGAACGCGGAACCCGGTGGATCCTGAAGGAGGCAGCCATGCGCCGTATGACCGTGCAGAAGCCCCTGAAGAAGACGGACACCCGCCGGGTCCGTGAGGAGACCGACGAACGCCCCGCCGGCCGCCCCGAGGTGCGAAAGGACATCGCGCGCACCTGGTGGCCCGACGGGTGAGAGGGCCGCGCCCGGCACCCGCCCCTCAAGCGAGCCGGCATCCGCCCCTCAACCGAGCCGTTTGCGGTAGTGGATGCGGTCGTAGGGCCCGTCCACCCGCCGCTCCACGACCTCGTAGCCGTACTTCGGATAGATCTTCTGGTTCTCCCACATCAGCGCGTTGGTGTAGAGCCTGACCTCGGGCAGCCCGAGCGCACGCGCGTGTGCGTCGACGAAGTGCAGCAGCCGCCGCCCCACGCCGTGTCCGTGCGCGTCGGGGTGGACGGCGATGCTGTCCAGGAAGAGATGCCCGGCGCGCGGCTCGACCACGACCAGCCCGACCACCGGATCACCTGTCACGAACACCTTCCCCGCGGCCACCTCAGCCGCGTGGTCGGCCTCCATGGGCTGCGGCACCACGCCGATGCGTTCGATGTAGTGGTGGTAGGCCGCGTCGGTCACGGCCTTCACCGCGGGCGCGTCGGCGGCGACGGCGGGCCGGATCTCGTTGTCGATCATGGGGGAACGGTAGCTACCTGAGCGCAGACTGAGCGCCTCCTTAACGCGGCCATAAGGATCTCCTCCAGCCGCTCTCAGCAGGCGATTTCCCGCTGCGCCGGGGCTAGTTTCGGATCACCCCCCACGGGTTCCCGGCTCAAGCCCCCGGCTCTTTCGAGGAGTTCCTCCATGCCTGCTCGCCGCACGGCCGCCACCGCCGCAGCCCTCGGCCTGGCCCCGCTCGCCCTGACCGCACTCGCGGCCGCGCCCGCCGCCGCGCACGGCACGATGGGGGATCCGGTCAGCCGGGTGTCGCAGTGCTACGCGGAGGGCCCCGAGAGCCCGAAGTCGGCCGCGTGCAAGGCGGCGGTGGCGGCAGGCGGTACGCAGGCGCTGTACGACTGGAACGGTGTCCGCGTCGGCGACGCCGCCGGCCGCCACCGTCGGCTGATCCCGGACGGCAGGCTGTGCAGCGCGAACAACGAGGAGTTCAGGGGCCTGGACCTGGCCCGCGCGGACTGGCCCGCGACGGGCGTGCACAGCGGTGCGTACACCTTCAGGTACCGGGTGACGGCCCCGCACAAGGGCACCTTCACGGTGTACCTCACCAAGCCCGGCTACGATCCGGCGCGGCCCCTGGGCTGGGGCGATCTGGACCTGACGCACCCGGTGGCGAGGGCCACGGACCCGGTCGCCGCGGGCGGCTTCTACACGTTCACGGGCACCCTCCCCGAGCGTACGGGCCGTCAGCTGCTGTACGCCGTCTGGCAGCGCTCGGACAGCCCGGAGGCCTTCTACTCCTGCTCGGACGTCACGTTCGGCGGCACCGCGTCCGGCGGTACGGCGTCCGGTGACCCGGCATCCGGCGGTGAGGCCTCCGGTGACCCGGCGTCCTCCGCCGCGACGCCCGTGCCGAGCGCGTCGGCGCCCTCCGAGGAGCAGATCGCGGCCGGTGCCGACAGGTCGACGGTCGACCACCACGGGCACGGGGACGCCGACCCGCGGACGTCGGCCGAGCCCACGGTGACGCCGAAGGCCGCGCGGCCGAACCAGCCGGAGGCGGCGGGCGCCTGTGAGCACCTCGCCGAGACCGGCGGCGACGGCAGCACCCCGTACGTCGCGGTCGGCGGCGCGGCCGCGCTGGCGCTCGGTTCGGCGGCCCTGTTCGCGTCGGTGCGCCGCAGGGCGACGGTCCGCAAGTGAGTGTGAAGGGGCCCGACCGGCGGCTCAGGCCGGTCGGGCCCCTTCCGGTCAGGGGCGTCAGCTGATGGCGGACGCGCAGGTGGACGGGGTGGCATGGACGGGGTCGAGGGCGTTGGCCACCTCGTGGAAGGCGATCCGGTCGGTCAGCCCGACGAGGACGTGCTCGGACAGGTCGAGCGGGCACAGGTCCTGCAGCAGCACGTTCGTGACGTCGGGCCCGCTGAGGTACTGGCTGCGATACGGCGTGACGACCTCGTCGTACCGGGTGGCGAGGACGGTGTAGTGGACGCCGGGCACGGTGTCGCCGCCCGCGTTGAGCCGGGTCAGCAGGTCGGAGCCGACGACCTGCTCGGCGAGCGCGGGGGTGGCCGCGTTCAGCAGGTCCGCGGCGCCGGGGAAGTACGGCAGCAGCTGGGTGAGTCCGCTCAGGGTGGTGCCGTGATTGCTGGGCGCGATGCCCACGAGGGCGTTCACCCGGGCGGCCCCGCCGAGGAACTTGAGGTAGTAGCGGGGCATCATGCCGCCCTGGGAGTGGCCGACGAGGTCGGCCTTGGCGGCGCCGGTGGCGGTGAGCACCCGGTCCACGAACTCCTTCAGCTGCTGCGCCGACCGGTCGATCGGGCCGAGGCCGTGGAAGACGGGGACGCCCGGCAGTTGACCGTAGTCCAGGGAGAACACGCAGTAACCGCGGTACTCCAGGTAGGGCGCGAGGCCGAGCCAGTTGTCGACGGAGTTGCCGAGGGTGCCGTGCACGAGGACGACGGGACGCGGATGGGCGGCGGACGGCTTGCAGGAGTAGTCGTTCCAGCCGGTGCTCGGTGCGGCGGCGTGGGCGGCGGTGGCCGGGACGGTGGCGGCGGCGGCGGTCAGCAGCAGCGCGGCCATTGGTCTGAGCAGGCGCTTCCAGGGCAGCATCGGGTGATCTCCTTGCGGCTCAAGGGAGTACGACGGCAGGACGCCCTGTGACCCGGATCACGAGGATGCTGTTCATTCGTCAAGTTACGAACGAGTAGCAGACGTGTGAAGTTACGCGTCAGTAAAAACTTCCACCGATAACCGCACCGACGGCGGTCTCCTGATAACGCCTCACCAGGCGGGCCGAACGGGACCTTCGACGGGAAGCCGCCCCAACCGCTGCGCCATGAGCCGCACCTCGGACTCGCCCAGCACGTCCGCCCACGCCCGCACGGCTTCCACCGCGGCCTCCTCCGCCGCCCGGGTGCAGGCCCACCCGCGCTCGGTGAGCACGATCAGCCGGGCGCGAGCATCCCCGGGATGCGGCCGCCGCTCGGCGTACCCCTTGCGCACCATCTCGTCCACCAGCTGGCTCGCCGCCTGCTTGGTGACCCCGAGGTGTGCGGCGAGATCGGTGACCATGGCCCCGTTCGGCGCGAGCCGCGCGAACGCGAACCCGTGGGCGGGCCGCACGTCACCGAAACCACGGGCGACGACGCCCTCCTGGATGCGCTGCGTGAGGTCGCCGGCGGCGGCGAGCAGGGCGGCGGTCAGGGCGAGGGCGTCGGAGTTCTGCACGAGGGCATTGAAACACCCTTGCGAAAATGGTCAAGCTGGTTGACCATATAGTCAAGCAGCTTGACCACTGGAACGGAGAGTCCCATGCCCGTCGTCCGCTCGTCACAGGCCCGCACCCATGAGATCCACGGCGCCCGCTTCGTCTCGTACGCCACTCCGCTGACCGGCAGCAAGGAGCTGTGCGCCTGGCGGGGCGAGATCCCCGCCGGCACCAGGGCGCCCGCGCACACCGTCAACCGGGAGGAGATCTTCCACCTCCTCGTCGGCGAACTGCTGATCGCCCTCGACGGCCGCACCGAACGCGTCATGGCGGGCGACACGGTGATCGTCAACCCCGGCGCGACCCTGGCCGTCGAGAATCCGACCGAGCACACGGCGATCTCCTGGGTCACCACCTCGATCGGCCTGGAAGCCGAACTGGCCGACGGCACCCGCCTCACACCCCCGTGGGCAAACTGAGCTGTCGCTACGCGGCGAGCGCCCCCGGCATCACGGCGCGGGGTCCGAACCTCGCTCGCGCGCGGTCCGCGACCTCCTCGATCCGGCGGACCCGGTCGTCCACGGGGTCGAAGGTGAGCTGGTGGGAAGCCGCCTCCGCCGGCCCGAGCCCCTCCGCGCGCAGGACGATCGCCCGCACCCGGGCGCGTTGCAGCCCCAGCGCCTCGTACATCCCGTACGCCGTCCTGGTCAGGGCCGGCGAGTGCGCGGTGGACTCCGGGAGGGTGCGGCTGCGGGTGGTCGCCGACCTGTCGGCGTAGCGGACGGTCAGGGTCAGGGTGCGGCACACCTTCTCCACGGCGCGCAGCCGGGCGCCGATCTCGTCGGCGGCCGACAGCAGGGCGCGGCGGTGCCGGCCGGGGTCCAGTTCGTCGCGGTCGAAGGCGCGTTCCGTCGCCAGCGACCGGGAGACCGCGTTGGGCACCACCCGGCCGCGGTCGACGCCCTTCGCCTTCTCGTGCAGCTCGCGCCCGGTCTTCGCGCCGAGCAGCCGCTGAAGCGTGGGCAGCGGCGCCGCGGCGAGACGGCCGAGGGTGTCCAGACCGTACTCGCACAGGGTGCGGGCGGTCGCCGCCCCCACGCCGGGCAGCGCGGAGACGGGCCGGCCGGCGAGGAAGTCCACGGCCTCCGCCTCGGAGACCGCGCACGTCACCCCGGGCCGGGCGTCCCGCAGGGCCATGCGGGCGAGCATCGGGCCCGGCCCGGCGCCGATCACGCAGTCGATGCCGTACCGGGCGAGGGCGCGCACCCGGATCACCGCGGCCAGTTCCACGGCGCTGCGCCCGAAGTACCGCTCGGCGCCCCGCAGATCGGCGAGCGCCCCGTCCGGTGGCAGCGCCTCGACGACCGGGGTGAACTCCTCCAGCAGCCCGAGCAGCCCCGGCAGGGCCGCCTCGTACATCGGCGGCAGCTGGAAACGTACGCAGAGGATGGTCATCCCGCACTCCCCGGACTCTGGTGCCACAACTTCCGTACGGCAGACGGCCCTTGTGAGGCCTCCTGCCCCGCGGGCCGCAGGTCGGCCCACGGATGCATCTCGTATCCGGTGGACAGCCTGATGCGCCGCCCGCCGGTCGGATCACCGCTCCCGTCGTCCTCGGCCGCCGGTGCCGCCAGCCGCGCCGCGACCTCCTCGAGACCGCCCTCGGCGCGCAGTTCCACGAGTTCGGCGAGGTTCCAGGCGGCGGATCCCACCACGCTCAGGCTGCGCGGCCCGCGCCGCTGCACCACGCCCCGCACCAGCAGCAGCCAGGAGTGGAAGACGGTGTGGGCGCAGGCGTCGTGCGAGTCGTCGAAGAAGGCGAGGTCGACCAGGCCCGTGCCGTCGTCCAGCGTGGAGAAGATGACCCGCTTGCCGGACCGGATCGGCGGCGTCTGGGTGGCCGCCTTGGCGCCCGCGACCAGCACGGTCTCGCCGTGCCGCGCCTCGCGCAGCCGCCGCGCCGACACCACGCCCAGCTCCTTGAGGAACTCCCGGTGGTCGTCCATCAGATTGCGGGAGGCGTCCATCGACAGCACGCCCAGTTCGGCGCTGAGCCGCTCGGCGTCGGACAGGTCGGGCAGCCCCGCGGCGGCGGTCTTGCGCCCACCGGCCAGGGGCAGCTGGGCGCCGCCGGCGCCCCGGGCGGAGCGGTGCAGCTCGGTCAGATGCAGTTGCAGATCGCGCCGGTTGGCGCCGAAGGCGTCCAGTGCGCCGACCTGGGCGAGCCGCTGGGCGATCGGCCTGCTGGGCCGGGCCCGCTCCCAGAAGTCCACCAAGGAGGCGTACGGCTGCCCGTCGGCGATCCGCGCCGCCTCGGCCTCGCTGATGCCGTGCACATCGGACAGGGCCAGCCGCAATCCCCACACCTCACCTCGATCGGACACCAGTTCGATCCGATGAGCGGCCCCGGACGCGTTCACGTCCAACGGCAGGATCGGCACCCCCCGCCGCCGCGCGTCCGCCAGCAGCAGCCGCTTCGGGTACATCCCCGGGTCGTGCGTGAGCAGCCCGGCGTAGAAGGCGGCCGGGTGATGCGCTTTCAGCCAGGCCGACTGATAGGTGGGCACGGCGAAGGCGACGGCGTGCGCCTTGCAGAAGCCGTACGACCCGAAGGCCTCGACGATCTCCCAGGTACGGCGGATGGTCTCGGCGTCGTACCCGTTCTGCGCCGCCCGCTGCGCGAACCACACCTTGATCCGTCCCTGCGACTCCGGGTCGGACAGCCCGCGCCGCACCCGGTCGGCCTCGCCGCGCCCGCACCCGGTCATGATGTCGACGATGTCGATGATCTGCTCGTGGAAGACGACGACGCCGTACGTCTCCTTCAACGGCCCTTCCAGGTCGGGATGCGGATAACGCACCGGCGCCCGCCCGTGCCGCGCCTCGATGAACGGCCGCACCATGTCGGCGGCGACGGGCCCGGGACGGAACAGCGAGATGTCGACCACCAGGTCCTGGAAGGTGGAGGGCTGCAGCCGTCCCACGAGGTCCCGCTGCCCCGGCGACTCGATCTGGAAGCACCCCAGGGTCTCGGTGGACCGGATGAGCCGGTACGTGGCGGGGTCGCCCTCCGGCACCGCGTCGAGGTCGACCCGCTCTCCGCCCACCCGCGCCACCTCGGCGACCGCGTGCGCCATCGCCGACTGCATCCGCACGCCGAGCACGTCCAGCTTGAGCAGGCCGAGGTCCTCCACGTCGTCCTTGTCGAACTGCGACATCGGGAAGCCCTCGCCACTGGTGGGCATCACCGGCGTACGCGCGAGCAGGGAGGCGTCGGACAGCAGCACCCCGCACGGGTGCATGGCCACCCCGCGCGGCAGGGCGTCCAGCGCCTCGACCAGCTCCCACAGCTTGCCGTACTTGTCCCGCTCGGCGGCGAGCTGCCGCAGTTCGGGCAGCTCGTCCAGGGCCGCGCGGGCGTCCCGCGCCCGGATGTGCGGAAAGGACTTGGCGATCCGGTCGATCTCGGCGGGGTCCATGGACAGCGCGGCGCCCACGTCCCGGATCGCGTGCCGCACCCGGTACGTCTCGGGCATGGCGACCGTGGCGACCCGCTCGGTGCCGAACCGGTCGATGATCGCGCGGTAGACCTCCAGCCGGCGCGCGGACTCCACGTCGATGTCGATGTCGGGCAGGACGACCCGCTCCTTGGACAGGAAGCGTTCCATCAGCAGCCGGTGCTCGACCGGGTCGGCATGGGCGATCCCCAGCAGATGGTTGACGAGGGATCCCGCGCCCGACCCGCGGGCGGCGACGCGGATCCCCATCCCCCGTACGTCGTCGACGACCTGGGCGACCGTCAGGAAGTAGGAGGCGAAACCGTGATGGGCGATGATGTCCAGCTCGTCGTGCATCCGCTCCCAGTACGCGGACCGCCCCGCATACCCCAGCCTCAGCATGCCCGCGACGGCCCGCGAGGCGAGCGCCCGCTGGGCCGTGCGCCGTCCGGCGCCCACCAGGTGGGCCTCGGGGAACCGCACCGTCCCGATCCCCAGATCGTCCTCGGGATCGACCCGGCACTCGGCGGCGGTGGCGAGGGTCTGCTCCAGCAGCCGGTGAGCGGTGTCCCGCCGGTAACCGGCGGCTTCGACCACCCGCTCGGCGACCCCCAGCATGTCCCCCGCGTCCTTCAGCCAGGCCTCACCGGAATCCAGCTCCCCGGCGATGGGCACCAGCCGCCGCGCGGCGTCCAGCACGTCGGCGACCGGGCCCATCCCCGGATCGGCGTACCGGACGGCGTTGCTGAGCACGGGCCGCACGCCCTGCTCCGCGGCGAAGCCGACCGTGCGGGCGGCGAGCCGCAGCGACCCCGGGCCCGTCCCCTCCCGCCCGTGCCAGACGGCCTCCAGTCGCAGCGCGTCCCCGTAGACCTCACGCCACGGCCCCAGCAACCGCGCGGCGCGGTCGGGCCGCCCGGCGGCGAGCGCCCGCCCCACATCGGAACCGGGCCCGAGCAGGACGACGAGCCCGTCCCCCCGGTTGTCGTCCCAGCTCAGCAGCGGCGTGTCGGCGTCGCCTGCGTGCGCCGCCGTGACGAGCCGGCACAGGTCGGCCCACCCGCGGGCCCCGTCCCCGGCGAGAAAGGTGACCCGGGGAGCCGACTCGTCCACGAACGCCCCGCCCCGCACGGGAGTACGGCGCCTGCCCTCACCGGGACCGCCGCCTTCACGTGGACGCACGGCGAGATCCGCTCCGAACAGCGGGCGGACCCCCGCCTTGGCGCAGGCCTTGGCGAAACGCACCGCCCCGGCGACGGTGTCACGGTCGGTGAGCGCGAGGGTGTCCATGCCCCGCTCGGAGGCGCGCTCGGCCAGGCGCTCCGGGTGCGAGGCCCCGTACCGCAGGGAGAACCCGGAGACGGTGTGCAGATGCGCAAAGCCCGGCACACCCACCTCCTCGAACATCAGTTCCCAACAAGACCACCATACCCCCATCCCCGAACACTTGTACGACATCCGTTCGGGCGTGTCCCACCTGCGTAAACACCGTCCCGCCGAAACGGTGGAACCATGACGCAGACCACCGACGCCGACACACCCCGTAGCCCCTCCGAAGCGTCCTTCCTCACCGAGGTGAAGGACGCCGTCACTCCCCGGGCCACCCTGTTGGTGATCGCCGTGCTCGCCCTCCAGCTCCTCTTCATCGCCTCCTATGTGGGGGCGCTGCACAACCCCAAGCCCAAGGACATCCCGTTCGGCGTGGTCGCACCGGCCGCAGCGGCCGGCCAGGCGGTGACGCGCCTCGACAACCTCCCCGGTTCCCCGCTGGACCCCCGCGCGCTGCCGGACGCGGCGACAGCCCGCCGCCAGATCCAGAACCGTGACATCGACGGCGCCCTGGTGGTCGACCCGTCCGGCAGCACCGACACCCTGCTGGTCGCCTCGGGCGGCGGCAGGGTCCTCGCCACGGTGCTGGAGAACCTGACGAAGGCCCTGGAAGCGCCACAGCACCGCACGATCCGCACGGTCGACGTGGCCCCGGCGTCCCGGACGGACTTCAACGGCCTGACGTCGTTCTACCTGGTCGTCGGCTGGTGCGTGGGGGGTTACCTGTGCGCCTCGATCCTGGCGATCAGCACCGGCGCCCGCCCCGCGAACCCGCGCCGTGCGACGATCCGCCTGGCCACGATGGCCATGGTCGCCATCGTCGGCGGTCTCGGCGGCGCGATCATCGTCGGCCCCGTCCTGGACGCCCTGCCCGGCAGCGTGGCGGCCCTGTGGGGCCTCGGCGCGCTGATCACCTTCGCCGTCGGCGCCACGACGCTCGCCCTCCAGGGGCTCTTCGGCATCGTCGGCATCGGCCTGGCGATCCTGCTGGTGGTGATCGCCGGCAACCCGAGCGCGGGCGGCGCGTTCCCGCTGCCGCTCCTGCCCCCGTTCTGGCAGGCGATCGGCCCGGCCCTGCCACCGGGCGCCGGCACCTGGGCGGCCCGCTCGATCGCCTACTTCGAGGGCAACGCCATGACATCGGCTCTGCTGACGCTGGGTGCGTGGGCGCTGGGCGGCATCGTGGTCACGCTGCTGGCGGCGGGAAGACGAAGAAACCGGGCGACGACATGACTCACGGAACGACAGGGCGACCGCCCGCAGGCGTGACCGCAACCCGCCACCGGGCCGCAACGGGCCACCGCAGGCGCAAACGGGCGCGGGGAACTGCGCGACCAGCCGCAGCGCAGCCCGCAGACGAACACCGCAGACGCGCCTCCCGCGAAGAAGCCCCCGCACGCAGACCGCGCACGGGGGCCGATTGCACACGAACGCCGGCGCGAGCGCCTCAGTACACGTGCACTCCATACGCGCTGAGCGCCTCGGTCACCGGCTGGAAGAACGTCGTCCCGCCGGACGAGCAGTTGCCGCTGCCGCCGGAGGTCAGGCCGTAGGCCACACCGCTGTTGGAGTACAGCGGGCCACCGGAGTCACCCGGCTCGGCGCAGACCGTGGTCTGGATCAGACCGTAGACGATGTCACCGCCACCGTAGTTGACGGTCGCGTTGAGCGCGGTGACCTGTCCGCTGTGGATGCCGGTCGTCGAACCGCGCCGGTAGACGGTCGTGCCGACCGATGGCGTGGCCGCGCTCTTGATGTCCACGCTGCCCACGGTGCCCGACTTGGTCACCGAGGAGTTCGTGTAGCGCACGATGCCGTAGTCGTTGCCGGGGAACGACGAACCGGCGGTGGATCCGAGCGTGGTCGAGTGGGAGGAGTTCGACCACCAGGTGCCCGCACCGTCGGTGCAGTGTCCGGCGGTCAGGAAGTAGTAGTTGCCGCTCGAGTCCTGGACGTTGAAGCCCAGCGAGCAGCGCCAGCTACTCGCATAGATGGCGTCGCCGCCGGAGATCAGCTTGTTGAACTTGCCCGGGGTGCGCTTGATGGTGAGCGCGCCGGCATTGACCCCGGCCTGCTCCTTGATCTTGCTGATCTCGGCCTGCGTCACCGTACTGTCGACCGTGACGACGAGACGGTGGTTCTTGCTGTCGACGGCCCAGGCGGTGCCCGGGATGTCGGCCTTCAGCACCGAGTCGCTCGCCTTGGTCAGCTGCGCCGCGCTGAAGGTGGTCGGGGCGTCGGACGCGTTCGCGCTGGGGATCGCGATCGCGGCGGCGGCCACGAGTCCGGTGGAGACGGCGATCAGCCGGGTCCGTCTCGAAAGGCCGCTGCGGGGAGTGGTGCGCTTGATCCTCACGTGTCGTTCCCTCCATGGGAAGTCGGGGGCCCGCGTGGGGTCGGGGCCCGTGAGGCGCAGCCAGGGCCAGGACGCCCGGGATCCCGGGCTTTCACATGCCCCTGACAAGCGCTGAGGGGGAGTATTCGGCCGAACGGCCGGTAGGCGCAAGGGCGCCTTTCGGCCGTCACGTTTTGAACCACCTTTACCCAACGACCGCCACGGCCGGAGTCGACCGGGGCCCAACCGCCTCTCCCTCAGGCCGGGTTCCGCTCCCCCGCCTCGACGTCGATCCCCAGCCTGTTCCCCGGCGGCGGGAACGGGCAGAGGAAGTGGTCCGCGAAGGCGCACGGCGGCAGCTGGGCCCGGTTGAGGTCCACGACCGTCCGCCCCTGCGCATCGGGGGCCGCCGTGTACAGGAACCGGAAGCGGAAACTGCTCGCCCCGCTCGTGCCGTCGGCGAACACCGCCCACAGCGTCCCGTCGTCCTGCACCGACACCTTCAGCGTCAGCTCCCGCCCGTCGAGGGCGAAGGCCGGCTCACCGCCCAGCCCGAGCCCCCGCTCGCGCCCGTCGGCGTTCTCGACCCGCACGGTGCGGCTCTCGCCGTACGCCGTGAAGCGCGCCGGTACGACGAAGCGCGGATCGTGTGGCGTGGCGTCGATGCCACGGAACCGCCGGCGCGTCTCGGCGCCCGGGTCGAAGTCCCGCCCCCCCCAGGCCCCTTCCCGCACCAGCACCACCAGGCGCCGCTCTCCGTACCCGACCCGCGCGTCGGCGACCGCCCCCGCGTCGGCACCGAGCCGTACCTCCCCGCTGAACGGCTGCCCGTCCGGCGTCAGCCCGTCCCCGGCACCGGCGGCGAGCACGGCCCCGTCGTCCCTCGCGGCCCAGCGCCCCGGGATGTCCGGAAGTCGCCCCTCCGGATGGTCTTCCAGCCAGGGGGTGCCCCCAGGCCCTTCAGGCACTGGGGGAGGGTGCCGACGAGCGCGAGCGGCCCGTAGGGCGCAGACACCGCCTCGACACGGCGCTCGTGCCACTGCTTCCACTCGGTCACCGCGTCCGCGGCGGCCTGCGACAACTGATCCGTCATGTCCTCATCCCTTTCCCGATCCCTTTCCTGCCACGGCGCCGAGCCCCAGGTGCGAGCGCAGCGTCGCGCCCTCGTATTCCGTACGGAACACGCCACGGTCCTGCAGCAGCGGCACGACCCGGTCCACGAACTCCTCGAGACCACCCGGCCCGAGGAGGAAGCCGTCGGCGGCCCCTTCCCGCACGAAGCCCTCCAGCGCGGCCGCCGACTCCGGCGCCCCCGTGGCCGCACCGCCGCCCACGCTCCCGGCGGGTCCCGCGCAGGCCAGGACCCTCAGCTCCTCCGCCTCCCGTCCGTACCGCACCAACCGCCGCTTGACGTCGGCGTACAGGGCACGCCCGGCCGCCACCGAGCCGTACGCCGTGACGAGCACGTCGGCGCGGGCGGCGGCGAACTCCCGCTGTTCCTCGGACTCGCCCGTCACGATCACGGCGGGCCGCCCCTGCGGGGAGGACGGCACCGCGAAGTCCGCTTCCCAGACCTCTCGCACGATGTCCACGTAGGGTGCGCCCCCGGAGGTCACGTGCCAGCCGGCTCGCCCCCCGCTGAGCCCGTCCAGCGTGGCGAGGCGGCGCACCAGGTCGAACGGCTCGCCGCCGGCCGCGTCGACCGTGGCGGCCAGCCCGGTGCGCGCGGTGACGGCCGCGAGCGCGCCCAGTACCGTCACCGGCTCCTCCTCCGCCGCCACCAGCACGAAGTCGAACAGCCCCCGCTCAGCGGTCCGCGCGAGGCGCGCCACCACCGGGAACCCGCCGCGGCCGCCGGCGCCGTCCACCCGCACCGCAAGATGCATCCGCCGGTTCATCCCACGCTCCCGGCGTACCTCACGGCCCGCGCGAGGCCCAGGTGTTCGCGCAGCGTCCCGCCCGGATAGAAGGTGCGGAACAGTCCCCGGTGCTGAAGCACCGCCACCGTGCCGTTGACCAGCCGCTCCAGGTCCCGGCGCGGCTCGACCGGCACGAGGTGGAAGCCGTCGACGGCCCCTTCCGCATGCCATCCGGCGATCAGTTCGGCGAGGTCGACCGGCCCGCCCCGGTACAGCGGGCCCTGGACGGTGGGCCGGGGTCCGCCGCCCCCGTGGCCGGGCGCGGCGGCGCGTTCGCCGTCCCCCAGGTCGATCCGCAGGCTCGCCAGCACCCGCAGCTCCCGGGGGTCACGGCCGTACTGGGTGGCGAGCGCGGCCAGTTCGGCGCGCAGGTCGGCGGCCTGGGCCGCCCCGGCCGCCCGTACCAGGGCGACGTCGGCGTGGCGGGCGGCCCCGGACCGGGCCTGCCGGTCGGTGGCGTCGACGACGTGCACGGGATCTCCCGGCGAACGACCCGGCGCGCCCGTGTCCCGGACGAGCCGGCCGGCCCGGCCGGCGCTGACCCAGTCGAGGACCGCGACGGCGCCCGCCTCCCGGCCCGGGTCGGTCACCGCCGGTACCAGGCCGATGCGGGCGGTCTCGGGCGCGACGCGGGCCAGCACGCCCGCCGTGTCGAGGCCGGGTCCCGCGAAGCCGCCGTCCACGGTCACGAAGTCCAGCCCGCCGCGTTCGGCGAGGCGCGCCAGCTCGACGTAGGCGCCGGCGTCGTACGCCCCCGGCTGGTCGATCGCGGCGCCGAGATGCAGCAGCCCGCCCATGTCGGAACTCTCCTCCCCCGCACCCTCCTCACAGCACCTTCGACAGGAACGCCCGCGTGCGCTCGTGCCGTGGGGCGTCCAGCACCTCACCCGGCGGCCCCTGCTCGACGACACGGCCGTCGGCCATGAAGACGACGGTGTCGGCGACCTCGCGGGCGAAGCCGATCTCGTGGGTGACGACGATCATCGTGGTGCCCTGGTGGGCCAGGTCCTTGATGACGTCGAGGACCTCGCCGACCAGTTCGGGGTCGAGCGCGGAGGTCGGCTCGTCGAACAGCAGCAGCCGCGGTTCCAGGGCGAGGGCGCGGGCGATGGCGACGCGCTGCTGCTGGCCGCCGGAGAGCTGGCGGGGGTAGGCGCCCGCCTTGTCGGCGAGGCCGACCCGGTCGAGCAGCCGCAGGGCCGTCTCCTCGGCCTCCTGCCGGGGGCGCTTGAGGGCGGCGACCGGTGCCTCGGTGACGTTCTCCAGGACGGTCAGGTGCGGGAAGAGGTTGAAGTTCTGGAAGACGAAGCCGATCCGGGTGCGCTGTTTGAGGATCTCGCGCTCGGGCAGCTCGTGCAGCCGGTCGCCGGATCGGCGGTAGCCGACGAGGGCGCCGTCGACGCTGATCGCGCCCCGGTCGACCTTCTCCAGGTGGTTGATGGTGCGCAGCAGCGTGGACTTGCCGGAGCCGGAGGGGCCGAGGACGACGGTGACCTCGCCGGTGCGCACCTGCAGGTCGATGCCGTCGAGCACCTTCAGCGGGCCGAAGCTCTTGTGGACGGACCGGATGTCGACCATGACGCTCATGGGGGATTCCTTCGGTGTCTCAAGGGGGGTCAGGCGGTGTCGGAAGGGGTCAGGCGGCCGCACGCGCGGCGAGGGACCGCAGGAAGACAAGCGCGGAGCGTGCGGTGGCGTCGTTCTGCCGGAACGCCGGCCCGCCGGTGCGGGGCCGGGTGAACGCGCCGGAGGAGCGCGCGTCGGTGTGCGGGCCGAGCGCGAAGCGACGCGGGTGGGGCCGTCCGGCTCGGTCGAGGATCCGCCCGTCGGCGGGGTCGACGCGCAGCAGTCCGTCCGGGGTCTCGGCGGCGCCGTCGGCGTGCAGGTCGCGCAGCAGCGGTTCGCGGCTGCGGCGGACGGTCGGTGCGGGCAGCCGCGCCTCGACCAGCGCCCGGGCCTCGATCCGCACGCCCGGCACGGTGGGGCTGGAGGCGCGGAACACCCCGTCCTCGGCGGCCACCGCCATGTCGGCGCCGACGAAGCGGACGATCCCGGCGCGGGACAGCGCGAGCAGCTGCCGCAGCCGGGGTGCGGGCGGACCGGAGGCGAGGTAGCTGAAGAAGCCGTGCCACCAGGACCCGACGTCGCCGAGCCGCACGAGCTGCCCGTACACCGAGAGCAGGGCGTAGAACACGGCCAGGTCCGGGCTGTGCGCCGGGTCGTGCCGGCGCCGCAGGTCCTCCTCCACGTAGGCCCGCAGCCCTTCCTGGAGGGCTTCGTGGGAGGCGTACCGCACGCCGTCCAGCGGCCGGTCGAGGGCGTCGAGGTCGAGCCGGTCGCGTAGCTCGGGCACGGCCGCGGCGACCAGGGCGTCCAGGTCGGCGCCGTCGGCCGCGGCGTACTTCTCCTCGAAGACGGCCCAGGACACGGCGGTCCGCTCGGGGTGGGCGGTGAACAGGCGGTGGTAGTGGGCGAATCCGAGTTCCTTCGCCACCAGGGGCCACACGTCCCGGCGGAAGTCGTACCCTCCGGGCCGGGCAAGCAGCTCGGCGGTCTGCGCGGGCCCGAAGAAGCGCGGCAGCGGCGGCCGCTCGCCGGTGAGGTCGTACCCGATCTTCGCGTGGTACGGCACTCCGCGCCGCGACCCGACGTACAGCACCGGCTCACGCCCGGACGGGAGGTAGATGTCGCCGTCGTAGCGGCCGCCGCGGCCCTCGGTGAGCAGCACCATCAGGTCGACGAAGGCGAGGCCGAAGCCGCGCACCAGGACGTTCTCGCCGGGCGCGAGCGCGGACAGGTCGCTGTCGGCGGTGTAGTCCGGCGGCAGGTGGACCAGGCCGTGCTCCCGGGCATGCGCGGCCAACGCGTGCTGGTCGTCGTCGGGTTCGGCGTCGAGATGGCCGACGGTGAGCACCACCAGGTCGGCGAGGAGGGGCCGGGGGCGGCCCTCCAGCCACACCTGCTGGCGGCCCTCGCGCGGACCGCTGACACGCAGGGCGCGGCGGCGGTGATGGTGGACGGTGATCCCGGCGGGCAGCGCGGCCAGGGCCTGCTGGTGCACCCAGCTCAGGTAGGCGCCCTGCAGCTGCCGGTCGGCGAAGGTGCGGCCGTCGATGCCGGCCCATTCGTGCAGGGTGGGTCCGGGGCGCACGGGGCCGGCCATGTCGACGGTGTCGTCGGTGAACATGGTGATGTCCGCGGCGTGCGAGTTCATCCACAGCAGGGGTGACTGGGCGGCACGCCAGACGCGTCCGGCGCCTGGTGGGTACGGGTCCACGAGGTGGATGTCCAGGCCGGAACCGGCGTACAGCTCCGGCGCGTTGGCGGCGATCCGCTCGATGACGCCGGTCCCCCGCGGACCCGCGCCGACGATGACCAGAGCGGGCCTCATCGCCGCGGCTCCGTTCCGCGTGCGTAGCGCTTCTCGACGTAGTGCTGGCCGATGCCGAGCAGCGAGGTGACGACGGTGTACCAGAGGGTCGCGACCATCAGCAGCGGGATCACCTGATAGGTGCGGTGGTAGATCAACTGTGCTGAGAACAGCAGGTCGTTGACGGCGATGACGCTGACGATGGAGGTGCCCTTCAGGGTGCCGATCAGCATGTTGCCGGCCGGAGGCACGATCGAGCGCATCGCCTGCGGCAGCACGATCCGCCACCATCGGCGCCGGCGGCTCAGACCGAGCGCCTGGGCGGCCTCGATCTGCCCGCGGTCGACGGAGAGGATGCCTCCGCGCACCACCTCGGCGGCGTACGCGGCCTCGTGCAGGGTCAGGCCGATGACGGCGACGGCGACCGGGCTGAGCAGGTCGACCGTCCGCACACCGAGGATGTGGGGGTACAGCGCCCCGATGTTGAACCACAGCAGCAGCTGCACCAGGATCGGGATGGAGCGGAACAGCCAGACGTATCCCCAGCTCACCGCGCGCAGTACGGGGTTGGCGGACAGCCGGGCGGCGGCGAGCAGAGTGCCGAGCGCGAAGCCGAGCACCATCACGACGGCGGTCAGCCACAGGGTGAGCCACAGGCCGCGCAGCACGGAGGCGGTGGTGAAGTACTCGGCGACGACGTCCCATTGGAAGGCGTCGTTGCGCAGGATCGAGGTGAGCGCGAGGGCGAGCAGGACCAGGACGACGACGGCGGCCGCCCACTGGCCGTAGCGGCGCCGGGGCACGATGCGCGGGGCGTCGGCCGCTTGCGGAACGCCGGGTGCCGCGGGCAGTTTGGCGAGGGTGTCGGAAGACATGCGAAGGCTCCGTGACCTGGTGGGTCGTACACGGGTGGTGCCTTCACACGGGGCGCGCCGAGCGGCGCGGTACGGCCGAGCCCCTCAGCAGGGCCGTCGCACGACTGTACGGGGCCGTTTCCCCTCGCTGTCAAGGGTGTCCAGAGTATGAGCCGTACGTCTCAAGTCGGTTGACGCAAAACCGGAGACCTGTTCCACTTGGCCCATGCATCCGCAGTGGCTGGTCTCGCGCTCCCACATCGACTTCGGTCGCGTGTGGTCCTCTTCCTGTTGAGCTGACCCCCTGCACGTCCCGCCGCCCTGATCCGGCGGGCGTTCTTCCGTGTTTCTCTCCGCATGCCTTCACACGCGCACCCCTCCCCTCGCGTTGTTCCCCCGGCGTTCTTCACGCCACTTCTGCTGCTCACAGGAGACCGCACACCATGCGTACGTCCACGCGTACCCGCTTGAGGCATTTCGCCCCGTTCGCCCTGATCACCTCGGCTGCTGTGCTCCTCAGCGCGTGCGGTTCCGGCTCCACCGGCCCGGCGAACGCGGCCGGCGCGGCGGCGGCCGCCGACAAGATCCCCACCACGGATGTCGTCTCCGGCGTCCGCAAGGACGAGGCGGCCGCGAAACTGCTGCCGGCCGGCGTGCGGGGAGTCACCGTCGCGATCAGCGTCGGCGGCACACCGCCCGGCACCACCTATCTGGACGACGGCAAGACGCTGACCGGTCAGGACGTCGACTTCACCAAGGCCGTCGCCCGCGTGCTCGGTCTGCGACCGAAGGTGGAGCAGGCGGGGTTCGAGGCGATCCTGCCCGCGCTGGACAGCGGCAAGTACGACGTCGGCGCCAGCAACTTCGGCGTCACCGACGAGCGCCGCAAGACGATCGACTTCGTCACCTACATCAACGACGGGCAGGGCTTCGCCACCCGTGCGGACAGCGACCTGAAGAAGATCACTGATCTGACGCAGCTGTGCGGCCTGAACGTCGCCACGGGCGCCGGCACCACGTTCGAGGCCACGCTGGAGAAGAACAAGCACCTGTGCACCGACGCCGGCAAGAAGCCGTACAAGGTGCAGACGTACGGCGAATCGAGCGCGATCTGGTCGTCGGTGCAGCAGGGCCGCAGCGATGTGGTGATGTCCACCATCAACGGCCTGCGCTATGCCGTCGCCCACCAGCCGGGGCTGAAGTTCCTGAACGAGTACCACCGTCTCGACGTCGGCTTCGCCTTCAAGAAGGGCACGGCGCTGGCCCCCGCCTTCCAGGCCGCGGTGAACAAGCTGATCGCCGACGGCACCTACGAGGCGATCCTGAAGAAGTGGGGGACGACGGGGTCGGCGATCAAGGCGTCACAGATCTCGCCGCCGGAGCTGAAGTCCTCCTAGACCCAGGCCCGTACCCCAGCCGGGGCCGCGCCGGTTCGGCAGCCGGTTCAGCAGCCGTCGCACGGACAGCAGCAGTCGCAACCGTCGCAACCGTCGCAGCCGCTGCACGGGCAGTCGCAGTCACAGTTCTGGCAGCACCCTTCGCGCTTCTTGCGCGACCACGGCCCCTCGTACTCGTCGGCACAGCACACTTTGCAGGTGCAGCACAGCCCCATCGCGACCGCGCACCCGGCCCAGAAGCCGCGCCGGCCCTTCTGCGGCGACTGCCCGCCGAAGGGGTCGCCGGGCAGGTACGAGGGGGCGCCCGGCGGGGGCGGTCCGAAGGCACCCTCGGGTATGTGACCGCACGACTCGGCGCCGAAGGCCCGGTCCACCGAGCGGCGCAGCTCGTGCACCAGCAGCCGGTGCGCGAGCCGGCCGTCGGTGAACTCCACGTCCCTGAGCGCCAGCCGGATGCCGTGCACGGCGTCCTCCGCGATGCGGCGGGCGTCGGTGAGCGAGGTGCCGGTGGCGGTCAGCGGGTTCCAGGCGCCCGACGCCGCGTCGGCATGCTGGTCCTCGACCGCGTCCAGCAGGTGGGCGAGCCGCCCGAAGAGCCGGCCGGCCTCGGCGAGCGGTGCCGCGTTGCCGGGGCGCCCGGCCAGCACGGCGGTGTGCGCGAAGGCGGCGGCGGTGGCCGTCTCGGTGGGTTCGGTGACGGTCAGGATCGGCGTGCCGGGTCCGGCCAGCGCCTCCAGACCGGCCTGCCGGTCGACGGCGTCGACGAGGACGGCGGTGTCGAAACCGACTGCGGCACCGCCGCGTTCCCCGGCCCGCGCCCACCCTTCGGCGACCCGGCGGGCGGCGAGCGCCACCGGCCGCCGGCCCAGCAGGCCGTCACGGTCGGCGACATGGTCGTGCACCTTCGCGGCGGCGAGCACCAGCGACACCGCGGCGGCCAGCCGCGCGCCCTCGCCCTGGGCGACGGAAGCGGTGCGCATGCCGCGCAGCGGACACGGTCCGGCCGTACGCCACCCACCTGCTCTCTTCCCGGCCTGAGCCTCCGTCAGAACCGATATGAGCAACCCGTCATAGTTCGTCACGATCCGGGCGAACTGCCCGTGATCCTTGCGCAGCGCGAGGCACAGCCCGCACAGGTGAGCCATCCACTGGACGCCCAGCGCCTCGCCGAGCCGATGCCGGCAGGGCCTGACCATTCCGAACACCACGCGCCCCCGTTCACCCGTACGCCCCGTCCGTCACCCGGACGCCGGGAAGAATCATATTTCACTCACAGTCAGCAGCCGTTTGAGTCACGCCCCTTGGGAAACACGGCCTCTCGACGGATCGACTGTGCACCAGTACCGTCACAAACCCCCCGCACGGCGTCTATCCACTTGGCGCGACATCCGCATCATGGACGACCATGGGGAATGCGGAAGGCAAGACAAGGCCGCTGTGAGAGGAGGCGTCCATGGGATCGGTGCGCAAGGCGAGTGCGTGGCTCGGCCTCGTCGACGACAACGATGACGAGCGCTACTACGACGACGACTACACCGAGGGGACCGAGTCCGGGGACGCCTGGGTCACCGACCCCCGGGTGAAGGTGGCAACGGACACGGCCGAGGAGAAGGGCCGCCGGATCGGCACGGTGACCCCGGACAGCTTCCGGGACGCCCGCGCGATCGGGGAGCTGTTCCGCGAGGGGGTGCCGGTCATCATGAACCTCACGGCCATGGAACCCGGCGACGCCAAGCGCGTGGTGGACTTCGCGGCGGGGCTCATCTTCGGGCTGCGCGGTTCGATCGACCGGATCTCCACGCGCGTGTTCCTGCTGTCCCCGGCCGACACGGAGATCATCTGCGGCGAGCCCGCCGCGCACCGTTCGGACGGTTTCTTCAACCAGAGCTGAGGCGGGGCCGCTCACCGGCCCCGCCCTGCTCGGGGTCCGTCACCGGAACGCGTCGAGTCCGGTGAGCGCCTTGCCCAGCACCAGCTGGTGCATCTCGACGGTGCCCTCGTAGGTGAGCACCGACTCCAGGTTGGTCGCGTGCCGCATCACGGGGTACTCCAGCGAGATCCCGTTCGCGCCGAGGATGGTGCGCGCGGTACGGCAGATCTCGATCGCTTCCCGCACGTTGTTGAGCTTGCCGAAGCTGACCTGCTCGGGACGCAGGCGGCCGGCGTCCATGCGCCGCCCGAGGTGATGGGCGAGCAGAATCCCCTTGTGCAGCTCGACCGCCATGTCGGCGAGCTTGGCCTGCGTGAGCTGGAAGCCGCCGATGGGCCGGCCGAACTGCTCGCGCGTCTTGGCGTACTCCAGTGCGGCCTCGAACGAGGACCGGGCCGCGCCCATGGCTCCCCAGACGATCCCGTACCGGGCGTGGGACAGACAGCTCAGCGGTCCGCGCAGCCCGGTGACCTCCGGAAGCACCGCGTCGGCCGGCAGCCGTACGTCGTCCAGCACCAGCTCGCTGGTGACGCTGGCCCGCAGCGACCACTTGTGCTTGATCTCGGGAGCGGAGAAGCCGGGGATGTCGGTCGGGACGACGAAGCCGCGGATGCCGTCGTCGGTGCGGGCCCAGACGACCGCGACGCCGGCGACCGAGCCGTTGGTGATCCACATCTTGCGGCCGTTGAGCACCCAGTCCGAGCCGTCGCGCTTGGCGTGGGTCCGCATGGCGGCGGGGTCGGATCCGTGGTCGGGCTCGGTCAGCCCGAAGCAGCCGATGACCTCGCCGGCGGCCATGCGCGGCAGCCAGGTCTGCTTCTGCTCCTCGCTGCCGAAGCGGTGGATGGCGTACATGGCGAGCGAGCCCTGCACCGACACCAGGGACCGGATGCCGGAGTCGGCGGCCTCCAGCTCCAGGCACGCGAGGCCGTACTGCACGGCGGAGGCACCGGCGCAGCCGTAGCCCTCCAGGGACATGCCGAGCGCGCCGATCGCGCCGAGCTCTCTCGCCAGCTCGCGGATGCCGGGCAGCTCCCCCTTCTCGTACCACTCGGCGATGTGGGGCAGCACGCGGTCCGCCGCCCAGCTGCGGACGGTGTCCCTGATGGCCAGGTCCTCGGCCTGAAGAAGGTCGTCGATTCCCAGGGGATCGATGGGGTCAAAGGACATGGCACATCCTCCGGCGAACGCGAAAACTAGCACCGCTAGTTACGATTGGTGCCGCTGACGTTACGACGAGGTGTCCCGTACGTCCAGTCCCCCGGGTGTGCCCCGCCCGGCAGTCCGGCAGGTGGACCCTTGCGGCAGTCCCATGCCGGCACCGGCCGCACGGACGGAGCGGCAAGCTTCGGATGGCCGCTCGCGGCGTCACGCGGAGACGCGCGACCTCTCCGCCTCCCGGGGCGCGGGCAGCTCCACCGGCTCCGGCTCGCCGCACTGCATGACCCGGGGCAGCCGCAGCGCCATCACCGCGCCCAGCAGCAACAGGCCCGCGCTCACCAGCAGCGTCACATGCAGTCCGTGGACGAAGGACGCGCGCGCCGCCGCCCGCAGGGCGTCCCCGGCGGTCCCGCCGAGCCGGCCGGCGACGTCGTAGGCCTCCCCCAGCGAGTGGCCCGCCGCATTCGAGGCCGACGCCGGCACGCCCGGCACGTCCGCGAGCCCGGGCGCGTACGCCGCGTTCATCACACTGCCCAGCAGGGCGATCCCGATCCCGGCCCCCAGCTGGTACGACGTCTCACCGATCGCCGCCGCGCCGCCCGACTGCTCGGCCGGCGCCTCGCTCAGCATCGACTCGTACGCCCCGAAGAGCGTCGTCTCGAGTCCGAAGCCGAGCAGGACGAAGCCGGCCAGCAGCAGGGGGACGTTGTCGGTGGCGCCCATCGCCGTCAGCGCCACCACCGCGGCCGCGGTCAGGCAGAAGCCGGCGCACACCATCCGGCGCGGCCCGAACCGGCGCAGCATCCGCGCCCCGAGCAGCCCGGCCGCCATCGCCGCGAAGGTCAGCGGCAGCAGCCGCAGCCCGGTCTCGAGCGGCGACAGGCCCAGCACCAGTTGCAGATACTGCGCCGCGATCAGCTCGAGGCCGACCAGGGCGAGCATCGCCAGCACGATGCACCCCACGGAGGTGCTGAACGCCGGCCGGGCGAACATCCCGAGGTCCACCAGCGGGTGCCGGCGCCGCCGCTGCCGTCGTACGAAGAGGACCAGCAGGACCGCGCCGGTGATCAGCGGCAGCACGGTGAGCGCGCTGCCCGCCGGTTCCCCGCCGCCCAGCCGCTTGACGCCGAACACCGCGCCGAACAGACCGGCCGCGGCCATCAGCGCGCCGACGACGTCCCAGGGGCCGTCGTCCCCACCGGTCGACTCGGGCAGCAGCAGCCGGCCCACCGGGATGCTGATCAGCATCAACGGGATGTTGACGAGGAAGACCGAGCCCCACCAGAAGTGCTCCAGCAGGAAGCCGCCCAGCAGCGGGCCGACGGCCGCGCCGACCGCCGCCACCGCGCTCCACACACCGATCGCGAGCGCCCGCTCACGCCGGTCGGGGAAGACCTGGCGCAGGATCGACAGCGTCGCGGGCATGATCATCGCCCCGCCCACGCCGAGGAGGGCCCGCGCGAGGATCAGCACCTGCGCGTTCGGCGCGAAGGCCGCGAGCGCGGAGGCGATGCCGAAGAGGCCGTAGCCGAGCAGCAGGACGCGTCTGCGGCCGACCTTGTCGCCGAGCGTGCCGAACAGGATCAGCAGCGAGGCGCAGACGAGGGGGTAGGTGTCGACGATCCAGAGCAGCTCGATGGCGCCGGGCCTCAGGTCCTCGGTGACAGCGGGCACCGCCACGTGCAGCACGGTGGCGTCGACGGCGACGAGCAGCAGGCTGGCGCACAGGACGACGAGGACGACCCAGCGGTTGGCACCGGCCCCGGCCGCCCGACGGCGCAGCGCGGCGGCCGTGGTCGTCCCGGACATGTACGTACCTCCCAGATGAACCTCGCGCCCGGCGGGCTCACGGGGGTGGGGACTCCCCCGCGACTCGGCCGGAGAGAAGCGGTCGTCTCCGGCCCGCGCAGCGAACGCGAGTGACACGTCAGCGTACGCGCATTCGCTCGCCGCTCGCGTGGCGGAGGTCTCACCGGTTCCGGTGAACCCGTGTGGCGTACGCCACTCCTCGCGCGGGTGCGCGCCCGCCCTCCCCCTGCCCGCGATCACGCTGCGACACGAGCGGGCGGCGAAATCCGGGCGGGCGCACGGTGAACGCATTCGGACACAGCATAAAACCCGCTCCGGAATGATCAAAGGAATTGCAGGGCGCACCGTTGTCCGATTACGGATTCACAGGAATTAAACCCGCCGTTGAGAGGAATCCCACATCACATCGTCATCACAAAGCCGTGGATTCGCCGGGGTTGACAGCTCACTCGCTGTAACGTCGATTGAGTGCGTATCGAACCGAACCTCACCCGTCTGGACCGGGTGTTCACCAGACTGGACCGGGAGCCGGAACGACCGGCCAACATCGACGTACCGCGGATGACGCGGCACAGGGTCGTGCTCTTCGGCTCGACCCTGGCCTTCTACGCGGCGATCGTGTGGCTGGTCGTGACCACCTCGTGGCTGGTCCGGCTGGACTGGCAGGTCATGTTCTTCCGGCCCTACCAGCAGTGGGCGCAGATCCACTGGTTCGTCGACTACTACGTGGTGCTGGGCCAGCGCGGCCCCACCGCCGTGATGGTCGCCGCCTGGCTGGGCTGGCGCTCCTGGCGGCAGCACACGGTGCGCCCCCTGCTGACGCTGGGGGCGTCTCTGCTGTTGCTGAACATCACGGTGGGCGCGGCGAAGATCGGCATGGGCCGGCTCGGTCCCCACTACGCGACCGTCATCGGCTCGAACGAGATGGGTCTGGGCGGCGATATATTTCCCAGCGGCCACACCGCCAACGCCGTCGTGACCTGGGGAATCCTGGCCTATCTGGCCTCCACCCCGAGAGCCAGGCGCTGGCTGTCCGCCCTGTCGGCGATGACCTCGCTGGGCGTGGGCATGTCCACGGTCTACCTCGGTACGCACTGGCTGAGCGACGTGCTCCTCGGCTGGGCCGCGGGCCTGCTGATCCTGCTCGCGCTGCCGTGGTGCGAGCCGCTGATCGCCCGCGCCGAGACCGGGCTCTTCGACCTGCGCGACCGCTGGCGCGCCCGCCGCGCCGGTACGGCACCGGTCCCGGCAGCCCCTGTCACGCCACCGGTCCTGGTCCCGTCGCGCCCCTCGGCGCAGGACGAGGCCCCCGCGGGGCGCGCCGCGGCCTCCACGGCGCGCGCCCCGCGAGCGCCGGTCTACCTGGCCCCCGGCCCGCACACCACCCGCGCCGAGCGCACCCCGGTCACCCCGGCCGGCAGCCGCCGCCCACCGCACGCGGACCGCGTCGCGCGCGGTACGACCCCGGCGGCCCGCCCCACGGGCAGCTGAGCGCCACGCGGCGAGCCGGTACGCACACACCCCGCCGCGCGCGCACCTCGCGACGCACACGATGGCCCCGGTTCCGGGCAGGAACCGGGGCCTTCGTCGTCACACGGGCGCCTCACCCCTTCCAGGCGCGGGCCACGCGGCCGTCCTTGACCTCGAAGTTCAGCCGGCCCACGCGGTACTCCATGGTGATGACCGCCCCGGGCGGCAGGGGGCGCACCGTCGACCACCCGCGCTCACGCGCGAGACGCTCGGCCCGCTCGGCGTCGAGGCCGACGTAACCCTCGGGACTGTCCTGCGGCTCCCCCGGCGGGGAGGGAATGGGTGCCATACCGCCACGCTAGGCGGTGTCACGCTTCTGTCACAAGATCACACCGTTATGTTTGACCGCGTCCGGTCATACCGGAGGTGTGGCCCCGGTGCCCGCATTACGCCTTCCGGGCGTATTCGAACGCCATTCCCGCGCCCCGGGCCGGCACTTCCGGCCACCTGCCGGAAAATGCCCCGGCCGAGCCCCGGGGGCCGTCATTTCCGGGCCGATTTCCCGAATGCCGTACGCATCGGCACCCCATGGGAAATCCACCGCTCCCCCACACAATCTCCGTACGCCCTCTGTCGGAGCGCACCACGGCGCGCGCATCATGGCCTCGGCCCGCGCGCAGCTTGCGCCGCGGGCTCGCAGCGGACCCGGGACGCGGCAAGCGAAGGGGCGAGCGGACGATGGGCACCGAGACGGTACGGGCGGCGGCACGGGCCAGGCGGAGCAAGCGGCGCGGCCGGGTGGTCGTGGACTGGCTGACCACCACCGACCACAAGAAGATCGGCCACCTCTATCTGATCACGTCGTTCGTCTTCTTCCTCATCGGCGGGATCATGGCGCTGCTGATGCGCGCGGAGCTCGCCCGGCCCGGGCTGCAGATCGTCGACAACCACCAGTTCAACCAGCTCTTCACGCTGCACGGCACGATCATGCTGCTGCTCTTCGCCACCCCCAGCTTCGCGGGGTTCGCCAACGAGCTGATGCCGCTGCAGATCGGCTCGCCCGACGTGGCCTTCCCGCGGCTGAACATGTTCTCGTACTGGCTGTTCCTGTTCGGCGGGCTGATCGTGCTCAGCTCGCTGGTGGTGCCGGACGGTCCGGCGGCGTTCGGCTGGTTCGCCTACGCGCCGCTCAACGACGCGGTGCACTCCCCCGGTGCCGGGCCCGATCTGTGGATCATGGGGCTCGCGCTGTCCGGCTTCGGCACGATCCTCGGCGCGGTCAACTTCATCACGACGATCGTCGGGATGCGTGCCCCGGGCATGACGATGTTCCGGATGCCGATCTTCACCTGGAACACGCTGCTGACGTCGATCCTGATCCTGATGGCGTTTCCGGTGCTGGCGGCCGCGCTGCTGGTGCTGGAGGCGGACCGGCGCTTCGGCAGCCAGGTCTTCGACGCGGCCAACGGCGGCGCGCTGCTGTGGCAGCACCTGTTCTGGTTCTTCGGCCATCCCGAGGTCTACATCATCGCGCTGCCGTTCTTCGGCATCATCACCGAGATCATCCCGGTCTTCAGCCGTAAACCGATCTTCGGTTATCTCACGCTGGTCGGCGCGACGATCTCGATCACCGGGCTTTCGGTGGTGGTGTGGGCGCACCACATGTTCGCCACGGGCGCGGTGCTGCTGCCGTTCTTCTCCTTCATGTCGTTCCTGATCGCGGTGCCGACGGGGGTGAAGTTCTTCAACTGGACCGGCACCATGATCAAGGGCTCGCTGTCCTTCGAGACACCCATGCTCTGGGCGACCGGTTTTCTGGTGACGTTCCTGTTCGGCGGACTGACCGGGGTGATCCTTGCCTCGCCGCCGATGGACTTCCATGTCACCGACTCCTACTTCGTCGTCGCGCACTTCCATTACGTCGTCTTCGGCACGGTCGTCTTCGCGATCTTCGGCGGGCTGTACTTCTGGTGGCCGAAGTTCACCGGGAAGATGCTCGACGAGCGGCTCGGCAAGATCCAGTTCTGGACGCTCTTCACCGGCTTCCACACCACGTTCCTGGTGCAGCACTGGCTGGGCGCGGAAGGCATGCCGCGCCGCTATCCCGACTATCTGGCCGCCGACGGTTTCACCGCGCTGAACACGATCTCCACGATCGGCGCGTTCGTGCTCGGCCTGTCCACGCTGCCGTTCCTGTACAACGTGTGGAAGACCGCCAAGTACGGCGAGAAGGTCGACGTCGACGACCCCTGGGGCTACGGCCGCTCACTGGAGTGGGCGACCTCCTGCCCGCCCCCGCGGCACAACTTCACCGCGCTGCCCCGGATCCGCTCGGAGTCCCCGGCGTTCGACCTGCACCATCCGGAGTTCGCGGCGCTGACCCCGCAGCCCGAGCCAGCGCCGCATCAAGCCGGGCCCGAGCAGTCCTGATCGCGTCGACCAGCTCGGCCGGCTCGACCACCTCGAAGGGGAAGCCGAGCATCATCACGTGGATCACCATCACGTCCAGGCTCCCGGCCCCGGCGCGCAGCAGGCAGGCGCCGGGGCCGTCCGGCTCCAGCGTCCCGGCGGACGGCGAGACGCGCTCGGCGGCCTCGGCGAGGGGCACCAGCAGCCGGACGGTGGCATGGGTGGCGTACGCGCGTGTGGAGACGCCCTTGGAGACGTACGCGGCGAGATCGTCGGCGGGCGGGGTGCGCGGGGTGAAACGCGGTCCGTGCGGCGGCTTGGGGGTGATGCGGTCGACGCGGAAGGTGCGCCAGTCGTCCCGCTCGACGTCCCAGGCGACCAGGTACCAGCGGCGCTCGGTGCACACCAGCCGGTGCGGTTCGACGGTACGGCGGCTCGGGGCGCCGTCGTGTGTGCGGTATTCGAAGCGCAGCCGCTCGGCGTCCCGGCACAGGTGGGCCAGCTCGGTGAGCAGGGCCGGGTCGACGGGGGCCGTCGGCGGTCCGGGACGCAGCATCGGCACGGTGAAGGCGTTCAGCGCGCTCACCCGGCGGCGCAGCCGGTCCGGCAGCACCTGCTCCAGCTTGGCCAGGGCCCGCACGGAGGTCTCGCCGATGCCCTCGATGCCCTGTCCGGCGGCGGTGCGCAGACCCACCGCGACGGCGACCGCCTCCTCGTCGTCCAGCAGCAGCGGCGGCAGTTCGGCGCCGGCGCCCAACTGGTAGCCGCCACCGGTACCCGGGCTGGCGTTGACGGGATAGCCCAGCTCGCGCAGCCGGTCCACGTCCCGGCGCACCGTTCGCGGGCTCACCCCGAGCCGTTCGGCGAGGTCCGGCCCGGACCACTCGCGGTGGGCCTGGAGCAGGGACAGCAGGCGCAGCAGTCGTGCGGAGGTCTCCAGCATGGCGCCGAGTCTGCCAGGGCTTGCGGACAGGTTGTGTCCGTGAAGACGCGGCCGCCCGGGGGGTCAGGGTGTGTAGGGCAGTTGCGGCACCACGAAGCAGGTGCGGTTCATGTCGCCCTGCGTCACCCAGCCCTTGCCGTCCCGCCAGCGGGCCACCGACAGACAGGTGCGGCGGTCCTTCGGCGGCTGCGGCAGCCGCGCGAACTCGACGGGGAGCAGCAGACCGTGGGCGGTGTACCCGTTGCCGTGGCGGTTCATCCAGGCGTCCACGCACGCGCGCGTGACGCCGTGCCCCGCGCAGGAGCGGGCCGCGTCGGTGAACCACAGGGCCGCCGCCCAGCCCTCCAGCTGCCACTGGGAGTGCGCCGAGAGCCCCGCGGTGGCGTCCCGGAACTCCCGTACCGCGCTGTCGTGGGTGTCCTGGTAGTTGCGGCTCGCGCCGGTCGCCCACAGGGCGTTGCGGCAGTGCGGGGCGTCCCTGTAGTCCTGCGGGACGGTGGAGGTCCAGTTCTGCACGTTGGTCACCTTGGCCGTGACGTGCGCGCCGACCTCGTCCATCGCCCGGCACAGCTGGGCGTTGCCGTGGGTGTCGATCGCGTCGAAGACCAGGTCGACGTCCTGCTGTTTCAGGTCGGCGGCGACGGCCCGGAAGTTGGGCAGCGCGAAGTCGACCTCCTCGGTGACCACTTTGTACCCCTCGGCCTTCAGTCCGCGCTGGACGAGCCGGGCGTAGGCGGCGGACGCCGACTGGTTGTACGACACGACGGCGGCCGTGCGGGCGCCCTGTTCGCGCCGGAAGTACCGGTAGACCTCCGTGCCGCCGTACAGCTTCCCGCCCCAGCCCGGCGTGCCGTCGCGCGGCGCGAGGCTGCCGTAGATGCCGTACAGGTGCGGCCAGGTGTCGTAGGCGGCGCCGATGGGCTGTCCGCCGATGTCGGCCACGCCCGCGTGGGACACGCGCGGGGCGCCCGCGTAGTCGAGGGCGGTGGTGGCGACCAGGGCGACGACCTTGTCCTCGTCGATCAGCTGGTGCACGCACGCGTTGTTGCCGATGCCGCTGCCGCCGTCGTCGCACAGGTGCACCTCGACGCGGCGGCCGGCGATGCCACCGCGCGCGTCGAGCCGGTCGAAGAAGGCCTTCGCGCCGTCGCGCGGCCCGGTGAAGGTGCTTCCGCCGACCGGGCTGGTGGCACTCGTGATGATGCCGACCCGGATCGGCGCGCCCTGGCTCGGCGCAGACGGGGACGCGCGCGTGCCCTGCTCGAAGTCGCGCTCCGGCAGGCGGCTGCCGCATGCCGCGCTCAGGGCGAGCAGCAGCGCGGCGACGGCGACGGCGACCGTACGGCCGACATGGCCCGCGGGGTCAGCAGACCGGGATCGCCGACGCGGACGCATTGCCGCTCAGCTTGACCAGCGCGCACAGCGTGCTGACGGAGACCTTCCACGTGCCGTTCTGCTGAACCGCGACGCCGGCCGCGTTCGGCAGGGCAGTGGCGCCCTGGACGACGAGGTCGTACGTCACGGCCGCCCGGGTCGGCGACGTGAACGTCACCTTGGTCACCTTCGCGTGCGCCTGCCGGTTGCGCGGGTCGTTGCTGAAGGCGTACAGGACGGGGGCCATGCGGACGCCGTTCTCCAGGACGGCCTGCTTGTCCTTGAGCGACGTCGACGGGTCGAAGAACTTCTCCCAGTTCTGTTTGATCTCCTTCTGTGCCGCGGCGGGGTCCGCGGGTGCCATGGGTGCGGCGCTGGTCGTCTGCTGCGCGGAGGGCGTGGCGGACGGCGTGGCCTTGCCGCCCCCGCCGTTGTTGTCACTGCACGCCGCGAGGGCCGGGGCGAGAATGAGAGCGAGGGCGGCCGCCAGCGCCGTTCCCCGTCCCGCCGCCCCTGGGCCGCGCCCCGTACGTGCCGTCCCCCGCCTGAGGTCGCTTCCCAGAACCATCTGGCTCACCACCGGGTGTCGGTCCGGGCGATCTACGCCCGGTGCTTTCAGGGTCGGCGCACAACAGACATAGTGCAAGCCATCGGCCTTCAAGGGCATACCGGACAGGGCGGGTGGCTGCGTGACGTGTGGGAGCCAGCGATGCGGACAGCGAAGCTGCGGACCGTGCACCCCGTCCTGTGGGCCGGCTGGGCGGCGCTGGCCGCGGGCGCGGTGCTGTGCGTCATCGGCTGGTACGGCGTCTCGGGCGAGCGGTTCGCCGAGCGGCAGCTCCCCTATCTGGCCTCCTGCACGGTGCCGGGCGGAGCACTGATCGTCGCCGGGGCGGTGCTGCTCAGCCACGGCCGGGACGCCCGCGCGGCCGCGCGCATGGAGGAGCTGTACGGGCTGCTGGTGGCGGCCGGGGCCGACGGGGAGGACACGCCCGGGCCCGCCGCCGCACCGGTCGCGGTCAGCGGGCGGATGCTGATGATCCCGGGCGGCACGCTGCGGCACCGCGCCGACTGCCCGCTCGTCGCGGGCAGGGAGCAGGCGCTGCCGGTCGATGGCCGGCTGCTCGCGGAAGGGACACTGGCCCCCTGCCCGATCTGCGAGCCGGACACCGCGGAGGGCTGATGTCCTCCCTCACCTACGACCTCACGCTCGCCGGGCTGTCGGTCGGCAGCGCCGCCGCGCTCACCGGGATCGGGCTGATCGTCACCTACCGGGCGACCGGTGTGCTCAACTTCGCGCACGGGGCGATCGCGATGGTCTGCGCGTACGCGCTGCGGCAGTGCGTGGTGGTGTGGGGCTGGCCGCTGTGGCTGGGCGCGGTGGTGACGCTGGTGGTGCTGGCGCCGGCGATCGGCGTGCTGCTGGAACGGTTCGTCTTCCGGCCCCTCGCGGTGCTCGGCGGCGACCCGGCGCGCACCCTGGTGGCCTCCATCGGGGTGTTCGTGCTGCTGGTCGGCGGCGCCGTGCTGCTGTGGGGGCAGGGTGCGCGGGACGACGCGCCGCAACTGGTGTCGGCCGACCCTTGGGGGCAGCTGACGGTGGCACTGCTGCTGGCGGCCGGGGTGTCCGCCGTCATCCGCTGGACCCGGTTCGGGCGGGAGCTGCGGGCCGTGGTGGACGACCGGCAGCTGGCCGTGCTGGGCGGTATCGACGCCGACCGGGTGGCCGCCGCGGGCTGGGCGTTCGGGGCGTTCACGGCCGGGCTGACGGGGGCACTGCTGGCGCCGTACGTGCGTCTCGACCCGTACGGGCTGCCGCTGCTGGTGATGGAGGTGGTCGCGGTCGCGGTGGCCGCGCGGATGCGCAGCCTGCCCGTGGCGGTGGTGGTCGCGCTCGGGATCGGGGTGGCGCAGAGTCAGCTGACGCGGCTGCACCCCTCCGGCTGGGCGCAGCCGCTGCTCCAGGCGGTCGGCGCGAACCTGTTCGTGGTGGCGCTGCTGGTGGCGGCGCTGGTCCTGCCCGGCATCGGCCGCCGCGGCGCGCTCCCCCACCCGGTGACCGCACGCGCCCCGGCCGCACCGCACGGCGCCTGGATCGTCGCCGTCGTGCTGTTCCTGCTGCCGCTGGGCCTGGCCGGTTCGGACCTGCGGTCGGCGGTGCAGGTGCCCGCGCTGGCCATCGTGCTGCTGTCCCTGGTGGTGGTCACCGGCCGGGGCGGCCAGATCTCCCTCGGGCAGGCGGCGTACGCGGGCCTGGGGGCGCTGTTCACGGCGCTGCTGGCGGCGGGCCGCTTCCCCGTCCTGCCGCGGCTGCCGGAACTGACGGCGCTCGCGGTCGCGGTCGCGCTGGTGGCACCGCTCGGGCTGCTCACCGGCTGGCCGGCGATCGGCCGTCAGGGCCTCGCGCTGGCCCTCGCGACCTTCGCCGTCGGCGTCGGCGTGAGCCGGTTCGTCTTCGCCCAGCCGTACGCCACGGCCGGGCTGTCCCTGGACCGCCCGGCCGGATTCGCCGGCGACCGCGCCTACTACCTGCTGGAACTGGCCCTGCTCGCGGCCGCGCTGCTGGCGACGCGGCTGCTGCGCCGGGGCCGTACCGGGCGGGCCCTCGCGGCCATGCGGGACCACGAGGAGGGCGCGGTCGCGGCGGGCGTCCAGGTGCCCTCGCTGAAGCTGCTCGCCTTCGTGTGCGGCGCGGCGCTGGCCGCCCTGGGCGGCGGCCTGCTCGGCATGGGGCTGCGCGCCTTCGACCCGGGCACGTACGACCCGGTGCGCGGCCTGCTGTGGTTCGCCGCCGTGCTCGTGCTGGGCGCCGACAGCACCCTGGGCGCACTCGTCGCGGCGGCCCTCCTGGTCGGCCTGGACGCGGGCGCGCGCGGCGGGGTGGCGGCGGCCCTGGTCGGCGTCCTGGCGGCGTTCGTCGGCCGCTTCCCCGGCGGCCCGTACGAGGCGCTGCGCTCGGCGGCGGAACGCCTGCGGCCCGGCGGCGGGGCCCGTCTGACGGCACTCGGTGCCCGGGTACGCACACGGCTGCACCAGGCATCCCAACGGCCCCCCGGGCGGGCGAGGCTGACGGGCGTTACGGCGGTGTCGGCGGCCGGAGGCGGCGGGGAGGCCGCGTTGCCGGGGCGGGGCCGGGGCGGGCACGTCGGGAGGCGCCCGGCGGACGGGTCGACGCCGGGCCTGGCCCACCCCGAAGACGCACCGAGCCGGACCCACCCGCAAGCCACACCGGTGTCGGAACGGCACCACCCGCAAGCCACACCGGCGCCGGACCGGACTCTCCCCCACGTCACGACGGCGTCGGGCCTCGCCGCCCCGGTGACCGGCGAACCGAGGGCTCGTCCAGCTACCGCCGCCGGGCCCGTCCCCGTGCTCGCCGCCCGGGGTCTGCGCGTCCGTTACGGCGGGTTCACGGCGCTGGACGGAGTCGATCTGGAGGTCGCCCACGGCCGGGTCACCGCGGTCGTCGGGCCCAACGGGGCCGGGAAGAGCACGCTGTTCCACTGCCTGGCCGGGACGGTGCGGCCGGAGCGCGGGCAGGTGCTGTTCGGGCGACGGGAGGTCACCCGGCTCCCGGCATACGCCCGCACCCGCCTGGGGATCGCGCGGACCTTCCAGCAGCTGGCCGTCTTCCCGTCCCTCACCGTCGCCGAGAACGTCCGTATCGGCGCCGAACAGGGCAGGGTCACCGACCCGGCGGCGGTGGAGCGGGCACTGCGGCTGTTCGGGCTGGACGGCCCCGTCCGGGCGCTGCCCGCCGCCGGGCTGCCCACCGGCATGCTGCGCCGCGTGGAGCTGGCCCGGGCACTCGCGGGCGGCCCGCGGGTACTGCTGCTGGACGAGCCGGCCGCCGGACTGGACACCGCCGAGGTGACCGCGATGGCCCGGGTCCTGCGCGCGCTGGCCTCGGACGGCACCACGCTGCTCGTCGTCGAGCACGACCTCGACCTGGTCGCCGACCTCGCCGACGTGGTGCACGTGATGACCGCCGGCCGGGTCGTCGCCTCCGGGCCGCCCGGCCGCGTCCTGGACGCCTTCGACGCCAGGGCCGGACAGGAGGCGGGCGCATGACCCTCGTCCTGCGTCACGCGCGCGTGCGGTACGGCCCCCTGGAGGCCCTGCACGGTGTCACGCTGACCGCACCCGCCCCGGGTCTGACGGTCCTGCTGGGCCGCAACGGCTCCGGTCGCAGCACAGCCCTGCGCGCCCTGGCGGGGACGGTTGCGCTGGCCGCCGGGGCGGTGCTGTGGGACGGCGCGGACATCACGCGGCTGCCCGCGTACGAGCGGGCCCGGCGGGGCCTGTGCCTGGTTCCGGAGCGGCAGGCGGTGTTCGGCTCGCTCACCGTCCGCGAGAACCTCGCCCTCACCGCCGGCGCCCACGACGCAGCCCTCACCGCCTATCCGCAGCTTGAGCCGCTGCTCGCGCGCCGCGCCGGCACGCTCTCCGGCGGTGAGCAGCGCATGCTCGCGCTGGCCCGGGCGCTGTCGGCACGCGCGCGTGCGGTGCTCGTGGACGAGCCCACGCAGGGCATGGCGCCCGCGGTGGCCGCCCGCACCTACGAGTTGCTCGCCTCGCTCGACGCGTGCGTCGTCCTCGCCGAACAGCGGCTGCCGCCGGCGCTGGGCGGCCGCCGGACGGTGGTGGTGTACGAACTGCGGCGCGGCAGCGTCGTCTTCGGCGGCGAGGCGGCGGAGCTGGAACGGCGGGGATCCGCTACGTGAGCGGCCCCACCGGGACTCCAGGGAGTGTCGATACAGCCACACGGGCCGTACGCGGTGCCGGTACAGCCACCGGTCCTGCAGGGAGTGCCGGCCGGCCACCGGTGCTCCGTCGGGTCGGGACAGCCCTGGGGGCCCCACCCGGCCGGCTGACCGGGTGGGGCCCCGAGGCGTGGCTCAGAGGTGGCGGAGCGCGAGTCGCATGCCCGGCTCGATCAGGTCCGGGTCGCTGCCGATGACGCTCTTGTTCGCGGCGTAGATCCGCTGCCAACTCGTCCCGTTGTGCGCGGCGATCTCGCTGAGCGTGTCGCCCTGGCGCACGGTGTAGTCACCGCCGCGCGCGGATCCGCGGTCGGCGTGGCCGTTCGAACGGGTCGGTGCTTTCATCGGCTTCGACTTCGACGAGGACGTCGACCGCTTCGGCGCCGACTTCGCCGAGACGGGGTTCGCCGCGGGCGCGTCGCCGTACGCCCCGGCGTGGCCCGAGCAGACCGGCCAGGCGCCCCAGCCCTGGGCGCGCTGGACCTTCGTGGCGACCGCGATCTGCGCGGACCGGGAGGCCTGGTCGGCGGTCGGCGCGTAGGCCGTGCCGCCGTAGGCGCGCCAGGTGCTCGCGGAGAACTGCAGCCCGCCGTAGTAGCCGTTGCCGGTGTTGATGTGCCAGTTGCCGCCGCTCTCGCACTGGGCGATGCGGTCCCACACTCCGCCGTCCGCCGCCGCGGCGCCACCGGCCGAGGCGAGCAGGCCGAGGGGGGCGAGGAGCGCCGCACCGGCGAGGACCGCCGTCGTTCGGGCCTGCCCCTTGGTCAGGGTCTTGCGGGCGGTGGTGCGGCTGTTATCGGCACATTCGGACATGTAGATCCCTCTCGAACGACTCGAGGTCCCCCAAGGCGGACCGCCACCCCTCGCGCATCGGCGCGGGGGTCGCGCTCCGCCCCGTCCACCGGGGGTGGTGCTCCGCGACGCGGCGCGGACCGGTGGACGTACTCGAGCGGTGCTCGTTGCACACGGCGGAGGAATCTAGAGAGCCCGAGGCCCGGCATCAACCAATTCGCCGTCATTCCAGGCCAGTTGGGAGTTACCCGGGGTATCGGCGATTTCCGGCCACCCACTACATCCGCAAATATGATGACATGTCACCCATCGACCGCGCCTGCCTGTGAGCCACTTCACCGCGCCAACATCCTTGACGGCTCGAACACTTGACGCTGAGTGACCGGTTCCGCTGTGGAGTTGACCGTACGCGTCGGTTGAGGGGATTCCGTTCCCGCGCGTGCGTGACCCCCACCACAGATCGTCCGTTGTGCTCTTCATGAGCCGGGGACCACCCGGCGCCGCCAACGCACCGCATCCCGAGGGAGCCACCCGTGCCGCGCATGCTCGACGTCAGCGACGAGGTACGCGCCGAGATCGGCGATGAAGAAGCCGACCGGCTGCTCGCCGGGGAGAACGCCCCCGGCAGTTACGACTGCACCTCCTGCCGCACCCCGGGCGACCCCGAGCACGAACGCACCAGCACGGTGCTGTTCATCGGCGAGGAGACCGCCGTACTCGCCTTCGCCCACGCCGGCTGCCTGCCCTCGCAGGTCGTCCAGGTCACCGAGGAGCAGCTGCAGGGCGCGGTCCGCTCCATCGGCGGCGTCGCCGGTGGCCAGGGCGCCGCGGGTGAGCCGGTGAAGTCGGTGCCGGAGCAGGCCGTGCTCGGCGTGACCAGCGGACTGGTCCTGATCGCCGGGGAGTTGCACCCGGCTCTGGTGGTGGAGCCGACCGGACCGATCGTGCGCCCCGGCTCCACCGGCACCGGCGACGACTTCCTGCCGCTGCTGATCGAGCACGGCTTCATGCCGCTGCCCGAGCTGTCCGCCGTACCGCCGGTGCTGCACGGCTGGTCCGTGTTGCTGGCGATGGGGCAGCTGCACGCGGTCCTTCAGCCCGGCGTGGACGGCGGCCAGCCGGTGGCCTGGTGGCAGGCACACCAGCCGCTGCAGGTCACCGAGAGCTGGCGAGCGGCCGCCAACAAGCACCAGCAGGTGCTGATGTTCGCGGCCCCGGTCGGCTCCATCGGCCGCCAGCCCCGCGAGGACCTCCTGCGCGACGCTCTGGACAAGGCGGCGGCGACCGGGCACCTGGTCGCGGCCACCCTGCCCCTCGCCGGAACCTGAGCCGCCCGGCGGTCCGGGCCGCCCCGTCCGGCGCCGAGCCCGCGGCCCACACCGGTCGGCCCGGCCCGGACGTGAGCCCAGGGCGGGGATCTGAGGACCCCGGCCCACCTCGGCCCCGGCCCACCCCTCGGCCCCGGCCCACCTCGGCTCCGGGTCTGGGCCGGCTCCCACAGAGAGCCGCAGCCGAGGCGTCCCGCCACCGGCCAGGGCTGCCGCCCGGGCCCGAGCCCGGTCGGGGCCGACCAAGCCCTGCTGACGGCACCGGCTGACGGGCCCCGGCCTCCACCCGAGGCCGGGGCCCGCTCGGACGAGGCCTGCAGCCGAGACTGCCGGTACGGGTCCTCCCCGCCCCGCCCCGCCCGACCCGCAGTCGACGCCCGCACGACCCGCCCGGAACCAGCCGCGGCCCGCCCGTCGGCCTCACCCTCCCCCGACCCGCGCCTCGGGCCCAGGGACGCAAGCCGTGGTCACCCGGCTCCCGGTCGTCGCCGGGCGCGCCGTGGCCGCATCCCATGACGTGCCGCATCGTTGGGACTTACGTGCACAACTACGACGTTCCCCGCCGCCAGAGCTTCTCCTCGGTTCCGCCTCCGCCGCGGATGGGGCAGGAGTCGCACCGCGGCCCATCGGCCACGCCGATCTACGACGCGCTCTACGCCGAGTACGTCAAGTCCTTCCGCTCGCTGCCCGGTGACCGCAGCGGCGAGGAGGAGCTCGGGTTCACCGCCTTCGGGAGCATCCGGCACGCCGGCCCGGCCGTCCCCCGGCCGGGGTCGTTCTCCAGCTCGTACAGCGCCTACAGCGCGGGAGCCCAGAGCGCCCGCGTCGGCCGGCAGTCGGCGTGGCAGCGGGTCGGCCCGGTGGCACAGCCCGGCGGGCCCACGCAGTTCGTGCCGGCGGCGCTCCCACCCGGGCGGCCCGCCGGCAGCTGACGGCCGTGGACACAAGGGGGCGGCCCCCAGGTCCGTGACGGACTCGGGGGCCGCCCCCTTCGGGCGCGCCCGGACTACTTCTTCTTGCCGCGCTTCTCGCGCACGCGCACGGAGATGTGGATCGGCGTGCCCTCGAAGCCGAACTCCTCACGCAGCCGGCGCTCGATGAAGCGCCGGTAGCCCGCCTCGATGAAGCCGGAGGCGAAGAGCACGAACCGCGGCGGCTTGGTGCCGGCCTGCGTGCCGAACAGGATGCGCGGCTGCTTGCCGCCCCGGATGGGGTGCGGGTGGGCGGCGACCAGCTCGCCGAGGAAGGCGTTCAGCCGGCCGGTCGGGACGCGGGTCTCCCAGCCGGCGAGGGCGGTCTCGATCGCCGGGACCAGCTTCTCCATGTGCCGGCCGGTGCGGGCAGAGACGTTGACGCGCGGCGCCCAGGCCACCTGGGCCAGCTCGGTCTCGATCTCCCGCTCCAGGTAGTAGCGGCGCTCCTCGTCGAGGGTGTCCCACTTGTTGAAGGCGAGGACGAGCGCGCGGCCCGCCTCCACCGCCATGGTGACGATCCGCTGGTCCTGCACGGAGATGTTCTCGGAGGCGTCGATCAGGATGACCGCGACCTCGGCCTTCTCCACGGCGGCCGCCGTACGCAGCGAGGCGTAGTAGTCGGCGCCCTGCTGGAGGTGGACGCGCTTGCGGATGCCCGCCGTGTCGACGAACTTCCAGGTCACCCCGCCCAGTTCGATCAGCTCGTCGACCGGGTCGCGGGTGGTGCCCGCCAGCTCGTTGACGACGACGCGCTCCTCGCCGGCCACCTTGTTCAGCAGGGAGGACTTGCCGACGTTCGGGCGGCCGATGAGCGCGATCCGGCGGGGGCCGCCGACGGCGGTGCCGAAGGACTGCTCGGGCGCCTCGGGCAGCGCCTCCAGGACGGCGTCCAGCATGTCGCCGGTGCCGCGGCCGTGCAGCGCGGAGACGGGGTGCGGCTCGCCGAGACCGAGGTTCCACAGGTAGGACGCGTCGGCCTCGCCGCTCGGGCCGTCGACCTTGTTGGCGCACAGCACGACCGGCTTGCCGGCCTTGCGCAGCAGCCGCACGACGGCCTCGTCGGTGTCGGTGGCGCCGACCTTGGCGTCGACGACGAAGACGACCGCGTCGGCGGCCTCGATGGCGTACTCGGCCTGCGCGGCGACGGAGGCGTCGATGCCGAGGACGTCCTGTTCCCAGCCGCCGGTGTCGACGACCTTGAAGCGGCGGCCCGCCCACTCGGCCTCGTAGGTGACGCGGTCGCGGGTGACGCCGGGCTTGTCCTCGACGACGGCCTCACGGCGGCCGATGATCCGGTTCACCAGGGTCGACTTGCCGACATTGGGGCGGCCGACGACGGCGAGCACCGGCAGCGGGCCGTGCCCGGCCTCCTCGATCGCGCCCTCGACGTCCGTGACGTCGAAGCCCTCTTCCGCCGCGAGCTCCATGAACTCCGCGTACTCGGCGTCGCCGAGAGCCCCGTGATCGTGCTCGTGTACGTCCGAGCCGTCGGGCTGGATGTGGTCGTTCATGAAGTCCGTACCTCGTCGTTCAATCGTGGTGATCGGTGGAGCGGGCCACAGGTGAGCCTGATCCACTACTCAGTGTCGCCTAGCGGCCGGTCAGTCGCCTGGCGTTTTCCAGGTGCTCGGTGAGCTGCTTCTGGATGCGCTCGGTCGCCTCGTCGAGTGCCCTGCGCGTACGCCGCCCGCTTCCGTCGCCCGCGTCGAACGGGTCGCCGAAGACGACGTCGATGCGGGAGCGCAGCGGCGGCAGCGCCTTTATCAACCGTCCGCGCCGCTCGGAACTTCCCAGCACCGCCACCGGCACGATCGGCGCTCCGGAGCGCACCGCGAAGTAGGCGAGACCAGCGCGCAGGGAAGCGAAGTCGCCCTCGCCGCGGGTGCCCTCCGGGAAGATCCCGAGGACGCCGCCGGCCGCCAGGACGTCCAGCGCCTGCGTGATCGCGGTGCGGTCGGCCGTGGAGCGGTCGACCTTGAGCTGGCCGATGCCGGTCAGGAACGGGTCGAGCGGTCCGATGAACGCTTCCTTCTTGATCAGGAAGTGCACGGGCCGGGGCGCCACGCCCATGACCATCGGGCCGTCGACGTTGTGCGAGTGGTTGACGGCCAGGATCAGCGGGCCGCGCGCCGGCATCCGCCAGGCGCCCAGCACACGCGGCTTGAACAGGCCGTACATCAGGCCGACGCCGATGCGCCGCCCGACGTCCGCGCCCCGCTCGGACACAGCGGTCACTTCCCCGCCCGCTTCTCCTCGACGAGGGTCACCACACACTCGATGACCTGGTTCAGGCTGAGGTCGGTGGTGTCCACCTCGACGGCGTCGCCGGCCTTGGCCAGCGGCGAGGTCTTGCGGCTGGAGTCGGCCGCGTCCCGCTTGAGCAGCGCCTCACGCGTGGAGTGCACGTCGGCGCCCTTCAGCTCACCGCTGCGCCGGGCGGCGCGGGCCTCCGGGGAGGCGGTGAGGAAGATCTTGAGGTCGGCGTCCGGCAGCACGGTCGTACCGATGTCCCGGCCCTCGACGACGATGCCGTTCTCCGCGGCGGTCGCGATGGAACGCTGCAGCTCGGTGATCCGGGCCCGCACCTCCGGCACCGCGCTGACCGCGCTGACCCGGGAGGTGACCTCCTGAGTACGGATCGGACCGGAGACGTCGAAGCCGTCGACGGTGATCGTCGGCTTCTCCGGGTCGGTGCCGGAGACGATCTGCGGCTTGCCCGCGGCGGCGGCGATCGCGGCGGGATCGTCGACGTCGACGCCGTTGGTCACCATCCACCAGGTGATCGCCCGGTACTGGGCGCCGGTGTCCAGGTAGCTCAGCCCGAGCTGCGCGGCCACGGCCTTCGACGTGCTCGACTTGCCCGTGCCGGAGGGACCGTCGATGGCGACGATCACAGGCGGAACAGTCTGGGCGGCGCCGTTTTCCACGGGGGGACACCTTCCTGGTGCGAGGCGGTGAGCGGGGTGCGGGGCGCACGGCCCTAGGGGGACGCCCCGCACAAGGTTACTGGCTCCGCGACGCGCCTCTTACTGCCGGACGGCCCAGCCGCTCACGCAGCGCCTTACCGCCGGACGGCGCAGCCGCTCACGCAGCGCCTTACCGCCGGATGGCCCAGCCCCGCTCGCGCAGCGCGGCCGTGAGCACCGGCGCCGCCTTCGGCTCGACCATGAGCTGGACCAGGCCCGCCTGCTGCCCGGTCGCGTGCTCGATCCGCACGTCCTCGATGTTGACCCCGGCCCGTCCGGCGTCGGCGAAGATGCGGGCCAGCTGCCCGGGCTGGTCGTCGATGAGGACGGCGACGGTCTCGTAGACGCGCGGCGCGCTGCCGTGCTTGCCGGGGACGCGGACCTGGCCGGCGTTGCCGCGGCGCAGCACGTCCTCGATGCCGGCGGTGCCGTCGCGGCGCTTGTCGTCGTCGCTGGACTGCAGCGCCCGCAGCGCCTGGACCGTCTCGTCCAGGTCGGCGGCCACGTCGGAGAGCAGGTCGGCGACCGGACCGGGGTTCGCGGAGAGGATGTCGATCCACATGCGCGGGTCCGAGGCGGCGATCCGGGTCACGTCCCGGATGCCCTGCCCGCACAGCCGTACCGCCGCCTCCTCGGCGTTCTCCAGACGGGCGGCGACCATGCTGGAGACGAGGTGGGGCATGTGGGAGACCAGCGCCACGGCCCGGTCGTGGGCGTCGGCGTCCATGACGACCGGCACCGCGCGGCAGTGCGAGACCAGCTCCAGGGCGAGGTTCAGCACCTCGGTGTCGGTGTCCCGGGTGGGGGTGAGCACCCAGGGGCGGCCTTCGAAGAGGTCCCCGGAGGCGGCGAGCGGCCCGGACTTCTCCCGGCCGGACATGGGATGCGTGCCGATGTACGCGGACAGGTCCAGGCCGAGCGCCTCCAGCTCGCGGCGCGGTCCGCCCTTGACGCTGGCCACGTCGACATAGCCGCGGGCCGCGCCCCGGCGCATGGCGTCGGCGAGGACGGTGGCCACGTGGGCGGGCGGGGCGGCGACGATCGCCAGGTCGACCGGGCCTGCGGGCGGCTCGTCGGTGCCGGCGCCGAGCGCGGCGGCGGTACGGGCCTGCTCCGGGTCGTGGTCGACGAGGTGGACGGTGACACCGCGCTGGGCGAGGGCGAGGGCGGCGGAGGTGCCGATCAGGCCCGTGCCGATGACGAGTGCGGTCCTCACTGGGCGATGTCCTTGCGCAGGGCGGCGGCGGCGCCGAGGTAGACGTGGTTGATGTCGGCGCGCGGCTTGTCCGACTCGATGTGGGCGAGGACGCGCACAACGCGGGGCATCGCGCCCTCGATGTCCAGCTCCTGCGCGCAGATCAGCGGCACGTCGACGATGCCGAGCTTGCGGGCGGCGGCCGCCGGGAAGTCGCTGTGCAGGTCGGGGGTGGCCGTGAACCAGATGCTGATCAGGTCGTCCGTGCTCAGGCCGTTCCGTTCCAGGAGTGCGGTGAGCAGCGCCGACACCTGCTCGTCCATGTGCCCGGCCTCGTCCCGCTCCAACTGGACGGCCCCCCGGACCGCTCGTACCGCCACGGCGCTGCTCCTTGCGTATCTGCGTATCGGGTCTGCTGTGCGACCAGCCTAGTCAGCCCACGGCCCGGGGGCGTGCGACGCCCGTCCGCTGAGACGCGGGAGTCAGGGGGCCTGCCGCCGGATGTGTTCCTCCAGCGCCCCGGCCTGCGGCACCTGGCCTTCCGGGGTGAGCCGGTCGACCGTGTGCGGCAGCGCCTGGGCGAGGTCGTCGGCGGCCTGCGCCGGCGTGACGCCGGCCTCCCGGGCGACGCGTTCCATGGTGTCCGCGCCGAGCGCCGCCCGGAGCTGGTCGCTGGTCACGGACCGGTTCGGGCCGTCGCCCACCCAGGAGCGCCTGCTCCCCGAGCCCCGCCCGGGTGAGCGTCTCCAGTACCCCGCCGAGCGGATCACCGCCGCCCACGGTCTTCAGCAGGGCGCCCACCAGGAGGGCGCCGCTGCCGGTGCCGCCCCGGCTCCCGAGAACGCCTCCGAGCAGATCACCGATGTCCTTGCCGGTCATGACCACGCCCTTCGCCGTACGGCTCCCCCGGCGCCCGGTACCCCGGTGGAGCCGCCCGGTCAGGCGTCCCAGAGCGCGCCGAGGGCCAGCAGCTCGCTGCGGTACTCGATGCGGTCCGCCCACGCGGCCGGCCAGGCGTCGGCGCCCAGGTACGCCCCCGCGAAGGCGCCGGTCAGGCAGGCGATCGAGTCGGAGTCGCCGGCGGTGCAGGCGGCGCGGCGCAGGGCGGTCAGCGGCTCGTCGGGGAAGAGCAGGAAGCACAGCAGCCCGGTGGCCAGCGCCTCCTCCGCGATCCAGCCCTCCCCGGTGGCCAGGCACGGGTCCGTTTCCGGCGAGACGGTCCGCACGGCGCCCTGGAGCCGTTCCAGGATCTCCAGGCACTCGTCCCAGCCGCGCGCGGCGAAGTGCTCGGGGGTGGGGTCCTGGCCGCGGGTCCACAGGTCGCCGAGCCAGGTGTGGTCGTAGTGGGTGCGGTGGTCGAGGGCGTACGACCGCAGCAGCCCGACCAGCGCGGTGGGGTCGGCCCCCTGCGCGAGCAGGTGTACGGCGTGCGCTGTCAGGTCGGACGCCGCGAGTGCCGTGGGATGGCCGTGGGTGAGGGCGGACTGGAGCTGGGCGGCACCGGAGCGCTGCGCGTCGGTCAGCCCCGGCGCGAGGCCGATCGGCGCGACGCGCATGTTGGCGCCACAGCCCTTGGAGTGGATCTGGCTGGCGTCCTGCCAGACGCGGCCCTCCTCCTTGAGGAGGTCGCAGGCCCGCAGGCAGGTGTTGCCGGGGGCGCGGTTGTTGTCCGGCGAGTGGTACCAGTCGACGAACTCCTCCCGCACGGGCCGCTCCAGCCGCTTGGGCGCGAGGTAGCCGCGCTCCATGGCGGTACGCAGGCCCCGCCCGAGGGCCAGGGTCATCTGGGTGTCGTCTGTGACGAGGGCCCGTTGCGGCAGCTCCAGCTCCCGCCAGGGACCGAACATCGACAGGATCAACGGCACGGTCTTGAACTCGGTCGGGTAGCCGAGGGCGTCCCCGAGGGCAAGGCCGATGAGTGCCCCGGTCGCGGCTCGCTTGGACATGCGATCACCATCCCCCTTTATCGTCACCATGACAATAAAGGGGGATGGTGATCATTGCAAGGCGCTCCGGGGGGGCGGCTTACAGGTCGACTTCCTTCATCAGCATTCCGACCTCGGTGTTCGACAGGCGGCGCAGCCAGCCCGACTTCTGGTCGCCCAGGGTGATGGGGCCGAAGGCGACACGCACCAGCTTGTCGACCGGGAAGCCGGCCTCGGCCAGCATGCGGCGCACGATGTGCTTGCGGCCCTCGTGCAGGGTGACCTCGACCAGGTAGTTCTTGCCGGTCTGCTCCACGACCCGGAAGTGGTCGGCGCGGGCGTACCCGTCCTCCAGCTGGATGCCGTCCTTGAGCTGCTTGCCCAGGTCGCGCGGGATCGGGCCGACGATGTGCGCGAGGTAGGTCTTCTTCACGCCGTACTTCGGGTGGGTCAGCCGGTGCGCCAGCTCGCCGTGGTTGGTGAGCAGGATGACACCCTCGGTCTCGGTGTCGAGGCGGCCGACGTGGAAGAGACGGGTCTCCCGGTTGGTGACGTAGTCGCCCAGGCACTGACGGCCCTCGGGGTCCTCCATGGTGGAGACGACACCGGCCGGCTTGTTCAGCGAGAAGAACTGGTAGCGCTGGGTCGCGACGGTCAGACCGTCGACCTTGATCTCGTCCTTCTCCGGGTCGACCCGCTTGCCCTGCTCGGTGACGATCTCGCCGTTGACCTCGACGCGGGCCTCGTCGATCAGGTCCTCGCAGGCGCGGCGGGAGCCGAAGCCGGCGCGCGCCAGCACCTTCTGCAGCCGCTCGCCCTCCTGCTCGGCGCCCGGGAAGGTCTTGGGCAGCCTGACGTCCTTCTTGCCCGCGTAACGCTCGCGGTTGCGCTCCTCGGCACGGGCCTCGTACTCACGCGAGCGCGCGGGGGCCGGACGGCCGCCGGAGCGCTGCCCCTGCTTGGGGCCGCCCTTGGCACCGCCGCGGGCCGAGGGGCCCCGCCCGGACTTCGGACCGTCCTGCGTGGCGCCGGGGCCGACGTCGTAGCGCCGCTCCTCGGGACGCGGCTTCTTGGGACGGCCCGGCTGCTTGTCGTCGCGGTTGTTGCCGGCGCCGCGGTAGTTCCCGCGGCCCCCGCTGCTTCCGCCGCGGCCGCCGCTGTTGCCACCACGGCTCCCGCCGTTGTTTCCGCTGCTGTTCCTGCCGCTGCTGCTTCGCATCAATGTTCCGTCTGGTCGTCTTCGTCGTCGGTGTCCGGGAGCCCCCGGACTGCGCCCGGCTCGTCATCGGGAGCGTCCGGGTCGAACGACGGAACCCCTTCCTGCGTCTCGGCCTCGATCGCCTCCGCCTCCGGGAGGAAGGGCGCGAGTTCCGGGAGCTCGTCCAGACCGCGCAGGCCCATCCGCTCCAGGAAGTAGTTCGTCGTCCTGTACAGGATCGCACCTGTTTCGGGTTCCGTGCCCGCCTCCTCGACCAGACCGCGCTGCAGGAGGGTGCGCATCACGCCGTCGCAGTTGACTCCGCGGACGGCGGAGACCCGGCTGCGGCTGACCGGCTGGCGGTAGGCGACGACCGCGAGGGTCTCCAGGGCGGCCTGGGTGAGCCGGGCGGTCTGGCCGTCCAGGACGAGGCGCTCGACGGCGGGCGCGTAGGTGGGGCGGGTGTAGAAACGCCAGCCGCCGGCGACGTACCGCAGCTCGAAGCCTCGCCCCTGCACGGTGTACTCGTCGGCGAGCTCGCGCAGCGCGTCGGCGATCTGCCGCTTCGGCCGCTCCAGGATCTTCGCCAGGTGCTCCTCGGTCGCCGGTTCGTCGACGACCATGAGCACCGCCTCCAGGGCGGGTTTGAGGTCGAGCCCGGCCACGGTCCGCAGGCCCGCCGGGGCCTCCCTGATCTCCTCGCTCACGCCTTCTTCTCCTCCCGGCCCTGCCCGGTCTTCTCGGCCTTCTCGGCGATCTCGGCCTTCTCGGCCTTTTCCGGCGGCCGGTCGAACTCGTCCGTGACGGTCGGCGCCGCGTCCCCGTCCCCACCCGTCCAGCGCACGGTCAGCTCGCCGAGGGCGGCCTCCTGCTCCAGGGCGACGGCCTTCTCCCGGTACAGCTCCAGCAGGGCGAGGAAGCGGGCTACGACGGTGAGGGTGTCGTCGGTGTCCGCGACGAGCGCACGGAAGCTGGCCTCGCCCAGCTCCTTCAGCCGCGCGACGACGAGCTGCGCCTGCTCCTGCACGCTGACCAGGGGCGCGTGGATGTGGTCGACGTACACCTGCGGCTTGGGCTTCGGCTGCATCGCCTTGACGGCGAGCCGGGCGAAGCCGTCGGGGCCGATGCTGATGACGACCTCGGGCAGCAGTTCGGCGTGCTGCGGTTCCAGTCCGACGGTACGGGGGTAGCGGCGGGCCTCGTCCTCGAGGCGCGTGTTGAAGATGTCGGCGATCTGTTTGTACGCCCGGTACTGCAACAGCCGGGCGAACAGCAGGTCCCGGGCCTCCAGCAGGGCGAGGTCACCCTCGTCCTCGACCTCGGCGGCGGGCAGCAGCCGGGCGGCTTTCAGGTCGAGCAGCGTGGCGGCGACGACCAGGAACTCGGTCGTCTGGTCCAGGTCCCAGTCGGCCCCCATCGCCCGGATGTGCGCCATGAACTCGTCGGTCACCTTGGACAGCGCGACCTCGGTGACGTCGAGCTTGTGCCGCGAGATGAGCTGCAACAGCAGATCGAACGGCCCCTCGAAGTTGTCCAGCCGGACCTTGAAGACACCACCGTCGTCGCGATCCCTCTCCACCCCTGCGGCGTCACCACGGCCGCCTGCCTCCGCACCGGGGGCGGGCACGGCCGAGGTGCCGGGGGCATCGGCGGGGCTTACGGCGGCGGGGTCGGGCGCGAACGGTCCCGTAGGCACCCCCGCCGCCTCCGGCACGAACGGTTCCGCAGGCACCCCCGCCGCCTCCGGCACGAACGGTTCCTCAGGCACCTGGGGCGCCTCGGGTTCGAACGGTTCGGCCGGCTGCTCGCGCTCGCCCGGCGGAGCCGCCGGCCCCCGGCCGAGTGGGCGTCGGCGGCCGGCGGGGGTGGAGGGGTCGTTCGAGGTCATGGCCCCCGCAGGGTACCGCTAGCGTCCGCGCAGACGGCGTACGAGGATGCTGGCGTCCCCGCGGGATTCCAGGTCGGCGAGGACGACGGCGACCGCCTCGCGGACGATGCGCCCGCGGTCCACGGCCAGGCCGTGCTCGCCGCGCAGCACCAGGCGGGCGTGCTCGAGGTCCATCAGCTCCTCGGCGGAGACATAGACCGTGATCTTCTCGTCGTGGCGCTCGCGCCCGCTGGGCCGCCGCGCGGCGCGCCCCCGCCGACGCGGCTGTGCGGCCTCGTCGGCGGCCGCGGCGGCACCACTGGCAGAACCTTCCTGCTGTGTCGCCCTGCGGCGCGCGGCGCGTTCCGGAGCCGTGGAGGCCCGGCTGCGGGACTCCTCGCCCGCCTCGGCGTCGGCCGCGACGTGCTCCACGCCCTCGCCGTCACCGCCCTGCGCCGGCACTGACTGCGGCGCGTCGTCGGGCGCGGCGGCCGTGGCGGCGTCGCTCTCCCCCGCGGGAGCGGGCACCCGGGCCTCGCCGCCCGGGCGCCGGGGAGTGGACGGCTGCAGCGCCATCCCCCCTGTCGTACGGAAGAGTTCGTCGGCCCCCGGCAGACTCACTCGGCGTGACACCGGGCGAGCACCTCCCTGGCGAGCTGACGGTAGGCGGCGGCGCCGACGGAGTTGGAGGCGTAGGTGGTGATCGGCTCACCGGCGACCGTGGTCTCCGGGAAGCGGACCGTGCGCCCGATCACCGTGTGGTACACGTGGTCGTCGAACGCCTCGACCACACGGGCCAGCACCTCGCGGCTGTGGACCGTGCGCGAGTCGTACATCGTGGCCAGGATGCCGTCGAGCTCCAGGTCGGGGTTGAGCCGCTCCTGGACCTTCTCGATGGTCTCGGTCAGCAGCGCGACACCGCGCAGCGCGAAGAACTCGCACTCGAGCGGCACGATCACCTTGTGCGCCGCGGTGAGCGCGTTCACGGTGAGCAGGCCGAGCGAGGGCTGGCAGTCGATGACGATGAAGTCGTAGTCCGGCAGCAGCGGCTTCAGCGCGCGCTGCAGCGTGGACTCGCGCGCGACCTCGCTCACCAGCTGGACCTCGGCGGCCGACAGGTCGATGTTGCTGGGCAGCAGGTCCATGTTGGGGACCGCCGTCTTCAGCAGGACCTCGTCCGCGGACATCCCCCGCTCCATGAGCAGGTTGTAGACCGTCAGGTCGAGTTCCATGGGGTTGACGCCGAGACCCACCGACAGCGCGCCCTGCGGGTCGAAGTCCACGAGCAGCACGCGCCGGCCGTACTCCGCGAGCGCGGCACCCAGGTTGATGGTCGACGTGGTCTTGCCGACGCCGCCCTTCTGGTTGCACATCGCGATGATCTTCGCGGGACCGTGGTCGGTCAGCGGGCCCGGGATCGGGAAGTAGGGCAGCGGGCGCCCGGTCGGGCCGACGCGCTCGCGGCGCTGACGCGCGGCGTCGGGCGCGAGGGTGGCCGCGTACTCGGGGTCCGGCTCGTACTCGGCGTCGGGATCGTAGAAGTGCCCTTCGGGCAGTTCGTCGTAGTCGGCGAAGTGGTTGTGGGGCGCGCCACTTCCGTCGCCGGCCATGGCGTTCACGTGATGACCGTCCATGCTCTGGTGTGCTGACAGAGCCGTATGGGGGCTGTTCTGGCTCTGGTGGGCTGCGAAGGTTCGGACAGCGACGGAGCCGACAGCCTCGAGCCCCGTGGAGCCCTGGCCCCGCGCAGGCATTCCTGGTTGACCACCCCCGGGAGAAAATGTCGACTCATTCACAAGTCGTCTTACCTCCTTGGTGACCAGGAAACTTCTAGACAAGGTCAGCGTGGCACCATGCCGACGGTTGGCGACTCTATGGCGTGTCGGGCGTCCGCAGCAACACAATCCGCCGGACCCGGCCCGATGTGTCGGCAATGAAACATCCCGCTGTCAAGGGCGTACGGCCGTCGCACAGCAGGTTTCACCGGTGTGCGAATCGGTCGAAGGGTTACGTTCGAGGCGAGTTGACCGAGAGCCGCAAAGTGACCATACACACATCCGGCCGGACCTTGTCGGGCAAGGTCCGGCCGGATGCGTGGTGTTGACGACCTGTGTTGACGTATCGCCTTATTCCTCCGGACGACTTGGCCCCGCGGTCGGGCGAGCCGTTCGGCCGGAAGGTCAGCCCAGGAGGGTGGAGAGCTCCACGTGCTCCAGCCCGTGGGCCTCGGCGACCTCCTTGTAAACGACCTTGCCGTCGTGGGTGTTGAGGCCCTTGGCCAGCGCGGCGTCGCGGCGCAGCGCCTCGACCCAGCCGTTGTTCGCGAGCGAGACGATGTACGGCATCGTCGCGTTGGTGAGGGCGTTGGTGGAGGTGTTCGGCACCGCGCCGGGCATGTTGGCGACGCAGTAGAAGACCGAGTTGTGGACCTTGAAGGTCGGCTCGGCGTGCGTGGTCGGGTGCGAGTCCTCGAAGCAGCCGCCCTGGTCAATCGCGATGTCGACAAGGACACTTCCGGGCTTCATGCGGGCCACCAGCTCGTTGGTGACGAGCTTCGGGGCCTTGGCGCCCGGGATGAGGACGGCGCCGATGACGAGGTCGGCGTCCAGGACGGCCTTCTCCAGCTCGAAGGCGTTGGACATGATCGCCTTGACCTTCGTACCGAAGATCTTGTCGGCCTCGCGCAGCTTGTTGATGTCGCGGTCGAGCAGGGTCACCTCGAAGCCCATGCCGACGGCGACCTGGGTGGCGTTCCAGCCGGAGACGCCGCCGCCGATGACGACGGCCTTGGCCGGGGTCACGCCGGGGACGCCGCCGGGCAGCACGCCACGGCCGCCGGCCGCGCGCATCAGGTGGTAGGCGCCGACCTGCGGGGCCAGCCGGCCCGCGACCTCGGACATCGGGGCGAGCAGCGGCAGCGCGCGGTTCGGCAGCTCGACGGTCTCGTAGGCGATGGCCGTGGTGCCGGACTCGATGAGCGCGTCCGTGCACTCCTTGGAGGCGGCCAGGTGCAGGTAGGTGAAGAGGATCTGGTCCTTGCGGAGGCGGTGGTACTCCTCCGCGATGGGCTCCTTGACCTTCAGCAGCAGGTCGGCGGTGGCCCAGACCTCGTCGGCCGTCTCCAGGATCTGGGCACCGGCGGCGACGTACTCGTCGTCCGTGATCGACGAGCCGACGCCGGCGTTGCGCTCGATGACCACCTGGTGGCCGTTGCGCACCAGCTCGTGCACGCCGGCGGGGGTGATGGCCACCCGGAACTCGTTGTTCTTGACCTCGCGGGGGATGCCGACCTTCACGTCGATCACGGTCCTTGGCTCAGGGGAAACAGGGGCATTACTAGACATACCCAGGCATGCGGGGGCACACCGGGAGACACCGCAGGAGAACGTGCGGCAGAGCCAGTCTAATGAAGGCGTTCCCGCTGTCTAGCCTTTCATTGCATCAATCTTCAGCGGATGCACTACGGATTTCGCAGGCATTGGCGGCGTATTCCCGCTGGTCGGGCCTCTCAGGGCCCTCCTGTCCCTCCTCCGCGAGCATCCGCTCGGCCGTCCCGCGGTGGATTCCGGCGGCCACCGGATCACCGAGGTGGTCCAGGGTGTCGGCGATCCGCAGGTGCAGCGCGGCCTGCAGCCGGGTGTCCTCCGCCCGGCGCGCCCACTCCACCGCCTCCTGACAGGTGCGCAGCGACTCCGCCGGCCGTCCGGCGTACTCCTGCACCCGCGCCAGCTCGCTCAACGCCCGTGCGTGCGCGGCCACATCGCCGCACCGCCGGTGGCCGGCCGCGGCCGCCCGCCAGTTCCGCAGCGCCTCGCCGTAGCGGCCCGCGTAGGTGTGCGCGGTGGCGATACGGCCGTACAGCCGGGCGGCGTCCGCACGCTCGTCCCGGGCCAGGCGCTGGCTCAGAGCCCGGCCGAACCAGTCGGCGGCCCGTTCGTAGTCCCCCAGCTCCAGATGCGCACCACCTACGGATTCCATTGCGCGACCGGTGGCGTACGGGTCATTTGCTCTGCGCCCGGCGTCCAAAGCTGCGCGATACCGCAGCAGCGCCTCATTCGTCCGGCCGGTCTGGGCGTCCAGGTCGGCCAGGTTCAGCAGGGCCGCGGCCTTCTCCCGGGGCAGCTCGCGCCGCTCGGCCACGTCGAGGACGAGGCGGTGGACGCCGTACAGGTCCGGCGCGGCGGCCTGGGTCCCGAAATGCGCGACCATCGCCCGCACCAGCTGGGACAGCAGCCGCCGGGCCAGGGTGTCCAGCTCCCCGTCGGCCACCGCGAGGAGGGCGGCGCCCAGCAGCGCGGGGCGGCGCACCCGCAGCCACTCCTCGGCCGCCCGGGGGCTGGGGAAGCGCAGGGCGCGCGGCATGCCGAGCAGCTTCTCGCGGGCCTGCGGGCTGTCGGTCTCGGTGATCGCGCGGCAGGACTGCAGCAGCCGTACGGTCCGCTCCAGCATCCGGGCACGGGCGAGCTGCAGCTCGGCGGGGCGGTCCTGGGTCTCGGTGAGGGCCTTGAGCATCGGGTGCAGGCAGCCGGGGATCTCGTACTCCGGCAGCGTTGAGTCCACGGCACGCAGCAGCCCGAAGCGGACGAAGTCGTCCAGGGTGGTGCGGGCACCGCTCACCGAGCAGCCGGCCAGCGCGGAGGCCGTGTGCGGGTCGACGGGCCCGGCCGGGGCGAGGGCGAGCAGACGCAGTATCCGGGCGGCCGGCGCGGGCAGTACGGTGTAGGCCAGCTTGAAGACCCGGGCCAGTGGGGTGGTGTCGTCAGCGTCGGAGCGCAGCTGCTTGGCGAGGTCCGCGACGGCCGCCTTCGGGCGGGCCGTGAGCCAGCCGGCGGCCAGCGTCAGCGCCGCGGGCTGGCCCTGGCACGCCTCGACCAGGCCCTCGGCGGCCCGCGGGTCGACGGTGACCCGCACCGGGTCGATCCGGCGGGACAGCAGCTCGACGGCGGACTTGGTGTCCAGCCCGCCCAGCGTGCAGGGCCGCACATCGGCGATGCCGGTCAGGGGCCGCGCGGAGACGGCGACGACCAGGCAGTCGGGGTTGTCCGGGAGCAGGGCGTCGACCTGCTCGGCGCCGGCCGCGTCGTCCAGCAGGAGCAGCGTCCGCCGGTCGGCGAGGGCGTCGCGCAGCGCCCCGGTCAGCTCGTCCTCGCCGGCACCGGGCGGCACGGGCCGCTCCAGGGCGGCGAGCAGCTCACGGGCGGCACGCTCCACGGGAACGGCTGTGCCGTCGGCCTCGCCGAGCCGGGCGCGCAGCACCCCGTGCTCGTAACGGTCCGCGACCTGCCGGACCAGTTCCTCGGCCAGCGCGGTACGCCCGGAGCCGGGGCGTCCGGCGATCAGCAGTACCCGCGCGCGGGGGGCCTTCTTCCCGCTGAGCGTGTCCAGCCCCGCGCGCTCGATGTCGGCGCGCAGTTCCTTCAACTCCCGTGTGCGGCCCAGGAACACATTCGCCGCCGACGCGTTCGCCGACAGCCGCACGCCGCCCTCGTCCACCGCCTGTTCCGTCACGGGCCACGCTCCCGTTCCACCGCACTGAGGCGCCCGACGGGACCGATCGATCGGGCGTACACAGAGCCTAGTTCACGCTCTGCGACGATCCGGGCGGAGCAGGCCGGTGCCTGACCCGGAGTCCCCTGATCGGATCAACGGATCGTAAGACCAACGGAAGTGGAACGCCGCAAAAGGGGCGCGAGGAGCTGCGCGACCAGCCACGACGGTGGCGCAGCCGGACAACGACCGGAATCAGGCGGACGTCAGACCTCGAACGGCCGCGCAGGCCACTCGGCGTCCGCCGGCCGCAACGCGTCGAGCCCGTCCCCCTGCCGCGCGGCCACCAGCGACAGCACTCCCGTCACCAGACACGTGTTGTGCAGCTCACCGGCGAGGATCCCCCGGACCAGCTCGTCCACGCCCACCCGCGCATGCTGCATGTCGGTCTCCTCGTGCTCCGCGGCGAACCGCTCCCCGTCCGCCTCGGACAGACCCCGCGCGAGAAAGATCCGTACGGCCTCGTCGCAGCCGCCGGGCGTGGTGTACACGTCGGTCAGCACCCGCCAGTCCTCGGCCTTGACGTGTGCCTCCTCGTACAGCTCGCGCTGGGCGGCGTGCAGCGGGTTCTCACCGGGCACGTCGAGCAGGCCGGCCGGGATCTCCCACAGCTTGTGCCGCACCGGGTGGCGGTACTGGTTGATCAGCAGCACCCGGTCGTCCTCGTCGAGGGCGAGCACGGCGACCGAGCCGGGGTGGACCTGGTAGTCGCGCGTGGCCACCGAGCCGTCGGGCATGACCACCTCGTCCGTCCTGACGGAGGTCTTGGCCCCGGTGAACGGGGTCCGCGTCGCCCGGATCTCCCACTCCTCGGGCGTGTCCTTGATCGTCATGCCGTTCCTTCCCCACGTGCGCATACGAAAGCCGGGGTGCTCCCTACTGAAAGGTATGCACCCCGGCCACCGTACAAGCTGGTGTGTTACTTCGAATTCTTCCGCTCGACCGCCGCCTTCACGAGACCGGCGAACAGCGGGTGCGGACGCGTCGGACGCGAGCGCAGCTCCGGGTGGGCCTGGGTGGCCACCAGGTAGGGGTGCGTGTCGCGCGGGTACTCGACGTACTCGACGAGCTTGCCGTCCGGGGAGGTGCCGGAGAAGAGGATGCCCGCCTTCTTCTCCAGCTCCGCGCGGTAGGCGTTGTTCACCTCGTAGCGGTGGCGGTGGCGCTCCTCGACGTACTCCTTGCCGTCGTACACCTCGCGCACGATCGAACCCTCGGCCAGCTTCGCCGGGTACATGCCGAGGCGCATCGTGCCGCCCATGTCGCCCTCACCGGCCACGATGTCCATCTGCTCGGCCATGGTCGAGATGACCGGGTGGCCGGTGGCCGGGTCGAACTCGGTGGAGTTGGCGTCCGGGATGTCGGCGAGGTTGCGCGCGGCCTCGATCACGATGCACTGCAGGCCCAGGCACAGGCCGAGCAGCGGGATCTTGTTCTCGCGGGCGTACTTGATCGCGCCGACCTTGCCGAGCACACCGCGGTCGCCGAAGCCGCCCGGGATGCAGATGCCGTCGACGTCCGACAGCTGCGCCTTGGCGCCGGCCGGCGTCTTGCAGTCGTCGGAGGTGACCCACTTGATCTTGACGCGGGCGCGGTTGGCGAAACCGCCGGCGCGCAGCGCCTCGGTGACCGACAGATAGGCGTCGGGCAGGTCGATGTACTTGCCGACCAGGGCGAGGGTGATCTCGTGGTCGGGGTTGTGGACGCGGTCCAGCAGGTCGTCCCAGGTCGTCCAGTCGACGTCCCGGAACGGCAGGTCGAGCTTGCGCACGACGTAGGCGTCGAGCCCCTCGCCGTGCACGGTCTTCGGGATGTCGTAGATGGAGCGGGCGTCGGGGCATGCCACGACGGCGGCCTCGTCGACGTCGCACATCAGCGAGATCTTCCGCTTGATCGCGGTGGGCACCTCGCGGTCGCAGCGCAGGACAATGGCATCGGGCTGGATACCGATGTTGCGCAGCGCCGCCACCGAGTGCTGGGTCGGCTTGGTCTTCAGCTCGCCGGAGGGGCCGATGTACGGCAGGAGCGAGATGTGCACGACGAAGACGTTGTCGCGGCCGACCTCGTGACGGACCTGGCGGACGGTCTCCAGGAACGGCAGCGACTCGATGTCGCCGACGGTGCCGCCGACCTCGGTGATCACGACGTCCACCTCGTCGGTGGCCATGCGCCGGATGCGGTGCTTGATCTCGTTGGTGATGTGCGGGATGACCTGCACGGTGTCACCGAGGTACTCGCCGCGGCGCTCCTTGGCGATCACCGTGGAGTAGACCTGGCCCGTGGTGACGTTGGCGGAGCCGTCCAGGTCCCGGTCGAGGAAACGCTCGTAGTGCCCGATGTCCAGGTCGGTCTCGGCGCCGTCGTTGGTGACGAACACCTCACCGTGCTGGAAGGGGTTCATCGTGCCCGGGTCGACGTTCAGGTACGGGTCGAGCTTCTGCATGACGACGCGCAGGCCCCGGGCCTTGAGCAGCATGCCGAGGCTGGAGGCCGTCAGCCCCTTGCCGAGAGAGGAGGCGACACCCCCGGTGACGAAGATGTGCTTGGTCGTCGTGGCTGTGCTGTTTCGAAAAGCAGCGGGCGGCATGGCCAAAGGGGGGCTCCCGTGGTCGCGGTCTGGGGGTTGCGGGTCGGCTGTCCGCTCCGGAATTCCGGGGGTGCCGTCGCTGCGGTTCGGGGGTTTTGCTCCCACCGGTCCACGGGCTACCAGGGTATCAGCGACCGGCGCCGATGGCTTCCGGCCACGCTCCGCGCACGGGTCGCCACCCGGCACGCATCGGGCACGTGTTTCTCACCCGATGCTCACTCGTTCGGTGGATGCCCGTTGCCCGGAGGGGCACGCGGATCATCTACGTGCGTCGTATCCTGCTCGGACACTCGCTGCCGAGCCCGGCCGGGTACCAGGCGCCACCCACAGCCCGTACATCACCGGAACAACGAGAGCTCGTCAGTTCGTTGAGCAGAGATTGCCGTTTTGCCATCGCGGTTGAGCGGCTGCTTTGCTTCACCGCTCAACGACGCACAACAACGACCCCTTGACCGCACTAGCGACAGCCCCGCACGCGGGGTGACGTGGCCGTTCGACTGGAGTTGCACGTGGCCGGGCGCATCGAAGACTACGCACTCATCGGAGACATGCAGACAGCGGCGCTGGTCTGCCGTGACGGCACGGTGGACTGGCTCTGCCTGCCGCGCTTCGACTCGCATGCCATCTTCGCCGGCCTGCTCGGTACCGAGGAGCACGGGTACTGGCGGCTGGGCCCGGCCCACGGGCCCGACCAGCAGCCTCCGACCGCGGCCCGGCGCAGCTACCGCGGCGACTCGCTGATCCTCGAATCTGAGTGGGACACACCACGCGGCACGGTCCGCGTGACCGATTTCATGCCCCCGCGTGACGGCGCCCCGCAGCTGATCCGGATCGTCGAGGGCGTCTCGGGCCGGGTCCCGATGCGCTCGGCGCTGCGGATGCGCTTCTCCTACGGCCGGGTCGTGCCGTGGGTGCACAAGCACGAGGGCCGCACGGTGGCCGTGGCCGGCCCGGACTCGGTCTGGTACGACACGGAGGTCGAGACCTACGGCAAGTCGCTGACGACGTTCTCGGAGTTCACCGTCGCGCCCGGTGACCGGATCGCGTTCACCATCTCCTGGCAGCCCTCGCACAAGGAGCCGCCGCCGCTGCCGGAGCCCGAGCAGTCGCTGGTGGCGACGGAGGACTTCTGGCGCGAGTGGGTCGAGCAGTGCACGTACCACGGCCCCTACCGGGAGGCCGTGGTCCGCTCGCTGATCACACTCAAGGCACTGACGTACGCCCCCACCGGCGGCATCGTCGCGGCGCCCACCACCTCCCTGCCGGAGGACATCGGCGGCGTGCGCAACTGGGACTACCGCTACACCTGGCTGCGCGACGCGGCGATCACCCTGTCCTCGCTGCTGCGCACCGGCTACCGCGAGGAGGCCCGTGCCTGGCGCGAGTGGCTGCTGCGGGCGGTGGCCGGCGACCCCGAGAACCTGCAGATCATGTACGGCATCGCGGGCGAGCGTGAGCTGGGCGAGGCGGAGCTGGACTGGCTGCCGGGCTACGAGAAGTCCGCGCCGGTGCGGGTCGGCAACGGCGCCGCGCACCAGCTCCAGCTGGACGTGTACGGCGAGGTCACCGAGGCGCTGCACCTGGCCCACATGACGGGCCTGGCCCGCAACGACTACGCCTCGCTGCTCCAGCTGAAGCTGATCAGCTACCTGGAGAAGCACTGGCAGGAGCCGGACGAGGGCATCTGGGAGGTGCGCGGGCCACGCCGGCACTTCGTGCACTCCAAGGTGATGGCCTGGGTCGCCGTCGACCGCACGATCAAGCTGCTGGAGTCCGGCGAGGCCGACGGCCCGCTGGAGCGCTGGCGGGAGCTGCGCGAGGAGATCCACCGCGAGGTGTGCGAGAAGGGTTACGACAAGGAGCGCAACACCTTCACGCAGTCCTACGGCTCGCGGGAGCTGGACGCCTCCCTGCTGCTGATCCCGCAGATGGGCTTCCTGCCGCCCGACGACAAGCGGGTGATCGGCACGATCGAGGCGATCCAGCGGGAGCTGTCCACGCCGGACGGGTTCATCCTGCGCTACCCCACCGAGGGCGAGCACGAGGGCGTCGACGGGCTTCCGGGCGACGAGGGCGCCTTCCTCGCGTGTTCCTTCTGGATGGCCGACGACCTGGCGATGATCGGCCGCGTGGACGAGGCCCGCAAGCTGTTCGAGAAGCTGCTCTCCCTGCGCAACGACCTCGGTCTGCTGGCGGAGGAGTGGGACCCGCGTCTGAAGCGTCAGGTGGGGAACTTCCCCCAGGCCTTCAGCCATGTGCCGCTGATCGACACGGCGCTGCGGTTGACTGCGTCCGGCGCGTACGGGGGGTAGTGCCGCCCGGGGTCGTGTGTCGGTTACGGGTTCGGCGTGGCTGGTCCCGCAGTTCCCCGCGCCCCTTCGGGGCGCGCTTCAGCCGGCCAGCGTCGTGAGGGTACGTTCCCCTCCCGGATCCCCCTGGGTCGCCGGGACCAGCGCCACCTCGTCCAGGCCCGCCTCGGCGTACGCGTCGATGCGGGCCTGGATCGTTTCCGCGTCGCCGATCAGGCCGACCTCGGACGCGGCCCCGGGCGGCAGGGCCTCGATCAGGGTCTCCCGGTCCGCGCCCGAGGCCGCCAGACCGACCGCCCTGTCGAAGCCGGCCGCCCGGAACATGTCGGCGTACCCCGGCACGGTCAGATACCCGACGATGCTGCCCAGCACCTGCCGTACCGCCTCCGGAGCGGGATCGACCGCCGCAGGCAGCCACGCGGCGAGCCGCGGCGGCGTACGACCCGCCTTGTCCGCCGCCGCGTCGAGCTTGCCGCGCAGCACCCGTACCTGTTCCGGAGTGACCAGGTCGAGCAGCATCCGGTCGGCGTGCGCGGCGGCGACACCGATCGCCCGGTCCCCGAAGGCCGCCACCGTCAGCGGGCCGCCGGGCGGGGCGAGGCGGCGGCGGAAGGGGCTGCCGGTCACGACCGGCTCGCCGGGCACCGCGTGCAGCAGGTTCCGCAGCGCCGCCGCCGACTCCTTCAGCGCGGCCGCCGGCCGGGTCCGGGGCCGTCCGTGCACCCCCTCGACCACCCGCTTGCTGGCGGTGCCGATCGCCACACCCACCGCCCGGCCGCCGGTCATGGCGGCGGTGCCCGCCGCGCCCCGGGCGATGGTGTACGCGTCCCGCACGGACACCGGCACCGGCCCCGCCGTCAGCGCGACCCGGCGTGTCGCCGCACCGATCGCGGTGGCCAGTACGAACGCGTCCCAGGTCGGCCCCTCGCCGACCCACACCTCCCGGTAGCCGAGCCGGTCGGCGAGCGCCGCGATGCGCAGCGGCTCGTCGACCGGGCTGTCGTCCTCACGTGCCACGGCAACCACACTGAAGTCCATGCGGGCGCCGCTACCCGATGCACACGCATCTAACCCAGTGCGGCGATCACCTCGCGCGCCGCCCGCTCTCCCTCCGTCGCGCCGCCCTCCGTGTAGCCCTGGAAGTCGTAACTGCAGTGCTCGCCGCCGATGTGGATGTTGCCCTGCGCGGTCCCCTCGTAGCCCGCGTACCGGTGCAGATAGCCCACCGGCCAGTAGGAGTAGGCGCCGTACGAGTACGGGTTGAGGTGCCACGCGGACAGCTGCGCGCGGCCCGTCCACGCGCCCGACGTGCCGGGGAAGAAGGCGTCGATGTCCTTGAGGTACTTCCCGGCGAGACTCTTCACATAGGGGTCGCTCTCGTAGGAGAAAGGTCCCGCCGGGGTCAGCGACCTGGCGAGGCTGCCGCCGCCGTACTGGATGAGGATGCCGCCGGTGCCGGGCTGGACCTTGGTGGTGTCCCAGGTCTGCTGCACCCGGCCGTCGGTGAAGCACTCGCCCGCGGACACGCCGGGCCAGGGGCCGGTGCCGCGCCAGGGTCGGCTGGAGAACTGCATGTTGAGTTTGGTGCAGTACCCCATGCGGGCGTCCCGCAACAGGCTGGTCATCCGGGTGTCGAAGCCGGCCCGGCTCAGATCGAGCCGTTGCAGGATCGGCAGCGGCACGCACAGCACGGTGTGGTCGGCGGTGACGGTGCGGGTGCTGCCGGCCTCGCTGAAGGTCAGCGTCTGCGTGCCGTCGGCGTTGGCGCGTACCGCCTGCAGCGACCAGCCCTGCCGGATCGTCCCGGCGGGCAGGAAGTCGGCGATGGCGTGCGGGAGTTGGTCGTTGCCGCCGACGATGTGGTAGCGCTCGTCGGACAGGCCCCAGATGTTGAAGTCGCCCGGATTGGTCTGGTAGCCCATCAGCAGCACCAGGGCGAGCGAGGACTGGTCGGTGGTGTCGGCGCCGTACTCGACGTTGTAGGCGACGTCGAAGAGCTGCCCCAGCCGGGAGGCGTGGCCGCCGGGCACCCGGGACTCGATCCAGTCGTACAGGGACATGTTGTCCAGGGCGGTGCCGGCTGCTGTGGTCTGGTTCCACTTGACCTCTCCGGCGGCCTGGAGGTCGGTGTGCAGGGCCTGGTAGACGGGCTTGAAGTCCTCGTCGGCCTGCGCGCGCGGGTAGTAGGCGCCGCCGAAGAAGAACACCTCCTCGGCGCCGTTCGGGCCGCCGCCGAGGAAGTCCTCCAGGGGGAGGGAGAAGCGGCGGCACAGTTCCTGGATCTTCTTGTGGCCGGTGTCGATCAGCTCGCCGCCGATCTCGGAGGTCTGCCCCCAGGCCCAGTGGTCGCGCTGGGAGTACATGCGCCCGCCGACCCGGTCGGGGTTGGCCTCGTAGAGGGTGCAGGCGTATCCGGCGTCGCGGAGGGTGAGCGCGGCGGTCAGCCCGGCGATTCCGGCGCCGACGACGGCGATGCGCGGTGCGGAGGCGGCGGCTGCTCTGTCCGGAGCCGCCACCGCGGTCACCGCGGCGGTGGCCAGAGCGCCCTTGAGGACGCTGCGGCGGCGGAGCCCGCGTGCCTCGGCGACGGGTACACCGAGCCGGTGGGCGGCGGCGTGGTCGGCGGTGAGGGCGCTCAGGGCGTGCATCAGCTGCGTACGGGACACGGTGCGGCTCCTCAGGCGTTGGCGGGGGCTTCCTCGATGTCGCTGTCCGTGCGCTCGGCCGCGTCCTCCAGGACGATCCGGCCGATGATCTCGTAGCGTTCCGGCCGGCGGGCCCGCAGATACAGGCCGAGGCCGAGGCCGCCGAAGAAGACCAGCCCGACGATCCACGGGATGGCCTTGAAGAACAGGGAGTCGGCCGCCGTACCGGCCGCGGTGTCCATGTTGACCACGAGCAGCACCACCACTGCGGTCATGCCGATCCCGCCGAGCAGCGGCGCGGTGAAGGTGCGGAACCAGTGCCGGTCCTCGGGGTGGTTCTTGCGGAAGTAGCCGATGACCGCGAAGGAGCACAGGGTCTGCACGATGAGGATGGCCATCGTGCCGAGGATCGCCAGCAGCGTGTACAGGTGGATGTACGGGTCCTGTCCGGTCGCCCAGAACGCGCCGACGAGGGCGACGGCGATGACGGACTGCACGAAGGAGGCGAGGTACGGCGAGCCGTGCCGCGGGTGGGTGCGGCCGAGGGCGGGGTGCAGGAACCCCTCGCGGCCGATGGCGTACAGATAGCGCGCGGCGCACTGGTGGAACGCCATGCCGCAGGCGAACGATCCGGTGATCAGCAGCCACTGGAAGGCGTTGACCGCCCAGCCGCCGATGAAGGTGTGGGCGGGGGCGAAGAACAGGTCGAGCGGGCTCGCCCCGGCGGAGAGCTTCACCGCGCCGGTCAGTCCGTTGCCGGCGATGGTCATCCAGGAGACGTAGATGTAGAACAGGCCGACGCCGACGACGGAGATGAGCGTCGCGCGCGGGATGACCCGCTTGGGGTCGCGGGACTCCTCGCCGTACATCGCCGTCGACTCGAAGCCGACCCAGGACCAGAAGGCGAAGAACAGGCCGAGGCCGGCGGAGGCGCCGGTGAAGGCGTTCTCGGGGTTGATGGGCTCGACGGGGATGCCGTCGGGGCCGCCGCCGTGCAGGAGTACGGCGGTGGCGACCGCGAAGAGGACGGCGATCTCCGCGATCAGCATCACGCCGAGCGCCTTGGCGGTGAGATTGATGTCGAAGTACGCGAGGACGGCCGTGACCAGCAGCATGGCGGCGGCGTAGACGACCCAGGGCAGGTCGACGCCGAGCTGGTCGTGGACGGTGGTCTTCGCGAAGTAGGAGAAGACGCCGACGATGGACGCCTCGAAGACGATGTACGCGAGGACGGCGAGCATCCCGGAGGCCAGGCCTGCGATCCGGCCCAGGCCGTGCGAGATGTAGCCGTAGAAGGCACCGGCCGCGGTGATCCGGCGGGCCATCGCGACATAGCCGACGGAGAAGACCGTCAGCACGACGGTGGCGAACAGATAGCCGGCCGGTGCGCCGGTGCCGTTGCCGTAGCCGACCGCGATGGGCAGGTTGCCGGTCATCGCGGTGATGGGTGCGGCGGTGGCCACCGCCATGAACACCACACCCACCAGTCCTACGGAATTCGCTTTGAGGCGTTGCACCTCTCGCGTGGGAGTTTCTGCCATTCCCGCCCCTCTCACCGTGCATTCACAACGGAATCCGAAGATCACGTAGCGGTTTACCTGCGGATGCGTCAGTGTGGCGGTGGAGTGACGCATGCCACAACAGACAGGCGGTCACGCTATTGAGCGTCCGGGGCGACGCAGTGTCGCGGCGCGGGCGGCGGTGATCGCCCCTGTGACCGCCCGGAGATGTCACTGCAACACACGCCCGGGTAGCGTCCGCTGCATGGACAGCCGCACCGACCACCGATTCGACACCCAGGGCACCGGGATCACCGTGCAGCGGGCACTGGAGCTGCCCGGCCTGCGCAGCGGGCTGCCCGAGGTGCTCGCGGGCGCCGACCGGCTCGGGCGCACGGTGCGCTGGGTTCACGCGGGCGAGGTGCCCAACATCGCCTCCCTGCTCAAGGGCGGCGAACTGCTGCTGACCACGGGATACGGCGTCGGCACCCGGCCGGCCGAGCAGCGGGCGTTCGTGCGGACCCTGGCCGAACGCGGTATCGCGGCGCTGGTGGTGGAGCTGGGCCCGCGCTTCGCCCGGCTGCCCGCGCCCCTGGTGGAGACGGCGCGGGCGGCGGGGCTGCCGCTGGTCCAACTGCACCGCGAGGTGCCGTTCGTGACGGTCACCGAGGAGATCCACACCGAGATCGTCAACGGCCACTACGCGCTGCTCCAGCGGGCGGAGGAGGTGCACCGGCGCTGTACGCAGGCCCTGCTGGGCGGCGGCGGAGTGCCCCAGGTCCTCGGCATCCTGGCCGACTTCAGCGACAACCCCGTCTTCCTCGAGACGGCCGACGGCCGGCTGCTGTACGCCGCCGGGGCCGGGCCGGAGGGCACCGATCCGCTCCAGGTGTGGGAGGGGCTGCGCGGCCCGCACAAGGATGCGCCGCCGCCGTCGGGTTCGGTGCTGGTGGACGTCCCCGGCGGCGGTCCGGGGGCCGGTTCGGTGCGGGCCCGGCTGGTGCTGCTGCCGGTGCGCTCACCGCTGGCGCCCGTGCACCGGATCGCCGGTGAGCGGGCCGCGGGCATCCTCGCGGTGGTGCTGATGCAGGCCCGCCAGGAGGAGGAGCTGGCCGCGCGCGGCCGCGGCGACTTCCTCACCGACCTCGCCGAGGGCCGGATCACCGCCGAGGACGCCCCGGCGCAGGCCCGCGTCCTCGGCTTCAAACCGGGCACGGGTCCCCTGCTGCCGGTGGTGATGCGGCTCGGCGACGCCCTCTCCCCCGGCGGCGGCTGGGCTGTTCTGGCCCGCGCGGTCTCGGAGGAACTGGCGGCCGTGGGCGTGCCGGTGCTGATCGGCGTACGCCCCGTCGAGGGCCGCGTGCTGGTCCTTTTGGGCCTGCGCTCGGAGTCGGAGCGCGCGGCGGTCGCCGACCGGGTCGCGGCGGCGCTGCGGGCGGGCGTGGAGCGGGCCGCGATGCAGCGACCGGGCGCACAACCGCCGGTCGTGGTGGTCGGGGTCGCCGGCGGCTGGGCGGCCGCCTCGGCGGGCCTGCGGCACGCGGCGGAGACGGCGACGGCGGCGCAGGGCCTCACGGACCGCCCTTGGTACGACGCCCGCCGACTGGACATCGACCTGCTGCTGTGGCGGCTGCGCGACCACCCGGACCTCGAGGCCTTCGTGGACCGCGCGATCGGTCCCCTGCGCGACCACGACCGCCGCTCGCGCCCCCCGCTGCTGCCGACCCTGGAGACCTACCTGGCGCACGCCGGCCGCAAGGCGGAAACGGCCCGCGAACTGCACCTGAACCGCCAGACCCTCTACAACCGGCTCGCCCGCATCGGCGAACTCCTCGGCACGGACCTCGACGACCCCCAGACGGTCCTGGCCCTGAGCCTGGCCCTACGGGCCCGCCGGCACGTGCCGTAGCTGCGACCGGAGCCACGTGCCGCAGGGGCTTACAGCCACGGCGAGGGCTTGGTCAACTCGTCGTAGACGCTCAGCACTTGAGCGACCGTCTCGTCCTCCGACGGCCAGGTGGCCGCCTGCCGCGCGCCCTTGTGCCGCAGTTCCTCGCAGCGGCCGGGGTCGCCGAGCAGGGCGACCACGTGCGAGGCGAGCGCCGGGGTGTCGCCGTACGGCACCAGCTCGGCGGCGTCGCCGACGAGTTCGCGGATGCCGCCGACGTCGGTCGCGACCAGCGGTACGCGCGCGTGGAGCGCCTCCTGGGCGAGGACGGACCGTGACTCCCAGCGGCTGGGCAGCAGCGCGAGATCCGCGGCGGCGAGCAGCTCGCCGACGTCGTCGCGGCGCCCGAGCAGCCGCACCGGCAGCCCTTCGTCCTCGATACGGCGCTGCAGCTCCGCCCGCAGCGGCCCCTCCCCGGCGATCGCGACCAGCGGCACCGGGTCCAGCAAGCGCCAGGCGCGCGAGGCGTCCAGCAGGAGGTCGTATCCGCGGTGGCGCTCCAGGGAGCCGACCGCCAGCAGCAACGGGCGCCCTGTGGAGCCGAGTTCGGCCCGCACCTTGGGCCGCCGGCGCTCCGCCTCCTCGTCCTGCGCGGCCGGGCGCGACCCGGGTACGGAGACCGCGGCGAGCCGGGCGTCCCGGGCGCCGGTGCGGCGGGCGACGTCCACCAGCACGGAGCTGGTCCCGAGCACCACGGCGGCGGTCCTGGCCACCCGCCGCTCCAGCAGCCGCAGCAGCTGGGCGCGCGGCCCCTCGGCGTACGCCCGGTCGTGCCAGGTGACGATGAGCGGGGTACGGCGCCCGCTGAGCGCGAGCACCGCCCGGAAGGAGGCGTGCAGCCCGTGCGCGTGCACCAGGTCGGCATTGGCGCAGGCCGCCCGCAGCGCGGCGACGGACACCGGGTCGCTGCTGCGCGGCACGGCCACGTGGTCGGCACCGGCGCCGGTGAAGTCGTAGGCGTGATCGGCCTCGTAGGGGGCGCACACGGTGACCTTCACGCCCCGTGCGACGAGCCCGGCGGCCAGCGAGCGCACATGGGCGCTGCTGCCGGCGTTGCCTCCGCCGAGCACCTGCACGGTGCGCAGCGGCGGCCGGCCGTGCGGTGACGGGCTGCTCGCGGGGGTCACGTGGCCGGGCTCCTGGTTCGGCGTGGGACGGTCACGAAGAGAACGTACAGAAGGATCGCGCGAAGGGGGTGGACCACACCGTTTCCTCCGCCGCTGACGCCAAGAATGCCAGCACGTACGGCTGTTCCGGGAACCCCGGGGGCGCGCGCCCGCCCCGAGCGCCCTCCCGACGTCACTCAGGCGCCCCTCTACGTCACCCACACGAGTGAGTCCGCCGCCTCGCCTGCCTTCTTTCCACAGCCCCCGGCCGGTCCGCTCGCCTCGCGGACGGTCACCCGGTGCCGCGGCACGCGGGCTGGTCGCGGCAGCACCGGTGAGGCCGGCGGCCGCGAGGGCCCGGCGTCGCGGCCGGGCGCCTCTCAGGCGTCCGCGCGGGCCGTCGCGAGGAGTTCCTCCGCGTGGGCGCGGGCCGTCTCGGAGTCCTCCTGGCCGGCCAGCATCCGGGACAGTTCGCGGATGCGGTCCTCGCCCTCCAGGACCTTCACGCCCGAGCGGGTCACCGAGCCGTCGTTGGTCTTCTCCACCAGCAGCTGCCGGTCGGCGAACGCGGCCACCTGCGGCAGGTGCGTGACGACGACGACCTGCGCCGACTTCGCGAGCCGCGCCAGGCGCCGCCCGATCTCCACCGCTGCCTTGCCGCCGACGCCGGCGTCGACCTCGTCGAAGAGGTACGTCGGCACCGGGTCCGTGCCCGCGAACACGACCTCCACGGCCAGCATCACCCGGGACAGCTCACCGCCGGAGGCACCCTTGGCGATCGGCCGCGGCGGGGCGCCCGGGTGCGGGGCGAGCAGCAGCTCGACCTCGTCGACGCCGTGCGGGCCGTAGGCCACCGTGCGCCCGTGCACCTCGACGCCCTCCGGGTCGTCGGTCTGCCGGATGTCGAAGGACACACGCGCGTGCGGCATCGCCAGCGACGCCAGCTCCGCGGTCACGGCCGCAGCGAACCGCTCGGCGGCCTCCGTGCGCGCCTCGGTCAGCGCCTGCGCGAGCCCGCCCAGTTCGGCGCGCAGCCCGTCGCGTTCGGCGGTCAGTTCCTCGATCCGCTCGTCGTCGCCGTCGAGTTCGGTCAGCCGCTGCGCGCTGCGTTCGGCCCAGGCCAGCACGGCGTTCACGTCCTCGCCGTACTTCCGTGTCAGCTGGGTGAGCGCGGCCCGCCGCTCCTCCACCGCCGCCAGCCGCAGCGGATCGGCGTCCAGGTCGTCGGCGTACCCGGCCAGCTCCCCGGCCACGTCCCCGAGCAGGATGCCGATCTCGCCGATCCGGTCGGCGAGCGCGGCCAGCGCCGGATCGTGCGACCGGACGGCCTCCAGGGCCCGCTGGGCGCCCGCGACCAGGGTGGTCGCGTCGATGCCCTCGGGGTCCTCCGGATTGCCCGCGAGCGCGGCGTGCGCGGCCGTCGCGGCCGACGACAGCGCCTCCGCGTGCCCGAGCCGCTCGGCCTCCTCGGACAGCTCCGTGTCCTCACCGGCGCGCGGCTCGACCGCGGCGATCTCCTCGAGGCCGAAGCGCAGCAGGTCGGCCTCCTGGGCCCGCTCACGCGCGCGTGTCGTGATCTCGTCCAGCTCGGCGGCAACGGCCCGCAGCCGCTTGTACGCCTCGCGGTACTTGGTCAGCGGCACGGCGACCGCGTCCCCGGCGTACCGGTCGAGCGCCTCGCGCTGCCGGGACAGCTTCAGCAGCCCCTGCTGGTCGGTCTGCCCGTGCACGGCGACCAGGTCGTCGGCCAGCTCCGCGAGCAGCCCCACGGGTACCGACCGCCCGCCCACGTGCGCCCGCGACCGGCCCTCGGCGGACACGGTGCGGCTGATCAGCAGCGCCCCGTCGTCCAGCTCGGCCCCGGCCTCCTCGGCGCGTACGACGGCGGTGGCGTCCGCGGCTACGGTGATCCGGCCCTCGACGACCGCCTTCTCGGCCCCGAGCCGCACGAGCGCGGCGTCTGCGCGCCCGCCCAGCAGCAGCCCGAGGCTGGTGACCACCATGGTCTTGCCCGCGCCGGTCTCGCCGGTGACGGCGGTGAACCCGGGCGACAGCTCGACAACGGCGTCGTCGATGACACCGAGCGACCGTATCCGCATCTCTTCCAGCACGCACAAGACCATACGAGGTCCGGCGGGGCGATTGCGACCGCCCCGCCTTTGTCACCCACCCGAGCGAGGCCCGTCGTCCGGTCGACCCGGCGAGGGCCCAGGAGTCTAGTGCGGCGCCCCGCGCCAACCCGAGACCGGCAGCGCGAACTTCGCGACGAGCCGGTCGGTGAAGTTCGCATGGTGCAGCCGGGCCAGCCGCACCGGCACGGCCCCGCGCCGCACCTCGACCCGCGCGCCCGGCGGCAGCTCCACCGTCCGCCGCCCGTCGCACCACAGCACTCCCGGAGGGACGTGCGGCAGCACCTCGACGGCCAGCACGGAGTCCGGCGCCGTCACGAGCGGCTTCGCGAACAGCGCGTGCGCCGAGATCGGCACCATCAGCAGCGCCTCGACCTCCGGCCACACCACCGGCCCGCCCGCCGAGAACGCGTACGCCGTCGACCCGGTCGGCGTCGCGCACACGATCCCGTCGCAGCCGAACCCGGTCACCGGCCGCCCGTCGATCTCCAGCACGACCTCGAGCATCCGCTCCGCGGACACCTTCTGCACGGCCGCCTCGTTCAGCGCCCAGTCGGTGTGCACGATGTCGCCGTTGCGGTGCACGACGACATCGACGGTCATCCGCTCCTCGACCTCGTACGACCGCGCCACCACCCGGTCGACGACCTTCTCCAGGTCGTCCCGCTCGGCCTCCGCGAGGAAGCCGACCCGCCCCAGGTTGACGCCGAGCATCGGCACCCCGGACGCCCGCGCGAACTCCGCGCCGCGCAGCAGGGTCCCGTCACCGCCCAGGACGATGAGCAGCTCGCACCCGTCGAGGCACTGCGGAGTGGCCTCCTTGACCAGCTGCACCTCATCCGGCAGCGGCAGGTCGACCGCCTCCGCCTCGAGGACCCGCACCCCGATACCGGAGCGGAGCAGGCCCTTCACCACGAGCTCGGCACTGCGCACGGCCGCCGGCCGTCCGGTGTGGGCGAGCAGGAAAACAGTACGAGCTCGGTTCTGCGTCAACGCGGCCCCTCCGCCACTGCACGGTCAACATCGGCCGGGTCCAGGGCGGGCGCCCCGGCACGCAGCCACAGAAAGTACTCGACGTTGCCGGACGGCCCGGGCAGCGGAGACGCGGTGACACCCCGCACCCCGAGCCCCAGCTCCCACGCCTTCTCGGCGACACCCCGCACGGCCTCCGCCCGCAGCTGCGGACTCCGCACGACACCCCCGCTGCCCAGTCGCTCCTTCCCCACCTCGAACTGCGGCTTGACCATCATCACAAGATCGGCGTCCGGCGTCACGCACCGCACCAGGGCGGGCAGCACCAGACCCAGCGGGATGAACGACAGATCCCCCACGACCAGATCCACGGGCTTGCCGTCGATCGCCTCCAGCGTCAACTCGCGTACGTTCGTACGGTCCTTGACGGTGACGCGTTCATCGCTCTGCAGCGTCCAGGCGAGCTGCCCGTACCCGACGTCCACGGCGACCACGTGCGCGGCCCCGGCCCTCAGCAGCACATCCGTGAAGCCGCCCGTGGACGCGCCGGCGTCCAGTGCCCGCCGGCCCTCGACGACCAGTCCCTGCGGCACGAAGGCCGCCAGCGCCCCGGCGAGCTTGTGCCCGCCCCGGGAGACGTAGTCGGGATCGCTGTCGTCGGCCGTGACGACGATCGCCGCCGCGGTCTCCACCTGGGTGGCGGGCTTGGTCGCGACGGTCTTGCCGACGGTGACCCGCCCCGCGGCGATCAGCTGGCTGGCGTGCTCACGCGAGCGCGCGAGCTTGCGGCGGACCAGCTCCGCGTCCAGACGGCGACGTGCGACTCCTGCCACGGTGCGTTCAGCTCCTGCTCTGGTACGACGACGAGGACGCCGTCGGGTGTGACGAGGGGGGCGCCGGAGGTCCCGGGCGGGCGTCGAGCGCGGTGAGCGCGTCGCGCAGCCCCCGGTGTACATCCTCGTACACCTCGAGGTGTCCGTCCGTGGCGAGGTGGTCGGCGTCGGCCAGCCGGTCCAGGGCGGCGTCGACGTCGGCGTTGCCGGTGGGGGTGCGGTCCGCGTTCAGCGGGGCCGGGGCGGCGGGGTCGTACGCCGGCTCGTCCGGGCCCTCCTCGTGCGCCTCGGCGTCGGGGACGGTGTCGTGCATGCCCAGACGCTACCTCGAAGCCCTGCTGTACCGTCGAGCGCGATGGCCACGATCGAGGAGTGCCGTAGCGCACTCGACAAACTTTCGGACAACATGCAGCGCGCCGAGGGCGACGTCCGCGAGGCCGCGGCCCTGGACCGTTCGGTGAGCTGCCACATCAGGGACCTGGACGTCACGTTCGCCGGGCGGCTGACCGGCGGCCGGATCCGGGTGGACGACACCCTTCAGGGGCCGCCGCCGGGGCGCGCCGAGATCCGGCTGGCCATGGCCGGCGACGACCTGGTGGCCCTGGTGAACGGCGAGCTCAACTTCGCGCGCGCCTGGGGCTCGGGGCGGGTGAAGCTGGAGGCGAGCCTGATGGACCTGTTCCGGCTCAGGAAGCTGCTGTAGCGCTTCCGGCTCAGGAAGTTGTAGCGCTCCGCGGCCGTCAGGATGGCTCCGCGGCGGCCACCGAGGCCCGCACCCGTGCCGCGCGCGCGGCCGGCACCACCAGCGGGGTCCCGGTCTCCGGATCGTCGATGACCTGGCAGCGCAGCTGGAAGACCTCCTCGACCAGCTCCGCCGTGACGATGTCCTTCGGCGCGCCCTGCGCGATGACCTCGCCGCCCTTGAGGGCGATCAGGTGCGTGGCGTACCGGGCCGCGTGGTTGAGGTCGTGCAGGACGGCGACGAGGGTGCGGCCCTGCGTCTCGTGCAGCTCGGCGCACAGGTCGAGCACGTCGATCTGGTGCTGGATGTCGAGATAGGTCGTCGGCTCGTCGAGCAGCAGCAGGGGCGTCTGCTGGGCGAGCGCCATCGCGATCCACACGCGCTGGCGCTGACCGCCGGACAGCTCGTCGACGTACCGGTCGGCGAGTTCGGCGACCCCGGTCTGCGCCATGGACTCCTGTACGACCCGCTCGTCCTCGCTGGACCACTGCCGCAGCAGGCCCTGGTGCGGGTAGCGGCCGCGGCCGACGAGGTCGGCGACCGTGATGCCGTCGGGCGCGATCGACGCCTGCGGCAGGAGGCCGAGAGTGCGGGCGACCTTCTTCGCGGGCATCGACTGGATGACCTGCCCGTCCAGCAGCACCCGGCCCCGGCTCGGCTTGAGCATCCGTGACAGCGCCCGCAGCAGGGTCGACTTGCCGCACGCGTTCGGGCCGACGATCACCGTGAAGGAGTGGTCGGGGATCTGCACCGACAGCTGCTCGGCGATGACGCGCTGGTCGTAGGCAAGGGTGACGTTCTCGGCGGACAGGCGGTTCACGGTGCTCCTATCGGTGTTCTGATGCATGCCGCTCATATCCGGCCCGCGCGGCGCTCGGTGACCAGCAGCCACAGCAGGTAGACACCGCCGAGCACGCCGGTGACCACACCGACGGGCAGCTGGTCGGCACCGAACAGCCGCTGCGAGGCGAGGTCGGCGGCGACCAGGAGGGTGGCGCCCATGCACAGCGACGGCACGAGGTTCGGCCCCGGCGAGCGGGTCAGCCGGCGGGCGAGCTGGGGCGCGGTGAGGGCGACGAAGCCGACGGGGCCGGCCGCGGCCGTGGCCGTGGCGGTGAGCAGGACGGCCGCCACCATCAGCAGCATCCGCACCCGTTCGACGCGCACGCCGAGGGCGCCGGCCATGTCGTCGCCCATCTCCATCATCCGCAGGCCCCGCGCGTTGGCGAGGACCAGCGGCACCAGCACCGCGCACAGCGCGAGCAGCGGCCACACCTGCTCCCAGCCGCGGCCGTTGAGCGAGCCGGTCATCCACACGATCGCGCGGGCCGCGTCGACCAGGTCGGCCTTGGTGATGAGGTAGCCGTTGACGGCCGTGGCCACGGCGGCGACGCCGATACCGACCAGGACCAGCCGGTAGCCGTGCACGCCCTGCTTCCAGGCGAGCAGATAGATGGCGAGGCCGGTCAGCAGGCCGCCGGCCAGCGCGCCCAGGGTGACCTGCGCGGTGTTGCCGCCGATCAGGACGATCACCACGAGCGCCCCGGCCGTCGAGCCCTGCCCGAGGCCGAGGACGTCCGGACTGCCCAGCGGGTTGCGGGAGACGGCCTGGAACAGCGCGCCGCCCAGGCCCAGCGCGGCCCCGACCAGCAGACCGACCAGCACCCGCGGCAGCCGCAGTTCCCGGATGATGAACTCCTGGCCCGGGTTGCCGTCGCCGAGCAGTGTCCTGATCACGTCCCCGGCGGAGATCGGGAAGTCGCCGGTGCCGATCAGCACGACGCTCGCGGCGAGCGCGGCCACCAGCAGCAGGGCGACGACGACCAGCGCGCGCACGTCGAGGCGCAGCGACAGCCCGCCGGGCGTGCGCAGCACACGCGGGCCACGCCCCTTGAGCGCAGCCGTGCTCGTCTTCTTCACTGCCGTGCTCACAGCTGCGCCGTCCTTCGCCGTCGGACCAGGAAGATGAAGACCGGACCGCCCAGGACGGCGGTGACGACACCGACCTGGAGTTCCGAGGGCCGCACGGCGATCCGGCCGAGCACATCGGCGCCGAGCAGCAGCACGGGCGACAGGACGGTGGCGTACGGCAGGATCCAGCGCAGGTCGGGTCCGGTGAAGGAGCGCACGACGTGCGGCACCATCAGTCCGACGAACAGGATCGGCCCGCAGGCGGCGGTGGCCGCCCCGCACAGCACGGTCGCGGCGAGCATGGCCAGCGCCCGGGTCCGGTTGAGGTTGGCGCCGAGCGCAGTGGCGGTGTCGTCGCCCATGGCCATCGCGTTCAGCGGGCGGGCGAGCGAGAGGGCCAGCAGGGTGCCGACAGCGAAGAACGGCAGCACCTGCCGGATGGTCCCGTCGGTCGCGGAGCCCAGCGAGCCGACGGTCCAGAAGCGCATCTTGCCGAGCGCCGCGTCGTCCGTGATCATCACGGCCTGTACGAACCCGTACAGCGCGGCGGTGATCGCGGTCCCCGCGAGCGCCAGCCGGACGGGCGTGGCGCCCCGGCTGCCGCCGAGGAACCACACCAGCGCGCCCACGACGGCGGCGCCGAGGAAGGCGAACCACACATAGCCGGTCAGGCTGGTGATGCCGAGATAGGTGATGGCCGTGACGACCGCGGCGGACGCGCCCGCGTTGATCCCGAGCAGTCCGGGATCGGCCAGCGGGTTACGGGTGAGCGCCTGGAGCACGGCCCCGGACAGGCCGAGCGCCGCCCCGGCGAGCAGCCCCAGCACGGTCCGCGCCAGCCGGTCGTCGACGACGACGTCCCCGTATGTCCCGGTGTCGTGGAACAGGCCGTGCCAGACCTGTTCCACGGACAGCTGTTTGGCGCCGACGGCGATGCTCGCCACGACGAGGAGCGCCAGGAGCGCCACGGCGAGCAACAGCCCGGCGGCACGTATCGCCCGGCGACTCGGGGGCGCGGGAGCGGTCGCCGCGCGCTGTTCGGGAGGACTGTCGACCAACACGAGGTTAGGTTAGCCTACCCTCGCTCCGCTCCACGATCCCCGGTCGTAGCACCGCACCCGCCGCCGTCTCCTCGACCCGGCACCCCGCTCACAGCCCCAGCCGGGCCAGCGCCTTCCCCCCGTCCAGCTCGCACACACCGTCCCCGGCCGCCGTCCAGGCCGCCGCGCACAGCGCCCGCAGACCGTCCAGCGCCTCACCGTCCCCGCTCAGCGCCAGCTGCTCGTCCCCGGCCCGGGCCGTCCACCCGCCGCACCGGAATCCGTCACCCTCCTCGGTGATCTCCGGCTGCCCGGTGAGCATCCCGCGCAGATCCGCGTCGACATACGTCGGCCGGTGCTGGGGCGGCGCGGCAAGCAACTGCGCGCCGTCGGTGACACCGGTCAGCACGAGCAGCGAGTCGACACCGCCGTTGAACGCCCCCTCGATGTCCGTGTCCAGCCGGTCCCCCACCACCAGCGGCCGCTCCGCACCCGTGCGCAGGATGGTCTCCTTGTGCATGGGCGGCAGCGGCTTGCCCGCCACCTGCGGCTCGGCACCGGTCGCGATCCGCACGACCTCCACCGCCGCGCCGTTGCCCGGGGCGATGCCGCGCCCGCTCGGGATCGTCAGATCCGTGTTGGACGCGAACCACGGCACCCCGCGCGCGACCGCGTAGGACGCCTCGGCGAACCGGCCCCACGGCAGATCCGACCCGCCGTACCCCTGCACCACCGCCACCGGGTCGTCGTCCGCCGACTCCACGGGCACCAGGCCGCGTTCGCGCAGCGCCACCCGCAGCCCCTCCCCGCCGATCACCAGCACCCGCGCACCGGCCGGCACCTGCTCACTGATCAGCCGTGCCACCGCCTGCGCCGACGTGATGACGTCCTGCGCGCCCGTCGGTATGCCCAGCTCGGTCAGATGCTCCGCGACGACGTCCGGCGTGCGCAGCGCGTTGTTCGTGACGTACGCGAGATGCATCCCGCCCGCACGCGCGGTTTCCAGCGACTCCACGGCGTACGCGATCGCGTTCCCGCCCGCGTACACCACCCCGTCCAGATCGAGCAGCGCCGTGTCGTACGCCTCGCTCAGGGCCTGCCCACTGCCCTCGGGCCTCGTCCTGACGCTCCGGCTCATTGCACATCGCTCCTCGGTTCGCCTGCTCTTTCCCCCGATCATCGCGCATACCGGTGACACACGTACGATGCCGGGATGGACACAGCAGGTCACTCGGAAGCAACGGCGCGCCGGGGCCTCGAACTCACCCCGTTCCGAGGTCTGCGCTACGACCCGGACCGGGTCGGCAGCCTCGCCGCCGTCACCTCACCGCCGTACGACGTCGTGGTCCGCCCCGACGGCCTGCACCACCTCCAGTCGTCGGACCCGTACAACATCGTCCGCCTCATCCTGCCCCAGGCCGGAACGCCGAGCGCCCGCAACGAGCAGGCCGCCGACACCCTGCGCCGCTGGCTCGACGAGGGCGTGCTCACCGCCGACCGCGAACCCGGTCTCTACGTCTACGAACAGCGCGACGGCGACGGCATGCTCCAGCGCGGCCTGATCGGCGCCCTGCGCGTCACCGACCCGGACGACGGCCTGGTCCTGCCGCACGAGGACGTCATGCCGCACGTGGTCGCCGACCGCGCCGCCCTGATGCGCGCGACCTCCGCGAACCTCGAACCGCTGCTGCTGACGTACCGCGGCAACGGCCCCACGGCCGCCGCCACCCGGGCCGTCGAGAGCGCCGCGGAGCAGCCACCGCTGCTGTCGACGACCACCGAGGACGGCTTCACCCACCGCCTGTGGGCCCTCACCGACCCCGCCGAGCTGGCCGCGATCCAGGCCGACCTGGCCCACCACCAGGCCCTGATCGCCGACGGCCACCACCGCTGGGCCACCTACCGCCGGCTGCGCGAGGAACACCCGTCCCCCGGCCCCTGGGACTACGGTCTGGTCCTGCTCGTCGACACCGCCCGCTACCCGCTGCGGGTGCGCGCCATCCACCGGCTCCTGCACGGCCTGCCCGTCGCGGACGCGGTCGCCGCCGTCGAGGGCCACTTCCGGGTGCAGCGCCTGGAGGTGGCGCTGCCGGAGGCCCTGGAGGCCCTCGCCGACGCGGCCTGCGCGGGCAACGCCTTCCTGCTGGCCGGCGACGGCGCCTTCCACCTCCTCGACCGGCCCGACCCGGCCCTCCTGGCCCGCACGGTCCCCGCCGACCGCCCCGCCGCCTGGCGCACCCTGGACGCGACGGTTCTGCACGCCACGCTGCTCGAGCACGTCTGGCACATCCCCGAGGACTCCCCGGCCCACATCGCCTACATCCACGACACGGCCGCCACCGTCACCAAGGCCGAACGCGACGGCTCCACGGCGGTCCTTTTGCACCCGGTACGGGAGGAGGTCGTCCGCGACCTCGCCCGCCAGGGCGTCACCATGCCGCGCAAGTCGACGTCCTTCGGCCCGAAGCCGGCCTCCGGCCTGGTCCTGCGCGCCCTCGACCTCTGAAGGCCCCCGACCGCCGAAGGCGGGCACAACGACGAAAGGGCGGGCCCCGGAGTGAATCCGGGGCCCGCCCTCTGCCGTCATGGCCGTCAGTCGTTGTCGCCGTCGCGGTCGGCGTCCGCATCGGAGTCGGCGCCGGTGTCGGCGTCCTTCGCCTCGGAGGTCTCGGTGTCCTCCGTGACCTCCGTGTCCTCCGCGCCCTCCGTGTCCTCCGCGCCCTCGTCCAGGGCGTCGACGAACTCCACACCGTCCAGCTCCGCAAGCCGGTCGGATGCGTCGGTGCTGCCGTCGCGGTCCGCCTCCACGGCCTTGGCGAACCACTCGCGCGCCTCGTCCTTACGGCCGGCCGCCAGCAGCGCGTCGGCGTACGCGTACCGCAGCCGCGCGGTCCACGGCTGAACCGAGTTCGAGGCCAGCTCGGGGCTCTGCAGCGTCACGATGGCCGCGTCCAGCTGCTCCATGTCCCGCCGGGCACCGGCGGCGACGAGCCGCATCTCGACCTGGCCGGCCTTGTCGAGCTTGTGCACCTCCGGGGCACCGGCCATGTCCAGCGCCTTCTCCGGCCGCCCGAGCCCACGCTCACAGTCGGCCATCACGGGCCACAGGTCGACGTTGCCGGTCATACGGCGGGCAGCGCGGAACTCCCCGAGCGCCTCGGCGTACTTCTGACTGGCGTACGCCGCGAAACCTGCGGCCTCCCGCACGGCGGCGACACGCGAAGCCAGCCGCAGGGCCACCTTGGAGTAACCGTAGGCGCCCTCGGGGTCCTCGTCGATGAGCCGCGCGACCATCACCAGGTTCTTGGCGACGTCCTCGGCGAGCGTCTTCGGCAGGCTCTGCAGCTCCTGGCGTACGTCCTTGTCGATCTCCTCGCCGGTGACGTCCGGCGGGATCGGCAGCCGCTTGATCGGCTCGCGGTCGCGGTCGCGCTCGTCACGGAAGCGTCCGCCGCCGCGCCGGTCGTCACGGCGGTCATCGCGCCGGTCGTCACGGCCACGGAAACCGCCCGGCCGGCCACCACGGTCGTCACGACGGGGGCCGCGAGCGCCACGGTCGTCCCGGCCACGGAACCCGCCACGGTCTCCGCCGAAGCGACGCTCGCCGGTCCGCTCACCGCCACGGTCTCCGCCGAAGCGCCGCTCGCCGCCGCGGTCGTCCCGACGGTCGTCGCGCCGGTCGTCCCGACGGTCGTCGCGCCGGAACCCGCCGCGGTCGCCGCGGTCGTCACGGCGGAAGCCGCCACGGTCACCGCGGTCGTCGCGTCGGTCGTCACGGCGGAAGCCACCGCGGTCACCACCCCGGTCGCCACCGTCCCGGCGGCCATAGCCGCCACGGTCACGGTCGTCCCGGGGGGCGTAGCCGCCACGGTCACGGTCGTCCCGGCGGTCGTCCCGGGGGGCATCACGCCGGTCGTCCCGGCGGTCGTCACGCCTGTCGTCGCGGCGGAAGCCGCCACGGTCGCCCCGGTCGTCACGCCGGCCGAAACCACCCCGGTTGTCGTCGCGACGGAACGAGGGACGGTCGCCACGCTCACCACCACGGTCATCGCGACGGAACGAGGGACGGTCGCCACGCTCACCACCACGGTCATCGCGACGGAACGAGGGACGGTCGCCACGCTCACCACCACGGTCGTCACGGCGGAACGAGGGACGCTCACCGCGCTCACCACCACGGTCATCGCGACGGAACGAGGGACGGTCGCCACGCTCACCACCACGGTCATCGCGACGGAACGAGGGACGCTCACCGCGCTCACCACCACGGTCATCACGGCGGAACGAGGGACGGTCGCCGCGGTCGTCACGGCGCGGGCCCCGGTCCCGGTCGTCGCGCCGGGCGAAACCACCGCGGTTGTCGTCACGCCGGAACCCACCGCGGTCCCCACGGTCACCGCGATCGCCACGGTCGTTCCGGTCGTCACCCCGGCGGTCGTCGCGGCGGAAACCGCCGCGGTCGCCGCCGTCACGGCGGCCAAAGCCGCCACGGTCACGGTCGTTGCCGCGGCGGACCCCACCACGGTCGCCGCGGTCCCCGCCCTCCCGGCGCCGCTGATCGCGCTCCGGACGGTCGTCGGGAGAGTTGGTGGACATCGGTGACTCCTGTCTTCGGTACTACAAGCATTGTAAAAACAAAAGGACCCCTGGTCCCAGCTGAACGCTGGTGACCAGGGGTCCTTCCCAAAGATTGTTCGGCGGCGTCCTACTCTCCCACAGGGTCCCCCCTGCAGTACCATCGGCGCTGTAAGGCTTAGCTTCCGGGTTCGAAATGTAACCGGGCGTTTCCCCTACGCTATGACCACCGAAACCCTATGAAACTGTCGAACCATGCCACACCACCCGGAAAACCGGACGGGGCTGTT
>NZ_JBVJPV010000018.1:0-190225 GCF_055609245.1 Streptomyces sp. NPDC036813 | reverse complement strand
GGGTGTCCGTCCTCGGTCCGGCCGCCCGTCCCCGACGAGGGCACCCTGTGCCGGTGCCGGACGCTGCGGGCGGACACCCCCCACCCCGGCCCCTCACCGCCGTGCGCGAGTGCACCGACGCGGTGGCGCGCGCCTCCGACCGGCAGGGCTGCCGGCAGTCCGTGCGCTCGGTCCGCCGGACCACGTACCCGACCCGGATCCTGCGGCGCGCCGCACGGTAATTGGCACTCCGCTTGACCGAGTGCTAATCCCGGTCATAGTCTCGGCTCTGGCACTCGGCAGATGAGAGTGCCAACACAGCGACGGGCAGGTCCGGCACCCGCGACGACGGATCGACCTGGTCGCCACCTCAGACAGTTAACCCCGTGAGATCTCCGAAGGGGGAGGTCGGATCGTGACGACCGCCAGCTCCAAGGTTGCCATCAAGCCGCTCGAGGACCGCATTGTGGTCCAGCCGCTCGACGCCGAGCAGACCACGGCCTCCGGCCTGGTCATCCCGGACACCGCCAAGGAGAAGCCCCAGGAGGGCGTCGTCCTGGCCGTTGGCCCGGGTCGCTTCGAGGACGGCAACCGTCTGCCGCTCGACGTGAAGGTCGGCGACGTGGTGCTCTACAGCAAGTACGGCGGCACCGAGGTGAAGTACAACAACGAGGAGTACCTCGTTCTCTCGGCCCGCGACGTGCTCGCGATCATCGAGAAGTAAGCACACTTCACCCGAAGCTCTGCTTTTCAGCTGCGCCCCTGGCCCCTGCGACCGATAACGAAGCCGGGCGCCGGGGCGCAGTCGTTTTACCCACGAGATTTCCGAGAGGGCTCCCGCTGCCATGGCGAAGATCCTGAAGTTCGACGAGGACGCCCGTCGCGCCCTCGAGCGCGGCGTCAACAAGCTTGCCGACACCGTCAAGGTGACCATCGGCCCCAAGGGCCGCAACGTCGTCATCGACAAGAAGTTCGGCGCCCCGACCATCACCAACGACGGCGTGACCATCGCCCGTGAGGTGGAGGTCGAGGACCCGTACGAGAACCTCGGCGCCCAGCTGGTCAAGGAGGTGGCGACCAAGACCAACGACATCGCGGGTGACGGTACGACCACCGCGACCGTGCTGGCCCAGGCACTCGTCCGCGAGGGTCTGAAGAACGTCGCCGCCGGCGCCTCCCCGGCCGCCCTGAAGAAGGGCATCGACGCCGCGGTCAAGGCCGTGTCCGAGGAGCTCCTCGCGACCGCGCGCCCGATCGACGAGAAGTCCGACATCGCCGCCGTCGCCGGTCTGTCCGCCCAGGACAGCCAGGTCGGCGAGCTCATCGCCGAGGCGATGGACAAGGTCGGCAAGGACGGTGTCATCACCGTCGAGGAGTCCAACACCTTCGGTCTGGAGCTCGACTTCACCGAGGGCATGGCCTTCGACAAGGGCTACCTGTCCCCGTACTTCGTGACCGACCAGGAGCGTATGGAGGCCGTCCTCGACGACCCGTACATCCTGATCACGCAGGGCAAGATCGGCGCCATCGCCGACCTGCTGCCGCTGCTGGAGAAGGTCATCCAGGCCGGCTCCTCCAAGCCGCTGCTGATCATCGCCGAGGACGTCGAGGGCGAGGCCCTGTCGACCCTGGTCGTCAACAAGATCCGCGGCACCTTCAACGCCGTCGCGGTGAAGGCCCCCGGCTTCGGCGACCGCCGTAAGGCGATGCTGCAGGACATGGCCGTCCTGACCGGCGCCACCGTCATCTCCGAGGAGGTCGGCCTCAAGCTCGACCAGGTCGGTCTCGACGTGCTCGGCTCCGCCCGCCGCGTCACCGTCACCAAGGACGACACCACGATCGTCGACGGTGCCGGCAACTCCGCGGACGTCCAGGGCCGCGTCGCGCAGATCAAGGCCGAGATCGAGAACACCGACTCCGACTGGGACCGCGAGAAGCTCCAGGAGCGCCTCGCGAAGCTGGCCGGCGGCGTGTGCGTGATCAAGGTCGGCGCCGCCACCGAGGTGGAGCTGAAGGAGAAGAAGCACCGTCTGGAGGACGCCATCTCCGCGACCCGCGCCGCGGTCGAGGAGGGCATCGTCTCCGGTGGTGGCTCCGCTCTGGTCCACGCCGTCAAGGTCCTCGAGGGCAACCTCGGCAAGACCGGCGACGAGGCCACCGGTGTCTCCGTGGTCCGCAAGGCCGCCGTCGAGCCGCTGCGCTGGATCGCCGAGAACGCCGGCCTGGAGGGCTACGTCATCACCTCCAAGGTCGCCGAGCTCGACAAGGGCCAGGGCTTCAACGCCGCCACCGGCGAGTACGGCGACCTGGTCAAGGCCGGCGTCATCGACCCGGTCAAGGTCACCCGCTCCGCCCTGGAGAACGCCGCCTCCATCGCCTCCCTGCTGCTCACGACCGAGACCCTGGTCGTCGAGAAGAAGGAAGAGGAAGAGCCGGCTGCCGCGGGCCACGGCCACGCCCACTGACGCACGTCAGCACTGAGGCCCGGCACCCCCTGGGGTGCCGGGCCTCTCGCGTCGCTAGCGCTCCAGCGTCTCCAGTGCGCCCAGCTGCTGCATCAGGCCCAGCTGGTCGTGCTGCCACCACAACTCGGCGATCTTGCCGTCGCCGCTCAGGCGGAACCAGGTTGTTCCGGTCATGGTGACCTGCTTGCCCGTGGGCGCGATGCCGAGGAAGTCGCCCGTGTGCGTGGCGTTCCAGGTCCACCGCGCGCAGACCCGGTTCTCGTGGGCGAGCACGTCCTCGACCGTGAAGGAGAAGTCGAACGCGGCGCGCCACATCCGGAACTCGCTGCGCATGGCGTCCAGTCCGAGGGTGTCCTGCGGATTGATCGGGTCGTGGCTGTGGATGTCCTCGTCCAGCAGGTCGTTGAGCGGCGGCAGGTCGCCGGCCGTCCCCAGCGTGGCGAAGAAGCGCCGCACGGTGTCCTCGGACAACTGGTCGTCTCGCACCACGTCCAGGTCGGTGAAGGACGGCATCTCGTCGCACAGGGCGACCATGTCCCGGAAGATCCGGTCCGTCTCGGGCATGTTGGAGTTCCGCATCGCCTCCTCGTACGAGGGAAACTCCACGATCTCGATGAAGTGCGACGCGTCGGAGCGGTCCTTGCCGACCACGGCGTGCGTCGCCGTCCGCTTCCCCTTGGTCTTCTCGACCCAGGTGTCCATCAGCCGGTCCATCTCGTCGAACCGGCTGGTCTTGCAATCGATGAGCTGCACGAACGTCATGGCGCCGCCTCCGGTCCCCCCGTGGGTCCGGTGTGTCCGTCGTTTCATTTTCCCACCGGACAGCCGCCCTCACCTGTCGCTACTGCGGCCCGTACTTCCGTCCCGTCCGTGACGTGAGCCCGCCCAGCAGCCCCCTCGGGACGAGCTTCGCCGCGCCCAGCAGGGCCTTGTAGCGGGGGTCCGGAATGGACAGGGTGCGGCCGCGGGCCAGGTCGGCGAGGGCCGTCGCGACGACCTTGTCGGCGTCCAGCCACATCCAGTTCGGGATGTTGTCCGTGCCCATCCCGGCCCGCTGGTGGAACTCCGTGCGGACGAAGCCCGGGCACAGCGCCATCAGCCGTACGCCGCTGCCCGCCAGGTCGCGCGCCGCGCCCTGGGAGAACTGCACGACCCACGCCTTGGACGCCCCGTACGTGCCGCGCGGCACGAAGGCGGCGACCGACGCCACGTTGACGACGCCGCCCCGGCCGCGCTCGCGCATCGCCTCCGTCGCCGCCGACGTCAGCCGCAGCACCGCCTCGCAGTGCACCTTCAGCATCCTCAGCTCGTCGGCCATCGGGACCTCGAGATAGCGGCCCTTGTTGCCGAAGCCGGCGTTGTTGATCAGCAGGTCGACGGGGCTGCGCCGGTCGCCGAGGCGGGCGGCGACCGCCTCGATGCCGTCGTCCGTGGCCAGGTCGGCGGTCAGCACCTCCGCCTCGATGCCGTGCCGGTCGTGCAGCTCGGTCGCCTGCTCGCGCAGCCGCTTGGTGTCCCGGGCCACCAGCACGAGGTTGTGCCCGTCAGCCGCCAGCCGCCGCGCGAACGCGGCACCGATCCCCGCGGTCGATCCCGTAATCAGAGCCGTTGTCATGCGCCAAGACTAGTTACCCGGACTGACAGACTCCGCGCTGCGCACCCCCGGCCTGACATGAGGTCAGCGGCCCTGCTGCCCGATGTACTTGCGCGCCGCCGCCAGCGAGTCCGGGTGCAGCGCCGCGCCGGCCGCGAGCAGCCGCGGCAGCAGCTCGCGCTCGGTGGTGACGGCTCGGAACTGCACCGCCACGGTCACGTCGTGCTCCGGCCGGTGCACGACCTCGATCGCATCGCCCGCGCGGATCTCCCCAGGCTCGATCACCCGGAGATACGCCCCCGGCGCGCCCCGGTGCGTGAACCGGCGTACCCACCCCTTCTCACCCAGGTGCTCCTGGAAGGTACGGCAGGGAATGCGTCCGCTGGTCACCTCGAGCACCACGTCCGGGCCGATCCGCCAGCGCTCGCCGATCAGCGCGCCGCAGACGTCCACGCCCCGGGTCGTGAGGTTCTCGCCGAACGTGCCGTTGACCAGCTCCCGCCCCAGTTCGCGCTCCCAGTCGTCCAGGTCCTCGCGGGCGAAGGCGTACACCGCCTGGTCGTCGCCGCCGTGGTGGCGGGTGTCGCACACCGCGTCCCCGGCCAGCCCGCTCGCGCCGATCCCCTTCGGCCCCGGCGCCGTCACCTTGACCGGCCCGTCCACCGGGCGCTTGTCGATGCCGGTCAGCCCGTCCGGCTGGTCGGTGAAGGGGACGGCCCGGGCCTGGCCCACATTGAGAGACAGAAGCTTCATGGAGGCACGGTAGCGAGCGGACCTCAAAGTGTCGACGCGTTATTCTGCGCGGAATCCAAGCTTCCCTTATGCTTGAGGGGTGATCGAGGCTCGTCATCTCCGTGTCCTGCGCGCCGTGGCCACCACCGGCTCCTTCTCCGCCGCGGCCCGCGAGCTGGGCTGCACCCAGCCCGCCGTGAGCCAGCAGATGAAGGCCCTGGAGGGCTCCGTCGGCACCCCGCTGCTGGTGCGCACCGGACGGGAGATGCGGCTGACCCAGGCCGGCGAGGCCCTGGTGCGGCACGCGACCGGCATCCTCGCCGGGCTGACCGCCGCCGAGGAGGAGGTCGCCGCCATCGCCGGGCTGCGCGCCGGCCGGGTCCGTCTCGTCTCCTTCCCCAGCGGCAGCTCCACCCTCGTCCCCACCGCCCTGGCCGCCCTGCGCGCCGCCCACCCCGGCACCCGGGTCTCCCTGGAGGAGGCCGAACCGCCCCGGTCCGTGGAGCTGCTGCGCGAGGGCGACTGCGACATCACGCTCGCCTTCCGCTACGAGGGCGCGGCGGGCGCCGAGGAGTGGGACGACCTTGTCGTACGGCCGCTGCTGACGGATCGTCTCGTCGCGTTGCTGCCCGAACGGCACCCCCTCGCGGCGCGTGCGGAGCCCCTGGCCATCGGGGCGCTGGCCGACGAGCCGTGGATCGCGGGCTGCCCGCGCTGCCGGGGCCAGCTGGTCGAGGTCTGCGAGGGTGCGGGCTTCACGCCCCGCATCGACTTCGCCACCGACGACTACCCCGCGGTGGTCGGCCTGGTCGGCGCAGGTCTGGGCGTCGCCGTCCTGCCCCAGCTCGCCGTGGAGTCCGTGCGCCCCCGCGGCGTACGCATGTTGACGCTTGAACCGTCGGTACGGCGGGAGATCGTCGCCCTCACCCTGCCGGATCTGTCCCAGGTGCCGGCGGTCGCGGCGACGCTGGAGCAGCTGGCTCGTACGGCACGGCGGTAGCGGCGACGGGCGTCCGAGGGGCGCCGAAGAAAAGGGCACGCGGTCGGGCGTGCCCTGGGGGTGATGCAGAAACGTTCCTTCAGGTGTTCGAACCGGCATTCCCGCCGGCCGACGCCGTCACCAGGCGGTTGCGTGCCCGCCCCATGAGCTCTTCGCGCTCGTCCTCGGTCAACCCGCCCCACACGCCGTACGGTTCACGCACCGCCAGAGCGTGTGCCGCGCACTGGGCGCGGACCGGGCACCTCATGCAGACCTCTTTGGCCGAGTTCTCGCGAGCACTCCGCGCCGCACCGCGCTCACCCTCCGGATGAAAGAAGAGGGAGCTGTCCACACCGCGGCAGGCAGCGAGCAGCTGCCAGTCCCACAGGTCCGCGTTCGGTCCGGGAAGGCGGGAGAAATCTGCCATTACGTGACCCCTTGCAGCCGTTCTGAGTGGATACGGTGCCCACGACCGTACAACTACGATCTAAGGAGATGAAAATATGACTCATTGCGAATCTAGCCTCAGACACCAGCGCATGGGAAGAAATGGGGCCAAATGGGGCATGGTTGTGATGAAAGCTTGAGGGTTGGCCCTGTGTGTCTCCACTGTGTTCGCCCCCTCACGTAGAGTGCCGAAGATGGCAGATGGCCCCGTAACTCTTTCGAGTGACCGTCGTTGAGAGTGCGGAGGCGGTTGAAAACACAAGGGCTCGGGCAGGCGTCCGAGACGGTCGACCGCACAGGTGACGATTTCGTACCAGCCTGGAGGCACAAGGTGACGCGCATCAGCTGCGGAGGGCGGCCATGACTTCCGTCCTCGTCTGCGACGACTCCCCGCTTGCCCGAGAGGCGCTCCGCCGCGCGGTCGCGACCGTGCCCGGCGTCGAGCGTGTGACGACGGCGGCCAACGGCGAGGAAGTCCTCCGCCGCTGGGGTGCCGACCGCTCGGACCTCATTCTGATGGACGTCCGCATGCCCGGCCTGGGCGGTGTCGAGACCGTCCGCCGACTGCTGTCGGCCGACCCCGGGGCGCGCATCATCATGCTGACCGTCGCCGAGGACCTCGACGGCGTGGCCCTCGCGGTCGCCGCCGGCGCCCGCGGCTATCTGCACAAGGACGCCTCGCGCGCCGAGCTGCGCGCCACGGTGACGCAGGCACTGGCCGACCCGACCTGGCGCCTGGCGCCGCGCCGTCTGCGCTCGGCGGAGATGGGCGCCGCGCCCACTCTCACCGCACGCGAGATCCAGGTGCTGGAGGGCATGAGCCACGGCCGCTCCAACGCCGAGATCGGCCGTGAGCTGTTCCTCTCCGAGGACACCGTCAAGACCCACGCCCGGCGCCTGTTCAAGAAGCTCGGCGCCTCCGACCGCGCGCACGCGGTGGCGCTCGGCTTCCGCTGGGGCCTGGTCCGCTAGGGCCTGTCCGCCGCACCGGGTCGGCGAAGGGCGACGGTGCCTTGTCCACATGCGCGAACGGGGTGGCACACGACGCCCGCACGCGGAACGCCCGCACGCGCGGCGAGCGCGAGCGGCACCGCGCGGGCCGTCGGGGGTGTCCGGCAGGTGGTCCGTGTCGTGTGCGGTGCCGGGGAGGCCTGGCCGGGGCCTACGACATGCCGGGTGCCCGCACGCCGACCGGCGCGCCCCGTCCGGCGCGGGGCGGCGTCCGGCTCCGGGTACCAGGCGTTCCGCACCACGAGCCGCCGCGGTCGCAGGGCTCCCGGCCGGGTGTTTCCCACGGCGACGCGTCGCACCGGCGCCGTATCCCGGCTCCCGGCTCGCGCCGGGCGCGGCTGGATGATTCCTCCGGCGCCGGACGGTGCCGTGTCCCGGGCGCGGGGCTGTACTGCGTACCGCGCGGGGTCTCCGGAGTTTCCTGCGGCGGCGGCCGCCCTCGCCGTGCCGCAGCCGTGCGTCTCCAGGGCGTGACGCATCTCCTTCCTGCCGCCGCCGGAGCCGTGACCTGCGCTGCCGGAGCGCCGCTGCCCCGCGTGTCCGGAGCGTGGCCGCCGCCCCGGGCCGACGGGGCGGATCCGGCTCGGTGTCCCAGGTCGGAGGCCCACGGGGCGGGTCTCGGCGGGGCGCCGTCGGCCGGGCGGGCGGGCGCGGCGGGGGTGCGCCCCCGTACGCACGCGTACCGGCGTTCGCCGCCCCGCGGGAGAGTCCTCGCGGACGCCCGCTGCTCGTTTCGGCGCCGATGCCGCATCCTTGAGGTGTGGAGTTCCTCGGGGACGAGTCGGTCGAGCGGAAGGGGAGGGCGCAGGGGATGAGTTCCGGCGCACCTGCTCATAACGCTTCGGTGCACAACGCCGAGCGCGGTGCCACGGACGTCAGAGCCGCAGGGCACCATGGACCGATGCGTGACGACGAGGCGGCCACTCCTGCCCAGGGGGCGATCGGGCCACTCGTGCACCGCGCGGTGGACGGCGACGAACAGGCCACGCACGACCTGCTCGCCCACGTCCATCCCCTGGCGCTGCGCTACTGCCGTACGAGGCTGTCGCGGCTGCCCGGCGACGCCCGGCATTTCGTCGAGGACCTCGCTCAGGAGGTCTGCGTCGCCGTGCTGCTCGCGCTGCCGCGCTACAAGGACACCGGCCGGCCTTTCGAGGCGTTCGTCTTCGCCATCGCCGCGCACAAGGTCGCCGACCTGCAGCGGGCGGCGATGCGGCACCCGGGCTCGACGGCCGTGCCGTCCGACGAGATGCCCGAGCGGCCCGACGACTCCCTGGGCCCCGAGGAGCGCGCCCTGCTCAGCAGCGACGCCGAGTGGGCGAAGAAACTGCTGGCCAACCTCCCGGAGAACCAGCGCGAGCTGCTGCTGCTGCGCATCGCGGTGGGCCTCACCGCCGAGGAGACCGGCCAGATGTTGGGAATGTCACCCGGCGCGGTCCGGGTGGCGCAGCACCGTGCGCTGAGCCGGCTCCGGGCGCTCGCCGAGCAGTAACTGTGCCTGGGCCCGGCCGGATCGGCGCCTTGATTGAACAGGCGACCACTGGTTTCCGTACGAACATACGAAGCCTGAAGCGGTCCACAACCGTGGAATGAGACGGGTCCATCTCCCGTTAGCATGGACATCCGCACCGATCAAGGCCATTTGGGGAAGGTGTCATGACTGCCAACGTCGACGGAGTGCCCGGTAAATTCGCGACACTCGGGCTGACCTACGACGACGTGCTGCTGCTGCCGGGTGCATCCGAGGTGCTCCCCAACGCGGTCGACACCTCGTCCCGCATCTCCCGCAACGTCCGGGTCAACATCCCGCTGCTCTCGGCGGCGATGGACAAGGTGACCGAGTCCCGCATGGCGATCGCGATGGCGCGCCTCGGCGGCGTCGGCGTCCTGCACCGCAACCTCTCCATCGAGGACCAGGTCAACCAGGTCGACCTGGTGAAGCGCTCCGAGTCCGGCATGGTGGCCAACCCCATCACCATCCACCCGGACGCCACGCTCGCCGAGGCCGATGCGCTGTGCGCCAAGTTCCGCATCAGCGGTGTCCCCGTCACGGACGGCAACCGCAAGCTGCTCGGCATCGTCACCAACCGCGACATGGCCTTCGAGAGCGACCGCAGCCGTCAGGTCCGCGAGGTCATGACCCCGATGCCGCTGGTCACCGGCAAGGTGGGCATCTCCGGCGTCGAGGCCATGGAGCTGCTGCGCAAGCACAAGATCGAGAAGCTTCCGCTGGTCGACGACGACGGTGTCCTCAAGGGCCTGATCACCGTCAAGGACTTCGTCAAGGCCGAGAAGTACCCGAACGCCGCCAAGGACGCCGCGGGCCGTCTGCTCGTCGGTGCCGCCGTGGGCGCCAGCCCCGAGGCCCTCGAGCGCGCCCAGGCGCTCGCCGCGGCCGGTGTGGACTTCCTGGTCGTCGACACCTCCCACGGCCACAACAGCAACGCCCTGAGCTGGATGGCGAAGATCAAGTCCAGCGTGAACGTCGACGTGATCGGCGGCAACGTCGCCACCCGCGACGGCGCGCAGGCGCTGATCGACGCCGGTGTCGACGGCATCAAGGTCGGTGTGGGCCCGGGCTCCATCTGCACCACCCGAGTGGTCGCGGGCATCGGCGTCCCCCAGGTCACCGCGATCTACGAGGCCTCCCTCGCCGCTCGCCCGGCCGGCGTCCCGCTGATCGGCGACGGCGGTCTGCAGTACTCCGGTGACATCGGCAAGGCGCTGGCCGCCGGTGCCGACACCGTCATGCTCGGCAGCCTCCTCGCCGGCTGCGAGGAGTCGCCCGGCGAGCTGCTGTTCATCAACGGCAAGCAGTTCAAGTCGTACCGCGGCATGGGCTCGCTGGGCGCCATGCAGTCCCGCGGCCAGGCCAAGTCGTACTCCAAGGACCGCTACTTCCAGGCCGACGTCGGCTCCGACGACAAGCTCGTGCCCGAGGGCGTCGAGGGCCAGGTGCCCTACCGCGGCCCGCTGGCCAACGTGCTGCACCAGCTGGTCGGCGGTCTGCGCCAGACCATGGGCTACGTGGGCGCTGCCACCATCGAGGAGATGGAGTCCAAGGGCCGCTTCGTCCGGATCACGTCCGCGGGTCTCAAGGAGAGCCACCCGCACGACATCCAGATGACGGTCGAGGCGCCGAACTACAGCAGCAAGTGACGCCCACCCTTGTGTGAAGGTCCGTGCGACGGCGGCCCCGGGACATCCGGGGCCGCCGTTGTCGTACCCGTCGGGGATACTGGAAGGCGCTGCAACGCATCAGGGAAAGGCCACCAACGTGACTGAGATCGAGATCGGGCGCGGCAAGCGCGGCCGCCGGGCGTACGCCTTCGACGACATCGCCGTCGTCCCCAGCCGCCGTACGCGGGACCCGAAGGAGGTCTCGATCGCCTGGCAGATCGACGCCTACCGCTTCGAGCTGCCCTTCCTGGCCGCCCCCATGGACTCCGTCGTCTCCCCGGCGACCGCGATCCGCATCGGCGAGCTGGGCGGCCTCGGCGTGCTCAACCTCGAGGGCCTGTGGACGCGGTACGAGGACCCGCAGCCGCTGCTCGACGAGATCGCCGAGCTGCCGGCCGAGGCCGCGACCCGCCGCCTGCAGGAGGTCTACGCCGCGCCGATCAAGGAGGAGCTGATCGGGCAGCGCATCAAGGAGGTGCGCGACTCGGGCGTGGTCACCGCCGCCGCGCTCTCCCCGCAGCGCACCGCCCAGTTCTCCAAGGCCGTCGTCGACGCGGGCGTGGACATCTTCGTCATCCGCGGTACGACGGTCTCGGCCGAGCACGTGTCGTCCGCGCACGAGCCGCTGAACCTCAAGCAGTTCATCTACGAGCTGGACGTCCCGGTGATCGTCGGCGGCTGCGCCACGTACACCGCCGCGCTGCACCTGATGCGCACCGGCGCGGCGGGTGTCCTCGTCGGCTTCGGCGGCGGCGCCGCGCACACCACGCGCAACGTGCTGGGCATCCAGGTCCCGATGGCCACAGCGGTCGCCGACGTGGCCGCCGCCCGCCGCGACTACATGGACGAGTCCGGCGGCCGGTACGTGCACGTGATCGCGGACGGCGGCGTCGGCTGGTCCGGCGACCTGCCCAAGGCGATCGCCTGCGGTGCCGACGCGGTGATGATGGGCTCCCCGCTGGCCCGCGGCACGGACGCGCCGGGCAAGGGCCACCACTGGGGCATGGAGGCCGTCAACGAGGAGCTGCCGCGCGGCCAGAAGGTCGACCTCGGCACCGTCGGCACGATCGAGGAGATCCTCACGGGCCCGTCCCACACGCCGGACGGCTCGATGAACTTCTTCGGCGCCCTGCGCCGCGCGATGGCCACCACCGGCTACAGCGAGCTGAAGGAGTTCCAGCGCGTCGAGGTGACCGTGGCGGACTCGCAGCACCGGCGCTAGTCGCCGCAGCGCACGGCTGAAAAGGGCCGGTCACCCCGGGAAGGGGTGGCCGGCCTTTCGCGTGCGTGCGTGTTGTGCCTGATCAGCGGGCACGTGGCGGGAGAGGGGGTGCCCATGGGACGCCATCGCAAGCCCACTGGCCGGGACGAGATCCGGCTTCACCGCGCGCCCCCGGTCACAACCGGTGCGCCGCCCCCGTAGGCGTGGCCCCCCGCGTGTCCAGGAGCAGCTGCGCCTTCACCGAGAGTCCTTGCAGGTCGTACGTGCGGTGCTGCTGGAGCAGGATCGTCAGGTCGGCGTCGGCGGCGGCCTCGTAGAGGGAGTCGGCGCGCGGGACCGGGTGGTCCAGGACGTTCCAGGACGGGACGAGCGGGTCGTGGTAGCTGACGGCCGCGCCGAGCTTCATCAGGGCCGTCGCGATCTCCTCCGCGGGCGTGCCCTGCTGGTCGGCGAGGTCGGGCTTGTAGGTGACGCCGAGGAGCAGGACGCGGGCGCCGCGGGCGGACTTGCCGTGCTCGTTGAGCAGGGCGGCGGCGCGCTGTACGACGTAGCGGGGCATGCGGCTGTTGACCTGCTGGGCCAGTTCCACCATGCGCAGGCCGCGGCCGGCCTTCCCGCCCAGGTCCTGCGGGACGGAGTGGCCGCCGACGCCGGGGCCGGGCCGGAAGGTCTGGAAGCCGAAGGGCTTGGTCTCCGCGCAGCGGATGACGTCCCACAGGTCGACGCCCAGTTCGTGGCACAGGACGGCCATCTCGTTGACGAGGGCCATGTTGACGTGCCGGTAGTTGGTCTCCAGTACCTGCACGGTCTCGGCTTCCCTGAGGCCACGCGCGCGTACCACCTTGTCGGTGAGCCGGCTGTAGAAGGCCGCGGCCGACTCGGTGCACGCGGGTGTGAGGCCGCCGATGACCTTGGGGGTGTTGGCCGGAGTGTGGTCGCGGCTGCCGGGATCCACCCGAGTGGGTGAATAGGCGAGGTGGAAGTCGCGGCCCGCCCGCAGGCCCGAGCCCTGTTCCAGCAGGGGGCGCAGGAAGTTTTCGGTCGTGCCGGGCGGCACGGGGGATTCGAGGATCACGGTGGTGTGCGGGCGCAGCCGCTCGGCCAGGGTGCGCGCGGCCGTCTCGACCTGGCCGAGGTCCAGCTCGCCGTCGGCGCCGCGCGGGGTGGGGGCGCAGATGACGGCGGTGCGGACGCGGCCCAGTTCGGCGGGGCCGGTCGGCTGCCGGAAGCCCCCCGAGAGCATCCGGCGCAGTTCGGCGGGGGTGAGGGAGGAGGCCTCCGGGCCGGTGCGGTAGCCGACGGTGGGGATACCGGCGGCGACGGCGGCCTGCGCCAGGGGCAGGCCGAGCGGGCCGAGTCCGATGACGGCAAGATCTGCGGGCATGGCGTGGGCCGTCCTTCCCAGTAACCGAAGCGGGACAGGTGCGCAAGCCCGGTGGACAGAATGAGCGAGCGCAATGTCAGACTACGGGTAAATATGACCGATATGAGGGATTGTTCGTGTGCGTTTCCGTGGGCGTGGCCGGGCGTTGTCCACAGGCTGTGGCTCGCGTGGTGGCTGATGTCGGGCAAGACCGTCAGAATTTGGGCATGAGGGCTGGGACCGGACGTCGCGAGGCAGACGTGAGTGCGACGACAGGACCTGGGAACCGGAACCGGGCTTCGCCCGACGGGTGCGGCCGACGCGGATGAGATGCGGGAGGCAGCGGTGAGGACAGCGACACTGGGGCCGGCGCAGCGCGCCGAGTCCCTCGCGGCGATGGCCGAGCGAGAACTGGACGTGCTGGTGATCGGCGGCGGAGTCGTCGGCGCGGGCACCGCCCTCGACGCCGTGACCCGCGGACTGTCCACGGGTCTGGTCGAGGCGCGCGACTGGGCCTCGGGCACCTCCAGCAGGTCCAGCAAACTGATCCACGGCGGTCTGCGCTATCTGGAGATGCTCGACTTCGCACTCGTACGGGAGGCGCTGAAGGAGCGCGGCCTGCTGCTGGAGCGGCTCGCCCCGCACCTGGTGAGGCCGGTGCCGTTCCTCTACCCGCTCCAGCACAAGGGCTGGGAGCGGTGGTACGCCGGCTCGGGCGTCGCGCTCTACGACGGGATGTCCATGGCCCGTGGCCACGGGCGGGGCCTGCCTCTGCACCGGCACCTGACGCGCCGTCACGCGTTGCGGGTGGCACCCTGTTTGAAGAAGGACGCGCTGGTCGGCGCGTTGCAGTACTACGACGCCCAGATGGACGACGCCCGCTTCGTCGCCACCCTCATTCGCACGGCGGCGTCCTACGGCGCGAAGGTGGCCAACCGGGCGCGCGTGACCGGGTTCCTGCGCGAGGGCGAGCGGGTCGTCGGGGCCCGGGTCAGGGACGTCGAGGGCGGCGGCGAGTACGAGGTCCGGGCCAAGCAGATCGTCAACGCCACCGGTGTGTGGACCGACGACACGCAGGCCATGGTGGGGGAGCGCGGTCAGTTCCACGTCCGCGCCTCCAAGGGCATCCACCTGGTCGTGCCGCGCGACCGCATCAGCTCCTCCACCGGGCTGATCCTGCGCACCGAGAAGTCCGTGCTGTTCGTCATCCCCTGGGGCCGGCACTGGATCGTCGGCACCACCGACACCGAGTGGAACCTGGACAAGGCCCACCCGGCCGCCTCCAGCGCCGACATCGACTACCTGCTGGAACACGTCAACTCCGTGCTCGCCGTGCCGCTCACCCGGGACGACGTCGAGGGTGTCTACGCGGGGCTGCGGCCCTTGCTGGCCGGGGAGTCCGACGCCACCAGCAAGCTGTCGCGCGAGCACACCGTGGCGCACCCGGCGCCGGGGCTCGTCGTCGTCGCGGGCGGCAAGTACACGACGTACCGCGTGATGGCCAAGGACGCCGTCGACGAGGCGGTGCACGGGCTCGACATGCGCGTCGCCGACTGTGTCACCGAGGAGGTCCCGCTGCTGGGCGCGGAGGGCTACCGGGCGCTGTGGAACGCGCGGGCGCGCATCGCGGCGCAGACCGGGCTGCACGTGGTCCGGGTCGAGCACCTGCTGAACCGTTACGGCTCGATGGCCGAGGAACTCCTCGACCTCATCGTCAAGGACCCCTCGCTCGGCGCACCGCTGCAGTTCGCCGACGACTACCTGCGCGCGGAGATCGTCTACGCCGCCTCGCACGAGGGGGCACGGCACCTGGACGACGTGCTCACCCGGCGTACCCGCATCTCCATCGAGACCTTCGACCGCGGCACCCGCAGTGCCCGCGAGGCCGCCGAGCTGATGGCGCCGGTGCTCGGCTGGGACCAGGACCAGATCGAGCGCGAGGTCGAACACTACGAGAAGCGGGTGGAGGCCGAACGCGAGTCGCAGCTCCAGCCGGACGACCAGACGGCGGACGCGGCACGACTGGGAGCGCCGGACATCGTGCCGTTGTAGGCACCATCGTTGCCGTTGCCGTTGCCGTTGCCGTTGCCGTTGCCGTTGCCGTTGGCGCTGCCGTTGGCGGCGTCGCCTCGCAGGCTGCGGGAGGGGCGGGGCTTCACCCGAAAGTGTGGCGCCGGGCGGGATCTCCGTTCGGCGCCCGTCCGTTCTACCGGGTGCGAGGGCAGAACTCGGCTGCGAGCAGGGCCGGTTCGAGGCGGGGGTCTGCGATCGCGGTCGTGTTCACCCGGAAGGTGAGGACGCGACGGCCGTCGACGGTGGCCGCGGTGCGCACGTAGCTGCCGGATATCCGTCCGTTGTGTCCCCACACCGTGGTGCCGCACGGCAGCCTCACCGGGTACAGGCCCATGCCGTACACGCCATGTGCGGCCCGGGTGTCGAGCATCTCGCGCAGCCAGTGCGAGGGCAGCAGTTCACCGCCGAGCAGTGCCGCGTAGAAGCGGTTCAGGTCGGCGAGCGTGGTCACCAGCTCGCCCGCGGCCCCGGCCACCCGCGGGTCGAGCGCGGTGACATCGGAACCGTCGGCGGCGTAACCGCGGCCGTGCGGCGAGGGCAGCGTGGTGCGGGAGCCAGGGAAGGAGGTGCCGGACAGACCCAGCGGAGCGAGGACGCGCCGTTCGGCCTCGGTGGCGTAGGAGTGGCCGGTGACCTGCTGGATCACCATGCCGAGCAGTACGTAGTTGGTGTTGGAGTAGGAAAAGCGGCCTCGGTCGGCCGGAGGGTGGGTGAGCGCCAGACGTACGGCCTGGAGCGGAGTGAGGGGGACGGTGCCGCCGGTGAGCCGGGTGAAGTCGTACAGCCCGCTGGTGTGGGTGAGCAGGGAACGCAGGGTCAGCGCGCGCCCGTCGTTGCCCGCTCGGCGCACCAGCCCCGGCAGGTGCTGCTCCACGGTGTCCGAGAGGGACAGCCGGTGCTCGGCGGCCAGTTGAAGGACGACAGTCGCGACGAAGGTCTTCGTGAGACTGCCGGCCCGGAAGTGGTCGGCGCGGGAGACACCGGTCCCGGCCTGGGCGTAACGGCTGCCGGCCGGCCCACCGGCCAGCAGAGCGGCGGCGGGGGCGTGGCCGCGGGTGAGCAGCAGAGGGAGGAGAGCGTCGGTGGCCGACGCCGGTTGCCTCCCGGTGAGCGGGGCGCCGGCCCTGGCGACACTCGCCCGTCGTGGCGTCGCGGAGGTCCCGCCGTCCGCCGGTGCCAATCCCAGGAGAAGGGCGGCTGCCGCGGAAACGCTCAGGAGGGTCCGAAGCGGGACGAGGGAGGAGGCGGCGGACAAGCGGTGACGCAGGGTCATGGGAGGAGCGGACGACGCCGAAGTGGTTCGCTGGGTGCAGGGCGGAGCGACCGCTGAGACCACGGCTGACCGGTGCCGGTGAGGGAAAACCTCGGCAACGGCCGCCCTCAGGTTCCGGTGGCGGAAAGCCTCCCCAACGGCTGCCCTCAGGTTCCCGCGACGGAAAGCCCCCCCAACGGCTGCCCTCAGGTTCCCGCGACGGAACGCCTCCGCAGCGGCGGCTCCCGGGTTCCGGGGGCGGAAAGCCTCCGCGGCGGCCGTCACGATCCGGGGGCGGGCAGGTGCCGAGGCGGTCGGCAGGGGGCGGCGCCGGTTCATCGCCGTCTCCCTTCGGCCGCGCGTGTCGGCGACCATCATGCAGGGCGGTGGAGTGGGGGATTCAGCCGGGTGGCGGCGGCTTCGCCGCCTGGTGGCGGGGCCGGCGGGCGGTCCGCGTGCGTGGGGCACCCTGGGTGCGTAGGGCACTTGTCGGGTGAGGGACAATGGAGGCTCTGTCAGGGCGGGTTGGTTTGAGGGGACGCATGTCGGAGGCGGAGCGGGCGGGGACATCTCGTCAGGACACTCGTCAGGACTCTCGTCAGGACAGGAGCGAGCGTCTCCTCGCCGGGCGGTACCGGCTTGAGGGTGTGCTCGGCCGCGGTGGCATGGGCACCGTGTGGCGGGCCACGGACGAGACCCTCGGGCGGACGGTCGCGGTCAAGGAGCTGCGCTTCCCCTCGAACATCGACGAGGAGGAGAAGCGCCGGCTCATCACGCGGACCCTGCGCGAGGCCAAGGCGATCGCCCGGATCCGCAACACCAGCGCGGTGACCGTCTTCGACGTGGTCCAGGAGGACGACCGGCCCTGGATCGTGATGGAGCTGGTCGAGGGCAAGTCCCTCGCCGAGGTCATCCGCGAGGACGGCCTGCTGGAGCCCCGGCGTGCGGCGGAGGTCGGGCTCGCCGTCCTCGACGTGCTGCGCTCGGCCCACCGCGAGGGCATCCTGCACCGTGACGTGAAGCCGTCCAACGTGCTGATCGCGGAGGACGGCCGGGTCGTGCTCACCGACTTCGGTATCGCCCAGGTGGAGGGTGACCCGTCCATCACCTCCACCGGCATGCTCGTCGGCGCGCCCTCCTACATCTCCCCGGAGCGGGCACGCGGGCACAAGCCCGGACCGGCGGCCGACCTGTGGTCCCTCGGCGGGCTGCTGTACGCGGCGGTGGAGGGCACCCCGCCCTACGACAAGGGGTCGGCGATCGCCACCCTGACCGCGGTGATGACCGAGCCGCTGGAGGAGCCGAAGAACGCCGGGCCGCTCAAGGACGTCATCTACGGCCTGCTCACCAAGGACCCGGCGCAGCGGCTGGACGACGCGGGTGCCCGCGTGATGCTCAAGGCCGTGATCAACGCCCCCGACGCCACGGAGGCCGGGCCGGAGCCGGCGGCGGACGCGACGAAGGTCGTGCCGTTGCCGCCGCAGCCGGCCGGGCCCGGGAGCAAGCGGGGCGAGGAGGCGGCGGAGCGGCTGCGCGGGGCGCTGCGTTCGGTGCGCAAGGCCGCGGCCGGCACCTCCGGCGCGGCGACGCGTGCCGCGTCCGGTGACCGTGCCGCCTCCGGGGCGCCGGCGGACGGCACCAAGACGACATCGTCCGCGTCCACGGCGGCCGGCGAGGTCGCGGCCGGTGCCACCAAGGGCCGCACCGGTGGCGGGTGGAACGTGGTGCCGCCGCCGGACCTCGACCTGTCGCCGCGGCCGGTGCCCCGGGCGCCGCTCACCGATGTGGTGCCGAAGCGCACGCTGGTGATCATCGCGGTGGTCGCGGCGCTCGCCGTGCTCGGCACCGTGCTGGCGTTCGCGCTGAGCGGGGACGACAGCGACGACAAGGGTGCGCAGGGGGCGCGGCCGTCCGGGGCCGTGGCGAGCGGGGGCGCGGGCGCCAAGCAGGACAAGGGGGGCGCGACCGGCGCGGACGGTTCCTCCTCGCCCCGGGCGTCCTCGGCGACGTCGGCCGCGGGTGGCGCGAGCGCGCCCGGCGCGGGCCCGAGCCCGTCCGGTGGCACGGCCGGCTCGGCCCCTTCGGGCGGTGCGCCGGTGACGAGTACGCACCAGGGCGGTCAGGGCTACACGATCGGGCTGCCCGCCGGGTGGGCGTTCCAGTCCACGGGCTCGGCGGGGGACCGCTTCACCGGCCCGGGCGGGCAGAAGCTGCTGGTGGCCTGGACCTCGACGCCGAAGGACGACCCGGTCGCCGACTGGCGGAACCAGGAGCGCGACATGGTGCGTTCCCAGTACAAGAAGATCCGGATAGAGAAGGTGGGCTTCCGGAACTGGAACGCGGCCGACTGGGAGTTCACCTACGCGGACGGCGGCACCCAGTACCGGACGGTCGACCGGGGTTTCGTGGTGAACGACCGGCAGGGGTACGCGCTGATGTACACGGCGAAGGCCGCCGACTGGGACGGGGACCTGCGCCGGCGGACCTGGCAGACGCTGACGGAGACGTTCCAGCCGAAGAAGTGACGCCTGCCGCCCGCGCGTTCGCCGATCGAGGACGTTCTCCGATCGAGGGCGTTCGTCGATTCAGATCGGGCAACCCCTCTTTGTGGGTTGCCTCCGGCACGTATCGTGAGTGCTTGCGGACCGTACGCATCGGAGGGGATGCCCGCAACGGGACGCGTGGCGAACGGATCTGACCAACCGGGCGGCCGGGGGAGGCAACGTGGACGACTACGCGGGACGGGTCCTCGCCGACCGCTACCGCCTGCCGCTGCCGCCGTCCGACGCGTACGAACTCACCGAGACCCGGGCGTTCGACACCTACAGCGGGCAGGAAGTGCTCATCCGCCAGGTGCCGTTGCCGGAGGTCGTCGAGGCGGAGGTGCTGGACGCCGAGGGGCTGCCCGCCGGGTTCACCCCGCGTGAGCGCCGGGGCGCCGGGCGGGGCGCGGGCCCGGATGTGCGGCGTCCCGCCGACCCCGTGGTGCGGCGGGCGGTGGAGGCCGTGCAGGCCGCGGCGCGGATACCCGACCATCCGCGGCTGGACCAGGTCTTCGACGTGTTCGCGGAGGGCGGTTCGCTGTGGATCGTCAGTGAGCTGGTGGCAGCGCGACCGCTGGCCGCGCTGCTGGCCCAGCAGCCGCTGACGCCGTACCGGGCGGCCGAGGTCGCCTCCGACGTGCTGATGGCGCTCCGGGTGCTGCACGCGCACGGCTGGGTGCACCGCAACATCACCGCCCGTACCGTCCTGGTCTGCGACGACGGCCGTGTCATGCTCACCGGCCTCGCGGTCGGCGCGGCCGAGGAAGCGCTGTGCGGGTACGACCCGGTGCCGCCCGAGCTGCAGGAGGAGACCGACGCCGGGCAGGGCGATGCGGAAGACCATGCCGGTGGCGCCGGCCGTGTCCCCCCGCCCGGGCGAGCCGAGGACACCGGTGTCGTGCCGGACGCCGAGACCGCGCGGCGGGCCGCCATCCAGGCCCGCGCCGCCGGCGGACTGCCGACCGCCGGTGGCCCGCCGACGGGCACCGGGCCGGCCGCGCTTCCCCGCCCGGCGGGCGCCGACGGCGCCGAGGACGTGCGGGCCGCAAGGGCCGGCGCGATCGCCGCGTACCGGGCGGGCGCGCGGGCGGCGGCCCGGGTGCAGGAGGCGCAGCACAGCACGCACAACGGCCGCGTAGCCCTGCCCGGCGCCCGCCCGCCGGCCGAGGCGGAACTCGCCGCCCCCGGCGTCCCGCAGTCGCCGTACGCCCCGGGGCGTCAAGCGCTGGAGCGGCCCGGCACCGCGGCGCCGGGCCGGATCGGCGACCCCTACGGCGTGCGCGGCACCGCACCGCACACCCCCGAGGCCGCCCCAGCCGACCCCCACCCCGGGCCCGCTTCCTGGGGCGACCCCGCCGTCGCCGCCCCCGCCCCCCGGGGCCCGCGCACCGCGCTCGCCGCCGAGCGGGCGCGGCAGGCGCGGATGACGGTGGTGGGCGCGGTGACCGAGCGGTGGGCGCCGGAGCAGGCCGGGCCGGTGCACGAGAACTGGCAGTTGGCCGCGCCCATCGGCCCCGCGACCGACCTGTGGGCGCTCGGCGCGCTGCTCTTCCGTGCCGTCCAGGGGCACGCGCCGTATCCGGAGGAGTCGACGGCCGAGCTGGTGCAGATGGTGTGCGCCGAGCCGCCCGCCTTCGCCGAGGAGTGCGGCGCGCTGCGCCCGGTCGTGGAGTCGCTGCTGCGTCAGGACCCGACCGAACGCATCGACTTCGAGGAGCTGAGCGGCTGGCTGCGCTCCCTGGTGCGGTCCGCGCCCGAGCCGGAGGCCGGAGTGCACGTCGTGGCGGCGCCGCCCGTGGACCCCGGCAAGCTGCCCGTCGTGCGGCGCCGGGGCGAACTGGTGCGCAGGCGGCGCGCCGGGCTGCCCGCCCCGCACGGCCGGCACAAGCGGGCCGCGTCGAAGGAGCGTTCGCCGCGCAGCCTCGGCCGGACCCTGCTTCTGCTGATCCTGCTGGTGCTGGCGGCGGCGATCGCGTACGCCATGTTCTTCCTGCCGAAGTCCGGCGGTGCCGAGGACCGGGGCGCCGACCGGACCGGGGCGGCCGGGTCGGCGTCCCAGGAGCCGGACGCGAGCAGCGCGCCACGCCCCGAGCAGACCTCGCCCGGCACCCAGGACGGCACCCAGGACGGCAACGGTCCGGCGGCGTCGGCCGGTTCCACGCACGCGCAGACCACCGGTCCCGACATCGCCGACGGGTTCACGCTGCGTAAGGATCCGGCCGGTTTCCGTGTCGCCGTCGCCGACGGCTGGCAGCGCACCCCGGGCAACGGCCGCGGCCAGGTGACTTACACCCACGGTGACTTCACGCTGATCGTCGTCCCCGGCCGGGACAGCGCGGCCGGCTACGGCGGCGATCCGATGGCGTATCAGCGGGAGAGGGAGCCGGAGCTGCAGCCCTACCGGGACTCCTCCTGGGCGACCGCCACCGGCCTGAAGACGATCCAGGTCGGCGGACGGACCATGGCGGAGGGCCAGTTCACCTGGACCGGCGCCGACGGCCGTGAACTGTACGTGCGCAACCTGGCACTCCTGGTCGGCGGGCGCTACCACGTCGTGCAGGTGCGCGGCCCGGAGGCCGAACGGGACGAGGTGACGCGGTTGTACGAGCAGGCGTCGGGCAGTTACCAGTACACGGGCTGACCAACCCGCACAGACGGGCCGTACAAAAGGGGGCGTACGCATCAGCAGTCCACCGGGTTGCCCGTGGTCACGCAAAGCGACAACCGTCACAGTGCGGTCACCGTGGCACCCCGCTGGTTCCCCGGACGCCGGGCTGTCTTTACCCTGACCCTGTCAAGAGCATTGCGGGGCAACGTGAATCAGATGCAGGGCCTGCTCCTCGCGGGCCGCTACCGGCTCGCCGATTCCATCGGCAGCGGCGGTATGGGCCGTGTGTGGCGCGCGCACGACGAGCTGTTGCACCGCGCCGTCGCGATCAAGGAGCTGACCGCGGCGCTCTACGTCTCCGACAGCGACCAGCAGGTCCTGCTCGCGCGCACCCGCGCCGAGGCACGTGCCGCCGCGCGCATCAACCACTCCGCCGTCGTCACCGTGCACGACGTGCTGGAGCACGACGGCCGCCCGTGGATCGTGATGGAGCTGGTCGAGGGGCACTCGCTCGCCGACGCCGTCAAGGAGCAGGGCCGTATCCAGCCCGCCGAGGCCGCGCGGATCGGGATGTGGGTGCTGCGCGCGCTGCGCGCCGCGCACACCGCGGGCGTCCTGCACCGTGACGTCAAGCCCGGCAACGTGCTGCTCTCCCACGACGGCCGCGTCCTGCTCACCGACTTCGGCATCGCCCAGATCGAGGGCGACACCACCATCACCCGCACCGGCGAGGTCGTCGGATCGGTCGACTACCTCGCCCCCGAACGGGTGCGCGGCCACGACCCGGGCCCGGCCTCCGACCTGTGGGCGCTGGGCGCGACGCTGTACACGGCGGTGGAGGGCCGCTCGCCGTTCCGGCGCACCTCGCCGCTGTCCACCATGCAGGCCGTCGTCGAGGAGGAGGCCGACCAGCCCGGATACGCCGGCCCGCTCGCGCCCGTCATCTCCGCACTGCTGCGCAAGGATCCGGCCACCCGGCCCGGCGTCGCCGAGGCCGAGCAGATGCTCGCGGAGGCGGCGGAGGGCCGCCGGCCCAGCGCGGCCCAGGCGTATGTGCCGACTCAGCACGGCGGCCAGAGGTCGCCGTACGACACGGGCTCCGGTCATCACACGGCCTCGGGTCATCACACCGGTTCCGGCAACGCCACGGGGGCCGGTCACCACACCGGCTCCGGCTACCGGACCGGCGCCGGCTTCTCCACGGCGTCCGCCTACAACACCCCGGTGGCGCCGCACGGCCCGGTGACCGGTCCGACGGCGGTCGGACCCGCGCAGGTGCCGCCCGCCCCGCCCCGGCGCCGCCGCGGGCGCACCGTCGCGCTCGTCGTCGCCCTCGCCGCGATCGTCGGCGCGGGCAGTGCGGTGGTGCTCCAGCAGTGGGGCCACGGCCGCGGTGGCAACGCCGGACCGGCCGTCACCTCGTCGCCGCCGAGCACCAAGGACACCGGTGGTGACCAGGGCTCGGTCCCCGACGACTGGCAGCAGATCAGCGACCCCAGGGGCTTCGGCCTCGCCCTGCCCAAGGGCTGGAAGCGGCAGCTGTTCAGCGACAAGGACGGCCTGACCCAGATCGACTACACACCCGACGACGGCAACCACTTCCTGCGCGTCGCCATCGACACCGACCCGGACTTCAACGACCCGTACCAGCACCAGCTGTCCCTGGACAAGCAGCTGCACCGGCTCGTCGACTACCGGCAGCGCAAGCTCGAGGTCGTCACCTACCGGGACCACCGGGCCTCGCTGTGGGAGTACACCTTCACCGCGCTCGCCAAGGACACCGCGTTCCCCGGCCCGCGCAGAGCCGTCGACGAGGTCTACATCGGTGACGACGGCACCGAGTACGCGTTGCTCCTGTCGGGACCGGCGGAGGACTGGGCCACCACGCAAGCGCAGTTCAAGGCGATCCTGCGCAGCTGGCAGGAGAAGGTCTCCGCGTAGCCCCCGCGGGGCCCTCTTGGCCGATCGGCGCCCGGAGCGGGGCCGTCCGGTGCGGCATGATGGGGCGCATGGGGACCGAGGGGGAGGATGCCCGTGTGATCGCGGGCCGTTACCGGCTCGACGCACGGCTTGGCCGGGGCGGCATGGGCATCGTGTGGCAGGCGACCGACCAGCTGCTGGGCCGGAGGGTCGCGGTGAAGGAGATCGCGCTCGACGAGACCCTCTCGGCCGAGCAGGCGCGGGCGCAGCGGGACCGGACGCTGCGCGAGGCCCGCGCGGTCGCGCAACTGAGGCACCCGAACATCGTCGTCGTCCACGACGTCGTCGACGACGGCCGGCGGCCGTATCTCGTGATGGAGCTGGTCGACGGCGGGACGCTCGCCGACCGGATCGCGCGCGGCGGGCCGGTCGACCCCGCCGAGGCCGCGCGGATCGGCGTGGCCCTGCTGGGCGCGCTGAGCGCGGCGCACGCCGCCGGGGTGCTGCACCGGGACCTGAAACCGGCGAACGTCCTGATCGAGGCCGGCACCGACCGCGTCGTCCTCACCGACTTCGGGATCGCCCAGGTCGCGGGCGCCACCACGCTGACCGAGACCGGGTCCTTCGTCGGCTCGCCGGAGTACACCGCACCCGAGCGGATGTCCGGCACCGCCACCGGGCCCGCCTCCGACCTGTGGTCGCTGGGCGCCCTGCTGTGCACGATCCTCAGCGGCGAGTCGCCCTTCCGGCGCGACTCGCTGGGCGGCATCCTGCACGCCGTCGTGGTCGACGACATCCGTACGCCGGAGCAGGCCGCGCCGCTGCTGCCTGTCGTACGCGGGCTGCTGGAGCGCGACCCGGAGCGACGGCTGGACGCGACCCAGGCCGAGCGTCTGCTGCGCGCCTTCCGCGACACCGGGTCCCTGCCGGACCTGGGCGCGGACACGGGTGCGGGTGCGGGTGCCGGCGCGGGATTCGGGCCGGGGGCGGTTCCGGGTCCGGGGTTCCGGCCGGGGACTGTTCCGGGTTCGGGGTTCGGGTCAGGGGCCGCCCCGGGCGCGGGATCCGGGCCCGGGGCCTTTCCGGGGACGGACGCGGGGTTCACGCCCGGGTCGGTGCCGGGCGCGGGGACGGGTTCCGGGGCGGCGCCCTTGCCACCCGGCTGGGGTCCGGAGCCGGGCGCGTCCGGGGGTACGCCCGATCCGGCCCGGGACGCCACCGCGCGGGCCGGGGCCGGCTACCCGCCCACCCATGCCGACCTGCCGCGTTCCGGTGCCCCGGCCGATCAGGGGCGGGCGCCCGAACGCTCCACGCGGAGCACGCTGGTGGCCGCGTTCCTCGTCGCGGCGATGGCCGGTGCGGGCGTGTCCGCGGCGGCGCTGCTGATGCAGGGCGGCGACAAGGGCGGCACCCCGGTGGTTCCCGGCCGGGCGAGCTCCCCGGTGACGGCACCCGCCGCCACGGTCACGGTCACCCGCTCCCCGAACCCGGCTCCGACCGGCGCCGGATCCACCGGCACCGGCACCGGCTCTTCCGCCACCGGTTCCCAGGCCACCGGAGACGGGGCCCGGCCCGTCGCGCCGTCCGGCTACCGGATCGCCGACGACCCGGCCGGTTTCCGGCTCGCCGTGCCCGTCGGTTTCGTCCGCCGGCCGCAGGGCGAGCGGGTGTTCTACCTCTCGCCGGACGACTCCTTCCGCCTCGGCGTGAAGGTGTCCGATCCCGAACCCGGCGGCCCCCTCGCCGTGATGCACCGCCAGGCCGCCAAGGGCGCCGACACCAACCCCGGTTACCACTCCGGCACCGTCACCGAGACCACGCACGGCGGACAGCCCGCCGCGCTGTGGGAGTTCACCTGGAACGGCTTCACCGCCGCGGAGGGCGCCCGGCACACCTACGACCTGTGCTGGGAGGAGGGCGGCCGGATGTACGACGTGTGGGTGTCGGCGCCGGTCGGGAAGGTCCGCGAGGCGCGGGAGTACTTCGACGTGGCCGTGGACACCTTCACGCGTTCCTGAGCGCACCCGGTCCCGAACGGTCACGGGTCTGTGACCACTTGCGTTTCCCGGTGGAGCGGGGGCGCCGCACACGGTATGGATGGTTTCATGAGCAGCAACGGGGGCGCCGGCCACGGGGCCGACGAAACAACCAGCTTTGTCCTGCAGCCGCCCGACCCGGCAGCGGCCCCGGCCCAGGCGCCGCCCGCCCCGGGGGCCCGGCCGCTGCCCGCGCAGGGCGAGCCGGGCGCCGGGCGGCTCATCGCCGGCCGTTACCGGCTGCTCGCCAAGCTCGGCCACGGCGGCATGGGCACGGTGTGGCGGGCCAAGGACGAGACGGTGGACCGGGAGGTCGCGGTCAAGGAGCCCCGCGTTCCCGACCACCTGCCCGACCGGGAACGGGACAACGCCTTCGAGCGGATGCGCCGCGAGGCGCGCGCGGCGGCCCGGCTGGACCATCCGGCGGTCGTCGACGTGCACGACGTGGCCGTGGTCGACGGCCGGCCGTGGATCGTGATGGAGCTGGTGCAGGGCCGCTCGCTCGGCGCCGCCCTGCAAGAGGGCACGCTCGACGCGCGCGAGGCCGCGCGGATCGGACTGGAGGTGCTCGGCGCGCTGGAGGCCGCGCACGCGGCGGGCATCCTGCACCGGGACGTCAAGCCGGACAACATCCTGCTCGGCCGGTACGACCGGATCGTCCTCACCGACTTCGGGATCGCCCAGATCGAGGGCGAGACCCAGCTGACCGACACCGGCGGTTTCGTCGGCTCGCCCGAGTACATCGCGCCGGAGCGGGTGCTCGGGCAGCGCCCCGGTCCCGCCTCCGACCTGTGGTCGCTCGGCGTGGTGCTGTACGCGGCGACAGAGGGCGTCTCACCGTTCCGCCGCAGCAACACACCCGCCACCCTGCAGTCCGTCCTCAACGCCACGCCGGCTCCGCCCGCTTCCGCGTCGGGCCCGCTCGCCGAGGCCATCAACGGACTGCTCCACAAGGACCCGGCGCACCGCCCGTCCGCCGCCCAGGTCCGTGCCCTGCTCAAGGCGGCCGCCGAGCCGCCCGCGCCGCAGCCGACGCAGGCCGTGCGGTACGTCGACCGCGGAGGGCGTGGCCTGAGACTCGGCCGCAAGGTATGGCTGGGCCTCGGCGCCGTCCTGGTCGCCGCCGCCGTCGCGGCCTACCTGGTGCTCGCCGACCCGTTCGCCGGGCCGCTGCCCGACGGGTGGAAGACACGGCACGAGAGCGCGCTGCGCGCGACGGTCGCGTTCCCCGGGCAGTACGCGCGCGCCCTGCCCGACGCGAAGAACGACCAGGGCCACTGGGTGACGTACACCGACCTCAGCGGCAGCATCTGGATCGGGCTGTCACTGGAGAAGAAGTCCGAGGACAGCAGCGGGAAGATCGCCGACTCCTCGACCGCCCAGATGTACGCCGACGACGGCGAGTTCAAGCAGAACGGCGAGTACGACCTGGAGATGCCGTCCGGTCCGACGACCAGGCCGGAGGGTAACCAGACCTTCCACGGCCGCGAGGCCGCCCACAACACCCTCACCTACACCACCAACGACAGCCAGCACCCGCGCCCGCGCGAGGTGCAGATCTTCTACTACCGCACGCAGTCCGGCGACATGTACAAGCTGACCGTCAGCTACCCGGGCAAGGGCGACTTCACGGCACGGGGCCGCGAGGTGGCGCGCGTGGCGATCGCCAACCTCGACGTCGACAAGCCGTGAGCCCGCTCTCCCCGAGCGTGCGTCGACAAGGCGGCGTGCGGCGCGGTAGGCATGGGGGATGAGCAACGAGGGGGCCGTGGCAGACGGGCGGGACCGGCTCGTCGGCGGACGCTACCGGCTCGTCGAGCGCATCGGCTCCGGCGGCATGGGAACCGTGTGGCGGGCGCACGACCAGAAGGTGGACCGCGACGTCGCCGTGAAGCAGCCCCGGCTGCCCGGTGATCCCGAGGACGAGAGTCACCGGCGCGCCGCGCACCGCCTCTACCGCGAGGCCCGGGCCGCGGCCCGCGTCGACCACCCTTCCGCGGTCGCCATCCACGACGTGGTGGTCGAGGACGGACTGCCGTGGATCGTCATGGAGTTGGTGCGCGGCGAGTCGCTGGAGGACCTGCTGCGGCGCGGCCCGCTGCCGCCGGCCGAGGTCGCGCGGATGGGCGGCGCCGTCCTCGGCGCGCTGCGCGCCGCGCACTCCGTGGGCATCGTGCACCGTGACGTGAAACCGGCCAACGTGCTGCTCGGCACCCATGGCCGGGTGGTCCTCACCGACTTCGGCATCGCGCACGTCCAGGGCGAGGAATCCCTCACCGGCACCGGTGAGTTCGTCGGCTCGCTGGAGTTCGTCGCCCCGGAGCGGATGTCGGGCCGCGGCGCCGGTCCCGCCTCCGACCTGTGGTCGCTGGGCGTGCTGCTGTACGCGGCCGTGGAGGGCTGGTCGCCCTTCCGCCGTACGACGGTGGAGTCCACGCTCGCCGCGATCCTCACCTCGGACGTGCCCGGACCGAAGCGGGCCGGCCCGCTCGCCCCTCTCCTCGTACGCCTGCTGGAGCGCGAGCCCGAGCGGCGGCCCGGCCCCGAGGAGACGGCGCAGGCGCTGGCGGCGGCCGGGGGAGGTGAGGTGCCCGAGCAGGAACCCGCGCCCGAACCGACGCCGTCTCAGGAGGACGAGCGAACACGGGAGCCGGGCGGCGAACCCGGACCCGAGGAGCGCATCCCGGCCCCGCCCCCCGCGGAGTCCTCCACTCCCCGCCGCCCCACTCCCCGCCGCCCCGTCCTCCTCGCCGCGCTCGCCGCCCTCGCCGCCGGCGGTGTCTGGTTCGGCGTGTCCGCCTACCTCGGCCAGGGCTCCGGCGGGGCCACCGAGTTCCATGGCACCTATGCGCCTGCGCCCGCCGCCTCCACCGGGAACACCTGGGTCGCGCACGCGGAGCCGGAGCTGGACGCCGTGCTCGTGCTGCCCGACGGCTACCGCCGAACGGCCCGGCAGAGCGGCGGCGGGGACCGGCCGCGCCTGGTGGTGTACGGCGCCGGCGGAGCCGTACAGCTGCGCCTGGCCGAGTGGGACAGGGCTCCCGGGGCCCCGATGGAGCGGGCGCGGGAGGCGGAGCGCACCTGGCGGGAGCAGTACGGCGACGCACGCACGCAGCTCACCGGGACCAGCCTCGACGGGAACGAGGCCGCCTACGCCGACACCGCCTACGGCCCGGACGGCCGGCGGGTGCGGGTGCTGCAGCTCTTCGTGCGTACCGGCGACGGGCGGCTGTACGAGCTGCGCGTCGACATGCCGAAGGGCACGGCGCAGGAGCACGACGGCACGGCGCTGTTCAAGGGGGCCCGGGATCGCCTGAAGCTCGGGTCCGGTCCGGGAGAGTCCCGCAACGCCGCCCCAACGCCCTGATCAGCGCATTTGTTGCCAGCGATCGCTGGCGGGGTGTGAGCAGTCGGTGAATCCCCGTTACCGACGGGTACACAAAGGCTCCGTCGCGGCATACCCTGCGCCCATGACGGACGCGCAGGCACCGGCCAAGACCGGCACCAACCCCCTCGCCCCCGCACCTCAGGGCGCCCGCACCGCCGCCGACGTGGTCACCCCCGAACTGGTCGCCCAGCTCACCAAGGGCGTGGCCGGCTCCGGCCGGACCGCCAATCACACGCCGTTCACCGGTCAGAAGCTGGCCGACCTGCCCGAATCCACCCCCGAGGACGTGGAGCAGGCCTTCGAGGCCGCCCGCGCCGCGCAGGCCGTGTGGGCGCAGGTCCCGGTGCGGCAGCGCGCCGCCGTCCTGCTGCGCTTCCACGACCTGGTCCTCGCCCGGCAGGCCGAGGTGCTGGACCTGATCCAGCTGGAGACCGGCAAGGCCCGGCTGCACGCCCACGAGGAGGTGCAGGCGGTCGCTGTCGCCGCCCGCCACTACGGCCGCAAGGCCCCCGCGTACCTCAGGCCCAAGCGGCACACCGGTGCCGTGCCGACCTTGACCAAGGTCACCGAGCTGCGCCACCCGCGCGGTGTCGTCGGCCAGATCGCCCCCTGGAACTACCCGCTGGAGCTGTCCGTCGGCGACGCGCTCCCGGCGTTCGTCGCGGGCAACGCGGTCGTCATGAAGCCCGACACCGAGACCTGCCTGACCGCGCTGTGGGCCCGCGACCTGCTCATCGAGGCGGGGCTGCCGGCCGAGGTCTTCCAGGTGGTCATCGGCGACGGCCCGGTGATCGGCCCGGAGGTCGTCCGGCACGCCGACTACGTCTCCTTCACCGGCTCCACCCGCACCGGCCGCGAGGTCGCCGAGCGCGCCGCCGCCCGCCTGGTCGGTGTCTCGCTGGAACTCGGCGGCAAGAACGCCATGCTGGTGCTGGCGGACGCCGACCTCGACAAGGCCGCCGCGGGCGCGGTGCGCGGCTGCTTCTCCTCCGCCGGTCAGCTGTGCATCTCCATCGAGCGGCTCTACGTCCACGAGTCGATCGCGGACGCCTTCCTGGAGCGCTTCGCCGCCCGGACGAAGGCCATGCGCCTCGGCACCTCCCTCGCCTACGGCGCCGACATGGGCTCCCTGGTCGGGGAGCGGCAGCTGAAGACCGTCGAGCGGCATGTGGAGGAGGCCGTCGCCAAGGGCGCGACGGTCGTCGCCGGCGGGGTGGCCCGCCCGGACATCGGCCCGTACTTCTTCGAGCCGACCATCCTCGACGGCGTCACCGAACCGATGTCCGTGTGCACCGAGGAGACCTTCGGCCCGGTCGTGTCGATCTACCGCTTCCGCTCCGAGGACGAGGCGATCGAGCGGGCCAACGGCACCCCGTACGGCCTGAACTCCTCCGTGTGGACCAAGGACGCCCGGCGTGGCCGCGCCGTCGCCGCCCGGCTGCGCACCGGCACCGTCAACATCAACGAGGGCTACGCCCCCGCCTACGGCAGCGTGCAGTCCCCGATGGGCGGCATGAAGGACTCCGGCCTCGGCCGCCGGCACGGCTCCGAGGGCATCCTCAAGTACACCGAGGCCCAGACGGTCGCCCACCAGCGGCTCCTGCCGATGGCCCCGTCCCTGGGCATGACCGACGAGCAGTACGCGGCGTTCATGAGCCGCAGCCTGAAGCTGATGAAGGCGTTCCGCCTCCGCTAGCCCGCCCGTTCTTGACCCACCGTTCTCGACGAGGAGAGCACGTGTCGCAGGAGAAGTCCGTCCAGGCCCGGGACGAGGACGGGTACGACTACGACGTCCTCGTGGTCGGTTCCGGCTTCGGCGGTTCCGTCACCGCCCTCAGGCTCACCGAGAAGGGCTACCGCGTCGGCGTCCTGGAAGCCGGCCGCCGCTTCACCCGGGAGAGCCTGCCGAAGAACAGCTGGGACCTGAAGAACTACCTGTGGGCACCCAAGCTCGGCCTGTACGGCATCCAGCGCATCCACCTGCTCGGCAACGTGATGGTGCTGGCGGGCGCGGGCGTCGGCGGCGGCTCCCTCAACTACGCCAACACCCTCTACGTCCCGCCGAAGCCCTTCTTCGACGACCCGCAGTGGCGGCACATCACCGACTGGAAGGAGGAGCTGGCGCCGTACTACGACCAGGCGCAGCGCATGCTCGGGGTGCGGCTGAACCCGACCATGACCCCCTCCGACGTGCACCTGAAGGCGGCGGCGGAGCGGATGGGCTGCGGCGACACCTTCCACATGGCACCGGTCGGCGTGTTCTTCGGTGACGGCGAGGACGCCGACGGCACGGCGAAGGCGGAGCCCGGCCGGCAGGTCGCCGACCCGTACTTCGGCGGCGCGGGCCCGTCCCGGCGGTCCTGCATCGAGTGCGGCGAGTGCATGACGGGCTGCCGGCACGGCGCGAAGAACACGCTGAACGAGAACTATCTGTACCTCGCCGAGAAGGCGGGCGCGGTCGTCCACCCCATGACCACGGTCGTCTCCGTCACGGACGACTCCCGCGGCGGATACGCGGTCGCCACCCTGCCGACCGACAACAAGAAGAAGGGCCGGGGCCGCACCTTCACCGCGCGCCGGGTCGTCCTCGCCGCAGGCACCTACGGCACCCAGACCCTGCTGCACCGGATGAAGGCGAGCGGCAACCTGCCCTATCTCTCGCCGCGGCTGGGCGAGCTGACCCGCACCAACTCCGAGGCGCTGGTCGGCGCGCAGACCGACGACCGGCGCTACCGCAAGGCCACCGGCGACACACGGGCCGACTTCACCCGCGGGGTCGCCATCACCTCCTCCATCCACCCCGACGAGAACACCCACATCGAGCCGGTCCGCTACGGCAAGGGCTCCAACTCGATGGGCAGCCTGTCCATCCTCCAGGTCCCCTACGCCGAGGGCAGCTCCCGCGTCGCCGCCTGGCTCGCCAACGCCGCCCGGCACCCGATGCTGGTGCTGCGCTCCCTGTCCAACCGGAAGTGGTCGGAGCGGACCATCATCGGCCTGGTGATGCAGTCCCTGGACAACTCGCTGACGACGTATCTGAAGCCCGACGGTGTGGGCAAGGGGCTGCTGACCGCGCGGCAGGGCCACGGCTCGCCCAACCCCAAGCAGATCAAGGCCGCGACCGAGGGCGCCACCGCGCTCGCCGCCGAGATCAACGGCTTCGCCGGGTCCAACGTCGGCGAGCTGATGGGCACCCCGCTCACCGCGCACTTCCTCGGCGGCTGCCCGATCGGCGACTCGCCCGAGACCGGCGTGATCGACCCCTACCACCGGCTGTACGGCCACCCAGGCATCTCGGTGGTGGACGGCGCCGCGGTCTCCGCGAACCTGGGCGTCAATCCGTCGCTGACCATCACCGCCCAGGCCGAGCGGGCGATGTCGTACTGGCCCAACAAGGGCGAGGCCGACCCGCGCCCCGCGCAGGGAGCGGGCTACGAGCGCCTGAAGCCGGTCGAGCCGAAGACCCCGGCGGTCCCCGCCGACGCGTTCGGCGCGCTGCGCCTGCCGTTCCTGGGCATTCCGGCGGTGCCGCCCAAGAAGTGACCGGCGGTGCCGCCCAAGAAGTGACCCCGCCGTACGACGAAGGGACCTGCGCCCCCCTCCGAGCGCAGGTCCCTCACATCGTGTGCGGTGGTGTTACGCGGTCGCGGCACCCTTGCGGCGGCGGACCACGACGATCGCGCCGGCACCGGCGACGACGGCGGCACCGCCGACCAGGCCGATCATCGGCAGGGCGGAGCTGGAGCCGGTCTCGGCGAGGCTGCCGTTGACCTTCGGCGTGTTGCCGGTCGGCTTCTTGTCCGTGACGGGGGCCTCGCCGCCTTCCTGCGGCTTGGTGCCGTCGGTGTCGGTGTTGGCCGCCACGATCTGGAACTTGTACGCCACGTCACCGAAGCCGGTGCACTGCGCGTCGCTGTCGCCGTAGATCGTCGCGCCGAGCGTGAAGCCGGAGCCCACCGGGGCGGACGCCTTCACGTTGAGGCGCATCGGGATGTCGACCTCGTAGTCGGGCTTCAGCTCGTCGGTGTAGCCGACGAAGCCGACCGCGTAGCCGTCCTCGTTCAGGTCGCCCCAGGACTTGGAGTCCGGGTCCCAGGCCTGCAGCTGCACCTGGCCCGTCTTGAAGAGGTTGTCGCCCGCCTTGTCGGAGGACGCGCCGGCGAAGTAGGCGAGGTCCTGCAGCGTGGACTTGGAGTTGTTCGTCACGTCCAGCGAGAACTTGTGCCAGCCGCTGCCCGCGGCGATCTTGCCGGGCAGGCCGCTGATGCTGACGTCGACCTTCGAGTCCTCGCACTCGGCCGGCTCGTCGCCGTCACCGGGATCGGTGCTCTCGGAAGCGGACGGCGACGGCTTCGTGGAGGCGGGGGCGGAGGTGGAGGCGGAGGCCGAGGGCGAGGTGCTCTGGCTCTGCGAAGCGGAGGCCGACGCGGACGTCGAGGCGCTCGCGCTCGCCGACGCCGACTCCGACGCGGACGAGGACGCGCTCTGCGAGGCGGAGTCGGCCGGGCTGGAGGAGGCGGCCGCGGGCGTCTCCTCACCTTCCGCGAACGCCGCCGGCGCCGAGAGCAGCGCCAGCGGGGCTATCACTGCCGTTGCGGCCGCGGTGGCCATGGCACGGCGAAGCTTCATGAAGACCTCAAGGAGTCCGTCTGGGAGGGCTCCGCGTGACGGCGCGGATGTGGCCCTGGGTTCAGCAGGTTGGATCCGTGAAGCCTGTGAATGGTTGTGCCGTCTTCACGGCCCTTTTATGTGGGCTGCGTCACAGGTGGGGGCGCCTTGTGGCCGTGTCGCCGTACGCCGTACAACTGTGCCCCGTGCCTGACAAGCCCTCAGACGGCGAGACCTCCCGCGTTCCCGACGACGTGTGGGAGAAGTTCGTCCGCGACAGCGAACTCGACATCCGTGCCTCCGCACCGAAGGAGGCGTCCGCCGCCGCCCGCGGCGCGACCGGCCTGCCCGTGGGGTGGCGCACCGGCCCCGCGTGGCGGGAGGCGGACGGCAGGGCCGCCCGGCGCCGCCGGCTGTGGGCGCTGCTCGGCATACCCGTCGCGGCCGCCGTGGCCGTCGTCGCGATGAAGCCGTCGCTGCTGCCCGGCGACCCCTTCCACACCGGCTCGGCGCAGGCCGCCGGCGCACCCCCGCTGCCGCCGGAGACCGCGCGCCCGACCGCCGCGGAGTCCGCCGCCCCCGACCGCCCGACCCTCGACCGCCCGTTCGCGGGGTCTCCGGCCGAGCGGTGGACCGACGGCGAGGCCGGCATCGTGCTGCCCGCCGCCCGGGCCGTCGGTGTGCACTCCAAGGCGCAGGTGGCGAGGGCGCTGGAGCAGACCAGGACCCTGCTCGTCGACGGCAACCTCGACCCGGCGACCCTGCGCGGCGAGCGGCCCTCCGAGGCGCTGTCCGTGATCGAGCCCCGGCAGACCGAGCTGCTGACACGGCTGGACGCGTCGCTGCGCCGGCCGGACAGGGATCACGACCCGTTGTTGCTGTTCACCCGCTTCGCGCCCGGTGACGTCCGGTTCGTCGGCACGGTGGTCAAGACGCGCGGCAGGACGACCGTCGGGCCCGGGGAACACGGCGGCGTCCGCATCCACGCCGACTACACCTTCGTCTATCCGCTGGTCCGCGTCGACGGCTCGACCGAGGTGACGCGAACCGTCGTCCGCCGGGTCCTCGACATCGACCTGTACGACCCGAACCGGTACCGGGTCACCCCCGGCAGAATCGCGGTGACCCGGTACGACCAGGAGGTCGGCAACTCGGCCTGCGAGGTCCACGACGGCTATCTGCACCCGCAGTTCGGCTCGGCCGCGCCCACGGGCGCCCCGCCGAGCGGACCGGCGACGGACCCGTACGACCGCAGCAAGGAGCTGGACCCGAACCGGCCGGGGGGCTGCGGGACGGTCACCAGGATCTGAGGGACGGCACGATTCTGAGGGACGGCACGACTCTGAGGGACGGCACGACGGAAGGGCCCCGCGGGAGCTCGCCGCGGGGCCCTTCTGCGTCAGCACCGACGTCAGGGCAGCGCCGGTGCCTCGGGGAAGCGGCGCCGGGGGGTTGCGCCGCTGGTCTCTGCCTGTGGCAATGACGGCCGTGCACCGCATCGGTGCACGGCAATACGGGTGGATACGGGGGGACTTGTGCTTGTCCGGCATCGTGCTGGATGAACGTGGGCGCCCGCAACCGTCGGACCCGGCCCTTATGAAATTTTGCATATATCCGGGTTCCTGTCTCCAGGTTCCCGCCGGCCGGCCCCGGGCGTCCCCGGGGCCGGCCGTTCTCTTGGGTGACCGGGCTGCTGTCCCCTGCCGTCCGGTCACTTTCCTGGAGCGAGGTCCCACGACGCACGGCACGATCCGTACGTCTCATCGCTCCAGCGAGCCACGCGTGGTTCTTTCGGGCCCGCCCCTGGCTGGCACGGACATCGGTACCAACGAAGCGGCCCCGCGCCGGTCACGCTCCGTACGAGTGAGAGCGGATGCGAACTCAGATACGACCCCGGCACAGTTCGAGCATCGTCATCGCGAGCGCGGTGCCCGGCTTGCCGAGCGCGTCCCGGTAGCGGCCGAGGATCTCCATCTCGCGCGAAAGGTTCACCCGGCGGCCGCCGGAGGTGATCCGGGCCTCCTGGATCACGGCCGAGACGGCCATGCGTTCCTGGATCAGGCCGATGATCCGGTCGTCGAGCGCGTCGATGCGCTCCCGGGCGCCGGTGATCACATCGGCGGCGTCGGTGGTGTGCGCGCCGGTGACGTCGGGGGCGGTGGCGGTCATAGGGGGCTCCTCGTCGGACGGGGTGCCCCGGAGCGGCAAGATCCGGAAAACACCAGGCGCCCCGGACCTTGTCGGCCCGGGGCGCCTGGGAAGTCGCTTGTCAGTTGCTCAAGCAGCACGACCATGGCAGCCGGCGGGCCGGTTGCCATAGGTAAAGACGAAGGTCTGGTGCTGGAGCATGGCCCCAGTATGCCGTGCCCGCCGGGGGTGTCCAACATCGCCCGGATGGTGAGATGCGCGACTGTCGGGCCCGCCCCGGGTAGCGGGGGCCGCTCCCCGCGCCCACCTCGGTAGAATTGGCCAGCACAGAGACCCCGCCCGATCCGCCGGAAGGCTCCCGTGTCATCAGCGCCCCCCGCTGCCGCCGCCCCCGACACCGTTCTGGTCGTCGACTTCGGCGCGCAGTACGCCCAGCTCATCGCCCGTCGCGTCCGCGAGGCCCGGGTCTACAGCGAGATCGTCCCCGGCACCATGCCGGTGGCCGAAATGCTCGCCAAGAACCCGGCGGCGATCATCCTTTCCGGCGGCCCCTCGTCCGTGTACGAGGAGGGCGCCCCCCGCCTGGACCGCGAGATCTTCGAGTCCGGCGTCCCCGTCTTCGGCATGTGCTACGGCTTCCAGCTGATGGCGCAGGCGCTCGGCGGCACCGTCGACAACAGCGGCGCCCGTGAGTACGGCCGCACCCCGCTGCACGTCTCGCGCGCCTCCTCCACGCTCTTCGAGGGCACCCCGGCCGAGCAGTCGGTGTGGATGTCGCACGGTGACGCCTGCTCCGCCGCCCCCGAGGGCTTCACGGTGACGGCCTCCACGGACGTCGTCCCGGTCGCCGCCTTCGAGAACGACGACAAGAAGCTCTACGGCGTCCAGTACCACCCCGAGGTCATGCACTCCACGCACGGCCAGCAGGTGCTGGAGCACTTCCTGTACCGCGGTGCGGGCCTCGAGCCGAACTGGACCACGGGCAACGTCATCGACGAGCAGGTCGAGGCGATCCGTGAGCTGGTCGGCGACAAGCGCGCGATCTGCGGCCTGTCCGGCGGCGTCGACTCCGCGGTGGCCGCGGCCCTCGTGCAGAAGGCCATCGGCTCCCAGCTGACCTGCGTCTACGTCGACCACGGCCTGATGCGCAAGGGCGAGACCGAGCAGGTCGAGAAGGACTTCGTCGCCGCGACCGGCGTCAAGCTGAAGGTCGTCGACGCCGAGGAGCGCTTCCTCACCGCGCTCAAGGGGGTCACCGACCCCGAGGAGAAGCGGAAGATCATCGGCCGCGAGTTCATCCGCGTCTTCGAGCAGGCCCAGGCCGAGATCGTCGCCGACGAGGGCCCGGCCGTGGAGTTCCTGGTCCAGGGCACCCTGTACCCGGACGTGGTCGAGTCCGGCGGCGGCACCGGCACCGCCAACATCAAGTCGCACCACAACGTCGGCGGCCTGCCCGAGGACCTCGAGTTCAAGCTGATCGAGCCGCTGCGCAAGCTGTTCAAGGACGAGGTCCGGATGGTCGGCCAGGAGCTGGGCCTGCCGGAGGAGATCGTCCAGCGCCAGCCGTTCCCCGGCCCCGGCCTCGGCATCCGTATCGTCGGCGAGGTCACCAAGGAGCGCCTGGACCTGCTGCGCGAGGCAGACGCCATCGCCCGCGAGGAGCTGAGCGCGGCCGGCCTCGACCGCGACATCTGGCAGTGCCCGGTGGTCCTGCTCGCGGACGTCCGCTCGGTCGGCGTCCAGGGCGACGGCCGCACCTACGGCCACCCGATCGTGCTGCGCCCGGTGTCCTCCGAGGACGCCATGACCGCCGACTGGTCCCGGCTGCCGTACGACGTCCTCGCCAAGATCTCCACGCGGATCACCAACGAGGTGCGCGACGTCAACCGCGTCGTCCTCGACGTGACCTCCAAGCCGCCGGGGACCATCGAGTGGGAGTAGTCCCCGCTTGAGCGAGCCTAGGCGCGCTTGATCGTGCGCAGGGGCTCACCGGGCTTCCAGACCTGGACGACGAGGTACTTCTCGTCCTCCACCGAGGTCCTGACGACCTCGGTCAGCTCGGTGCGGAAGAGGTGGAACGGCTGCGGCGGTTCCACCTCTTCCGTGTAAGCGGACTTCTCGGGGCCGTCCGGCACCTCGTACGCCCGGCCGCTGATCCGTACGTCCCCGCCGCCCATCCCGGTGCCGTCCCCGGGGTTCGCCTGGAGCGCGAAACGCGGGTCGCGGTGCAGGTCACGCGCCTTGAGCGAGCCGTGCATCATCCCCAGCCACAGCTCGCCGTGCCGGAAGTCGACCTCCAGCCCCGAGGTGCGCGGCGAGCCGTCCTTGCGCAAGGTGACGAGGACGTGGTGCGTGAAGGCGCGGAAGCGCTCCTCGACGGTCTTGACGAGATCCGGCTCGGCGGTGGTGAAGACACCCCAGTTCGCTGTCATGCCGCGAGTCTGACACTCAAAGGCGACATCTTCTGTCGTCTTTCGGCAAGGTCTGTTCTCCTTGGCTGACCGGCGGTAACTTCCCGCCGTACAGCAACCGAGTGCCGGAGGACCAATGCCCGGGCCCACTCCGCCCCCACCCCTGCCCACCGACCGGCTGCGGTTCGCGATGCCGCCCAAGCACGAGTCCCTCGAGGACGAGCGCCGGTACCGCAAGGAGCGGCTGGCCGGCGCGCTGCGGATCTTCGGCCGGCTCGGCTACGAGGACGGCGTCTCGGGGCACATCACCGCACGCGACCCCGAGTTCACCGACTGCTTCTGGGTCAACCCGTTCGGCCTGTCCTTCCGCCACGTCACCGTCAGCGACCTGGTGCTCGCCAACTCCGACGGCCAGGTCGTCGAGGGCCGCTACCACGTCAACCAGGCCGCATTCAGCGTCCACGCCCAGGTGCACGCGGCCCGCCCCGACGTCGTCGCCGTCACCCACTGCCACTCCGTGCACGGGCGCGCGCTCGCGGCCCTGGGCGAGCTGATCGACCCCGTCACGCAGGAGAGCTGCGCCTTCTACGAGGACCACGCGCTGTACAACGCCTACACCGGTGTCGCCGTCGACGCCGACGAGGGACGTCGTATCGCCGCCGCGCTCGGCACCCACAAGGCGCTCGTGCTGCGCAACCACGGGCTGCTGACCGTGGGGGACTCGGTGGACGCCGCCGCCTGGTGGTTCGTGACCATGGAACGCTCCTGCCAGGTGCAGCTGGCCGCCAAGGCCGCCGGGCGGCCCGTTCTCATCGACCACAAGCTGGCGACGGCGACGCGCGAACAGCTCGGAGGCGATCTGGTGGCGTGGATCAACTACCAGCCGATGTGGCAGGACATCAGCCGCAGCGAGCCCGACCTGCTCACCTGAGGCCGCCGGCATCGCCTGTGCTCACCTGAAGTCGCGCAGCACCGACGCCTTCGTCATCGCGAACTCCTCGTCCGTCAGCACTCCGCTGCGGTGCAGCTCGCCCAACTCGCGCAGCCTGCGCAGCAGCACGTCGTGATGGTCGCCGGGCGGCGGCACGGGCGGCTGCGGGGGGACGCCCGGCCGGTCGCCGTCGGCCAGGGGGCGGGCCGTGCGGGTCGAGGGGTGCGGCAGCCGCGTGGTGACCGCGGCGGCCACCAGCGCCGTCAGCAGATCACGGCGGGCGCTGCCCCACAGGTCCAGGGCGTAGGGGTCCTTCTCCGGCGGCAGCTTGGAGAACGCCGTCTCCCGGGTGACGAACCTGAGGAAGCCGTCCTCGTAGCCGGTGTTCGGCAGCCACTCCACCTGCACCAGGTCGCCGACGGCGATGATGCGTGGGCCCGTGGCGCGTTTGACCCGGTCGGAGGTGTCGGCCCAGTCGATGCGCACCTGCGCCCCGTCGAAGGACACCGTGCCGTCGGAGGCGCGCACCGACACGGGCACCGGTGGCCCCGACAGCAGATAGGTCTGCGCGGGCTCCTTCGGGATCTGGTCGAGCAGCAGCGCGTGGCGGATCTCCTCGGCGACGTACTCCGCCACCCCGGAACGGTCCGGGTCCACGGCCAGCCGGTACGGATCGGCGGGCTCCGGCAGCCGGCCGCCCGTCGCCTGCAACAGGGGGTCGGCGCCCTCGCGCAGGGTCAGCCGGAGCCGGCCGCGCTTGCGCTCCGGCTCGTAGACGATCCCGGCGACGGCCTCCAGCGGCACGGCGATCTCCCCGTAGGTCTGCCGGAACAGCGGCACCGAGCGGTGCAGGCCCGGCGTGATCCTGACCGTGGTGCCGTCGAAGGCCCAGGTCCCGGCGCGCTGGATGATCTCGGCCATAAGGGAATTCTCCCAGCCGGGTCAACACGGTGAGGCGGGCTTCACCCGCGCTGACCAGACCTGGCGCCGTGGACCGTGTCGCGTAGGGCACAATGCGCTGTCGTCGCGGGGGAGTTGTCCGTCGGCGGCCGGCAGGCCGACCCAGGCCGCCGGTCAACAGGGTCGTGGGGAAGGCAGGCTCGACGTGGCGGTGCAGGAGGCGAGAGGCGGCGCGCCGGCGGGCGCGCACGAGGGCGGCTGCACCTGCGGGGACTGCCCGCACGGGGCCCGCGAGGGACATCGGCGCGCGGTCGCCGCGTTCCTGAGCAGGCGGGACGAGTACGCCGCCGGACAGGGGCTGCCGGCGGCCGTGGCGCACTCCGCGTCGGCCTCCCGGCAGTGGGTCTCCGAGGAACTCACCCAGTCCGCCGCGCTCGTCGCCGAGCGCGGCCGCGCCGAGGGCGAGGCCTGGCTGGCCGGGTCGTGGCGCCGCAGCGTGTCCACGGTGTGGGCGGCGGTCGTCGTCCTGCTGCTGGCGCAGGCCCTGACCGCGATCGGCGCGGGCTGGAGCGGAGCCCGCACGGCCGGGCTGCTGGCGGCGATGACCGTCGCCGGTGTCCTGACGACGGCGGCCTGGTTCCACCGGGCGCGCGGCGGCGTACTGGCCCCCGTGATCGGCGAGGACAACCGGCTGTCGACCTCGCGTGCGGTGGCCGCCTGCTGGGTGCTCTTCGTGGCCTACGCCGTGCTGCTGCTGGCCGGGCGGCTGGCCGCGGCGTCCGGACACCGGGAGCGGGACGCCCTGATCGCCGGCCTCGGACTCGCCCGGGGCGCGGGCGTGGTGACCGTCCTCGCCGTGGTGTGCGGGATCGCCGTGCTGGTGCGGCGCGTGGTGGCGCTGCGGGTGCTCGGGCAGCGGCTGCAGAAGATCCGCGCGGACCGGCCGCGCGCGGCCGACCTGCTCACCGACGACTGCGGCCGGGGCGCCTTCACCGACCTCCAGTACGTCGCGATCAGCGCGGTCGCCCTGGTCTTCGCGGCGGTACGGCTGGCCCGGCGGCCCGACCGGCTGCCGGACCTGCCGTGGGGGCTCGCGGTGGTGGTGCTGGTGTCGGCGGCGACCTATGTGGCCGGCAAGTACGCCGAGGGCGGGCGGCCCGTGATCCTCTCCGTCGTGCGGGCCCGGGAGGCCGGCGACCTGGACGGGCCGATCCGGCAGGGCGACGACATCGAGATCCGCGGCGCCGGGTTCGTCCCGCCCGGGGCACAGAGCGCCGACCGGCTGTCGCGGATGACGGTCCGTATCGGAGCCGTCCATGTGCATGTGCCGCTGATCCCGGTCACCGGCGGCTTCAGCAACCCCACCGACACCGCCCTGACGGTGCCGGTCCCGGCGGACGTCGAACCCGGCCGGGTGGAGGTGCAGGTGGTCACGGCGGCGGGCGTGGAGACCAACCGCTACACGATCGACGTGACGGAGTGACGCGCCCTCGCCCGGCGGTCGCGCCGGCCTTCGCCGCAGCCGAGCCGATCACCGCCTCTCCACCGCCGCCGTTCCTTGCCACCGCCGCCTTTCCACGCCGGAATTGAGCCGATCGCCGCTTCCGTACGTATCGTCGGGTGACGGCACCGGCGGGCGAGAGGCGGCTGGCAGCGATGACTCACAGCATGCGCACGGAAACGCACACCCCCCACCTCGGACGTGGGGCCGGCCGGCGGGATTCCGCCGCCCGCTACGCCCTGCTCCCGCTCCGGTTCTTCCTCGGCATCACCTTCGTCTACGCGGGCCTCGACAAGCTCACGGACAGCGCCTTCATGCAGGCCTCCGGCGCGGGTTCCATAGGCGACACGATGCGCTCCGTCCGCGACTCGGCGGCCGTCCCGGCGCTGGTCGACCTGGCTCTGAAGAGCCCCGTCGGCTTCGGCTACGCCATCGCCGTCGGTGAACTCGCCGTCGGCATCGGCGTCCTGCTCGGCTTCCTGGGCCGTCTCGCCGCCCTCGGCGGCGCCCTGATCTCCCTGAGCCTGTGGCTCACGGTCTCCTGGGCGACCAGCCCCTACTACTACGGCAACGACCTGGCCTATCTGATGGCCTGGCTGCCGCTCGTCCTGGCCGGCACCCCCCTGTTCTCGGTCGACGCGATGCTGCGGCGCCGCCGCCGGGACGGCGGATACCGGTAGGGCGCCCTTCGCGGGCGATGCCCCGCGGCCGCGGCCCGGGTGAGGGTGGGCGGCCGCGGCCGCTCCGGGTGAGCGCAGGGCGGCCCGGGCCGGAGGCCGGCCGACCCGCAGGCCCCCGCGTCCGCCGCGTCAGCGGCGGCGTAGCGCGTGAGTGACCATGCCGACCGCGCCCGCCAGGCAGAGGCCGCCGACGACCAGGGGGATCGCGGTGAACCACGGGATGTGCCACAGATCGGCCGCGTCGCCCGCGTAGAGGACTCCGGTGACGGTGAGGGCGAGACCGGCGACCAGCCGGCCGGGCTGGAACTCATGACGCAGCACGGGACACCTCCACCTGGCCGACGCCGACCTTGAGGTCCAGGTCCAGCGTGCCGGCGCTCCCGCCGCCGGCCGGTCTCAGCGTCACCTGTTCGTGCCTGCCCGGCTGCACGTCCACGTCCTTCGTATCGTCACCCGGCAACTGGATGTCACCCACCCCCACGTCGATGTCCGCCTTCACCGTCACCTCCGCCGGCACGATCACCCGCACCCGGCCCACGCCCACGTCGGCCAGCGTGGTCACCGTCCGGCCCGAGGGTACGGCGATCCGGGACAGGTCGAGCGTGCCGACGCCGGTGCCGACGTGGTACTTCGGTCGGACGTCCGCCACCGCGGCCGGTCGCCAAGTCTTCCGGATCCACTGCGTGCCGATGTCGTGCGGCAGCGCCGCCGACGCCGTGAGCAGCGCGGCCGTGACGATCGACCAGAAGACCGAACCCGCCCCCGTGCGCCCGAGGAAGGCGCTGACGGCGATCCCGAGGCCGAACACGGTCAGCGCGCCGGCCAGCCCCACCTGAAGGCTGGTGCCGAGCGGGTGGTCCTGCCAGGTCAGCCCCGTGCCGAGGCCGCCCGCGGCCAGGGCCAGCAGAAAGACCCAGCCGCCGATCCAGCGCGGCACGCGAGGCGCCGGCCCGTCCGCGCCGGCCCGCGGTGCCGTGCGCTGCGCGGTCACACCCCGGCTGACGCCGACGGCCGCCGCGATGTCCCGGTCGCGGGGGTCGCGCGGACCCCACAGATATCCCGTGCCCCCGACATGGGTGCCGTCCTTGACGATGGGGTCGCGCCACCAGGACGGGTAGCCCGCCGCGGCCGGCGGCGCCTGGGCCTCGGGCGGGGCGTCCGCCACGGCCTGCGCCGCCAGGGGGTCGGGGCCCGGCGCGTCGCGTCGCTGCTGCCAGTACCCGGCGCCGGCCAGCAGCAGGGAGAGGGCCACGGCGAAGGTCAGCACCCCGCCGTTGCGCAGCATCGACAGGAACACCCCGCACCCGACCAGCGCGAACAGCACGGCCGCGAGCGCCTGCCCGTCCACCCGCCCGGTGAGGAGCTTGCGCACCTCGTTCTCGTCCTCGTCGTCGTAGGGGACGAACAGCCAGACGAAGCCGTAGAAGATCAGACCGACACCGCCCGCCGCGGCCAGCACCGCGAGCGTGATCCGGAAGATGACCGGGTCCATGTCGCACCGCCGCCCCAGCCCGGCGCACACCCCGGCGATCGTCCGGTGCCGGCGGTCGCGACGGAAGAGGTGCGGGCCATCGGCCGTGACGGTGCCCGGCTGCCCGGACCCGGCCGCCGCGCCGGGGACGGACGCGGCGCCCTCCCCGGGCACCCCGTCCGCCGCGTGCTGGTGATCGGTCATGCGTCCATGGTGACGGGCGAGCCGGCCCGGCGGCAGTCGGGACGACCCTGGCCGGACCCTGATATCGCCCCTGAGTGCGGCGCCCGCACCGGGCGCACGGGCCCGGCGCGAAGATCAGGGGCGTCTTAGGGGCCGACCCTGATGCTCCGGCCCGCCCGCCATGTGACCATCGATGGCATGCCGGAAGCCGCAGCAGCGCCCCTCGTCGAACCGCGGCCGCCGCGCAAGCTCTACCGAAGCAGCGACGGACGCTGGCTGGGTGGCGTGGCGCGGGGGCTCGCCGGGCACCTCGGGCTGCCCGTGATCTGGGTCCGCCTGGTCTTCGTGGGCCTGTTCATGGCCGACGGCCTCGGCGCCCTGCTGTACGCGGCGTTCTGGTTCTTCGTGCCGCTCGGCGTCGGCGGCGTCGACCAGCAGAAACCGCCGTCCCTGGTGAGCACCGAGGTCTCACCCGACGGCCGGCGCAGACTCGTCGCCCGCAGACCGGACCGGGGCCAGATCGTCGCCCTGCTCCTCATGGTCGTCGTCGCCCTGATCTTCGTCGGCAGCGTCAACATCGGCAACGGCGCCAAGGCGTACCTGCTTCCGGCGGTGCTCGTCGCCGCCGGTGTCGCCCTGGTGTGGCGGCAGGCGGACAACGCCCGCCGGGCCCGCTGGGTCGAGGTGGGCCGCCGCAAGCGCACCCTGACGCTGCTGCGGGCCGTGGCCGGTGTGCTGCTGGTGACGGCAGGGGTGTCCGGCATCTTCGTCCTGCAGGGCTCCGCCGCCCACCTCGGCTCGGTGCTGCAGGCGGCGCTGGCCGTCCTCGTCGGGATAACGCTGCTGGCCGGCCCGTATCTGGTGCGTATGACGCAGGACCTCTCCGAGGAGCGCCTGATGCGTATCCGCGCCCAGGAGCGCGCGGAGGTCGCCGCCCACGTCCACGACTCGGTGCTGCACACCCTGACCCTGATCCAGCGCAACGCCGACAACGCGGGCGAGGTGCGCCGCCTGGCCCGCGCCCAGGAACGCGATCTGCGTACGTGGCTGTACAAGCCGGAGGGCACCGGCAAGGACGAGGCCGACGAGCCGGCCACCCTCGCCGACGCGGTCAAGCGCAACGCCGCCGAGGTCGAGGACAAGCACGGCGTGGCCATCGAGGTGGTCGTCGTCGGCGACTGCCCGCTCGACGAGCGGATCGCCGCACAGATGCAGGCCGCGAGGGAAGCGATGGTGAACGCCGCCAAGTACGGTGGCGAGGGCGGCCCGGTCCAGGTCTTCGCCGAAGTCGAGGGCAGGAGGGTGTTCGTGTCCGTACGGGACCGGGGCCCCGGCTTCGACCCCGACGCGATACCCGCCGACCGCATGGGCGTGAGAGAGTCGATCATCGGCCGGATGGAGCGCAACGGCGGCACGGCGCGGCTGCGCGCGGTGCCGGACGGCGGCACGGAGGTCGAGCTGGAGATGGAGAGGGCGGAGAAGACGTCATGAGCGACCCGACCGAGGCGAACGGTACGACGCAGGCCGGCGGCACGGGCGAGCGCCGGGTGCGTGTGGTCCTCGTCGACGACCACCGCATGTTCCGCACCGGCGTGCAGGCCGAGATCGGCCGCACCGAGGAGACGGGCGTCGAGGTCGTCGGCGAGGCCGCGGACGTCGACCAGGCGGTCACTGTCATCACCGCGACCCGGCCCGAGGTGGTCCTGCTCGACGTGCACCTGCCGGGCGGCGGCGGGGTCGAAGTGCTGCGTCGCTGCGCCCCGTTGATGGCCGACGCCGAGCGGCCCGTCCGCTTTCTCGCGCTGTCCGTGTCGGACGCGGCGGAGGACGTGATCGGCGTGATCCGCGGCGGCGCCCGTGGCTATGTCACCAAGACCATCACGGGCGCCGACCTGATCGACTCGATCTTCCGGGTGCAGGAGGGCGACGCGGTGTTCTCCCCGCGCCTGGCCGGGTTCGTCCTGGACGCCTTCGCCTCCACCGACGCCCCGCCGGTCGACGAGGACCTGGACCGTCTCACGCAGCGCGAGCGCGAGGTGCTGCGGCTGATCGCCCGTGGCTACGCCTACAAGGAGATCGCCAAGCAGCTGTTCATCTCGGTGAAGACGGTCGAGTCGCACGTCTCGGCGGTGCTGCGCAAGCTCCAGCTGTCCAACCGCCACGAGCTGACGCGCTGGGCGACGGCCCGCCGGCTGGTCTGAGGCGGCGGCCACCGGACGGGGGACGCAGGCCCCGCGGCCTGGCTCGGGACGGTTACGCGCCGGTCGGGCTTGGGACGGTTACGAACCGGTCGGCCTCGGGGCGGTTACGCGTCGGCCGGGCTCACGCCACCCGGGTCGCCCCCGCGAACGGCATCTGGTCGATCGGGGCGAGGCGGACCGGGGCCGACGGGTTGGGGGCGTGGATCATCTGCCCGTTGCCCACGTAGAGGCCGACGTGGCTGATGCCGGAGTAGAAGAACACCAGGTCGCCCGGGAGCAGTTCGGAGCGGGAGACACGGCGGCCGGCGCCGATCTGCGCGTAGGTCGTGCGGGGCAGGGAGATCCCGGCGGAGCGGTAGGCGGCCTGCACCAGGCCCGAGCAGTCGAAGGCGTTCGGGCCGGTCGCGCCCCACACGTACGGGCTGCCGAGCTTGCTGTAGGCGTAGGCGACGGCGGCCGCCGCACGCGAGTCGGGCGCCTGGGCGGTCGCGGACCCGGGTGGGGTCAGCTCGTCGCGGGCCCCGGCGCTCGCGGCCCGTGAGGCGCGGTTCGTGCCGGAGGCGTCCGCGGCGATCTGCCGCCGCTCCTCGGCGGTCAGCCGGGACAACAGCCGGCGGGCCTGGTCCAGCTTGCCGGTGATGATCTCCTTCTGCCGCTTCAGCTCGGCCTGACGGGAGTGCAGCGAGGCCAGCTCCACGCGTGCGGCACCCCGCAACCGCTCGATCTCGCGCAACTGGCCGCGGACCCGGGACACGGCCTGCGCCTGCCGGTCGCCCGCCCGCTCGGCGAGGGCGGCGCCCTCGAGGTACTGCTCGGGGTCGTCGGACAGGGCGAGCTGCACCGCCGGGTCCAGACCGCCGCTGCGGTACTGGGCGCTGGCGACCGCCCCCAGGGCGTCCCGCGCCTCGTTCAGCCGCTGCTGCTCGCGGGCCGTCTCGTCCTGCAGGTCCTTCAGCCGGCGCCCGGCCGCCCCCGCCTCCTCCTTCGCGCCGTTGTACTTCTCGGTGGCCGCCTCGGCCTCCTGGTACAGCTTGTCGACCTGCGCCTTGACCTGGGCCGGAGTCGGATCCGGCGCGGCCTGGCCGGTGCCGTCGAACGCCGTGGCCGTCGCCGCGCCCGCGAGGGCGACCGTGAACGCCGTACGGGCCGTCCGGCCGCCGAGCGAGCGCTGCGGATGCTTGCGGTGTGCTGCCACGGGGACTGCACGTCCTTTCCTACGACGCCGGTGGCCGCCTCGGAGCCGGCCGCGCGGGGTGCGTGCCCGGCGGCGTCCCGACAGGGGAACGGGGCGCCACCGGGCTCTTCGGCGGGATGACCGACGGCCGCCCCTGGCCCGGACGGCGGTGGGAGTCGGTCACCTGGGGGAGGACGCTAAACCCGAAAGTGACGGGACGGTGACGGCCTGTCCGGAAGTGACACGAGCGGACCGCGAGGTGACCGTATGTGACCGTGCTCTTGTTCCCGTGACGACGACTTCACACAGCGCTCCGACCGAAGCGCCGATTCCGCCCACGGCGGGGGCGCCGGACTGCTACGGAACGCCCCTGGCTAGACGCCTCACGCCTCCAAGCCGTCAAGTCGGTTGCCGAGACGCCCGTGTAGCTTTGCTGCCTGTTCGATTACGGACGCAAGGGGGCTTCGGTGGACGTGGTGCAGGTGATGGAAGCGTTGGCCGAGCAGGGGGTCACGGTGTTGTTCAAGGCCGATGCCGAGCGCATGCGTGGCGGCGTGAAGCCGTGGACGTTCGTGGCAAGCGGGAACCCGTTCCACGAAGATCTCCTGGTGCGCACGGATGCCGTGTCCGTGGAGGCCTGCCTGGATGCCTGTTTGCCCCGCCTGCGCGAATTCGGCCTGGTCATCCCGGAGTAGGAGTTGGGCTCAGGCGGCGGCAGTCGCCTCGAGCCCTTTCAGCGGGGATGGAAAGGCCAGCGCTTCGTCGTAGTGCTCGCCGTGCTGCAGGCAGTGGTAGAGCTGGCCGACCATGCGATTGAACAAGTTGCGCAATGCGGAGGCGTGCCAGTCGCCGTGCTTGTCGCGTCGTCGGCGGTAGTGGCCTTTGGCGCCAGGGGATGCGGTCAGGGCGGCGAAGGCCCACAGGTAGCCGGCGTGGTTGAGCCGGTCGTTCTTCACGCGTCGGCGGGTGACGCTTGACTTCTTGCCGGAGGCCCGGGTGATCGGTGACGAGCCCGCATAGGCCTTGAGACCCCGGGCATCGGCGAAGCGTGTGTGGTCGTCCCCGATCTCGGCCAGCACCCGGGCGCCGAGTTGGACGCCGAGTCCGGGGAAGCTGAGGAGGATGTCAGCGTCCGGGTGCTGAGGAAACGCCTCTTCTACCGCCTTGGCCAGGTCGTCGGCTGCGGTGCACGCGGCTTCCAGCTGGCCCAGGAGGGCTAGCATCTGCTTGCCGAGCGCGTCCTCGACCAGCGGCAGCTGCCGGGCCCACTCGCCTCGCAGGGCTTCTCGGAGACGTTCGGTGTCGGCTTCGATGCCACGCTTACGGCCGGAACGCCTGAGGGCGGCGCTGATCTGTGTTCGGCTCAGCCGCGCGGCTTTGGCGGGTGTCGGCGCGAGCTTGAGAAGTTCGCGGGCCTCGGGCCGGCACAGGCCGTTGGTCCACATGGCGAAGGCATCCAGAGCAGCGGGGTAGTACTCCCGCAGCAGGGACCGGAGCTGGTTGGACATCTGCTGTCGATTCCAGGTCGCATCCTGCTGTGCTCGGGCCAGGACGGCGATGGCGCGGGCCAGGTCGGAGTCGTGGGGCAGCGGCCGGTGGGCGTGCATGTCGGTCCGCAGGATATTGGCCAGGACCAGGGCGTCGCCGGGATCGGACTTCTTGCGGGAGACGGAGTGCCGGTCGCGGTAGCGGGCTGCGGCCATCGGGTTGATGGCGAAGACCTGCCGCTTGCCGGTCCGCAGGACCGCGACGAGCAGGCCGCGGGAGGTCTCGATCGCCACCGGGATCGGGCTGTCCTCACTGTCGCCGTGCTCGGCGAGCAGGTCCAGCAGGATCTTGTAGCCAGCCGCGTCGTCGGTGATGTGCCGTTTGGCCAGTAACTGGCCGCTGTCGTCGACCAGGGCGACGTCGTGGGTCTTCTCCGCCCAGTCGATTCCGCAGTAGATCAAGGTGGTTCCCTTCCCGAGGTGCGGGTGTTTGCGCTGGTCACGAGCGCATGCGGGCCACGCGGCTCCCTAATTCCAGGTCTTGACCACGAGGGTCGGACCGACGCCTCACTAGCCGTGTTCGTGGCACCAGCGCACCGCGCGGGCCTCGGTCTACGCGAGAGCTCAGACGGCCCGGCCGCAAGGAGAGGTCACCGTGCGGTGGGCTCGTCCCACCAACACCAACGAGTGATCAAGGCGACGGGTATTGACGCTCGACGGCCCCAGGCGGCGCCGATCTACCTCAAGGCATCCAGGCCCATTCCACTGAAGGCATCCGCCCGACGCCGACGGGCACCAACAGCCCGCCGCCGGTGGTGGCGGTCGCGGAGACGCCGGGCGCCACCGGTCTAACCCGAGGCATCGAGGCCAGCCCCACAACAGGCATCCGTCCGGCGTCCACGCGACCGCCACCACCACGAGCGTGAGGGCCGACCGCACGGTCTAGCCAGAGGCTTCGCGAGCCCAGCTCCGACGAGGCGTGACGGCCCTCACCACTCGAACACCCCAGGGACGGCACCCTGCCGTCCCTGGGGCTGTTACCAACGAATTAGGCTCCGGCCCCATGGACGTACTCATCCATCTCTTCGTCGGCCTGCACATCATCGGCATCGCCTCGCTCCTGGGTGGCTTCCTCACACAGATGAAGGCGATGGGCCGGGGCACCGCCCGCTTCGTCCCGGCGATGCTGCACGGCGCGCTGACGATGCTGGTCACCGGTGTGATCCTGGTCGGCCTCAACCAGGCCGACGACCACACCGTCAACACGATCAAGATCGGCGTGAAGCTGGCGCTGCTGATCGTGATCCTCGGCCTGGTCTACGTCAAGCGCGACGACGAGAAGGTGGACAAGCCCCTGTTCGGCCTCGTCGGCCTGCTGACCGTGGCGAACATCTTCATCGCGGTGCTGTGGACCTGAGCGCGGCCCGGGCCGTGAGGACGGCCCCGGCGGCCACGGCCAGCCACGCGGCCACCGAGAGCCACAACAGGGCCTGACCCGGGTCCATCAGCCATGGCACGTCGACGGCGGCGGCGACGGACAGCGTCGCCGCCGCCGTCATGCCGAGCGGGAACACCGTGGCCCAGCGGCGCGTGTCATAGCTGAGCCGGGGCCGGACCACCTCGGCGACCGCCAGGACGACGTACCAGGCCAGGTCCAGGATCAGCAGCGCGACGGTCGCGAAGCGCAGGACGCCGCGGTCGTCGTCGTTCCACAGGTACAGCCGCGCGCTGTCGGCGGCCAGCAGCTTCGCGCCGGCCAGCGCGGAGATCGCCAGCGCACCGCCCGCGATCCACTGGTCGCCGGGCCCCTCAAGCACCTGCCGCGGATCGAACCGGGTCAGGGCGATGCCGTAGAGCACCAGGCCGAGCCCGAACAGCACCAGCGCGGCGTGCGCGAGCCAGGCCGTCGCCAGAGCGCCCGCGAGGACGGCGGCGAGCACGGCGAGCCCCTGCGTCGCCACGCAGGCGAGGAACACCGCCCCCGGCATCCGAGGCTGCCAGTTCTGTACGACGGTGACGATCAGCACCGGCCACAGCACCGCCGCCAGTGCCAGCAGCGCCTCGGCGAGCGTGGTCCATCCCAGCAGCACGAACCGCGTGCCCAGCACCGTCGTGGCGGCCACGGACGTCAGCGCGCCGGGAGTCTGCGCCTCGGACGCCCACCGGGGCCGGTCCGCCAGCAGCCGCACGGCGAACTCCGCGGCCAGCGCGAGCCAGAAGACGCAGGCCGCGGCCAGCCAGATCCGGGACAGCAGCTCGTACCCGGTCAGCCGCAGCCCGACCGACACGATGCCGGTCGCCATCACGGCCGCCCCGGCCGCCGGGGTGCGCTGCGACCACCACGCGCGCAGCGGGGACGGGGAACCGGACGCGGCGTGCCGACGCGAGGAAACGGACATGCCGTCGATGCTATGAACCCGCCGCGGCGCGTCGGCGGGGGCCACGCGCACCGTCGGGCGTAAACCGCCAGGCCGGGCGTACGCGCGCGGGGAGCGCGGGGGCGGCGGTACGCGCGCGTGAAGCGTGAAGGCGGCGGTACGCGCGCGGGGAGCGCGGGGGCGGCTTCGTGCGTGCGGCCCGTCAGGCCGGGCGTACGACGCTGTGGATGGCCGACTCGCCGTCGTAGTAGATGGACTCCTCGCGCACATAGGCGCCGGGCTTCGGGGCGTGGATCATCATGCCGCCGCCGATGTAGATGCCGACGTGGCTGATGTCGTCGTAGAAGAAGACCAGGTCGCCCGGCCGGGCCTCGGACAGCGGGACGGTCGTGCCGGCGTTCACCTGGTCGTAGGTGGTGCGCGGCAGGTCGACGTCGGCCGCCTTCCAGGCCGCCTGGGTCAGGCCGGAGCAGTCGTAGGAGCCGGGGCCGGTCGCGCCCCACACGTACGGCTTGCCGATCTGCGCGCGGGCGAAGGCGAGCGCCTTGTCGGCCTGCGAGCCGGTGCTCGTGCTTCCCGAGCCGGTGCCGGTGCCGGTGCCGGTGCTCGTGCCGCCGGCCGAGGAGCCGGCGCCGTCCTGCTGCGGGGTCTGCTGTTGCTGCTGGGCCGCCTGCTGCCGGGCCAGTTCCGCCGCCTTGCGCGCGGCCTCCTCCTGCTTGTGCCGCTCGATCGCGGCGAGCCGCGCCTTCTCCTCGGCGGTCAGCTTCGACAGCAGCTCACGCGCGTCGGCGAGCTTCTTCTGAACGGTGGCCTTGGCGGTGCGCAGATCGTTCTGCGAGTCGGTGAGCGTGCGCAGGCTGTCCGTGGCCTCGCGGCGCTGCTTCATCGTCTCCGACTGCTGGGTGACGTAGTCGTCGACCGCGTCCTTCTGGTGGCTGGTCAGCCGGTCCATCAGATGGCTCTGGTCGAAGTACTGCTGCGGGGAGTCGGAGAGCAGGAAGGTCGCCGTGCTCGGGAGGGCGGCGCCGCCGGTGCGGTACTGGGCGGCGGCGTACGAGCCCAGCTGCTCGCGCGCCTCGTTGAGCTTCTCGGTGCGCCGGGCGACGTCGTCCATCAGGGAGTCGACGCGGGTGCGCTGCTTGACGGTGCGCTCCTTGGCCGCGTTGTACTTGTCGGTCGCGGACTCCGCCTGCCGGTAGAGGTCGTCGACCTTCTTCTCGACTTCCTCGAGGCTGGGCTTGTTGTCGGCGGGGACGGCGTCGGCCGTCTGGGACAGCAGGGCCACGGAGGTGAGGGCGGCCGTGGCCAGGGCGGGGGTCCGTATGCCGGCGAGGGTCCCCGCGGGACGCGACTTGCGGTGCGACGCCAAGGGAGGCGACTCCTTCCAACGCGCCGCCTACCGGGTCAGCGATGGGGGCACCTCCCAGGCCCTTAAGACTCTGGGGGAGGGTTCGGGCGGTGGGAAGGTTCGCCCTACGGCTCCCGCCGTGGCGGGAGGGCCGATTCACCCCAGGTCTCGGGTGGGTCCCCGGCTCCGGGCGCTGTGCGGGCGTACCGGACTCGGCGGAGGCCGCGCGGCCCGGCGACGTTCGCCGGTGGAGGTCGTACGGCCTGGGCGGCACGGTAGCCAACTCGTGTGCCTGCTGTGAAGGTTGGTGCGTGATATGCCCGATACATTTCCGTGACCATCGCGTAGTGTCGCCGCCCGGTGATGGACGGTGACGTGTGATGTTTCCCGGACGGGCCCGGGTTGTCAGTGGGGCACCCTAGACTCGGAGAGCGATGAGCAGCCTCTTTGACGACAGCTTCCTGGCGGACCTCCAGGCCCCGCGGGCCCACGCGGAGGAGCCCCCGCCGCCGCCCGAGGACGAACACGCTCCGGAACCGTTTCCGGACGATCTGTTCGGCGGGAAGTTCGACGCGCCCCCGCCGGACCGGGACACGCACTACCGCGACGGTGCCCCGCGCCCCCCACTCGACTCCGCCGCGCTGCTGGCGGGGCTGAACGACAACCAGCGCGCCGCCGTCGTGCACTCCGGCTCACCGCTGCTCATCGTGGCCGGCGCCGGCTCCGGCAAGACCCGTGTGCTCACCCACCGCATCGCCCATCTGCTCGCCGAGCGGGGCGTCCACCCGGGCCAGATCCTCGCGATCACCTTCACCAACAAGGCCGCGGGCGAGATGAAGGAGCGCGTGGAACAGCTCGTCGGCCCGCGCGCCAACGCGATGTGGGTGATGACCTTCCACAGCGCGTGCGTGCGCATCCTGCGCCGCGAGTCGAAGAAGCTCGGCTTCACGTCGTCCTTCTCGATCTACGACGCCGCCGACTCCAAGCGTCTGATGGCCCTGGTCTGCCGCGACCTGGACCTCGACCCCAAGCGCTTCCCGCCGAAGTCCTTCAGCGCCAAGATCAGCAACCTGAAGAACGAGCTGATCGACGAGGAGGACTTCGCCGCCCAGGCCGCCGACGGCTTCGAGAAGACTCTCGCCCAGGCCTACGCCCTGTACCAGTCGCGGCTGCGCGAGGCGAACGCCCTCGACTTCGACGACCTGATCATGACGACGGTCAACCTGCTGCGCGCCTTCCCGGACGTCGCCGAGCACTACCGCCGCCGCTTCCGGCACGTCCTGGTCGACGAGTACCAGGACACCAACCACGCCCAGTACGCGCTGGTTCGTGAGCTGGTGGGCACCGGTGAGCACGATGAGGACGTCCCGCCCAGCGACTACGACCTGCCGCCCGCCGAGCTGTGCGTGGTGGGTGACGCCGACCAGTCGATCTACGCCTTCCGCGGCGCGACGATCCGCAACATCCTCCAGTTCGAGGAGGACTACCCGGACGCGACGACGATCCTGCTGGAGCAGAACTACCGCTCCACGCAGACCATCCTGTCCGCCGCCAACGCGGTCATCGAGCGCAACGAGTCCCGCCGCCCGAAGAACCTGTGGACCAACGCCGGCCAGGGCGCCCGCATCGCGGGCTACGTCGCCGACACCGAGCACGACGAGGCCCAGTTCGTCGCCGACGAGATAGACCGTCTGGTCGACGCGGGCGAGGCCAAGGCCGGCGACGTCGCCGTCTTCTACCGCACCAACGCGCAGTCCCGTGTCTTCGAAGAGGTCTTCATCCGCGTCGGCCTGCCCTACAAGGTCGTCGGCGGCGTCCGCTTCTACGAGCGCAAGGAGGTCCGGGACGTCCTGGCCTACCTGCGTGTCCTCGCCAACCCCGAGGACTCCGTGCCGCTGCGGCGCATCCTCAACGTGCCCAAGCGCGGCATCGGCGAGCGGGCGGAGGCGATGATCGACGCCCTCTCCCAGCGCGAGAAGATCAGCTTCCCGCAGGCGCTGAAGCGGGTCGACGAGGCGTACGGCATGGCCGCCCGCTCCACGAACGCCGTCAAGCGGTTCAACACGCTGATGGAGGACCTGCGCACGATCGTGGAGTCCGGCGCCGGACCGGCCACCGTCCTCGAGGCCGTCCTGGAACGCACCGGCTATCTGGCCGAATTGCAGGCGTCCACCGACCCGCAGGACGAGACCCGCATCGAGAACCTCCAGGAACTCGCCGCCGTGGCCCTGGAGTTCGAGCAGGAGCGCGGCGAGGGCGAGCCGGTGGGGCTCGCCGACTTCCTGGAGCAGGTCGCCCTCGTCGCCGACTCCGACCAGATCCCGGACGAGGACGAGGACGGCTCCGGCGTCATCACCCTGATGACCCTGCACACCGCCAAGGGCCTCGAATTCCCCGTGGTCTTCCTCACCGGCATGGAGGACGGCGTCTTCCCGCACATGCGGGCCCTCGGCCAGACCAAGGAGCTGGAGGAGGAGCGCCGCCTGGCCTACGTCGGCATCACCCGCGCCCGCGAGCGGCTGTACCTCACGCGGTCGACGCTGCGCAGCGCATGGGGACAGCCGTCGTACAACCCGCCGTCCCGGTTCCTGGAGGAGATTCCGCCGCAGCACGTCGAGTGGAAGCGCACGGGCGGGTCCGCGCCCGTCTCCTCCGGGCCGGCCTCGGGGATCGCCGCCTCGCTGTCCTCGTCCCGCTCGCGTTCCTCGGCCGCCGGTGCGTCCGGGTTCGCCACGCGGCGCGCCGGGGACAAGCCGGTGGTCTCGCTGGCGGTGGGGGACCGGGTCACCCATGACCAGTTCGGGCTGGGCAGCGTGGTCGAGGTGAGGGGCACCGGCGACAAGGCCGAGGCGACGATCGACTTCGGCGACGACAAGCCGAAGCGGCTGCTGCTGCGGTACGCGCCGGTGGAGAAGCTGTAGAGACGCGGGAGTCCCGGGGGCTTCGGCCCCCGGGACTCCCGGTCGCTTACGTCGGTTCGCTCGGTCGCTTACGTCGGGTCGAGGCCGTGGCTGCGCAGCCACGGCAGTGGGTTGATCGCCGCGCCGCCGCCCGGCCGGACCTCGAAGTGCAGGTGCGGTCCGGTGGAGTTGCCCGAGTTGCCGGAGTACGCGATCGGCTGCCCGGCCTTGACGCTCGTACCGGAGGAGACGCGGTAGCTGGAGAGGTGGCAGTACCACGTCTCCGTGCCGTCCTTCGCGGTCAGGATCAGCATGTTGCCGTAGGCACTGTTCCACTGCGTGCGCACGACGCCGTCGGTCGCGGCCATCACGGTGGTGCCGTACGAGACGGGGAAGTCGATGCCGGTGTGCACCGACATCCAGTTGATGCCCGCCTGGCCGAAGTAGGCGCTCAGCCCGTGCTGGAGGACCGGCAGCGCGAACTTGGGACGCATGCGCTCCTTGCGCTCGGCCTCCTCCGCCGCCTTCTTGCGCTCCATCTCCTGCTGCGCCTTGAGGTCGATGCGCTCCTGCGTCCGGCTGGCCCGGTCGGCGAAGTCGTCGGCGCCGGCGGACAGGCTCGCCAGCTGGGTGTCCAGCTTGTTGTTGGCGGCGGACGGTTTCACCGCGTGCCCGTCCGCGGCGGAGGCGGTGGTGTCGCTGCCGTCGTCGCTGCTCAGCGCGCTTACGGAGGCCGCCGCGATCCCGGCGACACCCATCACACACGCCGACGGTACGGCGATGGTCAGCAGCGCCGACCGCTTGGCAGGCGTACGGCGACGGGAGCGTCCCGAGTTCCGGGCCGCCGCGCGGGACGACGGGCGGGGGACGGTCTCCTCCTGCTCCTCCAGCAGCGGCGCCGAGGTCAGGTCGACGACGGGCAGCTCACCGGTGGTGCTCAACTCGCCGTCCTCGTGCCCGGGTTCCTCGTAGGAGACCTGGTCGAAGGTGGCGGTGGCGTCGGCGGTGGGCTGCGCGTCGAAGGTGCCGGTGCCCTGCGGGTCGTAGGTGCCGGTGGCCTGCTCGTCGAAAGGTTCCGGCTGGTGCTCGTAGCCGCCGCTCGCGTCGGCGGTGCCGCCGCCGTTCCACTGCGTGGCGTCGTAGACGCCGGTGTCGAAGCTCTGCGTACCCCAGTCCCACTGCTGGGTGGCGTCGGCGGTGGCCTGGTCGGGCTGGAGCCAGGCGGACGCGTCCCAGTGGCCGGAGACCTCGTCGGCGGTGGCCTGCGGCGGGATGGCCGACAGATGCTGGTGGTCGGTCGTCCAAGTGGTCGTGTCGTAGGCGCCGGTGTCATAGGCGGCGTGGTGCTGGGCCGCGTACGGGTCCTGGTGCACCGTCTGGTGACCACCCGTGTCCCACTGGCCGGTGTCGTAGCCGCCCTCGTCCGGGAGGCTGCCGAAGAGCGGGTCGGTCGCGAACGTCCCGGTGCTGTGCTCCGGGTTTGAAAAACCGCTCGCGTCATACCCGTTGTGGGTGGTGAAGTTGCCGTACGGGGCGTCCTGCGCGCCGTACGACGCGTATTGCGCCGAGGAGGCGTCGGAAGCCGGAGCCGGGGTGGTCATGGTCCCCGACGGGTGACGGTCGTTCACCAACTTCTCTTTCGCCTCGACAACAGGGGCTGCCAGAGCAGTGCGGCGACTGTACCCGGCGGTACGCGGGCACGACAATCTTCGTCAGGTTTCCTGAGCGCAGGAAACGGGCATTCGGCCGTCTTTTGGCCGTCACAGACGCGGGCTTGGCCTTGCGTTCGATGGTTGTTCGACTATCTGTCGCCGTCGAGGCGTTTGCCGACCTTTCCAGGGCTGTTCCGGAACGAAGTGCTCCAGTCGCGCAGGGTGACCAGAGTGCCTGTCACGGTCTGTCGTCCTGCGACGTCAGGCCACGGTCAGGCCGCCCGCGTGCGTGCCGGTACCGGCTCCGGGCAGCTCCGCGTCGAGGGCCTGCCGTATGCCGGCCGCAACAGCCGGGTGAACCGGCAGGGCCAGATGGCCGATCCCCGTCACCCGGACGTTGTGCGCCAGCAGGTCGGGGTGGTCGATGCAGGCGGTCTCCAGCGGGTCCATCAGATGGTCCAGGTCGCTCCAGAAGCTCACGAAGCGCGTACGGCAGCCGGGCGCCGGCTGGGCCAGCTCCTCCAGCACCGGCGAGCCGGGCCGCATCTGGCGGACGATCGGATGGGCGTTGGCCAGCGGCGCCACCCGGGTGCCGGAGTGCGGTGTGCCCAGCGTGACCAGCGTGCGCACCCGGTGGTCGCCGCCGAGCCGCTGCACGTAGTACCGGGCGATCAGGCCGCCGAGGCTGTGCCCGACGACGTCCACGCGCTCACTGCCCGTGCGCTCGCATATTTCCTCGATGTGCCGCCCGAGCAGTTCGGCCGCGATGCGGATGTCGCAGGTCAGCGGCGAATAGTTCAGCGACTCGACGCGCTGCCTGCCGTGCTGGGCGAGATTGCGGCGCAGCAGCACGAACACGGACCGGTTGTCGATGAAGCCGTGCAGCAGGACGACGGGCGGCTGGATCGGCACCGGCAGCCGGGCCGGATCCGGGGCCTCGCAGGTCATGTCGTCAGCGGTGAGCCCGGGGGTGGCGGCGGGGGAGGTACCCCTCCCTCGCGCGGGCGGGGCGGGCAGGGGGCGGCTGCGGCGTTCCTGCACGATGCCGGAGGGATACAGCAGGAGGTGACCGGTGAGGATCGCGAGTTCCAGGGCGGTCGCCTTCAGCAGGGCCGCCGAGAGTCCGGCCAGCCTGCTCGGCAGGAGGCGCTGACAGAGGGGGAGAAAGGGATAGAGGACCCTGGTGACCGTCATGGCCGACCTCCTGTCGGCACCTGGGAGGACGTCTCTGTCTCCCTGTGCCCTCGTGGGAAGCCGGGGCCGAGGCCGTCGACGGCGTGTCCTGCGGCGTCTGCGATGTGCTTCTGTGTCGATGCGCCGTGCTGTCGCGTCGCGTGGCCTGCGGCGCGGTGACACGGCGACCTCGTAGCGGCTCCCGTGGCGCGTGTTCCTTCTGGGGTACGAGTGCCCCGGAAGTGTGCGGCGCATGGCCCCCGGAATACGGGAACCCTGCGCGATGAACATGTCCCACTGTGTGATTTCCCCCTCGCTGTGCACCGCGAAACGGCCGGTTGCGGGATGCTGGCGATAACGTTCGTTCACTCCCCCGGCCGGTGTGGGTACCGCAGTCCTTGTCGGTAGGGATGGATGCAGTCGCTTCATGGAGGCAGTGATGGGTGTGGCAGCCGGTCCGATCCGCGTCGTGGTGGCGAAGCCGGGGCTCGACGGCCACGATCGCGGGGCCAAGGTCATCGCGCGTGCGTTGCGCGACGCGGGCATGGAGGTGATCTACACCGGGCTCCACCAGACGCCCGAGCAGATCGTCGACACCGCGATCCAGGAGGACGCCGACGCGATCGGGCTGTCCATCCTCTCCGGGGCGCACAACACGCTCTTCGCGGCGGTGATCGAGCTGCTCAAGGAGCGGGACGCCGAGGACATCCTGGTCTTCGGCGGCGGGATCATCCCCGAGGCCGACATCCCGCCGCTGAAGGACAAGGGCGTCGCGGAGATCTTCACGCCGGGCGCGACGACGCAGTCCATCGTGGACTGGGTCCGCGCGAACGTACGGCAGCCTGCCGAGGCCTGAGACGCGGGGCGTCCGGGCGGCCGGGGCCGCTGGGGCGGGGTCCGAAGGTTTGCCGGGCGGGCGGGGCGGGGTTCGGACGTGCTTGCCGGGCGGGCGGGGCGTGGGCTGCCTGGCGGTCCGCCGTGGCCGTGCGTGGTCCGGTTGCGGCGGCCGGCCGCCGGTCCGGTCACGGTGGGTGGTCGGCAGACGGGTGCTCGCGCCGTCTGTGTCCGGCTGTGGGGCCGGCGGTCGTCCCGGTCACCGTGGGTGGTCGGCGTTCGACCGCGCTGTCCGTGCAGCGGCTGCAAGGTCGGCCGTCGGACCGGCCACCGTGGGTAATCGGCGTGTACGCGCTGTCCGCGTGGCGGCAGTGAGAGGTGGCCGCTGTCCCGGTCACGGTGCGTGGTCGGTGTTCCGGCCCGCGCCGCCCTCCTCCCGGCCCGCGTCGTCCGAGTCACGGCTGTGGTGGTCGGCCGCCGGCCCGGTCACCGGGGTTTTGCAGTTCCCGCAGCATCGCCGCGCGTAGCCGCAGCGTCGTCATCAGTCGCTGGAAGGCCTCGGCCCAGTAGCCACCCGCCCCCGGCGACGCGTCCTCGGGTTCGTCCGGCACCGCGAGCAGCCCGTCGAGCCGCCCGGCCTCCGCGGGATCCAGGCAGCGCTCGGCCAGCCCCATCACCCCGCTGAAACTCCACGGGTAACTCCCGGCGTCCCGTGCGATGTTCAGTGCGTCGACCACCGCGCGCCCGAGCGGCGCCGCCCAGGGCACCGCGCACACGCCGAGCAGCTGGAACGCCTCGGACAGACCGTGCGCCGCGATGAATCCGGCGACCCACTCGGCCCGTTCGGCGGGCCGGAGCGTGCCGAGCAGCTTGGCCCGCTCGGCCAGGGAGACCGCGCCCGGACCGCCCGCCTCGGGCGCGGACGGCTCTCCGAGCAGCGCACGCGCCCAGTCGCCGTCCCGCTGCCGGACCGCCGCCCGGCACCAGGCCGCGTGCAGTTCGCCCTGCCAGTCGTCGGCGACCGGCAGTGCCACGATCTCCCTGGGCGTCCGCCCGCCCAGTCGCCCCGGCCAGGTGCTCAGCGGTGCCGCCTCCACCAACTGACCCAACCACCAAGAACGTTCCCCACGCCCGTTCGGCGCCGCGCACTGCACACCGTCGCGCTCCATGCCCGGATCGCATTCGTGGGGCGCTTCCACGACGATCGTGGGTGTCGCACGGGTGCGGTCCAGGGCCACGCACGCGCCGGCGCGCACCGCCATCCGGGCGGCGAGCGCCGACCTCGGCAGCGCCGACAGCAGCTCCGCCGCCGTGGCCCGCACATTGCGGCTGCGGTCGGCGAGGGCCTGCTCCAGGAAGGGCTCGTCGTCCGGGCCGAGGCCCGTGCGCAGCGAGTCGAGGAACATCAGCCGGTCCTCTGCGCGCTCCGTGGCCCAGGTCGCCGCCAGCAGCGCGCGGCCCGCCGCGGGATCGCGGGCGCGCAGCGCCGAGAGCAGGGCGACCCTTTCGGCGAACAGCCCCTCCTGCCACAGCCGCTCGATCTCCTCCCGCCGGCCCGGATCCGGCAGCGCCGTGCCCCCGCCGGGCGCGGCCCGCAGGGCGAACCGCCAGTCGGGGTTGAGCCGGGCCAGCCACAGCGCGCGCGGCCCGGCGAACTCCAGTACCGCAGGCCGCAGATCCGTCCGGCCGCGCGCCGCGTCCAGCAGCGCGGGCAGCGCCTGGGGCGGCGGCGCCCAGCCCCGGGCGTTCGCCGCGGCGAGCCACTGCGGCAGCAGCTCCATCAGATCCGGTGTCGTGCCTCTGCGGCCGGTTGCTGTGCCCGGGCGGTCGGCCAGCAGGGTGCCGAGTCTGCGGGCCGCCGCCGAGGGCAGCGGGGGGCGCGGATCGGCGGGGGCCGGCGCGGGCCTGGGCGCGGCCGGGGCGGGCCGCAGTCCGGCGCGGCGGCGCACGGTCGCCTCGGCCGCGGCGTCCAGCAGTGCCACCGGAGCCTCGCGACCGCTGACCGAAGCCGGTGGTGTGCGCCGGTCCGTACCGAGCAGCGCCGCGGTGACCAGGTCCTCCCAGGCACCGGGCGAGGGCCGGGCAGACCGGGTCGCGGGAGCCGGCGTGGAGTTCATGCGCTTCCTTTCGTGGGGAGGCACGGGCACGTCGGGTGAGGTCTCACCCGACGTGCCCGTGGGTGCCGGACGGGACGGAGACGGGGGAGGGGCGGGCGTGTCCCCCGGGTTCCTGGCCCCCCTTGCGCGCCGGCCGCGCCGTGCTCAGCACAGGGACACGGCGTCACCGGGGCCATGGGGCCAGGCGGTGAGCGGGGTGAAGCCGCGGTGGCCGCATTCGCCGAAGACGGTCACGGGGTTGCCGCCGGAGAGGGCCACCAGCCGCCACAGGCCGGGGCGGGCCGTCGAGGCCGGGGTGAGCGGCAGCGCGCTGTCACCGTCGGCGTCCGCGAGCTGCCAGGTGTCCCCGCCGGGTGTCGGTATGACCGACTCCAGCGTCACCGGGACGAACTCCAGCCACGGATCGTCCCGCAGGGCCTCGCCGTAACGAGCGGTCGCCTGCGCGGTCGTCACCCCCTTGGGCCGTACGGCCGTCGGAGCGGGCGCGGCGAACTGCTCGCCCAGCGCCACCCGCTGCCGGCCGTCACCCGGATACCCGGACACCTCCGCGTCCAGCGCCAGGCCGACCGGCAGGGCCGGCTCCGGGGCGCGGCCGGCGGCACCGTACGACAGCAACAGCGCCGTACGGTCCGTGGCGACACCGTGCAGCCATGTCCGGCGGGTCGTCAGCTTCGCGTCCCCCGTGTCGTACTGCGCGAGGACCAGCCACTGGTCGCGTACCGCAGGCCCGTCCGGCGACGTGGGCAGGCCGACTCGGGAGCGGACCGTCGCCGCCAGGCGCTCCGGCAGCCGCTCGCGGTGCAGCCACCCCTGATCCAGGAGGTGCACCAGGGCGCACTCCTCCAGCAGCCGCACCGGCCAGTCCGGGCCGGAGCCCGGGATCGCCCCCAACTCCCGGAGCCGCGCGGCCAGCCCGGGCGCCTGCGCGTCGACCATGCGGGCAGCTGTCTCCTCCCACATCGCGTACCCCGCCTGCTCGGCCGTGGCCAGCCCGGAGCGCAGCAGGTCGGCCAGGCGCTGCTCCAGCTCCGTGGCGCCCGCGGTGAGCCGCCCGGCCCGGCGTTCGGCCCGCCGCCGGGCCGCCTCGGGATCGGCGGCGGACGCCGCGGAACCCGCCGCCCCCTTTCCCGCGGCCCGCCTCCGTCTCCCCTCACCCCACTCGGCCGCCCACGCCGGCGGCTCCCCCCGAGGCACGGCTTCCTCGTCGCCCGACCAGAGCAGCAACAGCCCGACCACGTGCTTGCACGGGAGCTTCCGGCTCGGGCAACTGCAGGAACAGGCAGGCCCGGAGACGTCCGCGACGCTCACCACTGTCCGGTACGGCGTGCTGCCGCCTCCCCTGCACAGCCCCCACAGCGTTCCCTCGCCGGAACTGCCCGCCTCGGACCACGGGCCGGCCACGCCGAGCTTGCTCCCCGCTTCGCGCGACGTGGCGTCAGGTGCCAGTGCCAGCACCTGGTCCGCACTCCAGCGCACCCCCTGCTCAGTCATGTCGTCGACGGTAGGTCCCCCCACTGACAATCGGCCCGGCGAGCGCGTTTGCGCAGGTCGGAACGCGTTGTCAGTGGCGTGGTGCACGGTGGATGCCAGATCACCGACCGGCCCAGCTGGAGGGGGACTTCGCCATGCCTGTGACCGTGGACCAACCGGCACCCGACGCGGAAGAAGAACAGAAAGAAGAGCAGAAGCCGGGTACGAGCGCGGCGCACACGACCGAGGGGCACAGGACCGAGGCGCGACCGGCCGAGGTGCTGCGACCACACGCCGAGGACGCCTTCGCGCACGAACTCGCCGCTCTCGCCGCGCAGGACGACCGCCCGCGCCCGCCGCGCTGGAAGCTGTCGCCGTGGGCGGTGGCGACCTATCTGCTCGGCGGCACCCTGCCCGACGGCACGGTGATCACGCCCAAGTACGTGGGGCCGCGCCGCATCGTCGAGGTCGCCGTCACCACGCTCGCCACCGACCGCGCCCTGCTCCTGCTCGGCGTGCCCGGCACGGCCAAGACCTGGGTGTCCGAACACCTCGCGGCGGCCGTCAGCGGCGACTCCACCCTGCTCGTGCAGGGCACCGCCGGCACCCCGGAGGAGGCCATCCGCTACGGCTGGAACTACGCCCAGCTGCTCGCCCACGGTCCCAGCCGGGACGCCCTCGTGGCCGGCCCGGTCATGCGCGCCATGGCCGAGGGCATGACCGCCCGCGTCGAGGAACTCACCCGTATCCCGGCCGACGTCCAGGACACGCTGATCACGATCCTGTCGGAGAAGACCCTGCCGATACCGGAGCTGGGCCAGGAGGTGCAGGCGGTCCGCGGCTTCAACCTGATCGCCACCGCCAACGACCGCGACCGCGGGGTCAACGACCTGTCCAGCGCGCTGCGCCGCCGCTTCAACACGGTCGTGCTGCCGCTGCCGGAGAGCGTCGAGGCCGAGGTGGACATCGTCGCGCGGCGCGTCGACCAGATCGGCCGTTCGCTCGACCTGCCGGCCGCACCCGACGGCATCGACGAGATCCGCCGCGTCGTCACCGTCTTCCGTGAGCTGCGCGACGGCGTCACCGCGGACGGGCGCACCAAGGTCAAGTCGCCCAGCGGCACGCTCTCGACAGCCGAGGCGATCTCCGTCGTGACGGGCGGTCTAGCCCTGGCCGCCCACTTCGGCGACGGCGTCCTGCGGGCCGGTGACGTGGCCGCCGGCATCCTCGGCGCCGTCGTCCGTGACCCGGCCGCCGACCGGGTCGTGTGGCAGGAGTACCTGGAGGCGGTGGTCCGCGAGCGCGACGGCTGGACCGACTTCTACCGCGCCTGCCGGGAGGTGAGCGCATGACGCGCGGGGACGACGACCTCGGGTGGGGCCGGTCCGCGGGACGAGGAGGAACAGGCGGCTCCTCGGGGAACGGGGGATCCGCGGGCAACGGCGGCTCGCAGGGCAAGGTGCGCCCGCCGGAGACGGGGTTGTGAGGGACAGGGTTGTGAGGGTCCTCGGGGGCCACGACCCGTGGTGGTCGCGCAGGTGAGGACAGGTGGGTGCCGTGCAGGTGAGGGGGACGCGATGACGGACCGTGAGGTGAACCGGGACGGTGGGCCGGGTCCGGGGCCGCTGCTGCTCGGGGTGCGGCACCACGGGCCCGGCTCGGCCCGGGCGGTGCGGGCGGCGCTCGACGCGGCGCGGCCGCGGGTGGTGCTGATCGAGGGACCGCCCGAGGCCGACGCCCTCGTCCCGCTGGCCGCCGACGCGGACATGCGGCCGCCTGTGGCGCTGCTGGCCCACGCGGTGGACGAGCCCGGCCGCTCCTCCTTCTGGCCGCTCGCCGAGTTCTCCCCGGAGTGGGTCGCGATCCGCTGGGCCCTGGCCCACGACGTCCCGGCCCGCTTCATCGACCTGCCGGCCACCCATTCACTGGCGTGGGAGCGGGGCGAGGGAGAAGGGGGCCGGCCCGGTCAGCCCCCGCCGGACGAGGTCAAACCGGACGGGGTTGTGTCGGACGGGCCGCTGCCGGACCGGGCCGAGCGGAACAGGGGCGAGCGGGACAGGGGCGAGTCGGACGAGGTCGTACCGGACGGGCCGCTGCCGGACAGGGGCGAGCCGGGCGGGGGCGAGCCGGACGGGGCCGAGCCGGGCGGGGGCGAGCCGGACGGGGCCGAGCCGGGCGGGGGCGAGCCGGACGGGGCCGAACGGGGTGGGGTCGCGCCGGGTGGGCTCGCGACCGGGGTGCGGCTCGATCCGCTCGCCGTGCTCGCCGACGTCGCCGGGTACGACGATCCGGAGCGCTGGTGGGAGGACGTCGTCGAGCACCGCGGGCAGGGACGGCGGGACCCGTTCGCGCCGTTCACCGTGCTCGAGGAGGCGATGGCGGTACTGCGGGAGACCTACGGCAGCGGAGGACACGACCGGGACCTGGTGCGCGAGGCCCATATGCGTCTCCAACTGCGTTCGGCACAGAAGGAGTTCGGCGACGACGTGGCCGTGGTGTGCGGCGCCTGGCACGTGCCGGCGCTGCGGTGGCGCACGACGGTCACGGCCGACAAGGCGCTGCTCAAGGGGCTGCCGAAGGTCAAGGCCGAGCTGACGTGGGTGCCGTGGACGTATCGCAGGCTCTCGAGGGCCGGCGGGTACGGCGCCGGGATCGACTCGCCCGGGTGGTACGCGCATCTGTTCGGCGCGCCCGACCGGCCCGTCGAGCGGTGGATGACGAAGGTGGCCGGGCTGCTGCGGGCGGAGGACCGCATCGTCTCCCCCGCGCACGTCATCGAGGCGGTGCGGCTCGCCGAGACGCTCGCGGCGGTGCGTGGACGGCCGCTGCCCGGGCTCGGCGAGACCACCGACGCGGTGCGGGCCGTGATGTGCGACGGCTCGGACGTGCCGCTCGCGCTGGTGCACGACCGGCTGGTCGTGGGGGACGCGCTGGGCGAGGTGCCGCAGGCGGCGCCGGCCGTTCCGTTGCAGCGGGATCTCGAGCGGTTGCAGCGCCGGCTGCGGCTCAAGCCCGAAGCGGGGGAAAGGGAGCTGGAGCTCGACCTGCGCAAGGAGACGGACGCCGAGCGGAGCCGGCTGCTGCACCGGCTGCGGCTGCTGAGGATCACGTGGGGCGAGCCGGTCGCCTCGCGCGGCAGCACGGGGACGTTCCGGGAGACCTGGCGGCTGTGCTGGGAGCCGGAGCTGTCCGTGCGGGTCGCCGAGGCCGGCGTGTGGGGCACGACCGTGTTCGCCGCGGCCACCGGCAAGGCCGAGGCGGACGCGCTCGCCGCGCAGGCCCTGGCGGAGGTGACCGCGCTGGCCGAGCAGTGCTTGCTGGCGGGGCTCGGTGATGCGCTCCCCGCCGTGATGCGGGTCCTCGCCGACCGGGCGGCGCTCGACACGGACGTCGGCCACTTGGCGCAGGCTCTGCCCGCTCTCGTCCGTTCCCTGCGCTACGGGGACGTGCGGGGCACGGACACCGCCGCGCTCGGGGAGGTCGCCACCGGACTCGCCGAGCGGATCTTCGTCGGACTGCCCCCGGCCTGCGCCGCGCTCGACGCCGACGCAGCCGCCGAGATGCGGCGCCATGTGGACGCGGTACACGGGGCGGTGGGCCTGCTGGGCGACACCTCGGCGAAGCCGGTGACCCCGGTGGCCCCGGCGCCCCCGAGCACGCCGCCCGGCGGTCACCGTGAACTGCGTGTCCGCTGGCAGGGCGTGCTGCGGGTGTTGTCGGGGCGGGACACCGTGCCCGGTGTGATCCGCGGGCGAGCGGTGCGGCTGCTGCTGGACGACGGCGCGCTGGACCAGGACGAGGCGGCCCGGCTGATGGGGCTCGCCCTGTCGCCGGGTACGCCGCCTGCCGACGCGGCCGCGTGGATCGAGGGCTTCGTCGGCGGTGGGGGCGGCGGGATGCTGCTCGTGCACGACGAGCGGCTGCTCGCTCTGGTGGACGGCTGGCTGACCGGCGTGCCGGCGGAGGCGTTCACGGACGTGCTGCCGCTGCTGCGGCGGACGTTCGCCGCGTACGAGCCGGGGGTGAGAAGAACGCTCGGCGAGCTGGTCCGGCGCGGGCCGCGGGAGCGGGGGAGAGGCGCCGCCGTCGCCGAGGGTGTGCCCGGCTTCGGGTCGGGTCTGGACACCGAGCGGGCGGACGCGGTGCTGCCCGTGGTGCGCCTGCTGCTGGGCCTGGACGACGACCGGGAGACGACCGCCGTCAACGACCTCGCGGAGGTGGGCACATGACCATGGAAAGCGGCACCACGCACCGCGACACCACGGAACGGGACTCTGCGGAACGCGGCACCACGCACCGCGGCCCCACTCAACGCGGCACCACGGAACGGGAGAGCGCGGAACCCATGACCACGGCCCCCGCGACCACACAAGCGCCGCAAGCGGGTGTCGCGGAACCGGCAGGGGCGGGGGAACGGCTGCGCCGCTGGCGGCTGGTGCTCGGCGGGGACGCCGCTGACGGCACCGGATGCGCGCTGTCCGGCCGGGACGCGGCGATGGACGGGGCGCTCACCGCGCTGTACGGCAAGGAGGACAAGGCGCGGAAGGGACGGGACCGTGCGGCGGGCCTGGGCGCTTCGGCGCCGTCCGTGGCGCGCTGGCTCGGGGACATCCGCACCTACTTCCCCGCCTCCGTCGTCCAGGTCATGCAGCGGGACGCGATCGACCGGCTCGGCCTGTCCGCGCTGCTGCTGGAGCCGGAGATGCTCGAGGCGGTGGAGGCCGACGTGCACCTGGTCGGCACGCTGCTGTCGCTGACCAAGGCGATGCCGGAGACCACGAAGGAGACCGCGCGCGCGGTGGTGCGCAAGGTCGTGGACGACCTGGAGAAGCGGCTCGCCACCCGCACCCGGGCCGCCCTCACCGGCGCCTTGGACCGCAGTGCACGCGTCCAGCGCCCGCGCCACCACGACATCGACTGGAACCGGACCATCGCGGCCAACCTCAAGCACTACCTGCCGGAGCGGCGGACGGTCGTGCCGGAGCGGCTCATCGGGTTCGGGCGCGCCTCGCAGTCCGTGAAGAAGGACGTCGTGCTGTGCGTCGACCAGTCCGGCTCGATGGCGGCGTCCGTCGTCCACGCCGCCATCTTCGGCGCGGTGCTGGCCTCGATGCGGTCGGTCAGCACCCGGCTCGTCGTCTTCGACACGGCGGTCGTCGACCTCACGGACCAGCTGGACGACCCGGTGGACGTACTGTTCGGCACGCAGTTGGGCGGCGGTACGGACATCAACCGGGCGCTCGCCTACTGCCAGTCGCGGATCACCCGGCCCGCGGAGACGGTGGTCGTCCTGATCAGCGATCTGTACGAGGGCGGCATACGCGACGAGATGCTGAAGCGGGTCGCGGCGATGAAGGCGTCGGGGGTGCAGTTCGTCGCGCTGCTCGCGCTGTCGGACGAGGGGGCGCCCGCGTACGACCGGGAGCACGCGGCCGCCCTCGCCGCGCTGGGGGCGCCCGCGTTCGCCTGCACGCCCGACCTTTTCCCGGAGGTGATGGCGGCGGCGATCGAGAAGCGGCCGTTGCCCATACCGGACATGACTACCCATCGGTAACGGGGGGCTTGCGCAACCTCGGGCGTCGCGTGCGAGGATCGACGCCGCGTATGCCCGAGGCCGTACGCCCTGTGAGCCCCGGCTCGTTCGCCGTACCGTCGCACGGGAGGATCCCGCCCCTCTTGACTTTGCAGCCCGCTCTCCCTGGTGCCGCTGTGCGCGTCGTGCGCGCGGTGGCCGGGCGGCGTGTGCTTCAGGCGGCGCTGCTGCTGGGCGGGTTGTTCGTGCTCGGACTGCTCTGCGGGCAGCGTGCGCAGGCGGCGGAGCCGGTGCCGACGGCGCCTTCGACACAGGCCAGGGGCACGGGGGCGGCCGCCTCGGTGGAGACGCCGTCGCTGCCGCACTCGGTGACGCGTCATGGGGGCAAGGCTGTGGACGTGCGCGGGGTGCGGCCCGTCGGTGAGCTGCGGGACGCCGTGACGGCGGGCATCGGCGACACGGCGCCCGCGAAGTCGCTGCCAGCCCCGTCGGCACCCGAGCCGCTCCCGGCACCTCAGCCGCTGCCGGCGTCCCCCTCGGTCCCCTCCGCGCCCACGCTTCCCGCCGCGCCCGCATTCCCCTCCGCGCCCGCGTTCCCCGCGTTGCCGGACGCGCCACCGCTGTCGGCCCTGCCCGCTGCCCCGCAGCTGCCCGTGCCCTCCGTGCCCGGTGTTCCCGGGGACGGCGGTACCTCGGCCGGCCATGGCGCGGCCCCCACGCCGGCCGGACCCGTGCGGGCCGCCGGTGGTACGGCGTTCTACGCCCACCCCTCCGGCCCGGTGGCCGTGTCGGCAGGCTCGGCACAGCCTCAGCCCCGCCGCGCGGCTCACCCCTTCTCCGCTCACACCCCCTCCGTTCACCCCGGCCGCGACACCATGCCGCAGGGTCCCGCCGAGGGCCCGGACGGTGCCGTGGTGGGCGGTTCGGCCGCCGGCAACGGCACGCCGGGCCACGGGGACGCGCACGCCGTCACGCCGTGCCACCGGCTGCCGTCGCCGGTGCGGGCCGGGACCGTGGCCCAGGGCGCCTCACCTCGGATCCAGGACAGGTACCGGGACATCCCCGTCTTCCCCGCCTAGGCAGACCTTCCCCCGCCGTGACCTGCCGCGCGGGGGCGGAACAGGTCTGCCCGCTCCTCCGCACCGCCCCGCCCCGCGCGGCGGTGCCGGACGGAGGATCCCGAACCCCAAGCCTCACCCACGGCGCAGCCCACCCCCGAGGTCACCGACCCGGAGGTGCGCGGCCGCGCCGCTGTCGAGAACCTGAAGGATCTGACGCACGCATGAACAAGAACATCCGCCGTTCCATCGTGATAGCCGCCGGTGTCACCGGCGCCTGGGCGCTCGGCTCGGCCGTGGCCAGCGCCGACGAACTGCCCGCCCCGTCGGTGTCCGCCCCGGACGCCACGGCCGACGTCGCCTCCGACGCCGGTGACACGCTCGGCGCGGTCACGGACACCGTCGGCACCGTCCTGGCCACCTCCCACGACACCGTCTCCTCGCTGACCGGCACGGCTCAGGACGCCGCCGCCACGGTCACCGGAGCCACGGCCCCGGCCACCACCGGGACGACGTCCACGGCGACCGGCCTCCGCGGCGGTGCCGCCCCGCACACGCCCGCGGCCACCGCCGACCAGGCCCGCCACTACGTCGACGCCGAGGTCGGCGCCGCGCACACCCCCCGGCTGCGCGGCGTGCAGGCCGTCGCCGGCGCCCACGCCGCCCGGGCAGCGCACACGGCGCACACCGCGCACACCGCGGCAGCGGACACCGCCGCGCACGCCGTCGAGACGCTGCCGCACACCCCGCAGGACGGCATCGACTACCTCTTCGGTCCGCTCGCCGCCTTCGCCCCCGAGCTGGAACAGGCGCTGGCCGCCGCGCAGACCAGGCTCCAGGGCGTGCAGGCGACGGCGCACAGCGGGACGCAGGGCGTCGACGGCGTCGTACGGACGACGGCCCGGCAGACCGTGGCCGGAGCGGGCCGCGGCTCGGCCGCCGCGCAGCGCGAGGCCGGGGACGTCCGGGCCGCCGCCCTGGCCTCCGTCTCCGCGGTCCCGGGGCATGTCACCGGTGCGGTCGACGGGGTGGAGCAGCGGGTGGTCGGCACGGTCGCCGAGGTTCCGGGCGCGGTGACGCCGGTGGTGCGGGAGACGGTGTCCGAGGCGCTGCCGCCGGTGGCGGGCGCGGCCGTGGACGGTGCCGTACCGCTCGCGGGCCGGGCGGTGGCGGGTGCGACGCCGCTCGCCGGAGGTGCCGTCCACGGGACCGCCGGGGTCGTCACCGAGGCGGTGTACGGCGTGACGCCGGTCGCCGGTCACGCGGCGCAGGGGGTGACCGGGACCGCGGGGCACGCCGTGGCGGACGCGTACCCCCTCGTCGGTGGCGTGCCGTCGTATGCCACCGGGCTCGTCGGGCAGGTGACCGAGGGCGCCGCGGATGCCGTGCTGCCGCCGGTGGCCCACACCGCCGTGCACGGTGTGGTGCCGGTCGCCGGGCAGGCCGTCGCGGACGCGGGGGCGCTGGCGTACGGCGCCGGGGGCGACGTCACGCCGTTCGCAGGCCGGGTGGCCGGGCAGGTGCCGCCGCTGGCGTACGGCGTGTCCGGGCAGGCGGGTGACTTCGCCCAAGGCGTCACCGGCCGGGTGCCGACCCTGGCCGCCGGGGTCACGGGCGCGGCGCAGCCCGTCGTGGACGTCGTCCGGCCGGTCGTGGACGGGGTGGCGGACAGCGTCACCGGGTCGGCGTACGGCGTCGCGGGTGACGCGGTGACGTTCGCGGGCGGTGTCGCCGGGCAGGCGGGCGGCTTCGCGCACGGGGTGACGGGTGACGTCGCGCCCTTCGCGCAGGCCCTGTCGGGGACCGTGCAGGACACCGGCGTATCGCCGGCCGCGCATGTGGCGCAGGGAGCCGGGGGAGTGGCGCGGTCCGTCACTCCCGGGTATGTCCATGACACTCCCGGGGTATCCGGCCAGCAGGCACCGCGCCGCATCTGAGGAACGGGCGCCCCGCCGCCCCCGAGCGGCAGGCGCCCGACCGCATCGAGCGGCAGGCGCCCCGCCGCATGCGACCGGTCCACCGCGCCGCATGCGACCAGCGCACCGCGCCGCAAGGCGACCGGCGCGCCGATCGGTAGCCCGGTCGGCGTACGACCGACTCCGTGGGGGCGACGGACCCGGATGGCCGAAAGCCGTCGGCCCGTCCGGTGGGACCCCCGCGGTAAGGAGACCGGACGGTCCCCATTGGGGTGGGGACCGTCCGGCCTCACGCCCCCCACCGGGCCGTAGGACCGGCCCCGGGGCTGCTCAGGGGCCTCACCGGGTCAACCCCAGCCCGGTGAGGTCCCGCGCCACATGGCACGCAGTGCCGTGAGGCGCGGCATCATGTGACGGGTATCACCGCTGAGGTGTGACCTCCGATTTAGAGCCCAAACGCAAGCGGGGATAACCTGCGAGACGGACATGCCGCGCGCTCGGACACCGTGTGCGCCTCCCTTGTGACAAGCGGACGTCACGTTGCCCTTCGCGGCACGCCCACGCATCCAACGAACCGCGAGATCACGATAGGGACGGAAGCGCGTGGACCTGTTCGAGTACCAGGCGAGGGACCTCTTCGCCAAGCACGATGTACCGGTGCTGGCCGGTGAAGTCATCGACACGCCTGAGGCGGCCCGCGCAGCCACTGAGCGCCTCGGTGGCAAGTCCGTCGTCAAGGCCCAGGTGAAGGTCGGCGGCCGTGGCAAGGCCGGTGGCGTCAAGCTCGCCGCCACCACCGACGAGGCGGTCGAGCACGCGACCAACATCCTCGGCATGGACATCAAGGGCCACACGGTCCACAAGGTCATGATCGCCGAGACGGCCCCGGAGATCCTGGAGGAGTACTACGTCTCCTTCCTCCTGGACCGTGCCAACCGCACCTTCCTCTCCATCGCGTCCGTCGAGGGCGGCATGGAGATCGAGGAGGTGGCGGCCACCCGCCCCGAGGCCGTCGCGAAGATCGACATCGACGCCATCGACGGTGTGGACGAGGCCAAGGCCCGTGAGATCGTCGAGGCCGCCAAGTTCCCGGCCGAGGTCGCCGACAAGGTCGTGAACGTCCTCGTCAAGCTGTGGGACGTCTTCGTCAAGGAGGACGCCCTCCTGGTCGAGGTCAACCCGCTGGCCAAGGTCGCCTCCGGCGAGGTCATCGCCCTCGACGGCAAGGTCTCCCTGGACGACAACGCCGAGTTCCGTCACCCGGACTTCGAGGCGCTCCACGACAAGGCCGCCGCCAACCCGCTCGAGGCGGCTGCCAAGGAGAAGAACCTCAACTACGTCAAGCTCGACGGCGAGGTCGGCATCATCGGCAACGGCGCGGGTCTCGTGATGAGCACCCTCGACGTCGTCGCGTACGCCGGTGAGAACCACAAGGGCGTCAAGCCCGCCAACTTCCTCGACATCGGTGGCGGCGCCTCCGCCGAGGTCATGGCGAACGGCCTCGAGATCATCCTGGGCGACCCGGACGTCAAGTCCGTCTTCGTCAACGTCTTCGGCGGCATCACCGCCTGCGACGCCGTCGCCAACGGCATCGTGCAGGCCCTGGAGCTCCTCGAGAGCAAGGGCGAAGAGGTCACCAAGCCGCTGGTCGTCCGTCTCGACGGCAACAACGCCGAGCTGGGCCGCCAGATCCTGGACGACCGCAACCACCCGCTCGTGCAGCGCGTGGACACCATGGACGGCGCGGCCGACAAGGCCGCCGAGCTGGCTGCTGCCGCGAAGTAAGGGACGAGGTCACAGAACACCATGGCTATCTTCCTCACCAAGGAATCCAAGGTCATCGTCCAGGGCATGACCGGCTCCGAGGGCCAGAAGCACACCAAGCGCATGCTGGCGTCCGGCACCAACATCGTCGGCGGTGTGAACCCGCGCAAGGCCGGCACCACGGTCGACTTCGACGGCACCGAGGTCCCGGTCTTCGGGTCCGTCAAGGAGGCCATCGACAAGACCGGCGCCGACGTCACGGTCATCTTCGTCCCGGAGAAGTTCACCAAGGACGCGGTCGTCGAGGCCATCGACGCCGAGATCCCGCTGGCCGTCGTCATCACCGAGGGCGTCGCCGTGCACGACACGGCGTCCTTCTGGGCGTACGCCGGCAAGAAGGGCAACAAGACCCGGATCATCGGCCCGAACTGCCCCGGTCTGATCACCCCGGGTCAGTCGAACGCCGGCATCATCCCGGCCGACATCACCAAGCCGGGCCGCATCGGCCTGGTCTCGAAGTCCGGCACGCTGACGTACCAGATGATGTACGAGCTGCGTGACATCGGCTTCTCCACCTGCGTCGGCATCGGCGGTGACCCGATCATCGGCACCACCCACATCGACGCCCTGAAGGCCTTCCAGGACGACCCCGACACCGACCTGATCGTCATGATCGGCGAGATCGGCGGCGACGCCGAGGAGCGGGCCGCGGCCTTCATCAAGGAGAACGTGACCAAGCCGGTCGTCGGCTACGTCGCGGGCTTCACCGCCCCCGAGGGCAAGACCATGGGCCACGCCGGTGCGATCGTCTCCGGCTCTTCCGGCACCGCACAGGCCAAGAAGGAGGCCCTCGAGGCCGCCGGCGTCAAGGTCGGCAAGACGCCGACCGAGACGGCCAAGCTCGCCCGCGAGATCCTGGCCGGCTGAGTTCCCGACTCACCGTAGGCAGGCCCGCCCCCGTCATGGGGACGGGCCTGCCGGGCGTTCGGGCAACGACGGCACTTCAGGAGCACACGGCGAACCGCACCCGTTCAGGGGCTCTGTCCGCCGTGCGGCTCCGCCGCGCGGGCGCGACCGGCCGCGACGGACCCGCACCCGGCACCTGGCCCGGCCCCGACGGGGGGGGGGAGCCGCTCACCAGGCCGACGGAGTGAGCCGCTGCGGCCCGCTCTCGGCAGAGCTCCGCAGCTTCGCCCGCAGCTCCACCTCCGCCTCCGACAGCGGCCCCGGCGCGGCCTTGGGAGGCACCCCGCGTACCGCCTCACCCGGCGGCACCGGCGGCTCGTACTGCGTGGGAGCCGAGCGGAGCGTGAGCGCCGTCGCCCCGATGATCGCGACCGTGAACGCGATCGCCGCCCGGGTCCAGAACCGCGCCCGTCGTTCGCCCCCGGTGCGCACCTGCGTCGGCCGGGGAGCGCGCAGCCGCTCCGTCGTGGCCACCTCCGCCAGCCGCCGGTGCAGCACATGCGGATCGCCCAGCTCCGGCAGTTTCGCCGCGATCGCCTCGCGCGCGTGGATCAGCCGGTGCGCGGTCGCGGGCGTGCTCGCCTCCGTCTCCGCCGCCGTCTCGGGCAGTCCGAGCCCGACGCCGTCGTAGAGCAGCAGGGTGCGCCGGTGCGGCGGGGGAAGCTTCAGGAGTACGTCCATCAGCGCGCGGTCGGCCGGGGCGGCCGGCGGCGGTTCGGGGTGGCGGTAGCGGGGGCGGAACCGGTGCCACGGGGAGAGCGCGTACTCGTACACCGCCATGCGCACCCAGCCGGCCGGGTCGCGGTCCCGGGCCACCTCGGGCCAGCGCTCCCAGGCCCGCTGGAAGGCCCGCTCCACGGACTCCCGGGCCAGTTCCCGCCGCCCGGTGAGCAGATACGCCTGCCGGGCGAGCGCCGGGGCGCAGAAGGCGTACAACGCGTCGAAGGCCTGAGCGGGCGTCAGCGCGCCCGTGCCCGGAACCGGCTCGGCGGGTGCCGTCGCTCCGGCGGCCGTCTGCTGTTCCTGACTTTCCGTCACGGCCCGGGTCTGCGACTCCAGCGACGCCAGTAAGGTCACGTACGCCTCGCGTTCCGGGCCCCGGGGAGCCGTACGGCCGGACTCCCACGCGCGCACCGCACCCTTGGACACGCCCAGCCGCGCGGCGAGCTGAGCCTGCGTCAGCGAGGCGGCCTCCCGCAGGCGTCGGCGTTCCTTGGGCGGGGGGAGCGGGCTGGCAGGGCTCTGCGTCACCGGACACCCCTTCGTACGAAAAAGAACATAAACGTATATTGAGCGACACAACGGAGCTTCGCCTGTTACGCCGGGAAAGCGCGTGTCGTTGGGAGCATGGCGGTCGTGATCCAGATGACCGACCGCCGAACGCCGTTGCCGCGCCTCCTCCGCCGCAGGCGCCGCCGCTCGTCCGGGCTGGCCGCGAGCTTGCTGGGCGGCACGGTCGCCGCCGGACTGGGCCTCGGCTCGCTCGCCGTGCTCGTGATGTCGCTGTGGATCAGCTCGCCCTACCCGGACAGCGGACCTGGCGGCGCCCTGCACATCGCGGCCGCCCTGTGGGTCCTCGGGCACGGCGTCGAACTCGTCCGCACCGACACCCTCACCGGCGTGCCCGCGCCCGTGGGGGTGACGCCGTTGCTGCTCATGGCCGTGCCCGTCTGGCTGGTGCACCGGGCGGCCCGCGACGCTGTCTACGGCCACGACGGCGTGCCGCCGGTCACCGGGCGCACCGCCTTCACCGGCGTCGTCGGCGGCTATCTCGGCGTCGCCGCGGCGGCCCTGCTGTACGTGTCCTCGCGTGGTGAACTGCGGCCGTCCTGGACCTGGCCGGGCCCCGCCATGCTGCCGCTCCTCGTCGTCGCGGCGGCCGGCGCGGGGGTGTGGACGGCCCACGGTCATCCCCGCGAGCCCGTCGACAGCGTGCTGGTGCTGCTGCCGGGCCCGGTGCGGCGGCTGCTGCTCGGCGTGGAGGGACGGGCCCGGCTGGGCGCGGCCGCGCGCGCCGCGTGCGCCGGTGCGGCGGTGCTGTCCGGGGGCGGGGCACTGCTGGTGGCCGTGTCGCTGGTGTGGCACGGCGGGGCGGCCCGCGCATCGTTCCTGCAGCTGACGGAGGGCTGGTCGGGCCGGTTCGCGGTGCTGCTGCTGTGCCTGCTGCTGGTGCCGAACGCGGCGGTGTGGGCCGCCGCCTACGCCCTCGGTCCCGGTTTCGGCCTGTCCGTCGGGCACCTCACGAGCCCGCTCCACTCCGACCCGGCTCCGCTGCTGCCGCCGTTCCCGCTGCTGGCCGCGGTGCCCGCGGGCGGACCCGGAACGCCGCTGCACTGGGCCACGGGGGCGGTGCCGCTGGCGGCCGGGGTGACGGTGGGCTGGTTCCTGGCGGTGGCGGCGACCGGCACGACCCGGGCCGGGCTGCCGGGCGGAGTGTGGTCGCCGGGCCGGACGGCCGGGGCCGCCGCCCTCGCGTCCGTCCTGTGCGGGGCACTGATGGCCGGCCTGGCGGCGCTGGCGGGAGGCCCGCTCGGGGTCGCGGCGCTCTCCCGTTTCGGCCCGGTGGGGTGGCAGGTGGGCGCGGCGGCCGTCCTGTGGATCGCGGTCGCGGCGATCCCGGTGGCCCTGGCCCGGCGCGCGTGGCGCGGCCGGTCGCGCAGAACCGGCGCCGGCGGCGCGCGGACCGCTGCCACGGCGGCCGAACGGCCGAGGATCGGTGTCCCGCGCTCCGAGCCGGCTCCGGCACCGGTCTCGCCACCGGCCGGGACGGCCGCAACCCGGCGCTCCCGCGGCCGGCTGCCGTGGCGACGGCGCCCGGCCGGGCAGCAGCCCGGCACGGGCCGCACCCCGCACGCGGAGCCGGAGATCTACGACGCCGAGACCCCGAAGGACTCCTTCGCCCGGTACGACCGCGAGGACCCCGCGGACGACCCCTTCACGGCCTACGGAGTGGACAAGGCGACCGCGCTGCCCGGCTCGGCGTACGACGGCATCGCCCGCCTCGGGGGCAGGGCGAGGGGCACCGCATCCCGTCCGGACGACAAGCCCGCGCCGCCCGGCGACTTCACCACCCCACCGGCAGCGCCCTCGGCGGATCGGCCCGCGGCACGCTCGGCCGACCGGCCCGCGACACCCGCGGAACCACTCCCGGCACCGACGGAACGGCCCGCAGCCCCCACGGCGTCTCCGGCGGCACCCACGGAGCCGCCCGCAGCACTCACGGACCCGCCGGCGGCACCCGAGGAACCGCCCGCAGCATCCGTGGACTTGCCGGCGGCACCCGAGGCACCGCGCGCAGCGCCCGCGGAAACACCAGTCGGAACACCCGCGGAGCCACACGCGGCACCACCGGCGCCCCCCGCGGAGTAGACCCGCTTCTCAGCCCTCGCCCAGGAACCCGCGCAGCTCCGACGGCAGCAGTTGCTTGCAGGACTGCTTCGCCTCGTTGGTCAGGGCGTCGCCGGTGCACGTGTAGTAGTCGCGGTAGACGAGCTGCGACGCGAAGCCCGCGGCGACCAGGGCCAGGGCGAGGGACGCCGTGACGAGGCCGCTCACCGCGGCCGTGGTCTGTGGGCGCCCGGCGGCGTCGGAGGCACTGGAACGGGTTCTGCCGCGCAGGCCGCTGATGCCCCAGTACAGGGCGAGCGCGCCGAGCAGCAGGGCCACGTAGGGCCAGCCGAAGAGGGCGAAGAAGAAGGCCCACATGCCGGCCAGCAGCGAGTACCGGGCCCGGCGCTGCACCGGGTCGCTGGGGTCCCAGCGCATGGCGGGGCCGTTCCCGTCACCGCCGCCGGCCGGCTTCTCGGGGCCGGTGCCGGGCCGCTCGCCGAAGCCGCCGGAGGAACGGTCGGGCTGCCGGTCGCTCCACCGGCCCCAGGGCGATCCGCCGCCCTGCCCGTCACCGTCCTGCCCGTTGCCGCCGTGCCCGTTGCCGCCCTGCCCGCCCGCCGGGTGGCGCGGCTGCCACGGGCGGTCCGGGGTTCCCTCCGGCGGCGGCGCGAAGGGGTTGTCGTCGTCGCGGTCCTGGCCGCCGCGCCCCTGCCCGGAGCCGTCGGGCGCCTCCGGCGGGGAAGTCGGCCGCTCCCGCAGCAGCACGGTGCCACGCTCCCCTGTCTGGCCCGTGCGGGCCGGGTGCGGTGGGAACGTGAGGAGTCGCAGGCTGCGGTCCGGCATCAAGAGAGCGTCTTCCCCTAGGTGACTACGGCTGTCCGACGGTCGCCCGCGAGGCGCCCCCGCGCTGCTCCGGCAGGGGCTTCCACATGGGCTTCCACCCCGGAAACGCACCGCGCGTCCACCGCGTTCCCGAGTAGTTTCCTCCCAGACGCTACCCGCAGGCCGCGCCCCCGTCCCGTGGGGGCCTTCCCGTGTGCCGGTATCGTTGCTGACGGTCGGCCGCTTCGTAGACTTCCCCGTATCCCGGGGCGCGAAGCATTCGTACGAACGAACAAGTGCGGATGGACGGGCGGCCGCGCACCGTCGCTCCCCCGAGAAAGGGCCCCACCGTGGCCGCCAACTCCGTGGCCAAGCGCCTCGTCGTGCTGGTCTCCGGCTCCGGCACCAATCTGCAGGCGCTGCTGGACGAGATCGCCGCTGTCGGGCCCGAGGCGTACGGAGCCGAGATCGTGGCCGTCGGCGCGGACCGGGACGGCATCGAGGGGCTCGCCCGGGCCGAGCGGGCCGGACTGCCGACCTTCGTCGTCAAGGTCAAGGACCACGCCACGCGCGAGGAGTGGGACGCCGCGCTCGCCGGGGCCGTCGCCGCGTACGAGCCCGACCTCGTCGTCTCCGCCGGGTTCATGAAGATCGTGGGCAAGGAGTTCCTGGCCCGTTTCGGCGGGCGGTTCGTCAACACCCACCCCGCCCTGCTCCCCAGTTTTCCCGGCGCCCACGGCGTGCGTGACGCGCTCGCGTACGGCGCCCGGGTCACCGGCTGCACCGTCCACTTCGTCGACGACGGCGTCGACACCGGGCCGATCATCGCGCAGGGCGTGGTGGAGATCCGGGACGAGGACGACGAGAGCGCGCTGCACGAGCGCATCAAGGAAGTCGAGCGAAGGCTGCTCGTCGAGGTCGTGGGGCGGCTCGCCCGCAACGGCTATCGCATCGAGGGACGAAAGGTAGTTATCCAGTGACCGCCGAGAGCAACAAGCGGCCCCTTCGCCGGGCGCTCGTCAGCGTCTACGACAAGACCGGCCTGGAGGAGCTGGCCCGCGGGCTGCACGAGGCAGGCGTCGAGCTGGTCTCCACCGGCTCCACGGCCGGCCGGATCGCCGCCGCCGGCGTCCCCGTCACCAAGGTCGAGGAGCTGACCGGCTTCCCCGAGTGCCTGGACGGCCGGGTCAAGACCCTGCACCCGCGCGTCCACGCCGGCATCCTCGCCGACCTGCGCCTGGACAGCCACCGTGAGCAGCTCGCCGAGCTGGGCGTGGAGCCGTTCGACCTCGTCGTCGTCAACCTCTACCCGTTCCGCGAGACCGTCGCCTCGGGCGCCTCGGACGACGAGTGTGTGGAGCAGATCGACATCGGCGGCCCCTCGATGGTCCGCGCCGCCGCCAAGAACCACCCCTCCGTCGCGGTCGTCACCAGCCCGGCCCGCTACGGCGACGTCCTCGCCGCGGTCAAGGACGGCGGCTTCGACCTCGCCGCCCGCAAGCGCCTGGCCGCGGAGGCCTTCCGGCACACGGCGGAGTACGACATCGCCGTCTCCTCCTGGTTCGCCTCCGCCTACGCCCCGGCCGACGACTCGGCGTTCCCCGAGTTCCTCGCCGCCACCCTGGAGCGCGCGCACACCCTGCGCTACGGCGAGAACCCGCACCAGCCCGCCGCCCTGTACGTCTCCGGCGAGGGCGGTCTCGCGGCGGCCGAGCAGCTGCACGGCAAGGAGATGTCGTACAACAACTACACGGACACGGACGCCGCCCGCCGTGCCGCGTACGACCACGCCGAGCCCTGCGTCGCGATCATCAAGCACGCCAACCCCTGCGGTATCGCGGTGGGCGCGGACGTCGCCGAGGCGCACCGCAAGGCGCACGCCTGCGACCCGGTGTCCGCCTACGGCGGTGTCATCGCCGTGAACCGGCCGGTCAGCAAGGAGATGGCCGAGCAGGTCGCGGAGATCTTCACCGAGGTCATCGTGGCCCCGGACTACGAGGAGGGCGCCCTGGAGGCGCTCACCAAGAAGAAGAACATCCGGGTGCTGCGCTGCGCCGACGGCCCGGCCCACCCGGTCGAGGTCAAGCCGATCGACGGCGGTGCCCTGCTCCAGGTCGCCGACCGGCTCCAGGCCGAGGGCGACGACCCGGCCAACTGGACGCTCGCGTCCGGCGAGGCGCTCTCCTCCGAGGAGCTCCAGCAGCTCGCCTTCGCGTGGAAGGCGTGCCGCGCGGTGAAGTCCAACGCGATCCTGCTCGCCAAGGACGGCGCCTCGGTCGGCGTCGGCATGGGTCAGGTCAACCGCGTCGACTCCTGCAAGCTCGCCGTCGAGCGGGCCGGCGAGGAGCGGGCCCGGGGTTCGTTCGCGGCCTCGGACGCGTTCTTCCCGTTCCCGGACGGACCGCAGATCCTGATCGACGCCGGGGTGCGGGCCATCGTCCAGCCCGGCGGTTCCATCCGCGACGAGCAGGTCGTGGAGGCGGCGAAGAAGGCCGGCGTGACGATGTACTTCACGGGCACGCGCCACTTCTTCCACTGACAGCACCGAGTGTGACAGGGCGGTCTGACGGACCGTCATGACATGCGGACGGCCTCCGGCCCTCCCCCGAGGGGACCGGAGGCCGTCCGCTGCCGTGGATCAGCAGGGCCGCAGCGACCAGATCGGGTCCCAGGTGGCGGTGCCCGCCTGGTAGGCCGTCGAGGTCCAGCGGACGCTGCCGTCCTGGTTGAAGAACCGGGCGACCGTGCCCGGGGTCTGGTTGTTGGTGAACGGGCCGTCGCCGGTCCAGTTGGTGACGTTCCAGGTCTGGCACTTGTAGAAGTCGAACTTGGTGCCCTTGACCACCATGCACAGGTGGCCGTAGCCGCAGGCCAGGTCCTTCACCGCGGCCCTGCCCTTCGGCGCGGCGGTGACGGTCAGACCGTCGTAACGGACCTGGTCGGGGGTGACCTTGAGCGGCTTCGGGTGCCCGGCGAGCACCTGGTCGGCGGTCTGCTGGAGGGAGGTCACCCGGGTGCCGGCGGGGCCGGCGGCGGTGGCCGCCGCCGTGGAGCCGGCGACGAGTGCGGTGGCCGCGACGAGCAGCGCGGCGGGCTTGACGAGGTTCACGTGCGTTCCCCCTGAGAGACGAACGGTGTGGTCGCTCCGCCGGTGGCGGAGTGGTCCCACCGTCGCAGCGGCCGTCGCGCGCCGGTACCTCACACCTCTCAGGGTCACTGCTTCCCGGGTGGCGTGTACTCCTTGAGGTAGTGCGTGACGCGGTCGGCGTAGGCGCGGATCGCCGGGGGAACGCCGCCGGCCGCGTTCACCTTCTTGTACGACGTCCGGTACGCGGCGGCGAGCAGCACGCGCCGGTCGCCGTGCAGGCCGGTGGCGTGCAGCAGCGGTTCCATGTAGCAGAGGTAGCGGGCCACGGCCGGGATCGACTCGGCGGGGGAGAAGGGCGGCCTGGGGATCGCCGTGGCGGGTACGCCGTCGGCGCGGACCCACCAGCGCAGCAGACTCGGCGTCCAGCGGGCGATGCCGTACTCGCCCTCGCGGCCGGCGTGCGGGTCGGAGAGGTCCGGGTCGAAGTCGCTCTCCGCCTTCAGCAGCGCGGCGATCAGCGCCGGGGTCACCTCCGGCTGGACGCAGTCGTGCGCCGAGTCGACGATCAGCCGGCGGTAGCCGACGGGTACGCCCCGGTCGGTGCGGAGTTCGGCGGCGCCGTACACGGCGGGTGCGGCGGTGCTCTTGCCGTCACCTGAGCCGGCCGCCCAGTCGCTCACGCCGTACCCCAGCGCCGCGACGGCCAGCGTGGCGACGACGGCCCCCGTGACCGTCGTACGGCGGGAGCGGCGGCGCAGCCGGGGGAGCCGGCGGGGGCGCGCGGTGCCGGCCGCGGCGCTCACCCGGCGCAGCAGCTCCTCGCCGCCGACGCGCTCGGCGTGGGTGCGGGCCAGGCAGTCGCGCACGATGTCCCGCCACACATCGGGCAGTTCGGGGGCGAGACGTAAGGCGTCGGTGCCGCGGGCGTAGGCGACGGCCGCGTCGCGGCGGGCGGTCGGGGTGCCGCCGGGCAGCGGCAGGGAGCCGGTGAGGACGAGGTGGGCGAGGACGCCGAAGGCCCAGATGTCGGCGGACGGGCGGATCCGGCGGCCGCGTTCACCGATCTCCGTCCACAGCAGTTCGGGCGGCGTGTAGTCGGGTGTGGAGAACGCCGGGGTGTAGGCGTGCGTGCCCTCCAGTTCGGCCGCCATGTTGAAGTCGGCGAGGCGGACCGTGCCGTCCTTCATCAGCAGCACGTTGGCCGGTTTCAGATCGCCGTGCACCCAGCCCGCCGTGTGCAGTTGGTGCAGCCCCTCGCAGATCTGGGCGAGCAGCGCGGGACCGGCGGCGGGGCGCGGGGAGGCGGTGAGCAGCGCGGACAGGGAGCCCTCGGCCTTCTCCAGCACCAGCACGGTCGCGCCGTCCAGCTCCGGCCGGCCCGGGTCGTCGACGGTGAGCGTCTCGTACAGCCGGATCAGCCGCGGGTGGCGCAGCCTGCGGTGCAGGGCGACCTCGCGCTCCACGAGGTCGCGCAGGTGCGACAGGCGGCGCGGGGTGTTCGTGCCGGTCGGCAGGAACTTCAGCGCCGCCGTGCGCGGCAGGCCGGCGTCACCGGACTCGCCGGTGCGGCGGGCCTCGTAGACGCTGCCGAAGGCGCCCGTGGCGAGGGGCGCGCGGACCTCCCACGGCCCGACCCGGTAGCCCGGGGGCACCGGTACGGCGAACGGCTCGCCCGGAGCCTTCACCGAGGGGATCCGGAGGGCGCGCTCGCGCGCAGGACCACCAGGTCGTCCTCGCGGACCAGGTCGAAGCGGAGCGCCAGGGAGACCAGCGACTCCTTCTTGCCGTTCAGCCGGGGCCCGCTGTCGGCGGTGTCCGGACCGGGTTTGAGGCGCAGCTTCACGGCGAGGTAGTCGATGTTCCACTGCACGGTGGTGCGGGAGACGGCCGGCCAGGACGGGCGCAGCCGCTCCACGACCTGGTCGACGGTGGGCGGCGGGGCGTGCGGCGCGCCGCGCAGCCGCGGCTCGCACAGGGCGGCCAGGACCGCGAAGTAGCGCTTGGTGCGGTCCAGCGAGAAGGCGGGCGCGGTGGTGTCGCCGTCGCCGCAGCCGTCGGGATGGAGGTAGTCGTGGCGCGGCGCCCACACCTCGACGGGCAGCAGGTCGCCGGCCGCGGGCAGCACGATCCGCGCGAACTCGAAGGGGATCGGCGCGTCCAGCCGGCCCGGGCCGACCTTCACGTGCTCGCCGGCGCCCTCCGGGTTCTCGACGACGTACGTCTGGTCCCGGCTGAGGTTGCTCAGTATCCAGAAGGCGCCCTGCGCGGCGATCTCCCCGGCCCTGCGGGAGACCCCCTCGTGCGGGATGCGCAGGCGGTTGGCGTGCGCGGACCTGCCGAACGTGAGCCGCTCACCGGGGGCGAGACGGATCTGCTCGGCGGTGCTTCGCTCGTCCTCCGTGGTCGGCGGAGGTACCACGATGATGCTGTACAAGGTGCGTCTCCCCGTGCCTGACAGCTCGCGGTGCCAGAGTAGGGCGAACGCACCAGGGCCGTGTCCCCCTCGTACGGGTGAGACACGGCCCTCGGATGTGATTGGCGCGAACCGTATGGTCCGCTTCGCGTCAGTAACGCGGGCGGTTGAACCAGGCGGTCGCCGCGCCGTTGACCATGGAGGCCAGGATGATGCCGGCCATCGCGAGCGAGATCAGGCCGCCGAACGTCGCCGAGCCGCCACCGCCGTTGACGAGGTTGACGATGCCGCCGAGGATCATCAGCGCCGAGTAGACGATGGTGGTGATCCGGATGCCGCTGCCGCCGTTCTTGAACTTCACACCGAGGAAGATCGACAGCGCGCCCAGGGCCAGCATCAGGCCGGCGATCAGGAAGCCGAGACCGGCCAGGCCGCCGGTGTCGTCACCGGTGCCGACGCCGTTGGAGACGTCCTGGACGGCGCCGATGGCGACGCCGGCGATCAGGCCGATCAGGATCTGGAAGCCGGCCAGGATGAACAGCAGCACGCGGGCCGTCTTCATCAGGCCCGGCATCTCCATCGGCATGGCGTTGCCGGCCGGGTAACCGGGGTACCCCGGCTGCTGCGGGTAGCCGTAACCCTGCTGGGGCGGGACGCCGGGCTGCTGCGGGTAGCCGTAGCCCGGAGCGGCCGGCGGCTGCTGGGGCGGTGTCCCGTAGGGGTTGTTCGGGTCGCCGAAACTCATGGCGCGGTCCTTCCTCCGTTATGCCGAGTGCGGGGACGCGCGGCAACGCTCGGAGGAAGTTCTACAGATGCGGTTCGTCCCCCCGGTACTGCCCGCGGCACTGTGCCCCTCATCGTTCTTTAGATCCCCGTTACTTGTCCAGCCGGATTGCACAGGCGTTGTGCAAGTGCAACATCGTCGATCAAGACAGCTGAACGGCGGGAAGGGTGATGCCCGCACCCGGATTGGTACCGGGGGGCGGTCATCCGGGAGGATGGGGTCATGACCGCCCAGATTCTCGATGGCAAGGCCACCGCAGCCGCGATCAAGTCCGATCTGACCGCCCGCGTGGCGGCGCTGAAGGAGAAGGGTGTCACGCCCGGTCTCGGCACCATCCTCGTCGGGGAGGACCCCGGCAGCCGCAAGTACGTCGCGGGCAAGCACCGCGACTGCGCGGAGGTCGGCATCGCCTCCATCCAGCGTGAACTGCCCGCCACCGCCTCGCAGGAGGAGATCGAGGCGGTCGTGCGCGAGCTGAACGACGACCCCACGTGCACCGGTTACATCGTGCAGCTCCCGCTGCCCAAGGGCATCGACGAGAACCGCATCCTGGAGCTGATGGACCCGGCCAAGGACGCCGACGGCCTGCACCCGATGAATCTCGGCCGCCTCGTCCTGAACGAGCCGGCCCCGCTGCCCTGCACGCCCAACGGCATCCTCACCCTGCTGCGCCGCTACGGCGTCGAGCTGAAGGGCGCCGAGGTCGTGGTCGTCGGCCGCGGTGTCACCATCGGCCGTCCGATGCCGCTGCTGCTGACGCGGCGCAGCGAGAACGCCACGGTGACGCAGTGCCACACCGGCACCCGCGACCTGTCCGCCCACCTCAAGCGGGCCGACATCGTCATCGCCGCGGCCGGCTCCGCGCATCTGATCCGGCCCGAGGACATCAAGCCGGGCGCGGCCGTCCTCGACGTCGGCGTCTCCCGCAACGCCGAGGGCAGGATCGTCGGCGACGTCCACCCCGGCGTCGCCGAGGTGGCCGGCTTCATCTCCCCGAACCCGGGCGGCGTCGGCCCCATGACCCGTGCCCAGCTGCTCGTCAACGTGGTCGAGGCGGCGGAGCGCAGTGCCGGCTGAGGACTCGGACGAGCTTCAGGTACGGGACGCGGTCAGCGCGCCCGACGTCGACGGGCGGCCGCGGCGCACCACCCGGCGCTTCCCGCTGTTCACGCGGGACACCGCGCGCCCGGAGGGCGGCGGCCGGGCCGCGGGCGGTGACGCCCCGGCACCGGCCCGGCAGTGGCCGATGCTGGCGGTGCTCGGGCTGGTCGCGGTGGGCCTGCTGGTGACGGCGCTGGGCGCGTTCCGGATCGGCACACTGCTGATCGGTGCCGCGCTGCTCGGCGGGGCCGTGCTGCGCTGGGTCCTGCCGGGCGTGGGCATGCTCGCCGTCCGCTCCCGCTTCACGGACATCGTCACCTACGGCGTCCTGGGCCTGGCCATCGTGCTGCTGGCGCTGATGGCGCAGCCCAACCCGTGGCTGAGGATCCCCTTCCTGAAGGACACCCTGCACTTCACGGTGAGCAGCAGCTGAGGCGCCCGCCCGCGCCGTCCCGCGCGCGGGCAAGCACACCGGCCGCCGACGGCACGCCCGTCGTGGGCAGGCGCCTCGCCGGCCCGACCCGCCGCCGAAGCCCGCGGCGGACGTCCGGCACCGGCCGACCGAGCCCGGCCGCTGGGCGGCGCCTCACGTGCCCCGCGCGCGCAGCGCCGACCAAGGCCGGCAGCCCCGTGGCCCGTCCGTCTGGCGCCGGATGCGCCGTCGTGGCCTCGGTGGTCCGAGTCCCGCGTGGCCGCCCGGCGGCGTCTGGGTCGGGTGGTGGGCGCGGGCGGTGTCATCCGCCCGGTGGGTGCAGCGCCATCCTTGGCGGGGGCCGCTTGGTGGCGTGTTCGGCCGGCGTCGGGGTGCGCCGTCGTGGCCTCGGTGGTCCGAGTCCCGCGTGGCCGCTCGGCGGCGTCTGGGTCGGGTGGTGGGGCGCGGGCGGTGTCATCCGCCGGGTGGGTGCAGCGCCATCCTTGGCGGGGGCCGCTTGGTGGCGTGTTCGGCCGGCGTCGGGATGCGCCGTCGTGGCCCCGGCGGCCCGAGTCCCGCGTGGCCGCTCGGCGGCGTCTGGGTCGGGTGGTGAGGGCGGGCGGTGAGGCCCGCTTCGTGGGCGCAGTGCCGATCTCGGCCGGCGGCTTCGCGGGGCGTGCGGCCGTTGTCGGACGCGCCGTCGCCCGCCCCGCGTTCGCAAAGCGGTGACCCTGTGCCGGGCGGCCGGTCCTCGTCGGCGGGACGGCCATGGCGCCGCGGCTGCCTGTGCGCCGGGCGCGTCCTGGTGGCCCGTCGCCGTGGCTACAACCGCCGCGGTACGCCCGGCGTTTGACTCGCCGCTCCAGCGGCGGCGTTACGCTGCGGCGATGCGCCTGAGCATGCCCATGCCCCGCACGTATGTCGTGGACCCGCTGATCGCGCTCGGCATGCTCGCGGTGGCCGTGCTGCTGGGCCGGGAGTCGGTGGCGCAGGGCTGGCCGGAACTCGACGCCCGCGCCCTGCTGCTGGTCGCGCTCGCCCACCTGCCGGTCGCGCTGCGCGGCCGCCGGCCGCTCGCGGTGTTCGCGGTCGTGCTGCTGGCCGCGCTCGCCTACATCAGCCTCGGCTACTGGCCGGTCGTGTGCACCTTCGGCCCCATGCTCGCCCTGTACACGGTGGCGTCGGCGCGCCCTGCCCGCGTCGCCGTCGGCTGCGCGGTCTGCCTGGCCGCGCTGTGGGTGTACGCCGGTGCGGTCACCGACGGCTCCGCCATGGGCTCGGTGGTGGGACAGGCGCTGCTGTACACCTCGGTGCTGGTGTGGTTCGGCACGCTGGCGCGCCGCTCCGCCGAGCTGACCCGGCGGCTGCGCGCCGAGCAGGCCGAGCGGGCCCGGCGGGCCGTGGCCGAGGAACGCGGGCGGATAGCGCGGGAGTTGCACGACGTGGTCGCGCACCACATGTCGGTGATCTCGGTGCAAGCGGGACTCGCCCGGTTCGTCTTCGACGCCGACCCGGCGACGGCCCGCTCCGCGCTCGGCACCATCGCCGGCACCAGCACGGAGGCACTGGAGGAGCTGCGCCGCATGCTCCACGTGCTGCGCGAGGAGGACCCCGGGGCCCCCGAGCGTGCCGCCATCCCGACGCTGGCCCGCGTCGGCGACCTGGTCGAACGCATCCGCGCCGGCGGCGTCCCGGTGGAGCTCGCCGTCGAGGGCACCGCCCGGCCCCTGCCGCCCGGCGTCGAGCTGTGCGCGTACCGCGTGGTGCAGGAGGCCCTGACGAACGTCCTCAAGCACGCCCGGCACGCCCACGCGCGGGTGGAGCTGCGCTACGGCCGCCACGAGCTGACGGTCACCGTCACCGACGACGGTCGGGGGGCGATTTCGGACGATGTCCCGGCCGGGGCGGGACACGGCTTGATCGGCATGCGCGAACGGGCCAAGCTCTACGGCGGGACGATCAGCGTCGGCCCGCGCGCCGAGGGCGGCTTCCGGGTCAGGCTGACCCTGCCCGCGTCGCACCGCACCAGCTGAGCAACGTCGGGGGGACGGTGGACGGATGACCAGAGTGCTCGTCGTCGACGACCAGTTCCTCATCCGGGCCGGCCTCGTGGGCCTCCTCGACGCGGCGCCCGGATTCGAGGTGGCCGGCGAGGCGGGCGACGGGGCCGAGGCGGTGCGACTGGCCGCCGAGACGCGCCCCGACGTGGTCCTGATGGACATCCGCATGCCCGGCATGAACGGCATCGAGGCCACGACACGCATCCTCGCCGAGGCCGCCGACCCCGTCCCGCGCGTCCTGATCCTGACCACGTTCGACCTCGACGAGTACGTCTACGGCGCGCTGCGTGCGGGCGCGTCGGGCTTCCTGCTGAAGGACTCCGGCCCCGAGCGGCTGCTGGCGGCGGTCCGGGCGGTGGAAGGCGGCGACGCACTGTTCGCGCCGAGCGTCACCCGCCGCCTGGTCGAGGCCTTCGCCCGGAACCGCGACCCCGAGGGGCGGTCCGACGCTCCACCGGACCTGGCCGCTCTGACCTCGCGGGAACGGGAGGTCCTCACGCTGACCGCCCGCGGCCTGTCCAACCAGGAGATCGCCGACCGCCTCTACATCAGCGAGGCCACGGTCAAGACCCACCTCAACCGCACGATGTCCAAGCTGGACCTGGACAGCCGCGCCCAGGCGGTGGTCCTGGCGTATGAGACCGGGCTCGTGGTCCCCGGCTGCTGACGCCGCCGTACAAAACGGCGGCGGACCGTCCTCTCCCCCGAGCGGGGACGGGCCGCCGCCGGGAGCAACGTTTTCGCACCGTGCGGGGGCTGTTCAACGGCTGTCAGCGCGCTGTGCCACGGAAGTGACCATTCCGCTACGGTGTCCTGAACCTGCCACACCTGCGGAACCGTTTCCGCGTCAGCTGTCGTCACCCGATCCGACCGGACAAGGACGAGGGTGTGCGCGCGGAGGTGGCGATGAGCGGCTGGCGGCCGCTGCCGGACGGGCTGCCGCCGGAGGTACGGCACTTCGTGGCGCAGCTCAGGGAGCTGAAGGACGCGACCGGGCTCAGCCTGGCCGCCCTCGGTGCCCGCACCGCCTACAGCAAGTCCTCCTGGCAGCGTTACCTCAACGCCGTACAGCCGCCACCCCGGCAGGCCGTCACCGCCCTGTGCCGGGTCGCCGGGCTCTCCGCTCAGGACGCCGAACGGGTCGCGGTACGCCGGGAGGTGGCCGTCGAGGCCTGGCCGCGCCCCGAGCCGGCCACCACCGCGGACGGCGAGCCCTACGACGACGATCCGACCGTCCCGTGGTGGGAACAGCTCGAGGAGCCGTCCCCGCCGCGCCCCACCGGGCGGCGGCTGCTGCTCGTCGCCGTCCTGCTGCTGTGCGCCCTGCTGGTGCTCGGCGCCGTCGGGGTGCTCCTCGCCGCGTGAGCTGAGTGAGAGGTGTTCCCGACACCCCTGGGACGGGCGAGGTCACGCCTGTGTCCCCGTTGTGTCGATGTCTTGACAAGTTCCGGGATGTCCTGAGAAGCGCCCGGACAACGGCGCTAACGTGGCCGACCCGGGACGCTCCGGGACGTCCCACTGGACTGCGCGCGGCCGGCGTGCGACGGTGCACGCCCCGCTGCCGCACGCTCCCGTGCGCCCCCGTCCCGGGAACTGAGATCCTTGGTGGGCGCATCCCTGTGGGTAGCCAGAACGGGCACCGCGGCACAGGGCGCCAGGCGCGGGGGAAGACCAAGCACGTCACGGGGGGAAGAGGGGGAAGCAATGCCTCGTTGGAGGGCTTTGCCGGACGATCTCGATCCGCAGATCAAGGAGTTCGCGGAGCAGCTGCGGCGGCTCGTGGACCGCAGCGGCCTGGGCATCGCCGCGCTGGCCGACCGCACGGGCTACAGCAAGACGTCCTGGGAGCGTTACCTGGGCGGCCGGCTCCTCGCGCCCAAGGGCGCGATCGTCGCGCTTGCCGAGGTCACCGGCACCAACCCCGTCCACCTGACCACGATGTGGGAGCTGGCCGAACGCGCCTGGAGCCGTTCGGAGATGCGCCACGACATGACCATGGAGGCCATCCGGATCTCGCAGGCGCGCGCCGCCCTCGGTGACCTCGCGGCACCCGAGGCCGGCGAGCGCGGCGGGCGGGCGGCCCGCAAGGGCGGCAGCGCCACCGCCACGCCGGTCGCCGGGCCCGCGGGCGTGTCCCCGACGGTGCCGCAGCAGCCGACGGCCCCCGACGCCGACGCCCGCGACAGCGCGCTCCAGAACTCGTGGGGGATGGCCGGCTACCGGGGCCCGTCCCCCGTCGGCGGCCGTCCCGGCGCCGGGACGCCCGCCGCCACGGCCGCCCAGGGTGAGGGCCAGGGCGCAGGCCGGGGCGCCGGCCGTCCGCCCGGCGGTGCGCCCAAGGGGCCGCGGAGGCCCGCGAAGAACGCCGGCAAGCAGCGGCTGACGATGTTCCTCGCCGGGCTCGTCGGCGTACTCGTCGTCATCGCCGCGGTGTTCTTCTTCACCGAACGCGGCGGCGGCACCAAGAACGAGGGCAAGGACGCCTCCGCCTCACCGACCGCCACCGCCCCCGTGAACCTGCCGCCCGGCGTCAAGTGCAGCGGCGCGAGCTGCACGGGCAAGGACGCCGAGGCGATGGGGTGCAGCGGCAACCTGGTGACCACCGCCAGCACCGCGACCGTCGGCGCCACCGTCGTCGAGGTGCGCTACAGCAAGACGTGCGGCGCGGCCTGGGGCCGCATCACCCGGGCCGGGCAGGGCGACACGGTCCGGGTCAGCGCCGGCGGGGCCACCCAGGAGGGATCCATCACGGCCACCGGGGACGCCATCGCGTACACCCCGATGGTGGCCGTCAAGGACGCGGGCGAGGCCACGGCCTGCGCGACGCTGGCGTCCGGGAAGAAGGGGTGCACGCGGTAGGCGGCCGGCCGGAGTGCACACAGCAGGCGGGCAGAACGGGGGCACGCAGCAGGCGGCCGGAACAGGTGCACGAGACAAGCGGCCGGAACGAGTGCGCGAAGTGAAGAAAGCAGGGAAATCGGCGCGGGAGCGCATGGCTTCGGCCGGGGCGGGCAGGCGAACGGTATCCCCCCACGGGAGTCCGGAAACGGTACCCCCACCGGCGGCCGCCTGGTCATTCCTCTCCCGGACCGGCGGCCGCCCCCCCCCTTTTCCCCGCCGCTTTCGCCCCCGATGTGCCACTCTGTGGGGTGGGCCACACGGACCCGGACGTCCGGCCTGCCGGATGCGCGATAGCCTGACCGCTGGATCTCTCTTGATACCAAGAGATCGATCATCCGCCCGGGGCAGTGACGCCCCACCGCCAGCTGTCATACGGAGAACGCCATGACCCGCACTCCCGTGAACGTCACCGTCACCGGCGCGGCCGGCCAGATCGGTTACGCCCTGCTCTTCCGCATCGCCTCCGGCCAGCTGCTCGGCGCGGACGTGCCGGTCAAGCTGCGCCTGCTGGAGATCACCCCGGCCCTGAAGGCCGCCGAGGGCACGGCCATGGAGCTGGACGACTGCGCGTTCCCGCTGCTGCAGGGCATCGACATCACCGACGACCCGAACGTCGCCTTCGACGGCACCAACGTCGCCCTCCTCGTCGGCGCCCGCCCGCGCACCAAGGGCATGGAGCGCGGCGACCTGCTGGAGGCCAACGGCGGCATCTTCAAGCCGCAGGGCCAGGCCATCAACGCCCACGCCGCGGACGACGTCAAGGTCCTGGTCGTCGGCAACCCGGCGAACACCAACGCGCTCATCGCGCAGGCCGCCGCCCCGGACGTACCGGCCGAGCGTTTCACCGCGATGACCCGTCTGGACCACAACCGCGCGCTGACCCAGCTGGCGAAGAAGACCGGCACCACGGTCGCCGACATCAAGCGTCTGACCATCTGGGGCAACCACTCCGCCACCCAGTACCCGGACATCTTCCACGCCACGGTCGCCGGCAAGAACGCCGCCGAGGTCGTGAACGACGAGAAGTGGCTGGCCGAGGACTTCATCCCGACCGTCGCCAAGCGCGGCGCCGCCATCATCGAGGCCCGCGGCGCCTCCTCCGCGGCCTCCGCCGCCAACGCCGCCATCGACCACGTCTACTCCTGGGTCAACGGCACCGCCGAGGGCGACTGGGTCTCCATGGGCATCCCGTCGGACGGCTCCTACGGCGTCCCGGAGGGCCTGATCTCCTCCTTCCCGGTCACCTGCAAGGACGGCAAGTACGAGATCGTGCAGGGTCTGGAGATCAACGAGTTCTCCCGCACCCGCATCGACGCCTCCGTCCAGGAGCTGGTGGAGGAGCGCGAGGCGGTCCGTGGTCTCGGCCTGATCTGAGCCCGGCGCGCCCGAGTGGATCTTCGGCGGCCGGTGCGCTACAGTTGATCACACACCGGCCGCCGGGAAATCCGGCGCCAGGCTGTGCGTTGGTGGTCCAAGGAAAGACGTCCCGCTTCCTGCGGGGAGATGCAGGTGCAAGGCCTGCCCGGCGCTCCGAATGACGAGGCCCGTCCCGCGTGATGCGGGGCGGGCCTCGTCGTGTTGCCGCCGGCCTGCGTCGCTCGCTGTCCGCCGGCCGCCGCCCGCTCAGCCGCTGTCCGTCAGCCGCTTCTCGAACCAGTGCCCGGCGTACACATGCTCCGAGTACGCCGGGATCTCCCGGTAGCCGCCGGCCCGGTACATCGCCTGCGCCTCGCTGAGCACGGCGTGCGTGTCCAGCCGCACGACGGCGCAGCCGCGCCGCAGCGCCTCGGTCTCCAACGCGTCCAGCAGCCGGCGGGCCAGACCCAGCCGTCGGGCGTCCGGGTGCACCCACACGTGCTTGATCTCCGCCACGCCCGGCTCCAGCCGCCGCAGCGCCCCGCAGCCGACGGGCCGGCCCTCCTCGTACGCCACGAAGAACGCGCCCGCCTGCCCGGACACCTCCTCGGGGGCGACCAGGTCCGAGGCGTCGAAGCCCTCCGGGAAGCGCGTGTCGAGGTCGGCGGCGTAGGCGTCCAGGCAGGCCCGGGCGTCCGGCGAGGCGCCGTCGACGCGCTCCACGGTGAGGGCGGCCAGCCGCAGCAGGCGGTGGGCGGTGCCCAGCGCTTCGGTGAGCCGGTCGCGCTGCTCGGCCGTCAGCCCGTCCAGCAGGCCGGCCGCGAGGGCGTCGGCGCGACGGTTCTGCTCCTTGATCTCCACGCGTCCGGCCGAGGTCAGCTCCACCGTGCGCACCCGGCTGTCGTCCGGGTGGGTGCGCAGCCGGACCAGTCCCTGGGCCTGGAGCGCCTTGACCATCCGGCTCAGGTAACCCGCGTCGAGGCCGAGCCGCGCCCGCAGTTCCCGCAGGGGAACGCCGGCCCCTGCCTCGCCGATCTCGAACAGCAGACGCGCCTGGCCGAGCGGGCGGTCCTGCCCGAGGTAGTGGTCGTCGAGGGCCCCGATCCGCCGGGTGTACGCGCGGTTGAACCGGCGCAGGGCCGAGACGTGCTGTACCGACACGGGCTCCATGTCTTTGACTCTAGTCAAAGAACGGGCGGGTGTCCCGGGACGGCCCGAGATCACTCCTGAGCCTTTTGTCCGTTTATGTTCCTGATTTCCGTGAGGCAGCGCACTTTCGGCCACGGATTCCGCATGCCGTTCAGGGGTACGGGCATGCGCTCACGGTCCCCGTGGGGGACGCGGATGTGACCCACGGGCACCGAACAGGAACGGAAGGCAAGTACCGATCATGGCGGACCACATACAGCAGTACGCGGGGCGGACCCATTACGTGGGAGGGGAATGGCAAGGCTCCGTCTCCGGAGCCACGCGCGAGATCCTCGACCCCGCGGACGGCCGGCCCTTCGCCGTGGTCGCCGAGGGTGACGAGAAGGACGTCGACCTGGCCGTCGCCGCCGCCCGCGACGCCTTCGCCGGCGGGCAGGGCGCCTGGCCGCGCACCCCCGTCGCCGACCGCGCCGCCGTGCTGCGCCGCGTCGCCGACCTGCTCGTGCGCGACCGCGACGAGATCGGCCTGCTGGAGAGCCGGGACGCGGGCAAGACCGTCGAGGAGGGCCGCGTCGACGTCGACTGCGTCGCCGACGCCTTCCGCTACTTCGCCGACCTGGTCGCCGGCGAGGCGCCCGGCCGGGTCGTGGACGCCGGCACGCCCGACGTCCACAGCGTCGTCGTACACGAGCCGGTCGGCGTGTGCGCGCTGATCACGCCCTGGAACTACCCCCTCCTCCAGGCCAGTTGGAAGATCGCGCCCGCCCTCGCCGCAGGCAACACCTTCGTGATCAAGCCGAGCGAGATCACCCCGCTCACCACGATCGCGCTCATGGACCTGCTGGCGGAGGCCGGAGTGCCGGCCGGTGTCGCGGGTCTCGTCACCGGCCCCGGTCACACCGTCGGCGCCCGCCTCGCCGAGCACCCCGACGTCGACCTGGTCTCCTTCACCGGCGGCCTGGCCAGCGGCACCAAGGTCGCCCAGGCCGCGGCACCCGGCGTGAAGAAGGTCGCCCTCGAACTCGGCGGCAAGAACCCCAACGTCGTCTTCGCCGACGCCTGCGCCACCGACGAGGACTTCGACACCGCCGTCGACCAGGCCCTCAACGCCGCCTTCATCCACAGCGGCCAGGTCTGCTCGGCCGGCGCCCGACTGATCATCGAGGAGTCCGTCCGGGACCGCTTCGTCAGCGAACTCGCCCGGCGCGCCCAGAAGATCCGCCTCGGCCGGGGCACCGCCGACGGCGTCGAGTGCGGCCCCCTCGTCTCCGAACAGCACCGCGCCAAGGTCGAGGCGTACGTCGCCTCCGCGCTTCAGGAAGGCGCCGTGCTGCGCTGCGGCGGCAAGCGGCCCGAACCCTGCGACGTGCGCCCGGAGTCGGGCTACTTCTACGAGCCGACCGTCCTCGACGCCTGCCACCGCGAGATGCGCATCGTGCGCGAGGAGGTCTTCGGCCCGGTCCTCACCGTCGAGACCTTCCGCACCGAGGACGAGGCCGTGGCGCTCGCCAACGACACCGAGTACGGCCTCGCCGGCGCCGTGTGGACCACCGACGCCGGACGCGCCCGCCGGGTCGCCGGACTGCTGCGCCACGGCACCGTCTGGATCAACGACTTCCACCCCTACCTGCCGCAGGCGGAGTGGGGCGGCTTCGGCAAGAGCGGCGTGGGCCGCGAACTCGGGCCCGCCGGGCTCGCCGAGTACCGCGAGACCAAGCACGTCTACCAGAACCTCGCGCCGAAGCCCGTCCGCTGGTTCGCCGGCTGACCCCCGCTCGTTCCCCGACAGCTTCCTGGAGTAGCACCCCCATGTCCCACACCCCCCACGAACACGTCTACGACTACGTCGTCATCGGCGGCGGCACCGCCGGCTCCGTCATCGCCTCCCGGCTGACCGAGAACCCCGACACCACCGTCGCCGTCATCGAGGGCGGCCCCAGCGACGTCGGCCGCGACGACGTCCTCACCCTGCGGCGCTGGATGGGCCTGCTCGGCGGCGAACTCGACTACGACTACCCGACGGTGGAGCAGCCCCGCGGCAACTCCCACATCCGGCACAGCCGCGCCCGCGTGCTCGGCGGCTGCTCCTCGCACAACACCCTCATCTCCTTCAAGCCGCTGCCCTCCGACTGGGACGAGTGGGAGGACGCCGGCGCCAAGGGCTGGGGCGCGGTGCCGATGGAGGCGTACTACGCGCGGCTGCTGAACAACATCGTCTCCGTCGACGAGAAGGACCGCAACGCCATCGCCCGCGACTTCGTGGACGCGGCCCAGTCCGCGCTCGGGGTACCCCGCATCGAGGGCTTCAACCGCAAGCCGTTCGCCGAGGGCGTCGGCTTCTTCGACCTCGCCTACCACCCGGAGAACAACAAGCGTTCCTCGGCGTCGGTGGCGTATCTGCACCCGGTGATGGACTCCCGGCCCAACCTGACGATCCTGCTGGAGACCTGGGCGCACAAGCTTCAGATCACCGACGGCCGCGCCGAGGGCGTCCACGTGCGCACCAAGGACGGCGAAGAGCTGCTGATCCGGGCCCGCAGCGAGGTCGTGCTGTGCGCGGGTGCCGTCGACTCGCCGCGCCTGCTGCTGCACTCCGGCATCGGGCCCCGCAAGGACCTCGAGGCGCTCGGCATCCCCGTCGTCCAGGACCTCCCCGGCGTCGGCGAGAACCTGCTCGACCACCCCGAGTCGGTCATCGTCTGGGAGACCCACGGGCCCATCCCGGAGAACTCGGCGATGGACTCCGACGCCGGCCTGTTCGTGCGCCGCGACCCGGACCACGCGGGCCCCGACCTGATGTTCCACTTCTACCAGATCCCGTTCACCGACAACCCGGAGCGACTGGGCTACCGGCGGCCGGAGTTCGGGGTGTCGATGACGCCGAACATCCCCAAGCCGAAGTCGCGTGGCCGGCTGTACCTGACCAGCCCCGACCCGGCCGTGAAGCCCGCCCTGGACTTCCGCTACTTCACCGACGAGGACGACTACGACGCCCGCACCCTCGTCGACGGCATCCGCATCGCCCGTGAGATCGCCAGGGCCGAGCCGCTGGCCGGCTGGCTCAAGCGAGAGGTGTGCCCCGGCCCGGAGATCACCTCGGACGAGGACCTGAGCGAGTACGCCCGCAAGGTCGCGCACACCGTGTACCACCCGGTCGGCACCTGCAAGATGGGCGCCGCCGACGACGAACTCGCCGTCGTGGACCCGGAGCTGAGGATCCGCGGCCTGGACGGCATACGGATCGCCGACGCGTCCGTCTTCCCCACCATGACGGCCGTCAACCCGATGATCGGAGTACTGATGGTCGGGGAGAAGGCCGCCGACCTGATCGGAGGTGAGGTGCGATGACCATGACCGTGCCTACACGCAAGCCGCCCACCACGACCACCGACCCCGCCGCCCCCGTCTTCTCCGTCGACGGACTGTGGAAGGTCTTCGGCCCCAAGGCCGACCGGATCCCCGGCGACCCGGAGCTGACCGCGCTGGACGCCGCCGAACTGCGCGAGCGCACCGGCTGCACCGCCGCCGTCCGGGACGTCTCCTTCGACGTGCGCAAGGGCGAGGTCTTCGTCGTCATGGGCCTGTCCGGCTCCGGCAAGTCCACACTGGTGCGCTGTCTGACCCGGCTCATCGAGCCCACCGCCGGGACCATCGCCATCGACGGCGAGGACGTGCGCGCCATGGACCGCTCCCGGCTGCGCGAACTGCGCCGCCACCGCGCCGCGATGGTCTTCCAGCACTTCGGTCTGCTCCCGCACCGCACCGTCCTCGACAACGTCGCCTACGGCCTGGAGATCCAGGGCCTCGGCCGGGCCGAACGGCGCGAGAAGGCCGCCGAGATCGTCGCCAAGGTCGGCCTGGAGGGCATGGAGCAGCGCCGCCCCGGCCAGCTGTCCGGCGGTCAGCGCCAGCGCGTGGGCCTCGCCCGCGCCCTCGCCGTCGACCCCGAGGTCCTTCTGTTCGACGAACCGTTCAGCGCGCTCGACCCGCTGATCCGGCGGGACATGCAGGAGGAGGTCGTGCGGCTGCACCGCGACGAGGGCCGCACGATGGTCTTCATCACGCACGACCTCAGCGAGGCCCTCAAGCTCGGCGACCGCATCGCCCTGATGCGCGACGGCCGGGTCGTCCAGCTCGGCACCCCCGAGGAGATCGTCGCGACCCCGGCCGACGACTACGTCCGCGAGTTCGTCCGCGATGTACCGCGCGAACAGGTCGTGACGGTCCGCAAGGCCATGCGGCCGGCGTCCGCCGACGAGGCCGGCAGCGGCCCGGCGGTCCGCCCGGACGCCACGGTCTCGGAGGCGATCGAGGCGGTGGCCCGCGCGGGCGAACCCGCCCGGGTCGTCGACCAGGGCCGCTGCCTGGGCGTCGTGGACTCCGAGGCGCTGCTCGCCGTCGTCGCCGGTGCGACCACCGCTGCCCCGGAGGCCGTCTGATGGCCACGATCACCGCGACACCCAAACGCACCGCCCCCGCGCTCCTCACGCACCCCGCGGTCCGCAAGCTCGCCGTGCTCGCCCTGATCGCCGCCGTCCTGGTCCCGCTCGCGACCAGCCACTGGCCCGGCACCGCCTGGCCGAGCGCGCTCACCGTCGACCTCACCCAGCCGCTCACCAAGGTCAGCGACTGGATCATCGACCACCGTGACAGCCACCCGCTGTTCCTCTACTTCTTCGGCTACGTCTCCGACGCGGTCGTCGTCTCCGTACGCGCCGTCTACCTGCTGCTCCTGGGCCTCGGCTGGGCCGGCGTCACCGCGCTCGGCGCGCTGGTGGCCTGGCGGGCCGCAGGCGCGCGGCTCGCGCTCGGCACGGCGGTGGCGTTCCTCGCCTGCGGGCTGCTCGGCATGTGGGTGCCCACCATGCAGACGCTCGCCCTCATGGTCGTGGCCGTCGTCGCCTCCGTGCTGGTCGGTGCCCTGCTGGGGCTGGGCGCCGGGCTGTCCGAGCGGCTGGACCGGGCGCTGCGCCCGGTACTGGACACCATGCAGGTGCTGCCTGCCTTCGCCTACCTGCTGCCGGTCGTCCTGATCTTCGGCATCGGCGTCCCCGCGGCCGTTCTCGCCACCGTCGTCTACGCCGCCCCGCCCATGGCCCGGCTGACCGCGCTCGGTCTGCGCGGCGCCGACAAGGAGGTGCTGGAGGCCGTCGACTCGCTCGGCGCGACCGCCCGGCAGCGGCTGCTGACCGCGCGCATCCCCCTGGCCCGCAAGGAACTCTTGCTCGGCCTCAACCAGACGATCATGATGGCGCTGTCCATGGCCGTCATCGCGTCCGTGATCGGCGCCGGCGGTCTCGGTGACCGCGTCTACCAGGCGCTGGCCTCCGTCGACGTGGGCGCGGCCCTCGCCGCCGGCATCCCGATCGTGCTGCTCGCCGTCGTCCTGGACCGGGTCACCGGCGCGGCCGGCGCGGGCATGGCGCAGGTGCGCCGCGCCGTGGCCGCGGGTGCGCTCGCCGCCGTGGTCGTCGTCGCGCTCGCCGGACGGCTGACCGGCGGCCTCGACTGGCCGTCGGGCTGGACCGTCGGCATCGCGGAGCCGGTCAACCGGGTCGTCGACTGGATGACTTCCCACCTGTACTCGGGCGTGCCGGTGATCGGCGGCACCGCCGAATGGGCCGCGCACTTCACCACCTGGGTGCTGGACCCGGTGCGCTCCACGCTGCTGTGGCTGCCGTTGTGGTCGGCGCTGCTGATCGTCGCCGCGCTCGCCTGGCTGATCGGCACCTGGCGGACCGCGCTCACCGCCGCCCTCGCCATGGGCGTGATCGGCGCCCTCGGCGTGTGGAAGCCGGCCATGGACACCCTGTCGCAGGTCCTCGCCGCCGTCGCGGTCACCCTCGTCATCGGCTTCGCCACCGGCATCGCGGCCGCCCGCAGCGACCGCTTCGAGAAGCTGCTGCGGCCGGTGCTGGACGTCTTCCAGACGATGCCGCAGTTCGTGTACCTGATCCCGGTCGTCGCCCTGTTCGGCGTCGGCCGTGCCCCGGCCGTCGCCGCGGCCGTCGTCTACGCGCTGCCCGCCGTCGTCCGCATCACCACGCAGGGCCTGCGCCAGGTCGACCCGGCCGCGCTGGAGTCGGCCCGCTCGCTCGGCGCGACCCCCGGCCAGCAGCTGCGCCAGGTCCAGCTGCCGCTCGCCCGGCCCGCGTTGCTGCTCGCGCTCAACCAGGGCGTGGTCCTCGTCCTCGCCGTCGTCATCATCGGCGGCCTGGTCGGCAGCGGCGCCCTCGGCTACAGCGTCGTCTTCGGTCTCGCCCAGGGCGACCTCGCCACCGGCCTGGTCGCCGGCATCGCGATCGTCTGCCTGGGCCTGATGCTCGACCGGGTGACCCAGCCGACGGACCGCCGCGCGGGGAAGGGAGCCTGACATGCGTATCCGTACGACAGCCGCCGTCGCCGCGGCGGGCTCGCTGCTGCTGCTCACCGGCTGCGGTGCCGCCGACATGACCAAGCAGGCGTCGCCCTTCGCGAACGCCCGGGGCGCCAAGACGGTCACCCTGTCCGTGCAGTCCTGGGTGGGCGCGCAGTCCAACGTGGCCGTCGCCCAGTACCTGCTGGAGCACAAGCTCGGCTACCGCGTCGACACCGTCCAGGTCGACGAGGTGCCCGCCTGGGACGCGCTCAGCCAGGGCCGCGTCGACGCGATCCTGGAGGACTGGGGCCACCCCGACCAGGAGAAGCGGTACGTCGACGACAAGCACACCATCGCCCGGGCCGGCGGACTCGGCGTCACCGGTCACATCGGCTGGTTCGTGCCGACGTATCTCGCCAAGCAGCACCCCGACATCACCGACTGGCGCAACCTCAACAAGTACGCCTCGCTCTTCAAGACCGCCGAGAGCGGCGGCAAGGGCCAGCTGATGGACGGCTCCCCGTCGTACGTCACCAACGACAAGGCGCTGGTGAGCAACCTGAAGCTGAACTACCAGGTCGTCTTCGCCGGTTCCGAGGCGGCGCAGATCACCCAGATGAAACAGTTCGCCAAGGAGAAGAAGCCCTTCCTGACCTACTGGTACGCACCCCAGTGGCTGTTCAAGAAGGTGCCGATGACCGAGGTGAAGCTGCCGCCGTACAAGGAGGGCTGCGACGCGGACGCGGCGAAGGTCGCCTGCGCCTACCCGCACACCCCGTTGCAGAAGTACCTCAATGCGGACTTCGCGCACCGCGGCGGCAAGGCGGCGGCCTTCCTGAAGAAGTTCCGGTGGACGACCGAGGACCAGAACGCGGTCGCCCTGATGATCGCCGAGCAGAAGCTCACGCCCGAGCAGGCGGCGAAGAAGTGGGTCGACAGCCACCCGTCCACCTGGAAGGCGTGGCTGTCCTGACGGCGTGTCCGGCCGGCGCGGCTGTCCTCACGGCGTAGCCGTCCGGCCGGCGCGGCTGTCCGGCCTGTGGCGCTGTCAGGTCGGTGTCGCGGTGCGGACGGCCTGGATCCCCTCGGCGATCTCTCGCAGGGCCTGTGCCGCCCGGCGCTGGAGCCCCGGTCCGAAGGTGATCCGGGTGGCCCCGCGCTCGCCCAGAGCGGCGGGCGTGGGGCCCTCGCCGACCCGGGCGAGGGCGTTCAGCGGCCCCTCGATCCCGGCCCGCAGCAGCGGCAGTACGTCGGCGGGGGCGAGAATCGGATACACGCAGTCGGCGCCCGCCGCCACGTACAACGCGGCCCGCTCGACGGCCCGTTCGGGGTCGCCGTCACCGTGGACGAAGGTGTCGATCCGGGCGTTCAGGAAGAGCCGCTCCCCTGCGGCGGCCCGCACCTCGGCCAGGAACTCGGCGTGTTCGCGCGGGTCCCTGAGCCGGCCGCCCGTGGAGTCCTCCAGGTTGCAGCCCACGGCGCCCGCCTCCAGCAGCCGCTCCACCAGCTCCTTCGGGGCGAGTCCGTAGCCGTCCTCGACGTCCGCCGACACCGGCACGTCCACCGCCCGCGCGATCCGGGCGACGGCCGCGAACATCTCGTCGGCCGGGGTCGCGCCGTCGGCGTACCCGAGAGACGCGGCCACGCCGGCGCTCGGGGTGGCGAGCGCCGGGAAGCCGGCCTCGGCGAAGACCCGGGCGCTCGCGGCGTCCCACGGTCCGGGCAGGACGAGGGGGTCGCCGGGGGAGCGGCGACGGTGCAGGGCGCGGAAGACGCCGGCCTTGTCCACGACGGGCTCCTCGGTCACCATGCGGGGCCTTCCGGGGGGATACGGCGGCCGATCATCAGCCGGTTCCAGCTGTTGACGACCGCGATCAGGCCGAGCAGATGGGCCAGTTCACGCTCGTCGAAGTGCACGGCGGCCCGCTCGTACACCGCGTCCGGCACAAAGCCGTCGGTGAGCACGGTCACCGCCTCCGTCAGCTCCAGTGCCGCCCGCTCGCGGGCGCTGTACCGCTCGTCCGCCTCTCGCCAGGCGTTCAGCAGCTGGATCCGCTCGTCCGACTCGCCGTTCTCGCGGGCGAGCGTCACATGCATGTCCAGGCAGAACGCGCACCGGTTGAGCTGCGAGGCGCGGATCATCACCAGCTCCGCGAGGACCGGATCACCCAGGCCCTTCTTGGCGGCGGCGCCGGCCTGCCGCAACGCGTCGCGGACGCCGGGGTCCAGCAGGGTCGTGCGCGCCGTCACGCGTGCTGCCCCGCCTGGTAGTGGCCCGGGGTCATGCGGCAGGTCACGCCGAACCGGTTCCAGGCGTTGATCACCGTGATCGCGGCGATCAGCTGGACCAGCTCCGCCTCCTCGAACTGCTTGGCGGCCCGCTCGTACACCTCGTCCGGCACGAAACCGTCGGTGAGGACGGTGACCGCCTCGGCCAGCTCCAGCGCCGCCAGTTCCTTCTCGGTGTAGAAGTGCCGGGACTCCTCCCAGGCGCTGAGCTGGACGATCCGCTCCACGCTCTCGCCGGCCGCGAGCGCGTCCTTGGTGTGCATGTCGAGGCAGAAGGCGCAGTGGTTGAGCTGCGAGACGCGGATCTTCACCAGCTCCGCCAGCTTCGGGTCGATGCCCTTCCGGGCGGCCACGTCCAGGCGGATCATCGCCTTGTACACCTCGGGCGCGTGCTGCGACCAGTTCAGGCGGGCCGGGGTCTCGGGGGCGTAAGCGACGTTCTCTGAGGTCATGTCCTCGAGCGTAGGAGCCGGGCAGCCCAGCGGTATGGTCCATTCCCATGGCAAAACCTTGGGCCACTTTCGGGGTCGACCTGCATCTGGAACCGTCCGGTCCCGGCGTGCGCCGGGGCCTGACCGACGCGCTGCGCGAGGCCGTGCGCGGCGGACGCCTCGCCCCCGGCACCCGGCTGCCCTCCTCCCGCTCGCTCGCCGCCGACCTCGGCATCGCGCGCAACACCGTCGCCGACGCCTACGCCGACCTCGTCGCCGAGGGCTGGCTCACCGCCCGGCAGGGCTCCGGCACCCGGGTCGCCGAGCACGCCGCCGTGCCGCGTCCGCAGGAGCGCCCGGCACCTCGTCACCGTGAGCCCGGCCGGCCCACGCACAGCCTCCTCCCCGGCGTGCCCGACCTCTCCTCCTTCCCGCGAGCCGAGTGGCTCAAGGCCGCCCGGCGCGCCCTGGCCGCCGCGCCCGACGACGTCCTCGGCTACGGCGACCCGCGTGGCCGCATCGAGCTGCGCACCGCGCTCGCCGGCTACCTCGCCCGCGCCCGGGGCGTGCGCGCCGACCCCGGCCGGATCGTCGTCTGCAACGGCTTCGCCCGCGGCCTGAAACTCCTCGCCGAGGTCCTGCACGGCCGCGGCCTGCGCAGCCTCACCGTCGAGTCGTACGGCCTCGACGTGCACTGGGACCTGCTGCACCGCACCGGTCTGACCACCGTCCCGCTGCCCCACGACGACGCCGGGCCCCGGATCGACGCCCTCGGCGACGCCGGTGCGGTGCTGCTGAACCCCACCCACCAGTTCCCGCTCGGGGGCGCCCTGCCGCCCGAGCGCCGCGCCGCCGCCGTGGAATGGGCGCGGCGCACCGGCGGACTGATCCTTGAGGACGACTACGACGGCGAGTTCCGCTACGACCGCCAGCCCGTCGGCGCGCTCCAGGACCTCGACCCCGACCACGTCGTCTACCTCGGCACCGCCAGCAAGTCCCTCGCGCCCGGCCTCCGGCTGGGCTGGATGGTGCTCCCCGAGTCGCTCCTGCCGGAGGTCCTGGAGTACGGCGGTGCCCGCTCCGCCGGCGTCCTCGACCAGCTCGCCCTGGCCGAGTTCATCACCTCCGGCGCCTACGACCGGCACATCCGCGCCGCCCGGCTCCGCTACCGGCGCCGCCGGGACGCCCTGGTCGCCGCGCTCGCCGCCCGCGCGCCGCAGGTCTGCGTCACCGGCATCGCGGCCGGGCTGCACGCCGTACTGCGGCTGCCGCCCGGCACCGAGCAGGCGGTGGTGCAGGCCGCGGCCTGGCAGGGTCTCGCCGTCACCGGCCTCGACTACTACCGCCACCCCGACACGACCACGGACCCTCTCGAGGCCCTGGTGGTCGGCTACGGCACCCCCTCCGACCACACCTGGCCCCGAACCCTGGAGGCGCTGTGCCGCGCGATGCCCTGACCGGCGGTCTCGGCGGGAGTGGCCGGGGGACGGGGGGACCGTCTCAACGCCCGTGAGGCGGCGTCCGGTCAGTGTCGGCCACCGCCGCGGTCAGCGGGCGGCGGACCTCCCGTGCCGGCCGTCGCGGAGGAGCGGCAGTCGCGGAGGACCGGCCGAACCCTCGCCGGGTGGCCGGGGCGCCCCTCCCAGGTCGCCTGCTCCCCGGCAGGGCGGCCGTGTCGGGCGTCGCCGACCGCCGAAGCCGGCGGTCGGTGGGCCGGCGGTGTCCGCCTTCGCGGAGGCGGCCGAGACCTCGGCGGGCCGTCCATGCCTCGCCGGTCGTCCGGAGCAAGTCCCGGCTCATGCCTCCTCGGGGACGGTTTCCGGGGCCTCTCCGAAGCGGGCCAGGGCGAGGGCTCCGGCCACTGCCACCGCGAACCCCAGGACGGCCAGCCAGGCCAGGCCCTCGCGGGTGCGGTCGCCGAGCCAGACCACGCCGATGAGGGCTGGGCCCACCGTTTCACCGATCACTATGCCGGCCGTGCTCGTCGTCACCGAACCCCGTTGCAGGGCCGACGTCAGCAGCAGGAACGCCGCGCCCCCGCCGAGCAGCAGGGCGTACGCCGCCGGGTCCCGCAGCAGGTCCAACGGGTCGAGGGAGTCGATCAGCCGGACCGTCACCTCCACCACCCCGAAGCCGAAGCCCGCCCCGAGCCCCAGCAGCAGCGCCCGCGTCCGCCCGACGAGCCGCCCGCCCGCCGCGCCCAGCAGCAGCACCGCCGCCGCCGTGGCGAGCATCGCCCAGTCGAGCCCCGCCGGTCCGCTGTCCTCGCCCTCCGTGCCCGAGGCCAGCCCCAGCATCGCCAGGCCCGCGCACACGACCCCCACCGCGGCCCACTCCACCCCGCTCAGCCGCGTCCGCAGCAGCCGCGCCGCGGCCACCGCCGTCACCGCAAGCGACGCGGCGAGGGCCGCGCCGACCGCGTAGATCGGGACCGAGCGCAGCGCCGCGATCTGCAGCAGGAAGCCGACCCCGTCCAGACCGAGGCCCGCCAGGTACCGCCACTGCCGCACCGCCCGCAGCAGCAGTGCCGCGTCGCCGCGGCCCGGAGCGGCGGCCGCTCGCGCCGCGATCGCCTGCAACACCGTCGCCGTACCGAAGCAGACCGCCGCGCCGAGCGCGCACACCATTCCGAAGAGCATCAGGCGACTCTAAGGGAGCGGTCCGGGGCGGGGGCTCCTGCATGCCCCCTCTCACCGGTCTCTAGGCTGACAGCCGAGAACGAGACATCCTTTCGACGGAGAACCAACCGCAACCACGGGGGAAAGACATGGCCGACGCACGGCGGCAACTGCGCTCCGGCACGGTGGTCCTCGGCGGGATGGGGCTGCTCGCTGCTGCCCTCACCGCCTGCTCCTCGGACCCGGACAAGCGCTGCGTGGACCGCGACAGTTACAACGCCCTCAAGGGCTACAAGGTCGTCTCCGACAAGAACTGCAAGTCCGGCACGGGCACCTGGTACTACGGCGGCAAGAAGAAGAGCGGCTGGGTCGACGGCGGCTCCTTCACCAAGCCCCGCAAGGGCGGCGGCGGTTCGGGCGGCAGCGGCGGCAGCCACGGCGACGGCGTCGACCGCGGCGGCTTCGGTGGCGGCAAGGGCAGCGGCGGCGGCTGAGGGGGCCGAGGACACATGGAACGCCGTACCGTCGCACCCCGCCCCGGCTGGCAGCAGACCGTGGAGGCGCAGGGCCTGATCTACCCGCTCACCCGCTACCCCGACGACTCCCTGCGCCCCTACTGGGACGAGAGCGCCCACTACGTCTTCTCCCTCGACGAGGTGGAGGCGCTGGAGGAGACCGTCGAGGAACTGCACCGCATGTGTCTGGCCGCCGCCGGCCACATCGTCGGCGAAGGCCGCCTCGCCGACCTCGGCATCACCGACCCGCGCGTCGCCGCAGCGGTCACCGAGGCATGGCACCGCCGCGCCGAACTGCCTTCGCTCTACGGGCGGTTCGACCTGCGCTACGACGGCACCGGCCCCGCCAGACTGCTGGAGTACAACGCCGACACGCCCACCTCCCTGGTGGAGGCGGCGTCCCCGCAGTGGTTCTGGATGGAGGACCGCTTCCCCGGCGCCGACCAGTGGAACTCCCTCCATGAACGCCTGGTCGCCGCCTGGCGCAAGCAGGCGAAGCTGCTGCCCCCGGGCAGCCCCCTGTACTTCGCGCACTCCGCCGCCGACGAACTCGGCGAGGACCTGATGACGGTCGCCTACCTCAAGGAGACCGCCGAGCAGGCCGGTCTGGAGACCGACTGGATCTCGATGGAGGAGATCGGCTGGGACCCGCTGTCGGGCCGCTTCGTCGACAACCGGCTCCGCTTCATCCGCAGCATCTTCAAGCTCTACCCCTGGGAGTGGCTCACCACCGACCGCTTCGCCGACCATGTCCTCGGCACCCTCGACAACGGCGGCGGCACCGGCTCCACCCTGTGGATCGAGCCCGCGTGGAAGATGCTGCTGAGCAACAAGGCGCTGCTGGCGATCCTGTGGGAGCTGTACCCCGGTCACCCCAACCTCCTGCCCGCCTACCTCGACGGCCCCCGCGAACTGGCCGCCGGCCCCGGCTGGGTCGCCAAGCCGCTGCTCGGCCGCGAGGGCGACGGGGTGACGGTCCACGAGCCGGGCAGCGCACCCGAAGTCCGCGACGAACCCTGCTGCTACCAGCAGCTCGCCCCGCTGCCCGCGTTCGACGGCAACCACGTCGTCCTCGGCGCCTGGGTCGTCGAGGACGAGGCGGCCGGCCTCGGTATCCGCGAGTCCTCCGGCCTGATCACCGACGAGTACGCCCGCTTCCTGCCGCACGTGATCCTTTAGCCCGCATGGTGGACGGCCCCGCCCGGCCGTCCGACACGCCCGGTAGGCTGGCAGCGGGCCGTGACTGGCGCGCTGGGATGGGATGGACCATCGGGGAGCGGCCCCTGCGAAAGCTGTGCCGTGCGCCTGGGCCGAACCGTGAACGCCGTACCCACCACGTCCGGAGGTCCCCGATGGCCGAGAACGGTCCCCTCTCCACCGAGTCCACCGCCTACCGCGCGGCCCTCGACGTCATCCGCGCCGTCGAACCGCGGGTCGCCGACGCCATCCGTCAGGAGGTCGCCGACCAGCGCGAGATGCTCAAGCTGATCGCCTCGGAGAACTACGCCTCCCCGGCCACCCTGCTCGCGATGGGCAACTGGTTCAGCGACAAGTACGCCGAGGGCACCGTGGGCCGCCGCTTCTACGCCGGCTGCCGCAACGTCGACACCGTCGAGTCCCTCGCCGCCGAGCACGCCCGCGAACTCTTCGGCGCCCGGCACGCCTATGTCCAGCCGCACTCCGGCATCGACGCCAACCTCGTCGCGTTCTGGGCCGTCCTCGCCGACCGCGTCGAGGCGCCCTTCCTGCAGAAGACCGGCGTCCGGCAGATCAACGACCTCACCGACGCCGACTGGGCCGAGCTGCGCCAGGCCTTCGGCAACCAGCGCATGCTCGGCATGTCCCTGGACGCCGGCGGCCACCTCACCCACGGCTTCCGCCCCAACATCTCCGGAAAGATGTTCGACCAGCGGTCCTACGGCACCGACCCGGCCACCGGTCTCATCGACTACGAGGCCCTGCGCGCCCAGGCCCGCGAGTTCAAGCCGCTGATCATCGTCGCCGGCTACTCCGCGTACCCCCGTCTGGTGAACTTCCGGATCATGCGCGAGATCGCCGACGAGGTCGGTGCGACCCTCATGGTCGACATGGCGCACTTCGCGGGCCTCGTCGCCGGCAAGGTCCTCACCGGCGACTTCGACCCGGTCCCGCACGCCCAGATCGTCACGACCACCACGCACAAGTCCCTGCGCGGCCCGCGCGGCGGCATGGTCCTGTGCGACGACTCGCTCAAGGACCAGGTCGACCGCGGGTGCCCGATGGTCCTCGGCGGTCCCCTGCCGCACGTCATGGCCGCCAAGGCCGTCGCTCTCGCCGAGGCGCGGCAGCCCGCGTTCCAGGACTACGCCCAGCGGATCGTCGACAACTCCCGCGCGCTCGCCGAGGGCCTGATGCGCCGCGGTGCCACCCTGGTCACGGGCGGCACGGACAACCACCTCAACCTGATCGACGTCGCCGGCTCCTACGGTCTCACCGGCCGCCAGGCCGAGCAGGCCCTGCTCGACTCCGGCATCGTCACCAACCGCAACGCGATCCCGGCCGACCCGAACGGCGCCTGGTACACCTCCGGCATCCGCATCGGCACCCCGGCGCTCACCACCCGTGGCCTCGGCACCGCCGAGATGGACGAGGTCGCCGGTCTGATCGACCGCGTCCTGACGGCCGCCGAGCCCGGCACCACCAAGTCCGGCGCGCCCTCGAAGGCGGCCCACGTCCTGGACGCGAAGATCTCCGACGAGATCTCCCGTCGCGCCACCGACCTCGTGGCCGGCTTCCCGCTCTACCCGGAGATCGACCTGGGCTGACCCCCACCGGGGGCTCACCGGTCGATCAGCTCCTGACGAGGCTCGTCCCGCGGCGGCCCGGCACACTGCCGGGCCGCAGCGCGGCGTATCAGCAGCGTCCCGGCGACCCCGACGGCAAGCCCCGCGGCCGCCCACCCCGCGCCCTCGCGCGCATACCCCTCGCGACCGGCGGCCGGAGCGGCGCCGAGCCCGGGGAAGCCGGCGCCCGTCGGCCGGTCGTACACCGGGCGCGGCGCGCGGTGCCGGCGGATGTCGTGGTCCGGCAGGTCCGGCGCCGGATCGGTCCGCACCCACAGCGTGCCGTCCGGTGCCAGGAACCGGTCCGCACCCACGGCGAGCCGTCCGGTGCCAGGAACATGTGGTTTTGGCGCAGCATCGCCACGTCGCCGCCGGGCGCCCGCCGCGTCTGCGGCCGGCCCCCGACCCCGGTCGGCCCCCACAGCACCGTGAACCGCGCCGCCGGATACCGCCTCTGGGTCCACGCCTCGGGCATCCGCTCCGTACCGCCGTACGGCCGGCTCGAGCAGACCGCGCAGCCGGTCGGAGCCGGCCTCCCCGGCATGCCACGCCTCGGTGCGCCCGGCGCCGGCCGTGACGACCACGGCCACGTCGGGCTCCTCGGGCCCGGCACCGGCCCGCGCCACGGGATGCCCGACGGGATGCCCCATGGGAGCCGGCGGCGCCACGAGTGCGGTCCCCGGCGCCGGCAGCGTCACGAACAGCCCTGAAAGAGCCGCCAGTTGCCGCAACCCGCCCCGTCGCCGTCGCATCCCGCCCCCACCCGCTCATCCGCTCCCGGCCGCCCCGAGCCCCGTTCCCCCTCTGGTACACCGCCCGGCCCGCCGGTGTCCCCCTCTTGTCACAGGCGGAGGCTCCGCCACCTGTTGCGCAAGCGGATCGTGGTCGTGAATGATCAGGCCCGCTTCCGGCCCGGCGCAGCGCACCCAGCACCCGCCGTACCGCACTGACCCGCGGCACCGGGAGGCTTTCACCAGCGGCCGTCGGCCGCCTTCACACACACGCACCGGGGGAACGATGACCGCTCACGACGCCACGTCCGCACCAGCCGCTCCCACCGCGCCGGACACCCCGGCGGCAGCGGCAGGGGACCGCCCCGCGCCGCCCGCCCGGTCCCGGGGCGCCGCGCTGGGCGGCTGGGCCCTCACCATCGGGCTCAACGTGGCCGCCCCGATCCTCACCTACAACGCCCTGCGCGACCACGGCTGGAGCGAGTTCGCCGCGCTGCTCGCGAGCGGTGCCTGGCCGGTCCTCGACAGCGCCGTCCACCTCGCCTGGCGGCGCCGCCTCGACGAGTTCGCCCTGGTGACCCTGGTGTTCCTGGTGATCACAGCTGTGGTGTCGGTCGTCGGCCCCCACTCGGCCCTGTCCCTGCTGATCAAGGACTCGGTCGTCACCGGGCTGTTCGGGCTGTTGTGCCTGGTCACGCTGGCGGCGCAGCGCCCGCTGATGTTCTACTTCGGCCGCAAGTTCGCCACCGACGGCACGCCCGAGAGCACCGCCTGGTGGAACGGCCTGTGGGAGTTCGAGGGCTTCCGCTCGACCATGCGGACCATGACGACGGTCTGGGGCGTGGCCTACTGCCTGGAGGCCGTGGTCCGCATCGCGCTGGCCTGCACGCTCAGCACCGACACCATGGTCTCCCTGAGCCCGGTCCTGATCTACGGCGTGCTCGGCGCCCTCGCCCTGTGGACGGCCCTCTACGGCAAGCGGGCCCGCCGCAAGGGCGAGGAACGCACCGCGGCCCTGGCCGCCGCGCAGGCATAGGAGGGGTGTCTCGCCCCATTCCGGCCGGTGCTCCCCGCCGGCCGGGTGCCGCGCGCTGTGGCCTCCGTCTCACCGGAGGACGATCTTGTTACACGGCGCGCGAAGATTCGGTTCGCAGCTGTTTCCGACCAGTTCCTGTTCGACCCTCCCGCTCTGAGAGAATGGGCCCATGGCCTCTGATCGCCCGTCCGTCGCCCACCACCACCCTCAGGGGAGTGGCTCCGCCACGCCGCGTGCTCTTCGCGTGCTGTCCGGCATCCAGCCCACCGCCGGCTCGTTCCACCTCGGCAACTACCTCGGCGCCGTGCGCCAGTGGGTGGCCCTCCAGGAGTCCCACGACGCCTTCTACATGGTCGTGGACCTGCACGCGATCACGGTCCCGCAGGATCCGGCGGACCTGCGCGCCAACACCCGCCTCGCCGCCGCCCAGCTGCTCGCCGCCGGCCTGGACCCGGACCGCTGCACCCTCTTCGTGCAGAGCCACGTGCCCGAGCACGCCCAGCTCGCCTGGGTCATGAACTGCCTCACCGGCTTCGGCGAGGCCTCCCGCATGACCCAGTTCAAGGACAAGTCCGCCAAGCAGGGCGCCGACCGCGCCTCCGTCGGCCTGTTCACGTACCCGATCCTCCAGGTCGCCGACATCCTGCTGTACCAGGCGCACGAGGTGCCGGTCGGTGAGGACCAGCGCCAGCACATCGAGCTGACCCGCGACCTCGCCGAGCGCTTCAACGGCCGCTTCGGCGAGACCTTCACCGTGCCGAGGCCGTACATCCTCAAGGAGACGGCCAAGATCTACGACCTTCAGGACCCGTCGATCAAGATGAGCAAGTCGGCGTCCACGCCGAAGGGGCTCATCAACCTCCTCGACGAGCCGAAGACGACGGCGAAGAAGGTCAAGAGCGCGGTCACCGACACCGACACCGTGATCCGCTTCGACCCGGAGAACAAGCCGGGCGTGAGCAACCTCCTCAGCATCTATTCGACCCTCACCGGCTCGGGTGTCGCCGAGCTGGAGGAGAAGTACGACGGCAAGGGCTACGGCGCGCTCAAGACGGACCTCGCCGAGGTCATGGTCGAGTTCGTGACGCCGTTCCGGGAGCGCACCCAGAGTTACCTGGACGACCCGGAGACGCTGGACTCGATCCTCGCCAAGGGCGCGGAGAAGGCGCGTGCCGTGGCCGCGGAGACGCTGGCGCAGGCCTACGACAAGGTCGGATTCCTGCCGGCCAAGCACTGACCCGGCCGGCACGACACCCGAGCGCGGACGGTACGGCGGCTCACCCTGCGCGGTGAGCCGTACAGCACACGTCCGCACCCGCCCAACACCGCGGCGGCAGCCGTACAGTCGATAACCGACGGCTGCCGCGGCAGCCACCCCTGCCCCGGACCCGCCGGGACAGCACGACGACAGGAGACGACGTGGGGACCGTAACGATCGGCGTGTCGATCGCGGTCCCGGAGCCTCACGGCAGCCTGCTCCAACAGCTGCGCGCGGGCTTCGGTGACGCCGCCGCCCACGGCATCCCCACGCACGTCACACTGCTGCCGCCGACCGAGGTGGACGCCTCGGCCCTGCCGGACGTCGAGGCCCACCTCACCCGGGTCGCCGCGGCCGGCCGCCCCTTCCCGATGCGGCTGGAGGGCACGGGCACCTTCCGCCCGCTGTCCCCGGTCGTGTACGTGAAGGTCGTCGAGGGCGCCCAGGAGTGCACGCGGATCCAGCAGCAGGTCAGGGACTCCTCCGGTCCTGTCGAGCGGGAGCTGCAGTTCCCCTACCACCCGCACGTCACGGTGGCGCACGGCATCGACGACGCCGCCATGGACCGCGCCTACGCGGAACTCGCCGGCTACGCGGCCGACTGGTCCTGCACCGGCTTCGCCCTCTACGAACAGGGCGCCGACGGCGTGTGGCGCAAGCTGCGCGAGTTCACCTTCGGCGGCGCGGTGGTCCCGCCCCAGGCCGGCAGCGTGGAACAGGGTTCCCTGCGCTAGGGCCCTGGCAGGCCCCCGGCTAGAGCGGCAGCCGGCGGAACACGGCTCGCGGCAGATGCCGCAGCGCCGTCATCACCACCCGCAGGGCGCCCGGTACCCACACCGTCTCCGAGCGGCGGCGCAGGCCGAGTTCGATGGCGGCGGCGACCGCCTCCGGCGTCGTCGCGAGCGGTGTCTCCTCCCGCCCGTCCGCCTGCGGCGTCCGCACACTCCCGGGGCGTACGACCATGACGTGCACGCCGGTGCCGTGCAGCGCGTCGCCGAGGCCCTGCGCGAAGGCGTCCAGGCCGGCCTTGCTGGAGCCGTAGATGAAGTCCGAGCGGCGGGCCCGCTCGCCGGCCACGGAGGACAGCACGACGAGCGAGCCGTGGCCCTGGCCCTGCAAGGCGCGGGCGCTGACCAGGCCGGCGCTGAGGGCGCCGGTGTAGTTGGTCTGCGCGACGCGCACCGCGGCGGACGGCTCGCGTTCGTCGCGCGCCTGGTCGCCGGGCACGCCGAAGGCGAGCAGCACCAGGTCGATGTCGCCCTCCGCGAACACCTTGCCGAGGACCGTCTCGTGGGCCTCGGGGTCGAGCGCGTCGAAGGCGACGGTGCGCACGTCGGCGCCGAGGGCGCGCAGGCTCTCGGCGGCCCGCTCAAGACCGGGTGAGGGGCGCCCGGCCAGCCACACGGTGCGGGTGCGGCGGGCGATCAGCCGGCGCGCGGTGGCCAGCGCGATCTCGGACGTGCCGCCGAGGACGAGCAGGGACTGGGGGAGGCCGAAGGCGTCCTTCATGAATGGCTCCTGGGTGTCACGGGCGGTGGTCACAGACCGAGGCGGCGGGCGAGGTCCGAGGTGAACACCCCGCCCGGGTCCAGCTCCGCGCGCAGCCGGCGGAAGTCGGCCAGGCGGGGGTACATCGCGGTGGGCAGGTCCGGGCGCAGCCGGGCGTCCTTGGCGAGGCAGACCCGGCCGCCCGCCGCGGCGACCTCCTCGTCCAGGCCGTCGAGGAGGGCGGCGAGGCCGGGCAGGTGCGCCGGGAGGTCCAGGGCGAGGCTCCAGCCGGGCGCCGGGAAGGACAGCCAGCCGGGCCCGCTCTCCCCGAAGCGCTTGAGCACGGCCGGGAAGGACGGGCAGCGGTGTGCGGCGAGGCGGCGCACGATCCGGCGCAGGGTGTCCTCCTCGCCGTATCCGAGGAGGCACTGGTAGTGCACGAGCCCGCCGCGCCCGTAGACGCGGTTCCAGTGCGGGACGCCGTCCAGGGGGTGGAAGAAGGCGCTGATCGGTCGCAGTTCGGTACGCGCGCGTGCCGCCCTGCGGTGCCGCAGCTCTCCGGCCAGCGCGGCGGTGGTACGGCCGAGCAGTCCCGTGGGGACGAAGGCGGGCGGGGCGGGCAGCCGGCGGGGGCGGAAGGCCAGCGGTTCCTGCCATGCGCGGGTGCCCGGGCGCAGGGCGGCCGCGGGCGCGTGGTCGGCGTGGGTGACGATGCCCCGGCCGGTGGCCGCGCCGCGGGCGAGCAGGTCGATACGGGCGGCGGCGTGGCGGTGGCGCCGGGCGGCGTTCGCCAGGCGGGCCATCACCTCGTCGAGGTCACGCGCGCGTTCGGTGCCGACCGACATCAGGGCCGTCTCGACGGGCAGCAGCCGGAGCGTGACCGTGAGGATCACACCGGTCAGGCCCAGACCGCCGGTGGTCGCATCGAACAGCTGGGTGCCGTGGGGGACGGTGTGCACGGTGCCGTCGGCGGTGAGGAGTTCGAAGGACAGCACATGGCGGGAGAAGGCGCCCGCTACGGGGTGGTCGCTGCCGTGCACGTCACCGGCGATCGCCCCGCCGACCGTCACCCGGCGGGTGCCGGGGACCACCGGGACGAACCAGCCGAGCGGCAGCACCACCTCCATCAGCCGGTGCAGGGAGACTCCCGCGTCGCACAGCACGGTTCCGTCGTCGGCGTCCACGACATGGACGCGGTCCAGGCCCGTCATGTCGAACACGCGGCCGCCGGCGTTCTGCGCGGCGTCCCCGTACGCCCGGCCCAGCCCGCGCGCGATGCCTCCGCGGACCCCGCAGTCCCGGACGGCGGCCACGGCCTGCGCGTAGTCGCGGGGGCGGATCAGCCGGGCGGTGGTGGGGGCGGTGCGGCCCCACCCGGTGACGGGCACGGTGTCGGTTGCCATGAAAAGACGCTATCGACACGATATGCGGCGTTGGTTTACTAACATTCCGACTCTGCACGAAACGGGTGATAAGTGAGACAACGGCCGTGCATCAGCGGGCCGTGGCAAGGGGAGATCACGAGCATGGAATGGCTGACAGGACTCCCCGTCATCGGACCGCCCCTGAAGCGGCTGATGGTGACGCACGCGTGGCGGTCGTACGAGCGGTTGGACCGTGTGAAGTGGACACGGCTGGCCGCCGCGATGACGTTCGTCAGCTTCGTCTCGCTCTTCCCGCTGCTCACCGTCGTCGCCGCGGTGGCCGCCGCCACCCTCGGCGCCGACCGGCAGAAGACCCTCGAGAACAAGATCGCCCAGCAGGTCCCGGGCATCTCCGACCAGCTCGACATCCAGGGCCTGGTGAACAACGCGGGCACCGTCGGCCTCATCGCCGGCGCGGTGCTGCTGTTCATCGGCATCAACTGGGTCGGCCAGATGCGGGACTGCCTGCGGGCGGTGTGGGAGCTGCCGGACAGCACGGAGAACCCCCTGCTGAACAAGGCCAAGGACGGCGGCATCCTGCTCGGTTTCGGCGGGGCGGTGCTCGCCACGCTCGCCGTCTCCGTCGTCGCCTCCGCCGCCGTCGACTGGATCGCCGGCCAGGCCGGACTCGACGAGCACGGCTGGGGCAGCGCCCTGCTGCGTGTCGCCGCGTTCGCCGTGGCCGTCCTCGCCGACTTCCTGCTCCTGCTGTACGTGCTCACCCTGCTGCCCGGCGTGGAGCCCGCGCGTCGCCGCCTGGTCGTCGCCGCCCTGCTCGGCGCGGTCGGCTTCGAACTGCTCAAGCTGCTGCTCAGCGGCTACATCCAGGGCGTCGCCGCGAAGAGCATGTACGGCGCGTTCGGCATCCCCGTCGCCCTGCTGATGTGGATCAACCTCACCTGCAAGCTGCTGCTGTACTGCGCCGCGTGGACGGCGACGCGCACCAAGGAGGAGGGCGTCGCCGTCGAGGAGGAGGAGGGGAGGGAGGAGGGGATCAGCGCCGACGCCCCACCGGCCAACGGCGGTTGACGACGAACGCGCCGCCGCCCAGCAGCGCCAGCGCCCCACCGGCGATACCGAGCGCGATCCCCATCCCGCTGGAGCCGCTCGCGGTCGCCGCGCTCGCCGCCGCCCTGCCGCCGGAGGCCCCGCCCGAGGCGGTGCCGCCCGACGTGCCGGAGGAGGCCGTCGCACCGGGCTGGGCGTCGCCGCCGACGCTCCTGGGCGCCACCAGCTCACCCACCGGCTGCACCTTCCCGGCCGCCTGGAAGCCCCAGTCGAACAGCCGCGCGGTCTCCTTGTAGACCTCGTTGTGCTCGCTCTTCTCCGGGTGCATCACCGTGACGAGCAGCACATGACCGCCCCGCTCGGCGACACCGGTGAAGGTGGCGCCCGCGTTGGTGGTGTTGCCGTTCTTCACGCCCGCGATGCCCTGGTAGACGGGGACGTCGTGGTCGGTGCCGCTCAGCAGGCGGTTGGTGTTCTGGATCTCGAAGGGCTGGCGGACCACTTTGCCCGACTTGTCCTTCTTCGTCTCACCCGGGAACGCGGCCTTCACCGTCGAGCAGTACTCGCGGAAGTCCTTCTTCTGCAGTCCGGAACGGGCGAACAGCGTCAGGTCGTAGGCCGAGGACACCTGCCCGGGAGCGTCGTAACCGTCCGGGCTGACCACATGCGTGTCGAGCGCCTGGAGTTCCTCGGCGTGCTGGTTCATCTCCTTCACGGTGGCCTCGACGCCGCCGTTCATCGACGACAGCACGTGCACCGCGTCGTTGCCGGAGCGCAGGAAGACACCGAGCCACAGGTCGTGGACCGTGTAGGTCTCGTTCTCCTTTATCCCGACCAGGCTCGAGCCGGCGCCCATCCCCGCCAGGTCGCTCGGCACCACCTTGTGCTGCGTGGAGGCGGGGAACTTCGGCAGCACCGTGTCCGCGAACAGCATCTTCATCGTGCTCGCCGGCGCCAGCCGCCAGTGCGCGTTGTGCGCGGCCAGTACCTCACCCGACTCGGCGTCGGCGACGATCCAGGAGCGCGCGGTGACGTCCTTGGGCAGCACCGGGACCCCGGCGGCCAGGTTGACCTGCGTACCCGGCCGGCCGAGTTGCGCGCCGCCCACCTGGGACATGGACGCCGGGGGTGTGGCCGACGGGCTCGGCGGGGGAGACGGGGCCGCGAGGGCCGCCGGCGCGGTCAGGGCGAGGGACAACAGGGTCGCGGAGGTGACCAGCAGGGATCGCCTGCCGGTCCTGCGGTGAGCGGGCACGACGCAGAACGTACCTCCCGCGCCCGTCGAAGTCCCGCCCCGCCCCCCACCCCGGACACGGAACCGGACATCCGGCGGCGATACTGGAGGGATGAAGCTCAGCCGCCGGGTCTCGTGGTTCCTGCTCGCCTTCGGGGTGTGGAGCCTCGTCATCTGGGTCACTTTCATCAAGAACTTGATCAAGGACAGCAGCGGGCTCGCCTTCGACGACGGTCGTCCGACGGCGTACTTCTGGGTGCACCTGCTGCTCGCGGTCGTTTCCTTCGTATTGGGGACGGCCATCGGGGTCATCGGGTTGCGTGGAGTGCGCGCACTGCGCCGCACGTCATAGCCGACCGTCCGGAACCGGACACCCACGCCGCACACCAACGGGGGACACGACACGGTGGTCATCGTCTTCGCGCTCGTGGCGCTGCTCGTGCTCGCCGCCGCGGTGTCGGCCAACTGGTACGTGTGGCGGCGCCTGTTCCGCGACACGACCACGGGCCCCGGCCGCGCCCGCCGCCTGGGCGCGGCCCTGATCGGGGGCGGCTGGGCGCTCGCCGTCGGCGCGCTCGTCGCCGAACGCACCGGCGCCCCCTTCTGGCTGCAGCGCGTCCTCGCCTGGCCGGGCTTCCTGTGGCTGGCCCTGTCGGTCTACCTGCTGCTGGCCGTCCTCGCGGGCGAGCTGCTGCGGCCGCTGCTCCTGCGGCTGCCGCGGCGGCGCGGGACGGCCGTACCGCGACCGGAACCCGTCCCCGCGGGCGCGAGCGCGGAACCCGCCGATCCGCCGCAGCCGCCCGTGCCCGTCACCGACCCCTCCCGCCGCCTGGTCGTCTCCCGCTTCGTCGCCGGAGCGGCGGCCGTCGCGGCCGCCGGCACCGTCGGATACGGCACTTATGGCGTGCTGCGCGGGCCGAGTGTGAAGCGCGTCACGGTGCCGCTGGCCAAGCTGCCGCGCGCCGCGCACGGTTACCGGATCGCCGTGGTCAGCGACATCCACCTCGGCCCGATCCTGGGCCGTGGCTTCGCGCAGAAGGTCGTCGACACGATCAACGCCACCCAGCCCGACCTGATCGCGGTCGTCGGCGACCTCGTCGACGGCAGCGTCAAGGACCTCGGCCCGGCCGCGGCCCCGCTCGCCCGGCTTCAGGCCCGGCACGGCGCGTACTTCGTCACCGGCAACCACGAGTACTTCTCCGGCGCCGAGCAGTGGGTCGAGGAGGTGCGGCGGCTCGGCCTGCACCCCCTGGAGAACGCCCGCACCGAGATGCCCTGGTTCGACCTCGCCGGCGTCAACGACGTCCAGGGCGAGAGCGAGGGCCACGGCCCGGACTTCACCCGCGCCCTCGGCGACCGGGACACCACGCGCGCGTGCGTGCTGCTCGCCCACCAGCCGGTGCAGATCCACGAGGCCGTCCGGCACGGCGTCGACCTCCAGCTCTCCGGCCACACCCACGGCGGCCAGCTCTGGCCCGGCAACCTCCTCGCCGCTGCCGCCAACCCGACCGTGGCCGGTCTGGAGCGCTACGGCGACACGCAGCTGTACGTCAGCCGGGGCGCCGGTGCCTGGGGCCCGCCGACCCGCGTCGGCGCCCCCTCGGACATCACGGTCGTCGAACTGGCGTCACGGCGGGCCTGAGCGAACCTTCACGAATCAACCAAATCCTCTTCCGCTGCATGAAACTCCTGTGATTAATTGAGCCGCGCCACTAATAGGGGAGTGGCCGCCACTTGGGGGAGTGGCACGTGCACAGGGGGCCCGGAACGGGCCCGTGGGAGGGCAACACCACCATGCGATCACTTCGCATGCGCGTCCTGGCGGCCGTACTCGTCCTGGCGGCCGCCGGTGTGGCCGGCTGGCAGATGCTGCCGTCACAGGGAAACAAGAACAAGACGATCGTGGTCGGTACGACGGACACCATCACGTCGCTCGACCCGGCCGGCGCCTACGACGCCGGTTCCTGGGCTCTGTTCAGCAACGTCTTCCAGTCGCTGCTGACCTATGAGCCCGGCGGTACGCAACCCGTGCCGGACGCGGCCGAGAGCTGCGCCTTCGTCGCGGGCAGCCTGCGCACCTACCGCTGTGAACTACGGGACGGCCTGACGTTCCCCAGCGGCCGCGAGGTGAGCGCGAAGGACGTGAAGTTCTCCTTCGACCGCATCAAGAAGATCAACTCCGATGTCGGTCCGGGGTCCTTGCTGTCCACGCTCGCCTCGGTGGACGCCGAGGGCCGCACGGTCACCTTCCATCTGTCGTCCCCGGACGCCACGTTCCCGTTCAAGGTGGCCACCGGCGCCGGTTCCATCGTCGACGCCGAGCAGTACCCGGCCGGCAAGCTGCGCGAAGGCACCGCCGCCGACGGCACCGGGCCGTACGAGCTGGCGTCGTACACCAAGGGCGGCAAGGCCGTGCTGAAGCCGAACTCCCGCTACCGGGGCGCCATCAAGAGCACCGGCACACCCATCGAGCTGCGCTACTACAAGGACCCGGTGGCTCTGCACAACGCCTGGAAGGCCAAGCAGGTCGACGTCGCCACCCGCCAGCTGCCGCCGGACGTGCTGGCCGGGCTCAGCGCCAGCGACCCCGGCCAGCGCGTCTTCGAGGCCGACAGCTCCGAGACCCGCAACCTGTACTTCAACACCCACAAGGGCGCCCCGCTGCACGACGCGCGCGTGCGCCAGGCCGTGGCCTGGCTGGTCAACCGCGAACAGCTCGCCGGCGACGTCTACGACGGCACCGTCGAGCCGCTGTACTCGCTGATCCCGACCGGCATCATCGGCCACACCGCGTCGTTCTTCGACAGCTACCCCAAGCAGAACACCGCCAAGGCGCGGGCGCTGCTCACCCGGGCCGGGGTCAGCCTGCCGGTCCGCTTCACCTACGGCTACGGCATCGGCAGCGGCGCCGCCGAGCAGGAGGCGAAGGAGCTCAAGCGGCAACTGGAGGCGAGCGGTCTGTTCCAGGTCGACGTCAAGGGCTACGAGTGGACCGACTTCCAGAAGCACTGGGCGACCGGCAAGCTCGACGCGTACGCCGTCGGCTGGGTCGCCGACTATCCCGACCCGGACACCTTCACGGGCCCGCTCGTCGGCAGTGACGCCACCATGAACACCGGCTACAGCGACAAGACGGTCGACGCGCTGATCCGCTCCTCGCAGCAGTACGCCGACCGCAGCCGTTCCGCCCAGGACTTCCGCCGCCTGCAGACCCAGGTCGCCGACGACGTGCCGGTGATCCCGCTGTGGCAGAGCAAGGAGTACGTGGTCACGAACGTGGACGTCAGCGGCGGCCAGTACCTGTCCGACGGCAACGGCGTGTTCCGGCTGTGGCAGCTGACGTGGATCTGACGGCAGGCTGACGGGCGCCCGGCCGGGCCGGGATCACCGGTCCCGGTCGGGGTCCTGGTCCGCCGGCGCGGGCGTGGGGGCCGGCGCGGGCAGCATCTTCGTCATGCCCGGCAGGAAGTCCGTGAACAGCTCGTGGACCTCGCGCACCAGCGGGCGCAGCACCCGGAAGCGGGCCAGCGCCACGCCCCGCGCGGTGATGCGCGCGCCCCGCTCGGCGAGCCGGTAGCTGCGCTCGCGCCCCGGGGTCCGGTCGAAGATCCAGTACAGCACGAGCCCCATCTGCGCCAGCCACATCAACTCGGGCAGGGCGTCCCGCAGTTCCTCGGGCACCTTCGTCTTCCTCGCCCCGCGCAGCACCTCCCGGTGGACGCTGATCGCCTCCTCGCGCGCGTGCTCCGACTCCTGCGAGAAGGGGCTCAGCGGGCTGTCCGGGTCGGCGGCGTTCTTGAAGAACTGCACCGCGAACTCGTGGTACGGCGCCGCCACGTCCAGCCAGGTCCGCAGCACGCCCGCGAGCCGCGCCTCGAAGTCGCTCTCGCGCTCCAGGACGCCGCGGACCGCCGCCTGGTGCTCGGCGGCGATCCGGTCGTAGAAGCCCTGGATCAGGTGCTCCTTGCCGGCGAAGTAGTAGTAGGCGTTGCCGACGGAGACACCGGCCTCCTGGGCGATGGCCCGCATGGTGGTCTTGTCGTAGCCCCGCTCCTGGAACAGCCGCATCGCCGTCTCCAGGATCAGCGCACGGGTCTGCTCGGACTTCTCGGACTTCGGGGTCACGGGGCCCTCATGCGGGCTGTCGTTCTTGGCGGGCACGACACCAGAGCCTAGTCAGTGGCGCAGGCGCCGTCGTCACAGCCGGGTGGGTTGTACGTCCAGCCCGCCCCGGGTTCGTACGACCATCCGTCGCCCCTGCGGTACGTCCGCCCGCCCCACCCTTCCTGCCGGCCCCGCCATTTCGCGGCGGCGAGCACGGCGCCCCGGGCGAGTTTCGCGCCTGCCGGGGTGCTGAGCCGGTGGGCGAGGGGGCGGTGCTCACGCAGGGCCCACAGGACGACGATCCAGGCGGCGGTGTCCCGGTAGACCTGGCCGCCGTCGCCGACGACGGTGACCTCCTCCAGGGTGGCCCCGTGGTCGAGACCCGGGAAGCGCCGCCGGGCCTCGTCCGACCCGGCGGGGACCAGCTCCAGCGGCACCAGCTGCGGCTGCCGCGTGAGCCAGTCCCGCAGGAACGTGCACAGGGAGCACTGGGCGTCGTACAGGACGGTGAGCCCGCGCAGTGCCGGTGCCGGTGCCGCTGCCGGTGTGCCGGTCACGGCGGTCACGCTCCGGTGGTCGGCGCCACCCAGCCCTGCGGCGGCACCGGCGGCATCTGCTCGCGCTCCATCATCCCGCGGCGCCGGATCCGGTTGAGCACGTACACGTTGCCCAGGTGCATCACGCCGAGCACGAGCAGGACCACACCGAGCTTGGTGGACAGGGCCTCGAAGATGCCGCGGGTGTCCGCGATGGTGTCGTCACCGCTCAGGTAGAGGGCGACGAAGCCGAGGTTGACCAGGTAGAAGCCGACGACCAGGAGGTGGTTGACGGCGTCGGCGAGCTTCTCGTTGCCGTGCAGGACGTCGGACAGGAAGACCCGCCCGTTGCGGCTGAGGGTCCGGGCCACCCAGACGGTCAGCCCGATGCTGACGACCAGGTAGATGACGTAGGCGATGACGGTGCGGTCCATGCCCCACCCCTTCTTGAACGCGTTCAAAACGCTGACAGGGATGACTGTAGACCTGTTTTTGAACGCGTTCAACTCACCTGTTCGAGCATCGGGCCCCGCGACGCCGGCGTGATCCGCCGGGCGGGTCCTAGCTCCGGCGGGCCAGCTCGGGCCGCTTGGTGTAGTCCGTGAACCCGATGACATTGCCCCAGGGGTCGGCGATCTCGACGGTCCACCCGGTGGCCACCGCGAAGGGCATCTCCAGCGGCGTGATCCCGGCCCCGACGAGCCGCAGCGCGGCGAGCCGGGCGTCGGGCACCTCCACCCACACCCGCGGGGCGGCCCACGCGGGCGACCGGTAGCCCAGCGCGTCCTCCTGCCGCAGCAGCACGCCCGGTGTCTCCCCGCCGACCTTCAGCAGCGCGATCCCGGCCTCGTCCAGCCGGAACCCGACGACGAACCCGGCCCGCTCGTAGAACTCGACGGCTTCCCCGAGCTCCCCGACCGGCAACAACACGTTGTCGAACCCGAGCAGCTCGTACGACTCTTCGTCAGACATGTCGTCAGATTAGAGCGCATCTCAGGCCAAACCCGACAAAAACGCCCGAGGGTGCCGCGTGCTTCCGCCGGCCGGCGCGGTGCCTACGGGGCGCCGGGAAGGCGGACGGTGACGAGGAGACCGCCGGCGGACCGGGGAACCAGGGCGAGGGTTCCATCGTGGGCGCGGACGATGCTGTGCACGATGGCCAGGCCGAGGCCGACGCCGGCGTGCTCGTCGGAGCGGACGCGTTCCGTTCCGCGCCGGAAGGGCTCGGTGAGCGTCGGTACCAGGTCCGCGGCGAGCCGGTGGCCCGTGTTCTCGACCCGCAGCACGCTCGTGTGACCCACCGTCTCGGTGCGGACCGTCACGCTGCCACCGGCGGGGAGGTTGTGGACGACGGCGTTCTGGACGAGGTTCGTCACCATGCGCAGCAGCAGCTCCGCCGAACCGCAGGCCGGGGCCGCCCCACCGGTGACCTCGAGCGTGATCCGGCGCTGTTCGGCGAGGGGAAGCAGCGTCTCGGCGGCTTCCTCGGCGATGAGGGAGAGGTCGACCCTCTCGCGGCTGAAGTTCCCGCCCTCGCCCCGGCTGAGCAGCAGGAGGGCCTCGGTGAGGTCGATAGCGCGGGTGTTGGCGGTGTGCAGGCGTTCGATGAGTTCGTCGCGGCCCCGCGCGGGGTCCTTGCGGGCGACGTCGAGCAGGGTGCGCGAGATCGCCAGCGGGGTGCGCAGCTCGTGGGAGGCGTTCGCGGCGAACCGCTGCTGTTCGGCGACGTGGGACTCCAGTTGCTGGAGCATCGAGTCGAAGACGTCGGACAGTTCGCGGAATTCGTCCTGGCGGCCCTTCATGCGGATCCGGTGGGACAGCGAGCCCTTCCCGGCCCTCCGTGCCGCGTCCGTGATCTGCGCGAGGGGCGCGAGCATCCGCCCGGCGAGGAGCCACCCCCCGACGAGGCCGAACACCAGCAGGAAGGCCATCGCCACGGCCGCGGCGGGAGCGAAGGTGTGCACGAGGAGATAGCGGTTGGGCGAGATCCCGAGAAGACCCTGCGGGTTGTCGGGCACGTAGCGCAGCAGGAACATCCACACCACGGCCAGCAGGAGAGCACCGGCGACCGCGAGGAACCCCGCGTAGCTGAGCGTGAGCTTCAGCCGGACGCTGAGCCCCGGGCGCCTAGGGCCTGTCGGCCGGTGCGACTGTGCGCACCGGACCCCGCTCGGGTCGGCCGGGGGACACCGCACCTCACAGCCGGCCTGATCCGAACGACAGGCCCTAGGCACGCGGACCGTCCGCGCGGGTGACGTCGGGGCCGGCGTCGATGCGGTAGCCGACACCCGGCACCGTGGCGATGATCCAGGGTTCGCCGAGCCGTTTGCGCAGTGCGGAGACGGTGATGCGCACGGCGTTGGTGAGGGGGTCGGCGTTCGCGTCCCAGGCCCGCTCCAGCAGTTCTTCGGCGCTGACGACCCCGCCCTCGGCGGCGACGAGGACGTCCAGCACGGCGAACTGCTTTCGGGTGAGCGCGACATGGCGTCCGTCGCGGAAGACCTCCCGGCGGAAGGGGTCGAGGCGCAGGCCCGCGATCTCGCGGACCGGGGGCCGGGCGTACGCGCGTCTGCGGTCGAGCGCCCTCAGCCGCAGGACGAGCTCGCGCAGGTCGAACGGCTTCGTGAGGTAGTCGTCGGCGCCCAGCTCGAACCCGGACGCCTTGTCGTCGATCCGGTCGGCGGCGGTGAGCATGAGGATCGGCAGGCCGCTGCCGGAGGCGACGATGCGCCGGGCGACCTCGTCGCCGGAGGGGCCGGGGATGTCGCGGTCGAGGACCACGAGGTCGTAGGAGTTGACGCCGAGCAGTTCCAGGGCGGAGTCGCCGTCGCCGGCGATGTCGGCGGCGATCGCCTCCAGGCGCAGACCGTCACGGACGGCTTCGGCCAGGTGGGGCTCGTCCTCCACGATCAGTACGCGCATGCCCGAAGCGTAAGCAGGGCGTCATATCGCCGACGTATGCACGACGCGGGCACCGGGCACGCGGCTCAGCCGGCGGGCGCCGCCGCGGGGCGAGAGCGGTCCGCAGGCGCCTGCGCGCCGCTGCGCCACCAGCGGCGCGACGCCAGCGCGGCCAGCACGGCACCGGCGGTGTTGACCAGCACGTCGTCCACGGAGGACACCCTGTCCAGCCGCAGCACGTACTGCGCGGTCTCGACCAGGGCCGAGCAGCCCGCCCCGAGCGCCAGGATCCGCGGGACGGACGCCAGCGCCGCGAAGCGCACCGGGGCGAAGAACCCCAGCCACGCTAGGCCCAGCAGGTTGCCGACGATGCCGAGCGTCCCCATCGTGACCAGGTCCCGCAGCGGCACCAGGCTCACCCGGGCGGGCACGACCCCGGCCCCGCCGCCCGGCATCATCGTCAGCCACAGGAACGGCAGCGTCCCGTGGACCATGCCCACCTCGGCCAGCGACGTCCGCCACGGACGGGTGACGCCGGCGGCTCGCCGACGGCGCGCCAGAACCCACACCACCAGCGCGGACAGCGGCAGCGCGACCAACGTCATCAGCACCACACCGTTGAAGGTGTCGTAGCAGCCGTGCCATCGCCCGGCCATGCACATCGGAGCAGACATCATGAGCGGCCGCCGCACGACGAACAGGGCGCTCGCCAGGGCGAGGGCCGCCAGGCCGAGGAGAACGATCCGGAGCGTGCGGCGGGGCGGTGCGGGCACAGGCGCGTGATGGCTCATGCCCCCATTGCAGACGGAGGGCTGTTGCGGCGTCGTATGCGATTTTCGATACGCCCGCGATACACGCGCCCGGCCCGAACACGCAGATGGCCCCGCTTCCCGGTGATGTCACCGGGACGCGGGGCCCTCTCCGGGCTGCGCGAAGCTCAGAAGCGGCGCGTGATGAGCGCGCGCTTCACTTCCTGGATCGCCTTCGTGACCTCGATGCCGCGCGGGCAGGCGTCCGTGCAGTTGAACGTCGTGCGGCAGCGCCAGACGCCGTCCTTGTCGTTCAGGATCTCCAGACGCTGCTCGCCGGCCTCGTCACGCGAGTCGAAGATGAAGCGGTGCGCGTTGACGATGGCCGCCGGGCCGAAGTACTGGCCGTCGTTCCAGAAGACCGGGCAGGACGACGTGCACGCGGCGCACAGGATGCACTTCGTGGTGTCGTCGAAGCGCTCGCGGTCCTCGGCGGACTGCAGACGCTCACGCGTCGGCTCGTTGGTGTCCTTCGTGATCAGGAAGGGCATCACGTCCCGGTAAGCCTGGAAGAACGGCTCCATGTCGACCACGAGGTCCTTCAGGACCGTCAGGCCCTTGATGGGCTCGACCGTGATCGGCTTCTCCGGGTTGATGTCCTTGATCAGCGTCTTGCACGCCAGGCGGTTCTTGCCGTTGATCCGCATCGCGTCGGAGCCGCAGATGCCGTGGGCGCAGGAGCGGCGGAAGGTCAGCGTGCCGTCCAGGTCCCACTTGATCTTGTGGAGACCGTCGAGGACGCGCTCCTTCGGGTCGATCTCCAGCTGGAAGTCTTCCCAGGTCGCCTCGGCCGAGATCTCCGGGTTGAACCGGCGGACCCGGAAGGTGACCGTGATGTACGGGGAGGCCGCGGACTCCGCCTCGACCTTGTCCAGAACAGGGGTAGCCATCAGTACTTACGCTCCATCGGCTGGTAGCGGGTCTGGACGACCGGCTTGTAGTCGAGACGGATGGACTCGGTCCCGTCGGCGCCGACCTCGCGGTACGCCATGGTGTGGCGCATGAAGTTGACGTCGTCGCGGTTCGGGTAGTCCTCGCGGTAGTGACCGCCGCGGGACTCCTTGCGGGCCAGCGCGGACACGGCCATGACCTCGGCCAGGTCGAGCAGGTTGCCCAGCTCGATGGCCTCCAGCAGGTCCGTGTTGAACCGCTTGCCCTTGTCCTGGATCGCCACGTTCTTGTAGCGCTCACGCAGCTCGGCGATCTTCTCGACGGCCGTCTTGATCGTCTGCTCGGTGCGGAAGACCATGACGTTGGCGTCCATGGTCTCCTGCAGCTCGCGCCGCAGCTCCGCCACCCGCTCGGTGCCCGTCGAGGTGCGCAGACGCTCGATCTGCTCCACGACGAGGGACTCCGGGTTGTCCGGCAGGTCGACGTAGTCCGCCTTCTGGGCGTACTCCGCGGCGGCGATGCCCGCACGCTTGCCGAAGACGTTGATGTCCAGCAGCGAGTTGGTGCCCAGGCGGTTGGCGCCGTGGACGGACACGCAGGCCACCTCGCCGGCGGCGTACAGGCCGGGGACGACGGTGGTGTTGTCCGCGAGGACCTCACCCTCGACGTTCGTCGGGATGCCGCCCATGGCGTAGTGCGCGGTCGGCTGGATCGGGATCGGGTCCGTGTACGGCTCGATACCGAGGTAGGTCCGCGCGAACTCCGTGATGTCGGGCAGCTTCGCGTCCAGCTGCTCCGGCGGGAGGTGGGTGAGGTCCAGGTAGACGTGGTCGCCCTCGGGACCGCAGCCGCGGCCCTCACGGATCTCGGTGTAGATGGAGCGGGACACGACGTCACGGGACGCCAGGTCCTTCATGACGGGAGCGTACTTCTCCATGAAGCGCTCGCCGTCCTTGTTGCGCAGGATGCCGCCCTCACCGCGGGCACCCTCGGTGAGCAGGATGCCCATGCGCCAGATGCCGGTCGGGTGGAACTGGAAGAACTCCATGTCCTCCAGCGGGATGCCCCTGCGGTACACCGCGGCCTGGCCGTCACCGGTCAGAGTGTGCGCGTTGGACGTCACCTTGAAGAACTTGCCGCAGCCGCCGGAGGCGTAGATCACGGACTTCGCCTGGAAGACGTGGATCTCGCCGGTGGCCAGCTCGTACGCCACGACGCCGGCCGAGCGCTTGACGCCGTCGACCTCGGTGATCAGCTGGTCCAGGACGTAGAACTCGTTGAAGAACTCCACGCCCTCCTTGACGCAGTTCTGGTACAGCGTCTGGAGGATCATGTGGCCGGTGCGGTCGGCCGCGTAGCAGGAGCGGCGGACCGGCGCCTCGCCGTGGTTGCGGGAGTGACCGCCGAAGCGGCGCTGGTCGATGGTGCCGTTCGGGGTCCGGTTGAACGGCAGGCCCATCTTCTCCAGGTCGAGGACGGAGTCGATGGCCTCCTTCGCCAGGATCTCGGCGGCGTCCTGGTCGACCAGGTAGTCACCGCCCTTGACCGTGTCGAAGGTGTGCCACTCCCAGTTGTCCTCCTCCACGTTCGCCAGCGCGGCGGCCATGCCGCCCTGCGCGGCGCCCGTGTGGGAGCGGGTCGGGTAGAGCTTCGTCAGGACGGCCGTGCGGCTGCGCTTGGTCGCCTCGATGGCGGCCCGCATACCGGCGCCACCGGCGCCGACGATGACGGTGTCGTACTTGTGGATCTTCATGATTCTCGCAGCCCCGTGCCTAGCGGATGTTCGGGTCGAAGGTGAAGATCACCAGCGTGCCCAGCAGGATGGTGAACACCGTGGCGGTGTAGAGCAGGCCCTTGAGCCACAGGCGGGTGTTCGCGCGCTCCGCGTAGTCGTTGATGACCGTGCGCAGGCCGTTCGCGCCGTGCAGCATCGCCAGCCACAGCATCAGCAGGTCCCAGACCTGCCAGAACGGCGAGGCCCAGCGGCCGGCCACGAAGGCGAAGCCGATCTTGGACACGCCGCCGTCCAGCACGAGCTGGATCAGCAGGTGGCCGAGGACCAGGACGACGAGCACGACGCCGGACAGGCGCATGAAGAGCCAGGCCGCCATCTCGAAGTTGCCCCGGGTCGACTTCGGGGTCTTCTTGGTGCGCTTGCGAGGGGCCTCGATGAAGGGCGCCGGGTTGTCGACGGAGTAGACGGCTCCGCCCTCGACCGGGCCGATACCGGCAGCGGTGGTTTCAGTGGTGGACATGCGCGTCAGCTCCCGAACAGAACACGAGCGGCGTGGCCGAGGACGGGGTAGACCGCCCCGAGCATCAGCACGACCCAGATGCCCACGACGGTCCAGAGCATCTGCTTCTGGTAGCGCGGGCCCTTGGACCAGAAGTCGACGGCGATGACGCGGAGGCCGTTGAGCGCGTGGAAGAGGATGGCGGCGACGAGACCGTACTCAAGGCAGGCGACGATCGGCGTCTTGTAGGTGGCTACGACCTTGTCGTAGTCCTCGGGGGAGACACGCACGAGAGCGGTGTCCAGCACGTGAACGAACAGGAAGAAGAAAATGAGGACGCCGGTGACTCGGTGAGCCACCCAGGACCACATTCCTTCCCGGCCGCGGTACAGCGTTCCAGCCGGCACGGAAGTTTCCTCCGGGAGCGGGGGTTGGGGCCGCGCCGGCTTCGGTGTCGGTCGGGCCCGGCCGGGTACGGTCCACCGGCCCCCAGCATCGTAGCGACGCGCTGGCGCTGGGCCTCGCCGGGGTCCCTCGGTGTGATCAAAGTGGCACTCAAAGAGGTACGGGTGGGCTAGTGGGGCCACTGAGATGGGCGGTTTGTACCTGTTTGCCGGATGCGGGTCGTCAGTGGCTGCTCGCGCAGTTGCCCGCGCCCCTGAGGGTGTCGCACAAACGTTCCCTTGCCAGGCGCCGGAGTTCCTCCGCCGCCACCACCCGCTCCTCCTCCGGGTCGTTGGCCAATCGTGACCGGATGGCTTCCAGAACGTGATCCAGCGTCTCCTGCGGCGGGACTCCGTCCAGGCAGATGACGAACGTGTGTCCGAAGCGAGCCTCATAGGCCGCGTTCGCCGCGGTCAGGGCCGTGTGCGCCGCCCCGTAGGTGTCGTCGGGCAGCGGAGGCAGGGTCTCCGCGGTCAGGGCCTCGGCCAGGTCGGTGGGCGCGAGGTCGTAGGCGGCCTCGTCGGACGCGGCCAGCAGGGCGTCCAGCGTGGGATACGGACGGTGGTCGGCGATGCGGCGCGCCCAGCGCAGGCTGCGCAGGCAGCACAGCAGGGCGCGCACGGCCTGGTCGGCGGGCGCGTCGTTGAAGTCCCCCAGGCCGGCCGGCGGACGCGGGACACGCGGCTGCTCGGGTAGTGCCGGTATGGCGACTCGGCCGGGGAGACGGGGAAGACGGTGCGCGGGCAGCGTGAGTCCTCGGCGTGGGTGATGTGTGGGTCGGCAGGGGATCATGTGAGAGATGTGACACCACGTTATCGAGAGTGGTCACGGTGTGTCCGACGGATGCCCGGATTTCACCCGCACGGGAGAGTTTCCGGATGTGCGGTGGACACTCCGGGGGACGTGGCGGACACGAAGGGGTGCCGCGCGGAGCCGTACGTTGGCGAGGTGAGCCAGCACAGGCGCAAGCACAGCAGGCACGGCGAGCACAGCGGCAGGCACAGGCGGCTCGTCGTCACGGCGGCGTTGGCCGGGACCGTCGCGCTCGGCGTCGGCGTCGGGGTGTGGGCCTCGGCGGGCGGCGGGACCTCCGGCGGCCCGACGGCGCGGCCCTCCGGGGCCGGGTCACCCGATCGGGTGGCGTCCGGCGAGCCCCCCACCCCGCCCCGCCCCACGCGCTCCTACCCGCTGTCCACCGCCCCGCGCACCATCCCCGCGGTGCGGGCGCACACCCCGGCGCGCGGGCCGGGCTGGCGTCCGGCGCGCGGCTCCCGCGTCGTGGTCAGCGACCCCGAGCTGGCCGACGAGGGCAGGCTGGTCGCCGGTGAGCTGGGGCTCGCCTACGGCGGGCAGCGCGACGACGTGCGCGCCGGCGACGTACGACTGGCGCTCAGTGGTGAGGAGGGCGGCGACCCGGAGTCGTACACCATGACCGTGCGCGCAGGGCGGGTGGTGATCAGCGGACCCGGTGAGGCCGGTGTCTTCTACGGCACGCGCACGCTGAAGCAGGAGGTGCGGGGCGCAGGCGGCGCGCCTGAGGGCGTGGTGCGGGACGAGCCGGCGAAGCCGGTGCGCGGGTTCATGCTGGACATCGCGCGCAAGCCGTTCACCGCCGGCTGGATCGAGGACCGCATCCGCGAGCTGGGCGATCTGAAGTTCAACGAGCTGGGGCTGCACTTCTCCGACGACCAGGGCTTCCGCATCGAGTCCGCCGGCCACCCGGAGATCGTGTCCGGGACCCATCTCACCAAGGCGCAGGTCGAGCACATCGTCCAGCTGGCCCGGGACCGGCACATCACCGTCGTGCCGGAGATCGACTCGCCTGGGCACCTCGGGGCCGTCCTCGCAGCCCATCCCGAGCTGAAGCTCGTCAGTGCGCGCGGCAACGTGGCCCGCGGCGCCGTCGACATCTCCCGGGACGCGGCCGCCCGGATCGTCGACGACCTGCTCGACGAGTACGCCGGTGTGTTCCCCGGCGACCAGTGGAACCTCGGCGGCGACGAGTACCAGGCGCTGATGGCGAAGGACCCCGCGGCGAGCTACCCGCGGCTCGCGGCCGCCGCCCGTGCCGCCCACGGCCCCTCGGGCACCATCGCCGACCTGGCCACCGGCTGGCTCGACGACCGTGCCGACACCGTCCGCGCCCACCACCGCACCCTGCGCGCCTGGAACGACGGCTTCTACCCGGGCACCTCCGTCGAGCCGGCCGCCGACCTCCAGGTGGCGTACTGGACCGGCAAGGAGATCGGGGCGCGTCGGCCCGAGGAGTACCTGAGCGCCGGCCGCAAGGTGATCAACTACAACGACTCGTACCTCTACTACGTCCTCGGGCAGCCGAACCGGTTCGTCTACCCGACGGGGCAGCGGATCTACGAGCAGTGGACCCCGCGGGTGCTGCGCGGCAGCCGGCCGGTGCCCGCGCGCTACGACGGGCAGATCCTCGGCGGCTCCTTCGCGGTCTGGGGCGACTTCCCGAACGCCCGGACCGAGGACCAGGTCGCGGCCGGCATCCGGATGCCGCTGCGGGCGACGGTGCAGAAGCTCTGGAACCCGGGCGAACCCGCCGTCCCCTGGACGCAGTTCACGTCCCTGGCCGCCGAGCTCGGCTGATCGGTTCCCCGAACCGGCTGCGGCGGGCCGTACGGCTGTGGTGTATTCGGCGCGACCGCAGCCGTGCACGGGCAGAGCCGGGGGGACGGACATGGGCTACTGGGGGTACTTCGTCGTGGGCCGCGGTGAGCGGCCGCTGGACGGGCTGGACACGCTGGCGGGGCTGCCGGGACTGCGGCAGCGCACCGCGGCACCGGGCGGCTGGCAGGTGTGGGAGTACCCGAGCGGCGAGGGCGACATCGGCAGCATGAACACGCTGGCCCGCGAGACCGGGGCGCCCGCCCTGTTCGGGTACGTCATGGACAGCGACTGCGTGGTCGTGGAGGCGGCGGCCCCCGAGAGCGGCACATGGACCACCTGCCTGGGATGGGAGGCGATGGCCGGATATCTCGGCGAGGACGGCCTCAGCGCGCAGGACTACTTCCTGTCGCCGGACGACGCCGCCGGGCACGCCGTCGCCTGGGCGGCGGAAGCCGGGCACACGGTCCGCGCGCAGGCGCTGCTCGCCGTCCTCACCGCCACGCCCGATCCGCTGGCCGAAAATATCTTCTTCGCCTTCCTCGACCGGCTCGGTGTGGTACCCCTGTGACACTGCGCGGGCGTCGCACGCAGTAAGGGGAAGTGCGGGCTCCGTAAGGGATGGCGCCCCGTCGAGGGAGGCGTGGATGAGTCTGGTGGATCTCATCTCGCAGGCTGACGAACGCGGGCTGGCCGCGAGCGGACTGGCTTGTTTGGATCGGTGCCTGCCCCTGCTGGGCGGCGACGACGAGGCATTGCGGCCCCTGTGGGCCAATCTCGCCGATGACGCCGGCGGCGCCTGGGGCGACCTGCTCGACGCGGCGCGCGGCAGACTCGCGGTGTCCGCCGGTGCCGGCGACGAGGCGACCCTGCTGGCCCAGCGGATGCTCGCCGCCGCGCCGGACGAGCGGTTCGCTCCGCAGGTGCGGGTGTGGGCGGACGCCTGCTCGGTCGCGTCGCTGCAGATCCACCGGCTGCTCGACCCCGCCGAGGACACCTCCGGCGTCGACGCGCGCCGCCAGGGCCGTACCGACGGCATCTCCCCGCTGGTCGCCGCCGAACTGCGCCGCCAGGTCACCGTCCTCGAAGTCCTCGCCGAGCACGGCACGTCCGGCCTGCGCCGGGCCCTGGACGTCTCCACCGAGGGCCGCCGGGTGCTGCGCGCGGTGGTCTCGCGCCGGTCCCGCGGACGGGCCTGAACCCCGCAACGGCCCCGTGAAACCCGCCGCCGTGCGCGGGTCCTGTGACCGTCGTGCGGGGGCGCTGGGGCGGACTCGCACCGGTTCGCCGAACACCCCCCGAACCCCGTGACGCCGCACCGGTCCGGTGCGCTCTTGGGTACGTGACGACTGTTACCTCCCAGTACACGACCTGGCACCAGCGGACGCCCGGGCAGGACGGCAGACCGCAGGCCGCCGCCAAACCCGCGCGGTGGGCGGCCGACGTGGTGGCCACCATGCGCGAGGGCGCCCGCCTCCACCTCGACTACTCCGCGCAGAGCCTGTGGCGTGTCGACCGGATGATCGAGGAGATACGGAGGGAGGGCGCCCCCGAAGCCGCCGTGGCGACCGTGCTGCGCGGATTCGGCGCCTACGCCGGTGAGGTGATCGTCCGCCAGGCCGGTGCCGAGTGGTGGGCGAGCGGCGGCGACCACTGGGTGCGCACCCCCGACGGCAAGCTGTGGGACCCGGTGGACGAGGCCCACCGCGCCTACGCCGGCCACGGCTCGCTGCGCCTGCTGTGCCGGGATGCGACGGCGCCCGGCTGACACCGCCCGGCCCCCTGCGACGCATGAGCGCTCCGAAGGTTGTACGCCCGCGCCCGGTTTTTGCTGTGGCAATGGACACCCTTGGGGCCCGTGATGCCGAACGCCCGGCATCCGCTTGGTAGTCGGGGGGTGCCGCGGGGTTCCTCCCGAGACCGAGCGAGGGGGAGCCCATGGACGCCGCGGACCAACGCATGCCGTACGCACGTCAGATGCGACCGCACGCGGCGGCCTTCGTCGCCCGCGCGAGCGCACGCCACCGGCTGCCGCTCGACTATTCCGTGCGCAGCCTGCGGGTCGTGGACTTCATCGTCGACGGACTGCGCAAGGGCGGTGCCGAACACGAGCGCGTGGCAGGCACGTTGTTCGGGCTCGGTGCGTACGTCGGTGAGGTCCTCGTACGCCGGGCGGGCGCCGCCTGGGTGGACCTCGACGCCGACCAGCGCCACTACTTCGGGCAGGCGGTCGGGGTGCGGATGCCCGACGGGCGGGTCTGGAACCCGCTCGGCAAGGTCCTCAACCGCTTCACGGAGGGCGCCCCCGAGGACTCACTGCAGACCTTCTACCTCACCCTGCACGGCAGGGCACGGCGAGCGGCCGCCTGACATGCTGTGACACTTCTGTGAGCCGCGACGCTGATGACCGTGGAGGCGTGGACGACGAACGAGGGCGGACTTGGGCCAGGGAGCTAAGCCCCGGCGTGCGCAGGCGTACGACGGGGAGCTGGGTGCGGCGGTCGCACGGGCCCAGGGCGGTGACGAGGCCGCTTTCGCCGTCGCGTACCGGATCGTGCAGCCCGGTCTGCTCGGCTATCTGCGCGGCCTGGTGGGGGATGACGCCGAGGACGTGGCCTCCGATGCCTGGCTGGAGATAGCGCGCGACCTCGGGCGGTTCAAGGGCGACGGCGCGGGCTTTCGCGGCTGGACGGCCACCATCGCCCGGCACCGGGCGCTGGACCATCTGCGCCGCCGGCGCTCCCGGCCCCGGCCGGCGGCGCTGGACGCGGAGCTGCTGGAGCTGCCCGGGCCGCACAGCACGCACGACCAGGCGCTGGAGTCGCTCGCCACCGAGGAGACGCTCGCCCTCGTGCGCGGGCTGCCCCGCGACCAGGCCGAGGCGGTGCTGCTGCGGGTGGTCGTCGGGCTCGACGGCCCCGCGACGGCACGGGTCCTCGGCAAGCGCCCGGGCGCGGTCCGCACCGCCGCCCACCGGGGGCTGCGGCGGCTCGCCCGGCAGCTCGGCGTGGCGGCCCCGGCGGGCGAAGGTGTGACGGATGAGGCTTCCCGGACGCTGGGGGAGTCGAAATGAACGGTGGCGGCGGCAGGCCGTACACCCCACAGCACGAGCCTGGCCCAGCGGGCCGGCCGGAAAGGGACGGACACGGACATGGGTGACACGCACAGGGGCGGCGAGCCGCACACTCGCCGGCACATCCACCCTGGCGCGCCCGCGTCCGCGACCCACGCCCCCGACGACGTCCCGACGCCGGCCGGTGACCACGTCACGCCCGGCTCCCCGCTGCTCCCCGCGGGACAGGCGACCCGCGGTGACCACCTCGCGCTCGAGGACCTGCTGGCCGCCGCGATCCTGAGCGGTGACGTCGATCCGGACGCCGAGCAGCGCGCGGTGGCCGCCTTCTGTGCCGCCCGGGACGCGGGCGCCCACCGGGCCGGTACCCGGCGGCGCGACGACTGGCGGCCCCGCGCGCGGCGCCCCCGGCGCTCGCTGAAGGCCGCGCTGTCCGTGCTGGCGGCGAGCCTCACCCTCGGGGGCGTCGCCTTCGCGGCGATCGGCACCCCCGGTTCCTCCTCCGACGGCGCGGGCGGCCCGGACGGCGACCGCCCCGGCTCCCGGCCCGTCACCAGCGGCCCCGGCCGCACGGCGGACACGGCCACCGGTACGGCGCCCGGCACCTCCGCCGGCCCGCCCCGCACCGGGCTCCCGGGCCGCCCCGACCGGCCCGGGACGGCCCAGGACACCAAGGCCCACTGCCGCGCGTGGGAGCGGGTCCGCAACGACGGCAAGGCACTCGACGCCACCGCCTGGCAGCGGCTGGTCTCGGCCGCGGGCGGCGCGGACCGGGTCGAGGCGTACTGCGCCGAGCAGCTCGCGCACCCGGGAGCGAGCCCGGCCGCGCACCCCACCACGGCGGACCGGCCCACCCAGCCGGGTCGCGGGACCGGACACGACGGTCAGCCGGACGCCCACGGCACGCAGTCGCACGGCGGGACCGGGAAGGCGCAGGAAGCGAAGAAATAAGCCGTCCGGGAGCGGGCGGAGGCCGCTGTCACCGGTGTGTCCTGCCGCCAAGGCAACGGCCGGGGCCGCCACCCCCCACAGGAGAGGCCCCGGCCGTCGCGCGGCACGGGCCGCGCGGCGGCCCGTACTTCCTACAGCGCCGAGCGTGCGTTTTCTGTCACACCCCGTCGGCATCCGTGCGCGTCACGAGATGGTTGCATCCCGGACCGACATGGACGAGCAGCGGTTTAAGGCCGTAACGTGCCTTTCGCGCCGGACCGCGGGGGGCCCGGACCACCGCGACCACCTGCGGTCTTGAACCGCGACCATCGATCGAGGAACCAGGGTGCTGGGGGACGACGCGGAGCTGACAGCCGCGGTGCGTGCGGCGCAGGGCGGGGACGAGACCGCGTTCCGTACCGTGTACCGCACCGTGCATCCGCGACTGCTCGGATACGTCAGGACGCTGGTCGGCGACTTCGAAGCGGAAGACGTCGCCTCCGAGGCCTGGCTTCAGATCGCGCGCGATCTGGAGCGGTTCGAGGGGGACGCCGACCGCTTCCGCGGCTGGGCCGCGCGGATCGCGCGCAACCGGGCGCTGGACCACATACGCATGCGCGGCCGCCGCCCCGCGGTCGGCGGCGACGAGACCGAGCTGACCGGCCGCCCCGCGGAGTCCGACACCGCCGGTGAGGCCATGGAGGCGCTGGCCACCGACCGCACCCTCTCGCTCATCGCGCGGCTGCCGCAGGACCAGGCGGAGGCCGTCGTGCTGCGCGTGGTCGTCGGCCTCGACGCCAAGACGGCGGCCCAGACCCTCGGCAAACGGCCGGGCGCCGTGCGCACCGCGGCGCACCGCGGCCTGAAGAAGCTCGCCGAACTGCTCGGAGAGCGCCCGGACGGTGATCCGGAATCGGCCGGCGGGCTCGACGCGCTGCCGCCGCAGAGAGAACCGCGCGCCCGCGCGGTGACGTCCGCCGGTGTGACGCAACGATGGGCGCGGACGCAGAAGGACATGTGATGGCCGACGAGCAGTACAGGTGGCTGGACCGCGACACGGCGGAGCGTCTGCTGCGCGGAGAGCCGCTGGACGCCGTCCCCGCTGACGCCCGCGAGGAGGCCGAACGGCTCGCCCGGGCCCTGGGCGCGCTGTCCGCCGTACCGGAGAAGGCCGATGCCGAACTCGCCGGTGAGAACGCGGCCCTGGCCGCCTTCCGGATGGCGCGCACCGCGCACGCCGGCGACGCCCACGCCCCGGACAACGGTGTCGTCCGGATCGGTGCCGGGCACCCGGCCGGCCGTCGCTCCCGCTGGGGCCGCCCGCTGCGGCTGGCGCTGTGCGCCGTCGTGGCCGCCGGGACGGTCGGCGGTGTCGCGGTCGCGGCCGGGACCGGGGTGCTCCCGGCCTTCGGCGGCGCCGAGCCCGATCCCCGTGTGTCGATGTCGGCCGACGCCACCGCCGAGCGCCCGTCGGTCCGGCCGTCGCCGGACGGGCCGGGGACGGCCTCCTCCGGCGGCACCGCGGGCTCCGGCACCGCGCGTGGCGGCGACCGTGACGCCGCGGGCGACCCCGGCTCCGCCGACGGCCTGCGACGCCGTATCACCGAGGCGTGCCAGGACCTGCGGGGCGGCCACGACCTCGACGGCGACCGCCGGCGCGCCCTGGAAACGGCGGCCGGCGGCGCCCCGCGGGTGGGCGCGTACTGCAAGACCGTCCTCGCCGCTCCCGGCGTCGGCACCGGTCAGGACGGGGCGGGCAGGACGCAGGGCGGTGATGTCCGCGGCACCACCGGCGCGGGCAAGGACACGTCCGGCAAGGGCGGCAGGAACGGCGGCGGCAACGCCGCGACGGGCGGCACCGGCAACGCGGGCCAGGGCGGCAAGGGCACCGGCGGCCGGGGCGGCGGCGCGGGCGGTGGCACCGGTGGCACCGGTGGCGGCGCCAAGGACGGCGGCCAGGGCGGTGACGACGACGGCCACGGCAGATCCGGCGGTCACGGTCACGGCCCGTCGGGCGGCCACGGTCACGGCCACGGCGGCTCGAAGGGGTCCGGCGCATCGAAGGACTCCGGCAACTCGAAGCGCTCCGGCAGCTCGAACGGCTCGGGTGGCTCCAAGGGGCCCGGCGGCCCCGGCGCAGGTCACCACCCCGTCGGCAACGGCCGGAGCAGCCAGGTGACGACCCCGTCCCACACCCTCTGACCTGCTGTTATGTAACTCGTAGAAAAATTTTCGGGCAGGGTGTGACGTTTTCTGCCGCAGCGGCGCAGTAATGAGTGAGCCGACTGGTCATCGGCCGTCGCACTGAGCCGGGGTTCCCCCCGTACCTACGGCTCGTGCACCTGGCGCGGGCGGGGCACGTTCCCCCGGTCCCGCCCGCGCCCGTCTCTCTCCTCCCGGTCTCCCGTCGTCACCAGTACACGACGACCTTGTCGCCGGTGCGCACCTGCGCGAAGAGCGCCGCGATCGCCGTCTCGTCCCGGACGTTGACACAGCCGTGCGAGCCACCGGCGTAGCCCCGTGCCGCGAAGTCGTAGGAGTAGTGCACCGCCTGGCCGCCGCTGAAGAACATCGCGTACGGCATCGGCGAGTCGTACAGCGTCGACACGTGGTGCCGGGACTTCCAGTACACGTGGAAGACGCCCTCCCGGGTCGGCGTGTACTGCGAGCCGAAGCGGACCGACATGGTCGACACCGTCCGCCCGTCGATCATCCAGCGCAGGGTGCGGCTGGACTTGCTGACGCACAGCACCCGCCCGGTCAGGCAGCGGGGGTCCGGTGCGGCGGCCGGCTGACCGCCCATCAGATACAGCTCCCACTTGCCGGGTTCGTGCGTCATCCGCAGCAGCCGCTGCCAGGTCACCGTGTCGAGACGGCCGGTCCGCGGCAGTCCGCGTTTGCCCTGGAAACCCTTCACGGCCTGCTCGGTGAGGTCGTCGTAGCTGCCGGTCGGGCCGTCGAACAGCCACGCCACCTGCCGCAGCCGGGCCTGGAGTTCGCGCACCTCCCGGCCGGTGTCTCCGGGAGCGAGCAGCACCCGCGGCGCGGCACTCGGCTTGCCGTCGGAGGAGCCGGGGGTGGCCGGGGAGCCGGTGGAGTCGCCGGACGAGGGCGCCGGCCCACGCGACGGCGAGGACGTGCCCGGCAGGTCGACGTGGACCGGTGAACGCTGCCCGCCGCCCGTGCCCTGCACCGTGCAGCCGCCGAGGGTCACCACCGCCACCGCGGCAGCCCTCGCGCCGACCGATCTGATCATGCCCCTGATACGCATCGCGGACCCCCGCCGTCTCACCGCTGAAGGGTTGGTGTCCTTCAGATGCTTTCCAGGCGTGACGCCTCGCGAACGGCGCGGCATCGTTGTGAGCAAGGTCCCAGCGTGGGGCACTCCACCGGGCGCACGGCCGTCGCTACAGTCCGTGGCGAGGGTTGGTTTCTACTGGCGAGTAACAGATGTAGTGCGGAGGCACACCATGGCACGCGAGTCGGAGTCCGGACTGCCCATCGAGCCGGTGTACGGGCCAGGGGCGCTGGCGGGCTGGGACCCGGCGGAGAAGCTGGGCGAGCCGGGCTCGTACCCCTTCACTCGCGGTGTGTATCCCTCGATGTACACCGGGCGGCCGTGGACGATGCGCCAGTACGCCGGCTTCGGTACGGCGGTGGAGTCCAACGCCCGGTACAAGCAGCTGATCGCCAACGGCACCATGGGCCTGTCGGTCGCCTTCGACCTGCCCACCCAGATGGGCCACGACTCCGACGCCCCGATCGCGCACGGCGAGGTCGGCAAGGTGGGCGTGGCGATCGACTCGGTCGACGACATGCGGGTGCTGTTCGACGGCATCCCGCTGGACAAGGTGTCCACGTCGATGACGATCAACGCGCCCGCCTCCCTCCTGCTGCTGCTGTACCAACTGGTGGCCGAGGAGCAGGGCGTCAGCGCCGACAAGCTGACCGGCACGATCCAGAACGACGTGCTGAAGGAGTACATCGCGCGCGGGACGTACATCTTCCCGCCCAAGCCGTCGCTGCGGCTGATCGCCGACATCTTCAAGTACTGCAAGGCCGAGATCCCGAAGTGGAACACGATCTCGATCTCCGGCTACCACATGGCCGAGGCCGGCGCGTCCCCCGCGCAGGAGATCGCCTTCACCCTCGCCGACGGCATCGAGTACGTGCGCACCGCCGTCGCGGCCGGCATGGACGTCGACGACTTCGCGCCCCGTCTGTCCTTCTTCTTCGTCGCCCGTACGACGATCCTGGAGGAGGTCGCCAAGTTCCGCGCCGCGCGCCGGATCTGGGCGCGGGTGATGAAGGACGAGTTCGGGGCGAAGAACCCGAAGTCGATGATGCTGCGCTTCCACACGCAGACGGCGGGTGTGCAGCTCACCGCGCAGCAGCCGGAGGTGAACCTGGTCCGCGTGGCCGTCCAGGGCCTCGCCGCGGTCCTCGGCGGCACGCAGTCGCTGCACACGAACTCCTTCGACGAGGCGATCGCCCTCCCCACCGACAAGTCCGCCCGCCTCGCCCTGCGCACCCAGCAGGTCCTCGCCTACGAGACCGACGTCACCGCGACGGTCGACCCCTTCGCCGGCTCCTACGTCATCGAGAAGATGACCGACGAGGTCGAGGCGGCGGCGCTGGAGCTGATGGGCAAGGTCGAGGACCTCGGCGGCGCGGTCAACGCGATCGAGCACGGCTTCCAGAAGAGCGAGATCGAGCGCAACGCCTACCGCATCGCCCAGGAGACCGACAACGGCGAGCGGGTCGTGGTCGGCGTCAACCGCTTCCAGCTCGACGAGGAGGAGCCGTACGAGCCGCTGCGCGTCGACCCGGCGATCGAGGCCCAGCAGGCGGAGCGCCTGGCGAAGCTGCGCGCCGAGCGCGACCAGGCGGCCGTGGACTCGGCTCTCGCGGCCCTGAAGAAGGCGGCGGAGGGCGAGGACAACGTCCTCTACCCGATGAAGGACGCCCTGCGCGCCCGCGCCACGGTCGGCGAGGTCTGCAACGCGCTGCGCGAGGTGTGGGGCACGTACGTGCCGTCGGACGCGTTCTGATCGGTGCCGCGGACGCGGTGACCGAAACCACGATGAGGAGTGTCGTACCCCCGTGCGACACTCCCTTCCATGTTCGGCGTCATCGACCTCCCCACCTATCTGGCCGGCCTCGTGCTGATCGTGCTGCTGCCCGGCCCCAACTCGCTCTACGTCCTGTCCGTCGCCGCCCGCAAGGGCATCCGCACCGGGTACAAGGCGGCGGCCGGGGTGTTCACCGGGGACACGATCCTGATGACGCTGGCGGCGCTCGGCGCGGCCTCCGTGCTGACCACCACCCCGCTGCTGTTCCTGGTGGTGAAGTACGCCGGCGCCGGATACCTCGCGTGGATGGCGTACGGCATGCTGCGCTCGGCCCGGGCGATGTGGAAGGGGCGCGGTGAGCGGCCGGAGGTGGCCGACCGGCCGTCCGCCGAGCAGACGGCCGCCGACGAGCGGCCCTACCGGCGCGCCCTGGTGGTCTCGCTGCTGAACCCGAAGGCGATCCTGTTCCTGATCTCCTTCTTCGTGCAGTTCGTCGACCCGCACTACGCCTACCCGGCGCTGTCCTTCGTCGTCCTCGGCGCCCTGCTGCAGACGGCCAGCTTCCTCTACCTGTCGCTGCTGATATTCGGCGGCACCCGCCTGGCCGACGCCTTCCGCCGACGCAAGCGCCTGGCGGCCGGGGCGACGTCGGCGGCGGGAGCGCTGTTCCTCGGCTTCGCGGTGAAGCTGTCGCTCGCGAGCGCGTGACACTGCGCCGGGAGCCGGGCCGGCGGTGCGCTCACCGTGCCTTCGCGGCGCCGGTCCTGGCCAGGTACTTCACCAGCCCCTCCAGCGTCTCGCCCGCCCAGCCGACGTGGCCGTCGGGGCGGACGAGGAAGACGCCCGGGTCAGGGTCTCCTCGGTGAGCGAGGGCTCCCGGTAGCCCAGCCCCAGCTGCCGGGTCGCCGCCCCGCGCCGGGCCTCGCCACGGTGGACGGCGGTGGACAGGGCGAGCACCTCCGCCGCGATCGGGCGCCGCTCCTCTTCATAGGTGTCCAGCAGGTGCTCCGGTGCCCTGGGGGCGGTGAGTACCGCCCCCAGCTTCCAGCCCAGGTTGTACGCGTCCTGGACACCGGTGTTCAGTCCCTGCCCGCCGGCGGGGGAGTGGACGTGGGCCGCGACGCCGTCACCGAGGAACAGGGCCTGAACCCCCCCTCCGGGTGAGCGCCGGGAGGGCTACGACGTGGCCGAACGCGAGCGCCGGACGGCCGGCTTCCCCGCTGTCGGCGCGCGCGAGCGCGGAGATCTTCACCGACTTCGACACCCACTTCGAGGAGGGTCTCGCCCTGCTCGTGGCGGGCATCGAGGCGCGGTACGGCATCAGCTGACGGGACGGTTCAGCACAGCCCTCAGCTTCGGGGTGAAGCGTTCCTCCACCAGTTTGTTCATCAGCCACGCCAGCACCAGCATGATCGCCACGGTGAGCAGGAACGTGCCGTAGGAAGGGATGCCGAGCCCGCGGTGGAGGGCCTGGATCACCGGCCAGCCCAGGTGCTCGTGGACCAGGTAGAACGGGTACGTCAGCGCGCCGGCCACGGTCAGCCAGCGCCAGTTCGCCCAGTTCAGCCAGCCCAGCGCGATCGCGGCGACGGCGAGGAAGCCGAGCGTGACGATCAGGATGACGCCGTAGGCACTGCGGTAGGAGAACATGTCCGGCGTCGCCGGGTGCCACAGGCTGCGCACCGCGACCTGCTGGCCGATCAGCCAGTTGACCGCGGTGATGCCCCAGGCGTAGGCGTCGCGGCGGTCGCGGTGCACCAGGTACAGGCCCATGCCGCCGATGAAGAACGGCGCGTAGTCCGGCATCACCACCGCGTCCAGCACCGGCTGGTTCAGCCCGCCCGCGATCGCCGCCGCCAGCGTCCAGCAGGCGCAGAACAGGATCACGCGGCGCCGGTTGGCACCCGGCAGCACGATGCACAGCGCGAACAGGGCGTAGAAGCGGACTTCCGCCCACAGCGTCCAGCACACCCCGAGCACCCGGTGGGCCCCGAGCGGCATCTGGAGCATGGTGAAGTTGACCAGCGTCTCGCTCGCCGACACCGTCCTGTACGTCAGCACCGGCAGCGCCATCACGGCCGTCACCAGCACGATCGCCACCCAGTACGCGGGCAGCAGCCGGGAGGCGCGGGAGGCGAAGAACGAGCGCAGGGGCCGGCCCCAGCCGCTCATGCAGATCACGAAACCGCTGATGACGAAGAAGATCTGCACGCCCAGGCAGCCGTAGGCGAACAGGGTGTGCAGGGTCGGGAACTGCGAGCGCGGAGAGCTGCCCCAGGCCTTGGTGACCTCGCCGCCCCGGCCGCCGTAGTGGTAGGCCGCCACCATCAGCGCGGCCACCAGGCGCAGCCCGTCAAGGGCGCGCAGCCGCACCGTGCGGGGTTTGGCCGGCGGCTGCGGAATCGTGGTGCGCACCGCCGGGCCGGCCGCGGCGCTCCCCAGGGTGTCCGCGGGCGTGTCGATCACAGGGACCTCTCATCGAAGCTCGTCAACTCAACCGGACGCTAACGGGGCCCACCGGCCGCCTCGAGCCCTCGCGGCGACCTTTCGCCCGGCCGTCCGCGAGAGTTCATTCAGGCGTTGCCGGCGACGAAAACGGGCGGGGCCCACCGGCAACGGTCACACGTCGCCGCGGCGGATCACCCGCCGTCGCAGCGTCCGCGCGCGCCGCGCCATCCGGCGCACCGTCGCGTTGCGCGGGATGAACGCCAGCTGCGCCGGCACCCCGCCGGGCAGGCCCAGCGAGGTCAGGCGGCGGCGCTTGAAGTACCGCCAGGTATGGGCGTTCAGCCGGCGGCTCAGATACCGCTCGGCGGCCGGACGCAGCTCCGGGTAGATCTTCGACTGCATCGCATAGCCGACCGCCCGCAGCAACTCGGTGAGGGCGTCCACGCCCAGACCCCGGCGCTGCTCGCGCACGGCGTCGCCGTCCGCCAGGTCGGGCAGCAGCGCGTCGACGATGGTGACCGGGACCCGGTTGCTGTTCTCGTACGGGGCGAGCCGCTCCAGCAGCAGTCCGGTGCCGGTGCGCGCGACCGGCAGGCCGTACAGCGCCGACGCGGTCAGCAGCGCGGTGGAGAAGCAGCCGACGACCAGTGCCGGGCACATCCGCTGGTACACCACCTCTGCCAGTACGGGGGTGTCCAGCACGGTCAGTTCGGCGCCGAGCCGCTCCGCCTCCCGCTCCAGCGCCCGCGACCAGCGGACCGGGGCCGAGGGGTGCGGCTTGAACACCACACGCGTGTGGCCGAGGGCCACCGCACCGCGCAGCATCCGCACATGGAGGTCTTCCTCCTCCTCGCCGGTGAGGATGTCCAGCGCGGACAGGTACTGGCCGAGCAGCAGCGCCGCCCCCTCGACCGCCGGGAGCTCCTCGCCCGTGGAGCCGAGTTCGCCGAGCACCTTCAGGAAGGCGTCCGTCGGCACGATCTCGGGCGCGACCCCGAACTCCGTGAGCAGCAGCGGCGCGAGGCCCGGCACGAGGTCCAGGTGCAGCACCCGCCGCACCCGGGTCCCCACCAGCGGGTCGATCTTGAAGCGGGTCGGACCGTAGGACATCAGCCCGTCCGCGTAGACGTCGACGGGCGCGCCGCCGAAGACCTGGCAGATCGCCAGCGCCGGACTGACCTGGATGGATTCCACCGCCAGTTCGATCCGGTCGTCGCCCAGGTCCCACAGCATCCGCAGATAGCGCTCCCAGAGGATCTGGTCGTCCGGACGCGGGGCCCAGCCCCCGGGGTGGAAGGGGGAGATGGCCTCGTTCCACGACAGCACGCCGTCGAAGCGGTCCCGCAGGTGCGCGAAGGCGGGCGAGGCGTCGAAGGGCTCGCTCAGCTCCGGTGTCGCGCCGTTGTCGCTGACCAGCAGCAGCCGCCGGTCCGCGGGGCCGAAACAGTCGGCGTCGAGCGCGGCGGCCAGCGTGGCGGCGCCGTAGAGGGTCGAGGCGCAGAAGATCCGGGTGGTACGGCGGTCGCTCATGCCACGGCCTCCGAGGCCGTCGTGGGCCTGCGGCGCAGTCGGCGCAGCTGGGTGGCGCGGTCGAGGTCCATGGAGTCCAGGGTGTCGTTGAGCAGGTCCTGCGGCATCCGGCGCAGGGCGGCGGCGCTCAGGGAACGGAGTCTGCGGGCCACCGGCGCCTCGAACTTCTCGATGGTGGCCAGGTGGTGGCTGATGATGGCGCAGTAGGTGCGCACGGCCTTGGGCAGGAAGAGGTCCGCGTCCGGGTCCTCGGCGGTCTCCAGCAGCACCCGGTCGAAGGAGCGGATGAAGTCCAGCTGCCGGGTGTCGCCGATCTGCGTCAGCGAGGACGTGACGCCCCGCCGGTAGAAGATGCCGAAAACGCTCGGCACCGCGAAGGACTTCGCCTTGCGGTGCAGCCGCCAGATCCAGGGCCGGTCCTCGGCGGTGCGCAGATCCTCGGGGAAGTGCAGCAGCCCCTCGTCGACCAGCCGCCGGTGGTAGGCGCCGGCCCAGGAGTACGGGTAGTCCACCGGGGTGGAGCGCTCCGCCGGAAGGATCACCGCGCGCGGGTCGACGACGGTGTCACGCGGCCCGAACGGCACCCGGTACAGGGTGCGCTGACTTCCGGTGAACCGCACGTGGTCGGTGCGGACGAAATCACAGCCCAACGACTCGATGGAATCGACCAATTGCGCGAAATAGCCAGGGGCGGCGTAGTCGTCTCCGTCCATGAACGTCAGATACTCGCCACGGGCCGCGTCGATTCCGGTGTTGCGTGCGGCGGACACCCCTTTCTCAGTACGTCGGATCAGCACCGCGCCGGGAAGTTCACGCTCGGCGCGTTCGAGGATTTCCCTCGTGCCGTCCGTCGAACAGTCGTCGATCAGGATGAACTCGAAGTCCTCCCGGGCGTTGGCGCGCAGGGACCGGACGGCGGCCGGGGCGTATTGCTGCACGTTGTAGAAGGGCACGATGACGGAGAGCTTGACCACGCAGGTGACGTTAGGGCGCGGTTCCGGCCCGCGTCTTTGCCGTCGGTTTGCCGAGGGGTGAACGACGCGTGGCGGAGTCGTGAATCCAGCCCGTACCGGCCTCATTCACGTGCCGATTCGCCGTACGGCGACATGCTGTTAACCGTTTGTTGCGTTCCGGTTGGGCCGCACCTCGGAATGCCTTCCTAGCGTCTTCGGCGTGCCAGTCAGTGCAACGAACACCCTGCGAGTCGCCGTTCTCGCGGATTCCGACACCCGGTGGAAATGGGGTGCGCTCACCGCGCGCCGTCTTCTTCCCGAGGGCGCCGAAGTCCGCCTCCACGGCTACCTTCTGCGGGGCCGCGCCACCCCCACCGCCCGCCAGCTCGGGGAAGTCGGCGTCCGGGCCGACTCCCTGCGCGAGGTGACCGCCGTTCAGTTCCTCGGCGACATGCGCGAGAAGCCGTACGACGTGCTCGTGCTGGCGCTCGTGGGAGGCGGGGTACAGGCGATGCTGCACGGGCTGAAGCGGACCTGGGAGGGCCGCGCCGCGCGGCCCGTCGTGGTCACCGGCTACGTCGGCGTCGTCTACGAGAAGCTCGCCGACGGCCTGCTGCTGCGGCACGGCGCGGACCTCGTCCTCGCCAACTCCCGCCAGGACGCCGAACGTTTCCGCGCGGTGTACGAGGGCGTGGGCGCCGACGCCGGCGCGGTCACCGAGGTCGCCCTGCCGTTCCTCGGCGGCGCTCCCTACACCGGTGAACACACCCCGTACACCGTGGTGTTCGCCGCCCAGCCCTCCGTCCCGGAGACCCGCAAGGACCGCACCTACCTCCTGCACCGGCTCATCCGGCACGCCCGCCTCCACCCCGAGCGCGAGGTGCTGCTCAAGCTGCGCTCCCGGCCCGGCGAGCACACCACGCACCTGGAGGAGCTGCCCTACCAGAAGCTGGCGCAGAAGGCCGGCCCGCTGCCGTCCAACCTCCGCCTGGTGTACGGCAACATGGGCGAGGTCCTCGACCGCACCGACCTGCTGGTGACGGTGAGTTCCACCGCGGCCCTGGAGTCCCTGCACCGCCGCATCCCCACCGTCGTGCTCACCGACCTCGGGGTGCGCGAGGTGCTCGGCAACCACCACTTCACCGGCTCCGGCTGCCTGGCCTCCTGGGACCAGCTCGACGCCGGACACCGGCCCGAGCCCGATCCGAAGTGGGTGGCCCGGCAGGGCGTGGCGGCCGGGGGCACCCCCTCTGGGGAGACGTCGTACACGGCCGCCTTCGACGACGCCCGCGAGCGGATCGCCGAACTCCTCGCGCAGCCCGGCGGACTGCCGGCCCTCACGCCGTACTACACGAGCGAGACCGCACCCGGCTACCTGCCCGGCATCCTCGCCCGCCACCACCTCGCCCCTGACGGCAGCCCGCTGCCGGGCGCCCCCGCCGCCGACAAGGAACCCGGGCCCGTCCGGCAGATCGTGCGCCGGGCCGCGCGCGGCGCCTACCGGCACGGCGTGCAGCGCGTGGCGCCCGTCATCCGGCGGATGGGGGAGCTGTGACCCCGCTGCCAGGAGTCCAAGGAGAAGACCCCATGTCCGACACCCCGGCGCCGCCCCGTGTGCTCGCCGTGATCCCCGCGCGCGGCGGCTCCAAGGGCGTCCCCGCGAAGAACCTCGCTCCCGTCGGCGGTGTCCCGCTGGTCGCCCGCGCCGTGCGCGCGTGCCGCACCGCCCGGCTGGTCACCGACGTCGTCGTCTCCACCGACGACCAGGCCATCGCGGCCGCCGCCCGCGAGGCCGGCGCCGAGGTCGTGCTGCGGCCCGCCGCCATCGCCGGCGACACAGCCACCTCCGAGGCGGCGGTCCTGCACGCCCTGGACGCGCACGAGACGCTGCACGGCGCGCCCGTGGACGTGGTGCTCCTCGTGCAGTGCACCAGCCCCTTCCTCCTTCGCGAGGACGTCGACGGGGTCGCCGCGGCCGTCGTCGAGCAGGGCGCCGACACGGCGGTGACGGTGGCCCCCTTCCACGGCTTCGTCTGGCGGGAGGACGCCGCACAGGAGTCGGACGGCGGCTTCGGCGTCAACCACGACAAGTCCTACCGCCCGCGCCGCCAGGACCGCCCCCAGGATTTCCTGGAGACCGGCGCCGCCTACGCCATGGACGCGGCCGGCTTCCGCAAGCACGGGCACCGCTTCTTCGGCCGCACGGAACTCGTGCGCACCGACCCCGCGCGCGTGCTGGAGATCGACGACCCGCACGACCTCGCCCGTGCCCGCGCGCTGGCCCCCCTCTTCGAAGCGGACCTCCCCCGAGCTGCCGGCTCCGCTCGAGCAGGGGGCACCCCCGTCGGCGCACTTCCCACGTACGACGACATCGACGCCGTGGTCCTCGACTTCGACGGCACCCAGACCGACGACCGGGTGCTGATCGACTCCGAGGGACGGGAGTTCGTCTCCGTGCACCGCGGCGACGGACTCGGCATCGCGGCCCTGCGCGACAGCGGCCTGAAGATGCTGATCCTGTCCACGGAACAGAACCCGGTCGTCGCCGCCCGCGCCCGCAAGCTGAAGCTGCCGGTGCTGCACGGCATCGACCGCAAGGACCTCGCACTCAAGCAGTGGTGCGAGGAAACGGGCATCGCGCCGGAGCGCGTGCTCTACGTCGGCAACGACGTCAACGACCTGCCCTGCTTCGCCCTCGTCGGCTGGCCCGTGGCGGTCGCGAGCGCCCACGACGTCGTCCGCGGCGCCGCACGTGCCGTCACCACCGTCCCCGGTGGCGACGGAGCCATCCGGGAGATCGCCGGCTGGCTCCTCGGCCCCCGCCTCGACTCCCTCGCCGGGCTCGACGAGCTCCCCGACCTCTCCGACTTCCCCCACCTCCCCCAGCTCTCCAAGTAAGGACACCCCTGCCATGAGCACCCACTCCCGTCTGCGCATGTTCCGTTCGCGCGAGGTCGGCCCCGGCCGCCCCGTCTACATCTGCGGCGAGATCGGCATCAACCACAACGGTGAGCTGGAGAACGCCTTCAGGCTGATCGACGCCGCCGTGGAGGCCGGCTGCGACGCCGTGAAGTTCCAGAAGCGCACCCCCGAGATCTGCACCCCGCGCGACCAGTGGGACATCGAGCGGGACACGCCGTGGGGCCGGATGACGTACATCGACTACCGCCACCGCGTGGAGTTCGGCGAGGACGAGTACCGCCAGATCGACGAGTACTGCCGTACCAAGGGCATCGACTGGTTCGCCTCCCCGTGGGACACCGAGGCCGTCGCCTTCCTGGAGAAGTTCGACGTACCCGCCCACAAGGTGGCCTCCGCCTCCCTCACCGACGACGAACTGCTGCGTGCCCTGCGCGCCACTGGCAAGACCGTCATCCTGTCCACCGGCATGTCGACCCCGAAGCAGATCCGCCACGCCGTCGAGGTCCTGGGCAGCGACAACATCGTCATGTGCCACGCCACCTCCACCTACCCGGCGAAGGCCGAGGAGCTGAACCTCCGGGTGATCAACACGCTGGAGAAGGAGTACCCGAACGTCCCGATCGGCTACTCCGGCCACGAGACCGGCCTGCAGACCACCCTCGCCGCCGTCGCCCTCGGTGCCTGCTTCGTCGAGCGGCACATCACCCTCGACCGCGCCATGTGGGGCTCCGACCAGGCCGCCTCCGTCGAGCCGCAGGGCCTCACCCGCCTCGTCCGCGACATCCGCACCATCGAGGGTGCCCTCGGCGACGGCGTGAAGAAGGTCTACGACTCCGAGCTGGCCCCGATGAAGAAGCTGCGCCGCGTCACCGGCGTCGTCGCCGAGGCGGAGATCGCGGCGGCGGCGGGCGAGCCGGTCGGCGTGTGACGGATCCGCTGCGCTGATCAGGGGACGGACCTGCGTCGATGAACCCACGCGCCGGCGAACCCGGCACCACCCTCGCGTTCGTGGAGAGCCCGGTACAGCTCCTCAACGTCCTGGAGTGGGCCCACGCACACGCCATCCGGCCGCTTCAGGAGCCCGGCGCGGGGTTCACCCTCGTCGTCCTGTCCCCGACCGACCCGATGACCCGGGGCCAGCTGCGGCGCATGGCCGACCTGGCCCGGGACGAGGGCCACACGGTCCGCTGGGAGGAGGCACGCGGCGGTCCCGCGGCCCCCTTCCAGACGGTCGGCTCGCTCGCGGGCCCGCTGCGGCGGGCGGAGCGGATCGTCATGGGCGACCCTTTCTCCCGGTACGTCCAGCTGCTGCTGACCATCACACGCGCCCGTGACCTGGTCGTCGTCGACGACGGCACGGCCACGATGGAGTTCGTCGCCCAGCTCGCGCGCGGTGAGCGGCTGGTGCGCTGGCACCGCAAGGGCGGCCGGCGCGGCCCGCGGGACCTGGTGTTCGCGCCGGTGTCCTCCGCCGCCCGGCGCCGCCTGACGCCCGGCGGCGAGCAGCGGGTGGAGATCTTCTCCTCCATGCCGATCCAGGAGGCCCCCGACGGCGTGCGGGTCACCGCCAACGACTTCGCCTGGACCCGCGCCCGCTTCGGCCCGCCCCGCATCACCAAGAGCGCCGACATGGTGGGCACGTCACTGGTGGAGACCGGTGTGGTGGACGGCGAGCGGTACGTCGACGCCGTGCGCACCCTGGCCAAGACGCACGGCGCCACGCGTTACTTCGCTCACCGGCGCGAGAGCACGGAGAAACTGCACCGGCTGGCCGTGGAGACCGGTCTCGAGATCGTCCGGCCCGAGCTGCCGCTGGAGCTGATCGCCCGCCGGGGGCCGGTAGGCCGGACGATCCTGAGCTTCCCCTCGACGGTCGTGCACACCCTGCCGCTGGCCCTGGCCGGCACCGACGTCCAGGTCGCGGTGTGCGACATCGACCCCGACTGGCTCACCCGCACGGCCTCACCGCGCGCCCAGGGTTTCCTGTCGGGGGTGACGGGGACGGCCCGGGGAGTGCGGAGACTGACGCAGATGAGCATCGCGTAGCGGGTCGGGGTTGCGGAGACTGACGTAGATGACCATCGCTCAGCGGGTTGCTGGGCTCGGGTTGCGCGGGTTGCTCGGGCCGCCCGGGTTGTACGGCGGGGGCGGGTCGGCCGCGGCGCTCCATCCGACCAGTGCAGATGGCGTGCCGGGGCCCGTGACGCCGGCGTGATCCGCCGGACGGGCCCGCCGGGTCGTGCGGCGGGGCGGGTGCGCAGGGTTCAGCTCGGCCTGCTCGCCAGTACGAAGGCCCGGGGGCGCTTCTCCTCGTCCAGCGGTTCGCGCACGATCCGGGCCCGGAGCGACAGGCCCGCCTCCGTCAGAACGGCGGCCACCGCCTCCGGGGTGCGCCAGTAGTAGTCGAGCGCGATTTCCCGCCCGAACCGCTCGGACAGGTGCAGGTGCTCGGTCCCGCCCGCCGCCGGGTCCGACGTCTGGAACGACAGCAGCAGCTGCCCGCCCGGCACCAGCACCCGGCGGAACTCGGCGAACACCTCCGGCAGCCGCTCGTCCGGCACGTGGATGACCGAGTAGAGCGCCAGCAGTCCGCCGAGCGTGGCGTCCGGCAGGTCCAGCGCCGTCATCGACCCCACGTGGAAGCGCAGGCCCGGATGCGTCTCACGGGCGAGCGCCACCATCCGGGGCGAGATGTCGACCCCGAACACCGGCACACCGAGCGCGTGCAGCCGGGCCGTGACATGCCCCGGGCCGCTGCCGACGTCCGCGACGGGCTGCGGCCCGTGCGCCGTGACCTGCTCGGCGAACGCAGCGAGCAGGGCGCGCTCCAGCGGGCGGTCGGCGAGGATGTCGGGGAACGCCTCGGCGTAGGCCGGCGCGATGGCGTCGTAGGCGGCGCGGGTGTCGGTCAGGAACGCGGGACGGGTGTCCGCCGGGAACGCGGGACGGGTCGTGCCGGGCGGGAACGCGGCGGTGGGGTCGGTCACGCCGGGACCCTACGACCTCTCACGGGCTCCGGCGGCGTGATCCGGGGAACCCGGTCCCGTCCCGATAGGCGAACACCGGCCGCGTGGTCTGCGCGCGGCGTGGTATCCGTGGAAAAGAGGTGAAAAGAGCAGAGGACGGACGCTCGACCCAAGATCGACCCGGTCTCGAGTCGGGCGAGTTTACCCGTCCACGACGACCACTATGCGTCGAGCGGCCAGATTTTCTTCCCCTAACGGGCTGAACTTTTGTTGATCGCGGGTCAGTTGGCCGCCCCGGCGCCCTACCCTTCAGAGGGTGAAGCAACTGATGTCGCTACAGTCCGAGGCCGATCCGTCCGGGGCCGCCGCCGTGCTCCCCGGCACGCTCCCCGAGCAGCTGCGCGCCGAGCTCGTCGCCTTCCGCCGCGACCTGCACATGCACCCCGAGCTCGGCAACCAGGAGTTCCGCACCACCGCGGCGATCAAGGCCCGTCTGGAGACGGCCGGCCTCCACCCGCGGGTCCTCCCCAGCGGGACCGGTCTGACCTGCGACATCGGCGTACCCGCGGACGGCACGTACCAGGGTCCCGGCATGCTCGCCCTGCGCGCCGACATCGACGCGCTGCCCATCCCGGACATGAAGGCCGACTGCCCGTACCGGTCGACCGTGCCCGACCGCGCCCACGCCTGCGGCCACGACGTGCACACCACGGTGGTGCTCGGCACCGGGCTCATCCTCGCCGAGCTGCACCGGCAGGGGCGGCTGCCGCGTCCGGTGCGGCTGATCTTCCAGCCCGCCGAGGAGGTGCTGCCCGGCGGCGCCGCCGACGCGATCGCCTGCGGCGCGCTGAACGGGGTCGGCCGCATCCTCGCCGTGCACTGCGACCCCCGCGTCGACGCGGGCCGGGTCGGGCTGCGGGCCGGCCCGATCACCTCCGCCTGCGACCGGCTGGAGATCTCGCTCGACGGTCCCGGCGGCCACACCGCGCGTCCGCATCTGACCACGGACCTCGTCACCGCCGCGGCCCGGGTGGTCACGGACGTGCCCGCGCTCGTCGGGCGGCGCGTCGACACGCGCAGCGGGCTCGCCGTGACCTGGGGTCGGATCGAGTCCGGACACGCGCCGAACGTCATCCCGCAGCACGCGGAGCTGGCCGGGACCGTGCGGTGCCTGGACATCGAGGCGTGGCGGCTGGCGCCGGACATGGTGGTCGCGGCGATCGACGAGGTGGCGAACCTGCACGGCGCGAAGTCGGAGATCAATTACGTGCGGGGTGTGCCGCCGGTGATCAACGACCCCGCGGTCACGGAACTTCTGCGCGAGGCGATGACGGCTCGGCGCGGCGTGGAGTCGGTGGAGTCGACGGAGCAGTCGCTGGGCGGCGAGGACTTCTCCTGGTACCTGGAGCACGTGCCCGGCGCCATGGCGCGGCTCGGCGTCCGCCCGCCCGGCGAGCGCACGGTGCGGGACCTGCACCAGGGCGACTTCGACGTCGACGAGTCGGCGATCACGGTGGGGGTGGAGCTGTTCACGGCGGCGGCGCTGCTCGATGCCGTGGGCCGGGCGGGGTGAGCGTGTAGGGGGCGTGTGTCGTCTGCGGGTGCGGTGTGGCTGGTCGCCGTTGCCTGCGGCGCTTGTGCGGGTGCGTGTGCCTGCGGCGCCGGGTGCGTTGTCTTCTGCGGGTGCGTTGTGGCTGGTCGCGCCGTTCCCCGCGCCCCTTTTTGTGCCTGCGGCGGCCCGTTGCTGTCCGGTGGCCGGTTGCTGTCGCGCCTGCGGTCTGTTGTGGGTCGGGGCCGGGGCGGGGGGTGTCCGTCCTCGGTCCGGCCGGCCGTTTCCGACGGCGGCGCCGTTGCCCGGTGCCGGACGCTGCGGGCGGACACCCCCGGCCCCGGCCCCTTCCCGCCGTACGCGGGTGCCGGTCCGTGCAAGTGAGTACCGGTGCTGTGGACATATGGGACAAAGTGGGCGGCACGAAACGGTAACGCCGGAGGCAACCCCGTTCCCCCGCCCCTCTACGCGCGTTACTGTGCGCCGAAATCGCCTTGGGGATACGGTCCCGTGAACCGGTGCCGTGGGGATGAAGGGGTGCTCGACGTGCGTCTGAAATCTCGGAGGACCAGGTTCTCCCAAGCCGCGGTGGCCGCCACGGTCATCGCCCTCGCGGCCGCCGGATGCGGCGAGTCCAGTTCTTCCTCCAGCAGCGCGGAGGCCTCCGGGAAGTACTCCGGCAAGGGCATCGGCCTCGCGTACGACATCGGCGGCAAAGGCGACCAGTCGTTCAACGACGCCGCCTTCTCCGGCTTCCAGAAGGCCGAGCAGGAGTTCAAGATCGGCGGCCGTGACGTCGAGCCGAGCGACAACGAGTCGAACGCCGACAAGGCGCAGCGCCTCGAGCAGCTCGCCAAGGCCGGGTACAACCCGATCATCGGCGTCGGCTTCGTCTACGCGCCGGCGGTCAAGGAGGTCGCCGCCAAGTACCCGAAGGTCACCTTCGGGATCATCGACGACGACACCGTCCAGGCCAAGAACGTCGCCGATCTGGTCTTCCACGAGGAGCAGGCCTCCTACCTCGCGGGGGTCGCCGCCGCCAAGGCCACCAAGAAGAAGCACATCGGCTTCATCGGCGGTGTGGACATTCCGCTGATCCACAAGTTCGAGGCCGGGTTCACGCAAGGCGCCAAGTCCGTGAATCCCGGCATCAAGATCGAGTCGCAGTATCTGACGCAGACCGCCCAGGAGGGCGGGTTCTCCAGCCCGGACAAGGGTGAGGCGGCGGCGAACGGGCAGATCGACGCCGGTGCCGACGTCGTGTACCACGCTGCCGGACTGTCGGGGCAGGGCGTGATCAAGGCTGCCGCGGCCCACAAGGTGTGGGCGATCGGCGTCGATTCCGACCAGTACAAGCAGAGCGCGCTCGCCCAGTACAAGGACTGGATCCTCGGGTCCGCCCTGAAGAACGTCGGCGGTGCCGTCTACGACCTGGCGAAGTCGGTGTACCAGGGGAAGCCGCTCAGCGGCACGGTGCGCGGGTCGCTCGCCAACAACGGCGTCGGGTTCGCCGACTCCAACCCGAAGTACCAGGCCATGAAGGACGTCGTCGGGGCCGTCGACAAGGCCAAGCAGGACATCGTCAACGGGAAGGTCACCGTGAACACGAAGTAGGCCCTTAGGGTTCCTTCCTGCGGATACGCCCCTTGCTTCCTGCGAGGGGCGTTTCGCTGTCCGTAGTCTGGAGGGCAACTGTGGCCACAGCTCGGTAACGGACCGGACAGAAGGGTTTTTCCGTCTGGTCTACGCGCGTTACGCTGCGGCGGAACCAGCGCCTGGTATGGGCGCTTGCACAAAGGAGTCTCGTTCCATGCGCCGGGTGTCCCGTATCGCGGTCGCGGGTGTTGCGACCGCAGCTCTCGCCGTCACCGTTTCCGCCTGTGGAAGCTCGTCCTCGAGCTCGTCCTCCGGCGGCAACAAGGATCTGGGCCTCGCTCTGGCCTACGACGTCGGTGGTAAGGGCGACCAGTCGTTCAACGACGCCGCCACCGCCGGTATGGAGAAGGCCGACAAGGAGTTCGGCTACAAGTCCACGGCCGTCGAGCCGCAGGACGGCGAGTCCGACGCGGACAAGGTGCAGCGCCTGGAGACCCTCGCCAAGCAGGGCTACAACCCTGTCATCGGCGTCGGTTTCGCCTACGCGCCGGCCGTGAAGGAAGCCGCCACCAAGTTCCCGAAGACCACCTTCGGCATCGTCGACGACAACACCATCAAGGCGTCCAACGTCGCCGACCTCGTCTTCCACGAGGAGCAGGCGTCGTACCTCGCCGGTGTCGCGGCGGCCAAGGCCACCAAGAGCAACACGGTGGGCTTCATCGGCGGCGTGAACGTCCCGCTGATCCACAAGTTCGAGGCCGGCTTCAAGCAGGGCGTCGCCGACACCAAGAAGGGCGTCACGGTCAAGTCGCAGTACCTGACCGAGACCGCGCAGGAGGGCGGCTTCTCCAGCCCCGACAAGGGTGAGAACGCCGCCGAGGGCCAGATCGACGCGGGCGCGGACGTCGTCTACGCCGCCGCCGGTCTGTCCGGCCAGGGCGTGATCAAGGCCGCCAACGCGCACCACGTGTGGGCGATCGGCGTCGACTCGGACCAGTACAAGCAGGACGCGCTGGCCAAGTACAAGGACTCCATCTACACCTCGGCCATGAAGAACGTCGAGGGTGCGGTGTACGGCCTGGCCAAGTCCGTGCACGACGGCAAGCCGGAGTCCGGTGAGATCCGCGGCAGCCTGGAGAACGGTGGCGTGAGCCTGTCGAACTCCAACCCGAAGTTCGCGAACGACAAGGCCGTCCAGGACGCCATCAAGAAGGCCGAGGAAGGCATCAAGAACGGCACGATCCAGGTGAAGACCTCCTGACCGTCCGGTCGGAGGCCTTGGCCGACGGATCGCTGTAATGGCAGCGTTACGGCCACGGAACGGGGTGCGGAGAGGATGGCTCACCGTGCCCCGTTCGCGCGGCAGAATGCTCGGAACCGATCGGGTACTTGAAAAGACCCGGTCCGGTCCGGGCTCTATTTAAAGCAGGGGCGCTACGCGCGTAGAGCGGCCCCTTTCCCGAGGAGAGTGCGCCATCGACGCGACCAGCAGCCCTCCGCACACCGCTCAGTCGACGATCGCGGTGGAGCTCGCGGGCATCACGAAACGCTTCCCGGGTGTCGTGGCGAACCACGACATCCACCTGACGGTCCGCAAGGGCACCGTCCACGCGCTCGTCGGCGAGAACGGCGCCGGCAAGTCGACCCTGATGAAGATCCTCTACGGCATGCAGAAGCCGGACGAGGGCACCATCACCGTCGACGGCGAACAGGTGAGCTTCTCCAGCCCGGCCGACGCCATCGCCCGCGGTATCGGCATGGTCCACCAGCACTTCATGCTGGCCGACAACCTCACCGTGCTGGAGAACGTCGTGCTGGGCAGCGAGAAGCTGTACGGCATCGGCGGCACCGCCCGCAAGAAGATCAAGGAGATCTCCGACCGGTACGGGCTGGGTGTGCGCCCGGACGCCCTGGTCGAGGACCTCGGCGTCGCCGACCGCCAGCGGGTGGAGATCCTCAAGGTCCTCTACCGCGGCGCCAAGACCCTCATTCTCGACGAGCCGACCGCCGTGCTCGTCCCGCAGGAGGTCGACGCCCTCTTCGCCAACCTGCGCGAGCTGAAGTCCGAGGGCCTGTCCGTCATCTTCATCTCCCACAAGCTGGGCGAGGTGCTGTCCGTCGCCGATGACATCACCGTCATCCGCCGTGGGACGACGGTCGGCACGGCTGTCCCCTCCGAGACGACCCCCCGCCAGCTCGCCGAGCTGATGGTGGGCAGCGAGCTTCCCACCCCGGAGACCGCCGAGTCGACGGTCACCGATCAGCCCGTCATCGAGGTGGAGGGCCTCACCGTGTACGCGGCCGGTGCCTCCCTCGGCGCGGACGCGGAGCCCACGTCCGTCGGCGCCGCCCTCACCGACGTCACCGACGTCGGAGCCAAGAGGGTCCTCGACGACGTCACCTTCACCATCCACGCCGGCGAGATCATGGGCATCGCCGGTGTCGAGGGCAACGGCCAGACCGAGCTGATCGACGCGCTCATCGGCACCAAGAACGCCGACGCGGGCACGATCCGCTTCCTCGGCGAGGACATCACCGGCTGGGCCACGCGCAAGCGCCGTGAGTCCGGCGTCGGCTACATCCCCGAGGACCGCCACCGCCAGGGCCTGCTGCTGGAGTCCCCGCTGTGGGAGAACCGCATCCTCGGCCACGTCACCGAGAAGCCCAACGCCAAGGGCTTCTGGCTGAACCCCAAGGGCGCCCAGGACGACACCCGCCGGATCGTCGAGGAGTACGACGTCCGCACCCCCGGCATCGACGTCACCGCGGCCTCCCTGTCCGGCGGCAACCAGCAGAAGCTGATCGTCGGCCGCGAGATGAGCCACGACCCGAAGTTCCTGATCGCCGCCCACCCCACCCGCGGTGTGGACGTCGGCGCGCAGGCGCAGATCTGGGACCGCATCCGCGACGCCCGCCGCGAGGGCCTGGCCGTGCTGCTGATCTCCGCCGACCTGGACGAGCTGATCGGCCTGTCGGACACGCTGCGCGTCATCTACGACGGCAGGCTGGTCGCCGACGCCGACCCGGCCACCGTCACGCCGGAGGAACTGGGCTCGGCGATGACCGGTGCCGCCACCGGCCACCTGCAGCACGAAGCGAACGGCGGCGAGGGAGCCGCCCCGGAGGACGAGGCCCGATGAAGAAGTTCGACAAGGACCGCGTGCTCGTCGCGGTGGCCGGACCGGTCATCGCGCTCGTCGCGGCGATCCTGCTCACCTCGATCGTGCTGGTCGCGTCCGGCAGGAACCCGATCGAGCCCTACCGGCTGATGCTGGAGCAGATCGGCTACTCCGACGTCCAGGTGCTGATCATCAACCAGGCGTCGCTGTACTACATCGCCGCCCTGGCGGTCGCCCTCGGCTTCCGCATGAACCTGTTCAACATCGGTGTGGACGGCCAGTACCGGCTCGGCGCCCTGATGACGGCGCTGGTCGGCGCACACGTGGCGCTTCCGGCCGCCCTGCAGGTCCCGCTGCTGCTCATCGTCGGCGCCCTCACCGGCGCCATGTGGGCCGGCATCGCGGGCGTGCTGAAGGTGACCCGCGGGGTCAGCGAGGTCGTCGCCACGATCATGCTGAACTCGATCGCCACCGCCCTGATCGGCTACCTCACCCTCACCGAGAACTTCGGTGTGCTGGTCGGCGACAACAACACCACCGGCATCATGGAGAAGTCCGGCTGGGTGCCCGGCATCGACCTGGGCCCGGACGTCGGCGAGATCTACGGCCTGGTCTTCCTCGCCGTGCTGCTCGGCATCGCCTACTGGATCGTCCTCAACCGCACCCGCTTCGGCTTCGACCTGCGCGCCACCGGCGCCTCCGAGACCGCCGCCGCGGCCTCCGGCGTCAACGCCAAGCGCATGACGCTCACCGCGATGCTGATCTCCGGCGCGGTCGCCGGCCTCTCCGGCCTGCCGCTGCTCCTCGGTGACGCCCACACCTACGGCCTGACCTTCCCGGCCGGTGTCGGCTTCAACGCCATCGCCATCGCGCTCCTCGGGCGCAACAACCCCGGCGGCATCGCGCTGGCCGCCCTCCTGTGGGCCTTCCTCGACAAGGCGTCCCCGGCGCTCGACTACGCCGTCCCGACGGCGTACGAGAAGGAGATCGCCACGATCATGCAGGGCGTCATCGTCTTCACGGTCGTCATCTCCTACGAGGCCGTCCGCCAGTGGGGTCTGCGCCGCCAGCAGAAGAGGGTCGGAGCCGAGCTCGCCGCTCAGGCCGCCCACAACACGAAGGAGGTGGCGGCCTGATGTCCACCGCGACCGTCGCCAAGCCCCAAGCGAAGCAGCCCGGCAGGGGCAGCCGCCGTCTCTCGCTCCCGGTGCTCCTGCTGCTCATCGCGGGCGTGCTCGTCCTGACCTCGGTCGTCCGCCTGATCTCCGGCGCGGACGGCATCACCTCCACCGGCCAGATGTCCACCGCGCTGCGCTTGGCCGTGCCGATCGGCCTGGCCGGCCTCGGCGGCCTGTGGGCCGAGCGCGCGGGCGTCGTCAACATCGGCCTCGAGGGCATGATGATCCTCGGCACCTGGTTCGGCGCCTGGGCCGGTTACCAGTGGGGCCCGTGGACCGGTGTCGTCTTCGGCATCCTCGGCGGCGCGCTGGGCGCGCTCCTGCACGCCATCGCCACCGTCACCTTCAACGTCAACCACATCGTCTCCGGTGTGGCCCTGAACATCCTCGCCCTCGGTGTCACGCGCTACCTGTCGAAGTTCACCTTCGAGGACGCCCCGCAGGGCTCGTCCAAGCAGTCACCGCCGATCGACTCGCTGGGCACGTTCAGCATCCCCGGGCTGTCGGACGGGCTTCAGACACTGAACGAGAAGCACTGGTTCCTGATCTCCGACATCGCCGGCCTGCTCGGCGGCCTGGTCACCAATCTCTCCCCGCTGACGGTGATCGCGGTGGCCCTGGTACCGGTGACCTGGTGGGTGCTGTGGCGCAGCGCCTTCGGTCTGCGTCTGCGCTCCTGCGGTGAGAACCCGGTGGCGGCGGAGTCCCTCGGCGTCAACGTCTACAAGTACAAGTACATCGCGGTGATCATCTCGGGTGGTCTCGCAGGTCTCGGCGGTGCCTTCCTGTCGATCGTCGCCTCCAACGTCTACCTCGACGGCCAGACCGCTGGCCGCGGCTTCATCGGCCTCGCGGCGATGATCTTCGGCAACTGGATGCCCGGCGGCCTCGCCCTCGGCGCCGGCCTGTTCGGCTACACCGACAGCCTCAACCTGCGCGGCGGCACCACCAACGTGCACGCGTTGATCCTGCTGCTGGCGATCCTGCTGGTGTTCGGCGCGGCGTACCTGCTGTGGCGCAAGCGCCTGGTGAGCGGTGTCATCACGCTGGCCATCTCGGTGCTGATGTTCATCTGGTACTCCAGCACCGACGAGGTCCCCCGCCAGCTCGTGACGGCCACGCCGTACATCGTCACCCTCCTCGTCCTGTCCCTGTCCGCCCAGCGGCTGCGCATGCCGAAGGCGGACGGGCTGCCGTACCGCAAGGGGCAGGGCAAGTGACCCCGCCCGACGCGTCCGGCGCCGACTGGGAGGCGCTGCGCGCGGTGGCCCGCGAGGCCATGACCCGCGCGTACGCCCCCTACTCCGGCTACCCGGTCGGGGTCGCGGCCCTCGTCGACGACGGCCGCACGGTCTCCGGCTGCAACGTGGAGAACGCCTCCTACGGCCTCGGCCTGTGCGCCGAGTGCGGGCTGGTCTCGGAGCTGGCCCGCACCGGCGGCGGCCGCCTGACGCACTTCACGTGCGTGGACGGCCGGGGCGACATCCTCGTGCCGTGCGGCCGCTGCCGGCAGCTGCTGTTCGAGTTCGGCGGCCCGGACCTGCTGCTGGAGACCCCGGAGGGCATCCTGCCGCTGTCCCGGATGCTGCCCCAGGCCTTCGGCCCGGACCACCTCTCCCGGTAACTCCCGCGCGGCCCCTCCGAGTCGGATCGGAGGGGCCGCGTATTTCTTGAACGTCTCGGAAGGAACGCCATGGCCATGGACGCCATCTCCGTCATCCGCACCAAGCGCGACCGCGGTGAACTCAGCGACGAACAGATCGACTGGGTCATCGACGCCTACACGCGCGGCGAGGTCGCCGACGAGCAGATGTCCGCGCTCGCGATGGCCATCCTGCTCAACGGCATGGACCGCCGCGAGATCGCCCGGTGGACGGCGGCGATGATCGCCTCCGGCGAGCGCATGGACTTCTCCTCGCTCACCCGCCCGACCGCCGACAAGCACTCCACGGGCGGCGTCGGCGACAAGATCACGCTGCCCCTGGCCCCGCTGGTCGCGGCGTGCGGTGCCGCCGTCCCGCAGCTGTCCGGCCGCGGCCTCGGCCACACCGGCGGCACCCTGGACAAGCTGGAGTCGATCCCCGGCTGGCGCGCCCTGCTGTCCAACGAGGAGATGCTGCGTGTCCTCGACGAGGTCGGCGCGGTGATCTGCGCGGCCGGCGACGGACTGGCCCCGGCCGACAAGAAGCTGTACGCCCTGCGGGACGTCACCGGCACGGTCGAGGCGATCCCGCTGATCGCGTCGTCGATCATGTCGAAGAAGATCGCCGAGGGCACGGGCAGCCTGGTCCTGGACGTGAAGGTCGGCTCGGGCGCCTTCATGAAGACGATCGAGGACGCCCGCGAACTGGCCACCACCATGGTCGGCCTGGGCACCGACCACGGCGTGAAGACGGTCGCCCTGCTGACCGACATGTCCACCCCGCTCGGCCTGACCGCGGGCAACGCCCTGGAGGTCCGGGAGTCCGTGGAGGTCCTGGCCGGCGGCGGCCCCGCGGACGTCGTCGAGCTGACGATCGCCCTGGCCCGCGAGATGCTCGACGCGGCCGGTGTGAGGGACGCCGACCCGGCGAAGGCCCTCGCCGACGGCTCCGCGATGGACGTCTGGCGCCGCATGATCGCGGCCCAGGGCGGCGACCCGGACGCGCAGCTGCCGGTGGCCCGCGAGCAGCACGTGATCACGGCGCCGTCCTCGGGCGTCCTGACCCGCCTCGACGCCTACGACATCGGCGTCGCTGCCTGGCGCCTGGGCGCGGGCCGCGCACGCAAGGAGGACCCGGTGCAGGCGGGCGCCGGTGTGGAGATGCACGCCAAGCCCGGTGACACGGTGACCGAGGGCCAGCCCCTGCTGACCCTCCACACGGACACCCCCGAGCGCTTCGACTACGCCCTCCAGGCCGTGCAGGGTTCCTACGACATCGCCGCCCCGGGTACGGCCTTCACGCCGTCGCCGGTGGTGCGGGAACGTATCGCCTGACCAGGCGTTTCCTCCTTCGGGTGAACGGGATCGGTGGACCGGCGCCGGTCCCGTTCGGCATGCTGGTATCGGTGACGCACCGATAGGAGAACCGCCATGAGCGCACTCGGCGTCGAGCCCGAGTCCCCGGAGGGAACGGGCTGGGACGAGATCGTCCGTATCTGGGAGGAGACGGACGCTCCCGAGGGGAGCAAGGTGGAGATCATCGAAGGGATCGTCACCGTGTCGCCTCCGCCGTCCGAAGAGCACAACGACACCGCTGAACTGCTGCATGAGCTCCTGTACGGCGCACGCCCTCCCGGCTGCGACTGGGGCGTCTATCAGACGCTCGGCTTGGAATGTCCGGAGACGGGCGGCCTCTTCGTGCCCGATCTGTGTGTCGTGCCCAGGGCCGCTCTGCGCCGCGGAACGCGCGTGCATGCCGGCGAAGCCGAACTCGTCGTCGAGGTCACGTCCAAGAGCAATGCGAATCACGATCGCATCAAGAAGGCGCATGGCTACGCTGTCGCGGGCGTACCGCTCTACCTCCTGCTGGACGCGTGGCAGTCAGGACGTCCCACGGCGACGCTCTACGGGGAACCGCAGAACGGCACCTACCGTGTGCTCGCTTCCGTCGAATACGGCGAGAAGCTGTCACTGCCCGAGCCGGTCAAGCTGGTCCTCGACACCGGGATCTTCCCCCTCAGCTGATCCGGGGGTCACCCCAGCACCGCCGCCACCCCCACCAGTACCGGTACCGAGGTCACCGTCGACAGCAGGATCGACTCGCGGGCCAGGGACTCCGCCACCCGGTAGCGGCTGGCATAGGTGAAGAGGTTCTGTGCCGCCGGCAGGGCCGACGTCACCACGACGTCCAGCAGGGCCGCGCCGTGCAGGCCGAAGACGGCCCGTGCAAGGAACCAGGCGATCAGCGGCTGGCCCACCGACTTCAGGGCCACCGACAGCAGCACCGGAAGACGGTCCTGACCCCGGCCCGGTGCCGCGCTGCCGTACAGGGAGATGCCGAAGGCGAGCAGCGACGCCGGGACCGACATGTTGCCGATCAGCTTGATCGGGTCCATCACCGGGCCGGGGACGTGCACACCCGCCGCCGACACCAGCACCCCGGCCAGGGAGCCCACCGCGACCGGGTTGCGCAGCGGCGTCAGCGACCGTTGCCACAGCGGCCCCTTCTCGCCGCGCCCCGACAGGTCCAGCACCGCCAGGGCGAGCGGGGTGACCAGGATCAGCTGGAAGAGCATCACGGGCGCGACGAGCGAGGCGTCGCCGAGGACGTACACGGCGATCGGGATGCCGAGATTGCCGGAGTTGACGTACCCGGCGCACAGGGCGCCGATCGTCGTGCGGCCCACGCCCCAGCGGCGCAGCGCCCCCACCGCGACGAAGATCCCCACGACGACCGCCGTGCTCAGCGCCGTCACCAGCAGCCGGCTGGAGAAGATCACCGACAGGTCGGCCCGGGCGAGCGTCGTGAACAGCAGCGCGGGCGTCGCCACATGGAACGCGAGCGCCGTCAGGACGTCACGGCCCTGCTCCCCGAGCGAGCCGAGCCGCCCGAGCACATAGCCCACACCGATGACGACCGCGATGACCGCGAACCCGCTCAGCACCCCCTGCACAGAACCTCCCCGGCGAGCGAGGGAACGGCGGATACCGGGTCCGGTGCTGGTTCACAGGGCATGACGATCACCCTGGTCGGCGCGGCCGAGCCGGGTCAATGTGATTCTCGTCGGCGGCTCCCGGCACCCGTCGCGATGAGTTCCGCCCGACCGCGCGGTCTACCGCACGTGGACGCCATGAGACCGCCCGTACTCGCGCTGGCCGGCCCCGTCACCCGGGACGAGGTGACGGGGCTGTGCGACGACGTGCGGGCGCTGCTGGAGGCCGACCGGACCGGCGTCGTGGTCTGCGACGTCGGCGGGCTCGGACCGCCCGGCCTCACCGCCGTCGACCTGCTGGCGCGGCTCCAGCTCACCGCGCGCCGGGCCGGGGGGCGGATACGCCTGCGCGACCCGGCCCCCGCGCTAACCGCCCTGCTGGACCTCGTCGGCCTCCGCTTCGAGCTGGAGGGGCAGGCCGAACAGCGGGAACCAGCGCTGCACGTCCAGGAAGCAGTGGAACCCGGTGATCCGGCCGTCTGAGATCTCCAGCGCCTGCACCGCCCAGGCGGAGAAGCCGCCCGTCTCGGGCTCCGGCTTGTAGTGCGCGAACCCGGGCAGGCCGTTGACCTGCACCGGCAGCAGCCGGGAGTTCGCGCAGGACGCGCCCAGCGTGGTCATGAAGCCGGTGATGTCCGCCGGGCCGGTCAGCCACAGGTCGAACGGCGGCATCGTCATGATGGCGTCCTCGTGCAGCAACGCCGTCAGCGCGGCCATGTCGTAGCCCTCGAAGGCCTGCACATAGCGCTCCAGGAGCTTGCGCTGCTCCTCGTCCAGCGGATCCGACACCGCCGCCTCGGCGCCCGGCTCCGGCTGCTCCGCGAGCGTCGCGCGGGCCCGCTGCAAGGCGCTGTTGACCGACGCCACCGACGTCTGAAGCAGCTCGGCGACCTCGCTCGCCCGCCAGGCCAGCACCTCCCGCAGGATCAGCACCGCGCGCTGCTTGGGCGGCAGCTTCTGCAGGGCCGCCATGAACGCCAGCCGCACCGACTCCTTGGCGACCGCCGCCTCCGCCGGGTCCTCGACCGTCGGCAGCACCCGCGCGTCCGGCATCGGCTCCAGCCAGGTGTTCTCGGGGCGCGGCGAGAGCGCCGCCTGCGCCAGCGGTGTCGACTCCGTCAGATCCATCGGCCGGGCCCGCTTGTTGCCCGCGGTCAGCATGTCCAGGCAGACGTTCGTCGCGATCCGGTACAGCCACGAGCGCAGACTGGAACGGCCCTCGAACTTGTCGTAGCTGCGCCAGGCGCGGACCATCGTGTCCTGTACCGCGTCCTCGGCCTCGAAGGACGAGCCGAGCATCCGGTAGCAGTACCCGGTCAGCTCGACCCGGTGCTTCTCCAGTCTGACGTCCAGATCCGCCGTCGCCGTGCCGTCACTCATCGTCCACCCACCCCTGTGGCCGTGTCCCTGTCCGCCGCGTCGTCGCAACCGGACACTTCGGAAGCTACCGCAGCCCACTGACAATGGCCTCCGGAGTGGACAAAGAGGCAGGTCAGGCGCAGGGAGTGGTCAGTGCGCCGGCACCGGCTCGCGGCGGGCCGCCACCCGCGCCGCCCGGGTGCCGAGCAGCGTGATCGACACGACGCCGAGCACCGCCAGCAGGCCCACGCCCACCGTCCCGGCCCAGCCCCCCGAGTGGAACGCCATGGCGCCGACCGTGCTGCCGGCGCTGGAGCCGATGTAGTACGCCGACTGGTACAGCGCCGACGCCTGCGCCCGCCCCCGCGTCGCCGTCTTGCTGACCGCCGAGGACGCCACCGCGTGCCCCGCGAAGAAGCCCGCCGTGATCAGTACCAGGCCCAGCAGCACCAGCGGCAGGGAGGCGGCCAGGGACAGCAGCAGACCCGCCGCCGTCGTGCCGCCCGCCAGGTACAGCGCACCCCGCCGGCCCAGCCGCCCGACCAGCCGGCCCGCCGTCGACGCCGACACCGTACCCACCAGGTACACCAGGAAGACCGAGCCGATGATGCCCTGCGGCAGCGAGAACGGCGCCCCGGTCAGCCGGTAGCCGATGACCGTGTACACACCGCCGAAGACGGTCATGAACAGCGCGCCGATCGCGTACAGCCGCCGCAGCAGGGGGTTCGCCAGGTGGTCGCGGACCGTGGCGGCCAGCACCCGGGGCCTGAGCGACCCCGGCGCGAAGTGCTCCGGCGCGGGCAGCAGCAGCCGGAACGCCACCGCGCAGCCCACCGCGATCACCCCGATCACGCCGACCGCGGTCCGCCAGCCCCACTCCTGCGCGACCCAGCCGGTGATCACCCGGCCGCTCATCCCGCCGACGCTGTTGCCGGCCACGAAGAGCCCGATCGCGGTGACCAGCGCCCGCGGCGTGACCTCCTCCGCGAGATACGCCTGCGCCGACGCAGGCAGCCCGGCCAGCGCCGCGCCCTGCAGCGCCCGCAGCACCACCAGCGCCCCGATCGAGGGTGCGAAGGGCACCAGCAGTCCCAGGGTCACCGCCACCGCCAGGGACGCCGTCATGACCGTGCGGCGGCCGTAGCGCTCCGACAGGGCGCTCATCGGCAGCACGAAAAGCGCCAGACCGCCCGTAGCGGCCGCCACCGTCCAGCTCGCCTCGCTCGCAGCGACCCCGAAGTCACCGGAGATCAGCGGCAGCAGCGCCTGCGTGGAGTACAGCAGGGCGAACGTCGCCACCCCCGCGAGGAAGAGGGCGAGGCTCATCCGGCGGTAGCCGGGGCCGCCCGGGGCCATACGGGAGTCGGAAGCCGGAGAGGGAACGGGGGCAGGGACACGAGCAGCGGCGCCCACGGTGGTGGACGCCCCGGTACTGGCGGGAGTCATGCCACGACCGTAGGGACGGTCCCACTCATCCGTCCAATGCATGGAAACGCCATAATCGTTCCCATGGTGCATCAGCAAAGGTCACAGCCGCGTCTGTCACCGTCCAGTGACACAGAAGACATGGCGTCGTTGCTAGCGCCCCGCTTGGCGTACTTCACCGCCGTCGCCCGCACCGAGCACGTCACGCGCGCCGCCCAGGAACTGAACGTCCCCCAGTCGACCCTCTCGCGCGCGATGGCCCGCCTGGAAGCGGACCTCGGCGTCGACCTGTTCGCCCGCCACGGCCGTACGGTCTCCCTCACCCCCGCCGGCCGCACCTTCCTCGCCTCCGCCGAGCGCGCCCTCGGCGAGATCCGCCGCGCCGCCGACGAGGTCCGTGCCGACGCCGACCCGGCCACCGGCAAGGTCGCCTTCGGCTTTCTGCACACCATGGGCGCCGAGACCGTACCCGGCCTCATCCACGCCTTCCGCGCCGATCACCCGGGCGTCCGCTTCAGCCTGGTCCAGAACTACGGCGAGGCCATGCTGGAACGGCTGCGCGCCGGCGACCTCGACCTCTGCCTGACCTCGCCCGTCCCCGACGCCCCCGACCTGGTCGCCCGCCGACTCGACGAACAGAAGCTGCGCCTCGTCGTGCCCCTCGACCACCGCCTGGCCACCCGCCGCCGTGTCCGCCTCGCAGAGGCCGCCGACGAAGCGTTCGTCACGCTGGAGCCCGGCTACGGCCTGCGCCGCATCACCGACGACCTGTGCCGCGAGGCCGGCTTCAAGCCGAGGATCGCCTTCGAGGGCGAGGAGGCGGAAACGCTGCGCGGCCTGGTCGCGGCGGGCCTGGGAGTGGCCCTCCTGCCCCCACCGGCGTTCCCCCGCCCGGGAGTCGCGGAACTGACGGTCACGGCCCCGAGAGCGGTACGGGAAATCGGCGTCGCCTGGCTGAACGGCCACCCCGACACACCCCCGGTGGCCGCCTTCAAGAAGTTCCTGCTCTCGAGAAGGGGGAGCCTGTTGCCCTGAAGGGGTGGCGCTACCGCCGTAACGTCGCCCCGAACCCCGAAGCCAACGGCATCCGCAACCCCAGCGGCGGCGGAGCCTCCAACGCGTCGCGGACCGGTCGCGCGAACCCCCACCCGAACACCGCCCCCATGACGAAGTCCGAGGCCAGCGCCAGCACCTCGTCCCGGTAGGCGCGCAACCCGTGCCCGTCCCCGTGCACCTCGAACCGGCACACCTCCCGGTTGGACTTCTTCGCCCGCGCCGCGAGCCGGAAGGACAGCTCCGGATCCGTGCGCTGGTCGTTCGTGCCGTGCGCGATCAGCACCCGGCGCCCCGTGAGGTGCTTCACGGGTTCGGCAGGCGCCGCCATGTCGTCCTCCGGCAGCCAAGGAGCCAGCGCGAGCACGGAGTTGACGGCCTCGTGGCCGCCCGCCCGCAGCGCGGCCCGGCCGCCCATGCCGACGCCGGCGAGGCACACGGGGACGTCGCCGTAGCGCCGTACCGCCTCGTCGGCGGCCCAGGCGGCGTCGCCCGCGAGGTGGGCGTCGCTGCCGTTCCAGCCGCGGCAGCGGTAGTGCACGACGTGCACGGCCAGCCCCTCGGCGTGGCCCGTGCGGGCCAGGGCGCGGCCCAACGACCGCACGGAGGCCGCCGCGAGCAACGGTGAGGGTCTGCGGGTGGAGACCTCCTCGCCGTCCGGGAGCAGCAGCACCACGCCGCTCACCGCCGTCGGTTCCGGACCGAGTGCCCGCCCCAGCCGGGCCGTACGAGCCGGCGTCACATCGTGTGCCATGGCAGAACAGTGTCAGAAGCAACGGTGTACGCCACCCTTCCTCGCGGTCACCGTTACATATCGGCGGCGATGTACATCGCGCCCTCTACGCGCGTAGGCGTTACAGTGCGGAAATGACGAGCCAGACCATCCAGAAGGGCAGAATTCCGACGCCGGACCAGATCCGCCGGGCGCCCAAGGTTCTGCTGCACGACCATCTCGACGGCGGTCTGCGCCCTGCCACCGTCGTCGAACTCGCCCGTGAGACGGGCTATTCCGAGCTCCCGGAGACGGACCCGGGCAAGCTCGGCCTGTGGTTCCGGGAGGCCGCCGACTCCGGTTCGCTGGAGCGGTACCTGGAGACCTTCTCGCACACCGTCGGTGTGATGCAGACCCGTGAGGCCCTGGTGCGGGTCGCGCGCGAGTGCGCCGAGGACCTCGCGGAGGACGGCGTCGTCTACGCCGAGGTGCGCTACGCCCCCGAGCAGCATCTGGAGGGCGGGCTGACGCTGGAGGAGGTCGTCGAGGCCGTCAACGAAGGCTTCAGGGAAGGGGAGCGGCTCGCCCGGGAGAACGGTCGCCGCATCCGCGTCGGCGCCCTGCTGACCGCCATGCGGCACGCCGCGCGCGCCCTGGAGATCGCCGAACTCGCCAACCGCTACCGGGACCTGGGCGTCGTCGGCTTCGACATCGCGGGCGCGGAGGCCGGTTACCCGCCCACCCGGCACCTGGACGCCTTCGAGTATCTGAAGCGGGAGAACAACCACTTCACGATCCATGCCGGTGAGGCGTTCGGACTGCCGTCCATCTGGCAGGCGTTGCAGTGGTGCGGCGCCGACCGGCTCGGGCACGGGGTGCGGATCATCGACGACATCGAGGTCGAGGACGACGGCACGGTCACCCTGGGGCGGCTCGCCTCCTACGTCCGTGACAAGCGCATCCCGCTGGAGCTGTGCCCCAGCTCCAACCTCCAGACCGGTGCGGCGACGTCGTACGCCGAGCACCCGATCGGGCTGCTGCGGCGGCTCCACTTCCGGGCGACCGTCAACACGGACAACCGGCTGATGTCGCACACCAGCATGAGCCGGGAGTTCGAGCATCTGGTCGAGGCGTTCGGTTACACGCTCGACGACCTGCAGTGGTTCTCCGTCAATGCGATGAAATCAGCGTTCATTCCTTTCGATGAACGACTCGCGATGATCAATGACGTGATCAAGCCCGGATATGCGGAGCTGAAATCCGAATGGCTGTTTCAGCAGACCGCCTCCACCAGCGGTTCTGTGGCTCCGGAAGACTGAGCCAGGGCGTGACCGGCAGTGAAATGCGGACGGGTGTTCACAACCCGTCCGCATTTCGATGTTTGCGGCCGGAGGCGTCGCGTGTTTACGGTCGTGGACCGCTCAATCCCCGTCTCCATTCGAGGACGCATTTTCATGAAGCAGTCTGCTGCCAAGACCCTCGGTGTCGCCGCCCTCGGTGCCGCCTTCGCCGCTGCGGGCGCCGGCGCCGCGAACGCCGCCCCCGCCCTCCCCGACGCCTCCCAGGCGCTGGGCGGTCTGACCCAGACGCTGCCGGCTGAGAACGTCGCCCAGGCGGTGCCGGGCGCCGGTGCGGCGCTGGCCCACGGCCCGAGCGCGGCCGGTGCGGGCCTGGCCGCCGCGCAGCCGGTCGTCGGCAAGGTGCTCGCCGACGGGCCCGCGAAGCCCCTCACCGGGCTGCTCGGCGGGCTGCCGGTGCAGGGCCTGGGCTCGAGCGGGCTGAACGGGATCCCGCTGGGCTGACCCCCCGCCGACGCCGACGGGGCGCACCCCTGATCCAGGAGTGCGCCCCGTCGGCGTGCGTTCACCAGGCCGTGCGGGCCTTGTCCTCGGACGGCAGCAGGATCCACAGCGCGATGTAGAGCAGGAACTGCGGGCCCGGCAGCAGACACGACAGCAGGAAGATCACCCGCATCGTGGTCGCGGAGGTCCCGAAACGCCGCGCCAGGCCGGCGCACACGCCGGCGATCATACGGCCGTGGGTGGGGCGGGTCAGGGCGGTCATGTCGGCTCCTTCGCGAGCTGTCGGCGGTGAGGCCGCCGGGTGGCTGCCTCGTCCGACATCAACGCTACGGGGACGAAGGGGGCGCAACGTCGCTCCACGGGGCGATCCCGACCCTGGGAATCGTCGGGGTGCGACCCTGAGCCGGCTCCTCCTGGGGCAGGGGCGAACGCCTGGCCCTGCGGCGCAGACAGGCCCGGCCGACAGGCACGACGAGCAGGTGGGCGACGACCACGCCCGTCGTGTTCAGCAGCAGCGCGTCCACGTCCGCGACCTGCCCGGGCACCCCGGTCTGCAGCAGTTCGATGCCCAGGGACAGCAGCGCCCCCGCGACCGTCGTGCGCAGCAGGGAACCGAACGGGGACGCGTCGAGCCGGCCGTGCACCAGCGGCAGCAGCACGCCCAGCGGCGCGAGCAGCGCCAGTCCCGTGCCGAGCCGGCGCACCGCGAACTCGCCGCCCCGGGCGAGGTCGTAGCGGATCCCGGCGAAGGGATGCAGATTCGCCGGCATCACCCAGGGGACGTCCAGCGGCCGCAGCGTGAACCAGGCGACGAACGCGAGGTGGGCGACGAGGAGGACACCTCCTGCCACACGGACGCGAGACGCGGCGCTGCCGCCGATGGAGCCATGACGCTGCACGCCCCCCTAGACGCACCCCCCGGCAGGATCGGTTCCGCACCCCGCACACCCACCGGTATGAGGCGTCGGCCACACCGGCCCCCGGCCGGGGCGGCGCCCGCCGGGCGTCAGGTCTCCGTGACCTCCGTCGACGGCGGTTCCTTCGTGCCGGGACGGGAACGGACCGCGCCTGTGCAGGCGTAGCGGCGCAGCGGCTCGCCCCGGGGGCCGCCGAGGATGACGGAACCGTCGCCCTCGGCCGCCGCGGAGTCCGAGAAGGTGCACACGACCTGCGCCAGCGAGTACGACGTGAGGGCGCCCGGGGACGTGCTCAGCCGCAGTGCGTCCTCCGGGTCGTGCGGGCCGGGCCCGGAGACGGTCATGCCGCCGCGCACGTCGGTGGAGTACCCGGCCTCCCGCTCCGCCGCCGACGGCGTCTGGGCCAGCTGGTCCAGCAGCCCCTGCGCCACCAGCACCCGCCGCCTGGAGTCCGCCGCGCCGTCCGGCACGCGCACCACCCGGTCCACGGCCACCAGCGACGCACCGCACAGCAGGAACACCTGCACCGGCAGCCCGCGCGAGGTCTGCGTGGACAGCTCCGGCTCGGACAGCGAGCAGCGCACCCGGGAGGGCGCCGCCCCGAAGTCCGTCGGCACCTGGGTCGCCCTGATGCCGCACCCGGCCGCCAGCACGGCGAGCAGCGGTACGGCCAGCAGACGTCGAGCCCTCCTCATCAGACGTCCCCCTCCTGCTCGCGGCCCTTCGTCTCCCGGCCGGCCTGCTCCCGGCTCTGCTCCTCCTGGCGGGCCAGCTCCGACGCGTCCCGCGGCAGCCGCAGGGTGAACACCGCGCCGCCCTCCTCCGAGTTGGCCGCGGTGATCTCGCCGCCGTGGATGTGGGCGTTCTCCTGTGCGATGGACAGACCGAGCCCGCTGCCCTCCGACCGCGGCCGCGAGGCGCTGGCCTTGTAGAAGCGGTCGAAGACGTGCGGCAGGACGTCCTCGGGGATGCCGGGCCCGTGGTCGCGCACCTGGATGACGACCTCGCTCTCCGTCTCCCGCACCGACACCCTGACCGGCGAGCCGCCGTGCTTGAGCGCGTTGCCGATCAGGTTCGCCAGGATCACGTCGAGGCGGCGCGGATCGAGCCGGGCGTGGATGCCGCGCTCGGCGTCCAGGTCGACGGCGTCCAGCCAGGCCCGCGCGTCGATGCACGCGGTGATCTGGTCGGCGACGTCGACGTCGTCCAGCACCAGCCGGGCCGTACCGGCGTCGAAGCGGGTGACCTCCATGAGGTTCTCGACCAGGTTGTTCAGGCGCCGCGTCTCGCTGACCACCAGCCGCACCGCGGGTTCGACCATCGGGTCGATACCGCCGGTCTCGGCCTCCAGCTCCTCCTCCAGCACCTCGGTGACGGCGGTGATCGCGGTCAGCGGCGTACGCAGCTCATGGCTCATGTCCGCCACGAACCGCCGCGACGCCTCGTCCCGCGCCGCCATGTCCGCGACCCGCTTCTCCAGCGCCTCCGCGGCCTTGTTGAACGTCCGGGACAGATCGGCTAGTTCGTCCGTGCCGGACACCCGCAGCCGGGTGTCCAGCTTGCCCTCGCCCAGCCGCCGCGCGGCCACCCCGAGCCGCTGCACCGGCTTCAGCACGGTCGTCGCCGCGGCCTGTGCGAGCAGCGCCGCGCCGATCAGCGCCAGGCCGGTGGCGATCCCCAGCGACCAGGCCAGCGAGTTGAGGTCCTTCGCCTCCGGCTCCAGCGACTTGAGCATGTACCCGGTCGGGCCACCGCCGATGACCCGCGTCCCGGCGACGAGATACGGCGTGCCGTCCTCGACGATCCGCTGCCAGTACAGGTGGTACGGGGACTTGTTGGCGCCGGTGAGCTTCTGCTGCCGGTCCACCGCCGTCCGCAGCGACGTCGGCACCTCCTCCAGGGAGAAGCCGTTCAGGCCGCCGGAGCTGCCGTACACCCTCTTGCCGCTCGCGTCCGTGGCCACCAGCAGCACGCTGAAGCGCTGGCTGCTGTTCGCCATCTGTCCGGCGGTGTGCTGCAGTTCGTCCTGGCTGGGGTGCTCCGGCAGCGCGCCCGCCCGGTTCTGCATCTCCTGCTGGAAGTCGCGCAGCACCGCGTCCTGGGCGCGGGTGAGCACCGCTTCCCGGTTCAGCCAGTACGCGATGCCCGACGCCGACACGGCAGCGGTCAGCGCGACCAGCGCGAACACCACGACCAGCCGCAGCCGCAGGCTGGTCAGGCGCAGCCGCGAGAAAACTCCCTTGCGATCCGCGACCTCGCCGCGGTCCCCCTCGTGCTGCTTGCTCACTGAGGCGGATCCAGGCGGTAGCCGACACCACGCACGGTACGGATCAACGTCGGGGACGAGGGCACGTCCTCCACCTTGGCGCGCAGCCGCTGGACGCACGCGTCCACCAGCCGGGAGTCACCCAGGTAGTCGTGCTCCCACACCAGCCGCAGCAGCTGCTGCCGCGACAGCGCCTGACCGGGCCGCCGGCTCAGCTCCAGCAGCAGCCGCAGCTCGGTCGGCGTCAGCTGCAGATCCTCGCCGTTCTTCGTCACCGTCATCGCCGAGCGGTCGATGACGAGGCTGCCGAAGGTCGCCGAGTCCGTCGACTCCCGCTCACCGCGCCGCAGCACGGCCCGGATCCGCGCGTCGAGGACACGCCCCTGGACCGGCTTGACGACATAGTCGTCCGCGCCGGACTCCAGGCCGACGACGACGTCGATGTCGTCGTTGCGCGCGGTCAGCAGGATGATCGGCAGCTGGTCGGTGCGCCGGATGCGCCGGCACACCTCGAAACCGTCGATGCCGGGCAGCATCACATCCAGCACGATCAGATCCGGCCGCTGCTCGCGCAGCAGCTTCAGACCGTCCTCACCGCTGGCAGCGGTCGCCACCCGGTGTCCCTGGCGCGTCAGTGAGAGCTCCAGGGCCGTGCGGATGGCGTCGTCGTCCTCGATCAGCAACAGGGAAGGCACGGGCTCATTCTGGCCCATGGAGGCGGCGTTGTTCACCTGTGGGTTGTGCAGAAGCAGCGGGGGCGGCATCGGGAGCTGTGCACGATCTTCGTCGGGACGGCCCCGTACCCCTGTGACACGTCTGTGACAGTCGGCGGACACGGCGATGAAAGTGCCGCGGCAAGCTTTTCGGCATCGGGCAGGCCACCACCGCCCGCACCAGGAACGAACACCGGAAAGTCCACGACGGGGGGCGCGAGATGAACACGCTGCACAGCACCAGCACCAGCGCAGTGGTCACGCGTCTGCACGACGTGCACCGGAGTCACGAGAAGTCCGGTGCCGTGAGCGGGCGGGGGTGCGCTCGCGGCACCGGGCGTCAGCACACCGCGATCATGACGGTGGTTGACGGTTTCACGGGGGAAACACACGGGGGAAGCGCGTACGGGGAGGACCCGGGGGAGCGGACGTCCCTGACGGAAGCGGAGTTCACCGCCTACGTCCAGGAGCGCCGCGCCTCCCTGTACGCCACCGCCTACCACCTCACCGGCGACCGCTTCGAGGCCGAGGACCTGCTGCAGAGCGCGCTGTTCTCGACGTACCGGGCGTGGGACCGGATCAGCGACAAGGCCGCGGTCGGGGGCTACCTCCGCCGCACCATGACGAACCTGCACATCAGCGCGTGGCGCCGCCGCAAGCTGAACGAGTACCCGACCGAGGAGCTGCCGGAGACGCCCGGCGACACGGACGCGATGCGCGGCACCGAGCTGCGCGCGGTCCTGTGGCAGGCGCTCGCCCGGCTGCCGGAACTCCAGCGCACCATGCTGGTCCTGCGCTACTACGAGGGCCGCACGGACCCGGAGATCGCGGAGATCCTCGACATCAGTGTCGGCACGGTGAAGTCCAGCATCTGGCGCTCGCTGCGCCGGCTGCGCGAGGACGAGGTCCTCAGCTTCGGCCGTGACCAGGAGGACGCCTTCGGGGAGCTTGTCGCCTGAAGGACCACGGGGGAACCCACGGGGGAGCCACGGGGGTGGCACGGTCCGGGGGGACCGACGGGGGGACTCCACGGGGGACGTGGAGACACGGGGGAAACAGGGGATCACGGGGGATCCACGGGGGAAACAGGAGCGGGACTGGGGGGCCGGGGGGGTCCATCCAGTCCCGCTCTTCCTGTTCCCGCGCCGCTACGGCGACGGCTGGGCCGCCGCCGGCCTGGCCCGTACCTGTCGTCCCGCCGCGGCCGCCGCGAGCCGGCCGAGGGCCTCGTCGAGGTCGCAGCGGTGGGCGCCCAGGGTCGTCTGCCGGGCGATGATCGAGCGTTCGGCGCGCATCAGCCGCCAGCCGCGCCGCAGCAGGAACGGCACCGACTTGCGGCCCTCCTTCAGATCGCGCACGAACCGCCGCCGGAACGTGGTGACCGCGCCCCGGCTCAGACACAGCGCGTCCGCCAGGAGGCCCAACTCCCGGCACCGCTCGACGATCTCCGCGGCGAAGATGCCCTCCGCGATGAACAGCGGGGTACGGCCGATGCTCAGCGTCTCCGCGCCCGTGCGGGCGCTCAGCGCGATGTCGTACACCGGCACCCGGGTCGAACCCGTGGCGCACAACTCGGCGATCGCGGCGACGGCGACCTCGGCGTCCCACGACTGCGGATGGTCCCAGTCGATGTCGGAGCTCCCCTCCACCAGCGGCAGCGTCGGGTCGTCGGCCTCCTTGTAGAAGTCGTCCAGGCGCAGAACCGGCAGCCCGGAACGGGCGGCGACGAGGGACTTGCCCGAGCCCGAGGGGCCGCACAGCAGCACGACACGGGCGGGGGAGGGGAGATGAAGGCTCACGGAACACCAGTTTGACGCATGGTGGCCCCGCTGCCGACCCCGCGGGTCGGCTTTGGAGTGCGCATCACACCTCAACTACGCTTCGCGTCGACGCGGTGACGATCCGTATGCGTCCCGCGACAGGAACAGCAGCAACTCGCAGCAGTACGCAGAGCAGCAGATGCAGAGCAGTACGCGGCAGTACGCAGCTTCAACGCAGCAGAAGGTGGCACCGGCGATGGCGCGACACGACTTCCCTCAGACCTCGACCGGCCTTCGTGCCCTGGTCGCCCTGGCGACCGTGGGTGCGGCGATGGCCGCCGGGGCGACGACCGCCTCCGCGGACGTCCTCACCCCGGCGACCGACCCGGGCTCCCCGCTCCTGGAGGTTCCGCACCGGGCCTCCTCCCTCGGCAACGTCGACCCGCAGGCCGGCCTGACGGCGCTGACCGGCTCGGTCGGCTATGTCACGGGTCCGGTCGCCGGCCTCAAGCCCAACCCGCTCGCCGGGACGGGCGTCGACCCGCTCGACAACGGCGCCGGCACCCAGGTCGCCGACTTCAAGCCGGTGGCCACGCAGGCGCTCACCGCCCCCGTCGCTCAGGCCCAGTCGATCGGCAGCCTGCCCGTCGTGGGCCAGGTGGCGGGCCTGCTCGGCGGGGTGCAGGGCGGCCCGCTGGGCTGACCCGCGCCGCCGCGCACGTGCGAGAGCCGCGCCGCCCCCGGACGGAGGGGTGGCGCGGCTCTCGCGTGGGGGGTGGCGGTCAGTAGGACGAGCCGGAGGCGCCCAGGGAGCCCGTGGGGTGCCACACCGTCTTCGTCTCCAGGAACGCCGTCATCCGGTCGGTGCCCGGCGCCGCGAAGTAATCCACAGGCTGTGGACGCAGCACGCGCTTGAGGTTGTCCGCCGCGGCGATCTCCAGTTCCTTCGCCAGTTCCTCGTCGGCGCCCGCGAGGTCGATCGCGTTGACGTCCTGGTGCGCGGCCAGCGGCTTCGCGATCTCCGCCGTACGGCCGGACAGGACGTTGACGACACCGCCGGGCACGTCGGAGGTGGCCAGTACCTCGGCCAGGGACAGGGCGGGCAGCGGGGCCTTCTCGGAGGCGACGACCACCGCCGTGTTGCCGGTGGCGATCACGGGCGCGAGCACCGAGACCAGGCCCAGGAAGGACGACTCCTGCGGGGCCACGACGGCGACCACACCGGTCGGCTCGGGGGAGGACAGGTTGAAGAACGGGCCCGCGACCGGGTTGCCGCCCCCGATCACCTGGGCGATCTTGTCGGTCCAGCCCGCGTACCAGACCCAGCGGTCGATCGTGGCGTCCACGACCGCGGCCGCCTTCGACTTCGACAGGCCCTCCGCGTCCGCCACCTCGCGCACGAACTGGTCCCGGCGGCCCTCCAGCATCTCCGCGACCCGGTACAGCACCTGGCCGCGGTTGTAGGCGGTCGCCCCGGACCAGCCGCCGAACGCCTTGCGCGCGGCGACCACCGCGTCCCGTGCGTCCTTGCGGGAGGACTGGGGAGCGTTGGCCAGCCACTTGCCCTTCGAGTCGGTCACCTCGTACACCCGGCCGCTCTCGGAACGCGGGAACTTCCCGCCCACGTACAGCTTGTAGGTCTTGAAGACGGACAGCCGCTGCTCATCAGACATCGAGGTAAGCCTCCAGGCCGTGGCGACCGCCCTCGCGGCCGAAGCCCGACTCCTTGTAGCCGCCGAAGGGCGAGGTCGGGTCGAACTTGTTGAACGTGTTGGACCAGACGACACCGGCGCGCAGCTTGTTCGCGACGGCGAGGATCCGCGACCCCTTCTCCGTCCAGATGCCCGCGGACAGCCCGTACGGCGTGTTGTTCGCCTTGGCGACCGCCTCGTCCGGGGTGCGGAACGTCAGGACCGACAGCACCGGGCCGAAGATCTCGTCACGGGCGACGGTGTGCGCCTGGGTGACGTTCGTGAAGAGGGTCGGGGCGAACCAGTAGCCGCTCTCGGGCAGTTCGCAGGCCGGGGACCAGCGCTCGGCGCCCTCGGCCTCGCCCCGTTCGACGAGCGTGGTGATCCGGGAGAGCTGCTCCTCGGAGTTGATCGCGCCGATGTCGGTGTTCTTGTCCAGCGGGTCGCCGAGGCGCAGCGTGGACAGGCGGCGCTTGAGGGAGTCCAGCAGCTCGTCCTGGATCGACTCCTGCACCAGCAGGCGGGAGCCCGCGCAGCAGACCTGGCCCTGGTTGAAGAAGATGCCGTTGACGATGCCCTCGACGGCCTGGTCGATGGGGGCGTCGTCGAAGACGATGTTGGCGCCCTTGCCGCCCAGTTCGAGCGTGAGCTTCTTGCGCGTGCCCGCGACTGAGCGGGCGATCTCCTTGCCGACGGCCGTGGAGCCGGTGAAGGCGACCTTGTTCACGTCGGGGTGCGCGACGAGCGCGGCGCCCGCGTCGCCGTACCCGGGAAGGATGTTCACGACACCCTTGGGCAGGCCCGCCTGGCGGCAGATGTCCGCGAAGAACAGAGCGGACAGCGGGGTGGTCTCGGCCGGCTTCAGCACGACCGTGTTGCCGGTGGCCAGCGCCGGGGCGATCTTCCACGCCAGCATGAGGAGCGGGAAGTTCCAGGGGATGACCTGGCCCGCCACGCCGAGCGGCCGCGGGTTCGCGCCGAAACCGGCGTGGTCGAGCTTGTCGGCCCAGCCGGCGTAGTAGAAGAAGTGCGCGGCGACCAGGGGGAGGTCGGCGTCGCGGGTCTCCTTGATCGGCTTGCCGTTGTCCAGGGTCTCCAGGACGGCCAGCTCGCGGCTGCGCTCCTGGATGATCCGGGCGATGCGGAAGAGGTACTTGGCGCGCTCGGAGCCGGGCAGCGCCGACCACTTCTCGAACGCCTTGCGGGCGGCCTTCACCGCGCGGTCGACGTCCGCCTCACCGGCCTGGGCGACCTCGGAGAGGACTTCCTCCGTCGACGGGCTGACCGTCTTGAAGACCTTGCCGTCGGCCGCGTCGGCGAACTCGCCGTCGATGAACAGGCCGTAGGAGGGGGCGATGTCGACGACCGAGCGGGACTCGGGCGCGGGAGCGTACTCGAACACGGATGCCATGGGGATCAGTCCACCGTCACGTAGTCGGGGCCGGAGTAGCGGCCGGTGGCCAGCTTCTGGCGCTGCATCAGCAGGTCGTTGAGCAGCGAGGAGGCGCCGAAGCGGAACCAGTGGTTGTCCAGCCAGTCCTCGCCCGCGGTCTCGTTGACCAGGACCAGAAACTTGATCGCGTCCTTGGTCGTCCTGATCCCGCCGGCCGGCTTCACTCCGACCTGGACGCCGGTCTGCGCCCGGAAGTCGCGCACGGCCTCCAACATCAGGAGCGTGTTGGCGGGGGTGGCGTTGACGGCGACCTTGCCGGTGGAGGTCTTGATGAAGTCGGCGCCGGCGAGCATGCCCAGCCAGCTGGCGCGGCGGATGTTGTCGTACGTCGACAGCTCGCCGGTCTCGAAGATGACCTTCAGGCGGGCCGACGTCCCGCAGGCCTCCTTCACGGCGACGATCTCGTCGTACACCTTGAGGTACTTGCCCGCGAGGAACGCGCCACGGTCGATGACCATGTCGATCTCGTCGGCGCCCGCGGCGACGGCGTCCTTCACGTCGGCGAGCTTCACCTCCAGGGCGGCGCGGCCGGCCGGGAAGGCGGTGGCGACGGAGGCGACCTTCACGCCGGAGCCGGCGACAGCCTCCTTGGCGACGGCCACCATGTCGGGGTAGACGCAGACCGCGGCCGTGGTGGGGGTCGTCCGGTCGGTCGGGTCGGGCAGGACCGCCTTGGCGCCGAGCGCCCGGACCTTGCCCGGGGTGTCCGCGCCTTCCAGCGTCGTCAGGTCGACCATCGAGATGGCGAGGTCGATGGCGTACGCCTTCGCGGTGGTCTTGATGGATCGGGTGCCGAGAGACGCGGCGCGCGCCTCCAGGCCGACCGCGTCGACGCCGGGCAGCCCGTGGAGGAAGCGGCGCAGCGTGCTGTCGGACGCGGTGACATCCGAGAGTCCGTGAGCTGTGGGTGCGGTAGTGGGCATGGTCACCAGACGAGCATATCTACGCGCGTAGCGGATGTATAGCCCTCGAGGTCGTGGGGGTGGATCCGGGAGGGCCGCCACGCGGGAGAACCGGTGCACCCGGCGTACCGCGTACCGGGTCCGGCCGGGCCGTCGGGCACAATCGGGGCCATGACCACCCCGGAGCACCCGTCACCAGCGCCGCAGGCACCCGAGGCCAAGGACCGCATCCACCGGTCGTCCGCCGGCATCGCCTCCGGCGTGATGCTGCTGGCCCTCGCCGGCTGGCTCGGCATCGACGCGATCGTCGTCGGGCACGGCCGCACGCCGTGGCTGGCGCTGGCCGGGCTGCTGCTGGTGGTGCCGCTGGTGGTGGCGTACACGATCCGCCCGGCGATCTTCGTGAACGACGACCGGCTGCGCGTGCGCAACCCGCTGCGGATGATCGTCCTGCCGTGGGGCACGGTGGCGGGGCTGCGCTCCGGCTACTCCAACGAGGCGGTCACGGTCTCCGGCACCAAGTACCAGCTGTGGGCCCTGCCGGTCTCGCTGCGGGCCCGCAAGCGCGCGGCACGGCAGCAGGCACGCGCGGTGGCGGCCGGCGGTCAGGAGGGCGGCCTGCTCGGTACGCCGGGGACGGGCGCCGGCCGGACCGAGCCCCCGCGCGCGCAGACCGACAAGGCCATGGACGACCTGAGGCAGCTCCGCGACGACCGCTGCACCGCGGAGTCCGCCCAGGGCGACGTCACGGTCCGCTGGGCCTACGAGGTGATCGCCCCGGCCCTCGCGGGCGCCGTACTCCTGGCAGTCCTGGCGGCACTGGGCTGACCCCCCGGGTCAGCCCCCGGGGGTCAGCGTCTGGTCCGTTCCGGCGGGTGCAGGGCGTGGGGTGCGCGCCGGAGCCGTGAGCGCTGGAACGCTCGCCGTCATGAACATCGCCACCTTCTACGCCCTCTTCTCCACGACCTGCTTCACGCTGGTCGGCCTGTGGTGGAACGTCGTCCAGAAGCACGACGACTGGATGTGCGATCCCACCCAGCGCCGCGTCGTCGGCGGGGTCTACCTGTCCTTCCTGCTGCCGGCGGTGATGGGCCTGTTCGCCCAGGTCGGCGGGGCCGAACAGCCGCAGATCTGGCGGGCGGCCTTCGTCATCCTGGCCGTGGTCGGCTGCGCCTGCACCCTGCGGCTGCTGTCCCGCACGCGCGGCGACGGCTTCGTCGCCCGGCACCAGGCCGGTGCCGGCCTGCTCTACGCCCTGATCGCGGTCGTCGGCGCGTTCCCCGGACTCGCCGGTCACCTCGGGCTGCGTTCCCTCCAGGCCGAGGCCCTGATGCTGATCGCCCTGGTCGTCCTGGGCCACGCGCTGGTGTGGCGGTTCATGGTGGGCGAGGGCCGTTTCGTGGAGGAGGAGCACGCCGCCCCGACCCGGTGACCGGACCGCCGGCCGGGCGACAGAGCCGGGGTCCCGCCTGCGCCGGCCGTGCCCGGAACGCACCACCGGGGCACCCCCGACGAGGGTGCCCCGGCAGCACGTCTCCCGGCTCGGTGCCGGGCGTGGCGGCTCAGATGCCCGCGGCCTGCGACAGATCCCGCTTGATGGCGCTCAGCTGCTGCGCCGCCGTCGCCCGTGCCGCCGGGAGGTCGCTGTGCGCCGACACCGGGACCACCACCTCGAGGTAGCACTTCAGCTTGGGCTCGGTGCCGCTCGGGCGGACGATCACGCGGGCGCCCCGCAGGGTGTAGCGCAGGCCGTCGGTCGGCGGCAGCTTCTCCGTGCCCTGGGTGAGGTCCTCCGCGTTCACCACCGGCAGGCCCGCCAGCTCGGTCGGCGGCTGCTCGCGCAGGCGGCGCATGGCCTCGGCGATCAGGGAGAGGTCCTGGACCCGGACCGACAGCTGGTCCGTGGCGTGCAGCCCGTGCTCCACCGCGAGGTCGTCCAGCAGGTCGAGCAGGGTGCGGCCCTGCTCCTTCAGCTCCGACGCCAGTTCGGTGATCAGCAGCGCGGCCGTGATGCCGTCCTTGTCGCGCACGCCGTCGGGGTCGACGCAGTAGCCGAGGGCCTCCTCGTAGCCGTACCGCAGACCCTCGACGCGGGCGATCCACTTGAAGCCGGTCAGGGTCTCCTCGTACGGCAGGCCCGCCTTCTCGGCGATCCGGCCGAGCAGCGAGGAGGAGACGATCGACTCGGCGAACGTGCCGCGCGCGCCGCGCCGGACGAGGTGGGCGGCGAGCAGCGCGCCGACCTCGTCGCCGCGCAGCATCCGCCAGTCCGCGCCGTCCCGCACGGCCACCGCGCAGCGGTCGGCGTCCGGGTCGTTCGCGATGACCAGGTCGGGGCCGGTCTCGCGGGCCCTGGCGAACGCCAGGTCCATCGCGCCGGGCTCCTCCGGGTTGGGGAAGGCCACCGTCGGGAACTCCGGGTCGGGATCCGCCTGCTCGGCGACCAGCACCGGCTCGGGGAAGCCGGCGCGGGCGAACGCGGCCAGCAGGACGTCCCGGCCGACGCCGTGCATCGCCGTGTAGACCGTGCGCGCGGTGCGCGCCGAGCCCGGGGCCAGGACCGCGTCCGTACGGGCCAGGTAGGCCTGAAGGACCGAGTCGTCCAGGACCTCCCAGCCCTCCGTCGGGCGGTCGACCGTGGTCAGGCTGCCGATCGCGGCGATCTCCGCGGCGATCTCCGCGTCCGCGGGCGGCACGATCTGGGAGCCGTCGCCGAGGTACACCTTGTAGCCGTTGTCCCGGGGCGGGTTGTGGCTGGCCGTGACCTCCACCCCCGCGACGGCGCCGAGATGCCGTATGGCGAAGGCGAGGACCGGGGTGGGCAGCGGCCGCGGGAGCACCGCCGCGCGCAGACCGGCGCCCACCATCACGGCGGCCGTGTCGTAGGCGAAGTCGGCGGACTTGTGGCGGGCGTCGTAGCCGACGACGACGAGGCCCCCCTCCTGACCGTTCTTCTTCAGATACGACGCGAGGCCCGCCGCCGCCCGGATGACGACCGTGCGGTTCATACGCATCGGCCCGGCGCCCAGCTCCCCGCGCAGGCCGGCGGTGCCGAACTGCAGGGTGCCGGAGAAGCGGGCGGTCAGCTCCTTGACGTCCTCGGCGTCGATCAGCCGGGCGAGTTCCTCACGGGTGTCCGCGTCGGGGTCCTCGGCCAGCCACGCCTTGGCCCGGGCGATGACTTCGTCGTGCACGGTCGGTTCAGCCTCTCCTCGTCGGTGGTTCTGCGTGCCTTAGAGGCGGTCCAGCACCTGCGCCAGCAGGGAGCCCATGCGGGTGGCGCTGTCGCGGCCGGCCTGCAGGACCTCCTCGTGGTTCAGCGGCTCGCCCGTCATGCCGGCGGCGAGGTTGGTGACCAGGGAGATGCCGAGCACCTCGGCGCCCGCCTCGCGCGCGGCGATGGCCTCGAGCACGGTGGACATGCCGACCAGGTCCGCGCCGATGACACGGGCCATGCGGATCTCGGCCGGGGTCTCGTAGTGCGGGCCGGGGAACTGGGCGTAGACGCCCTCCTCCAGCGTGGGGTCGACCTCCTTGCACAGCGCGCGCAGCCGCGGCGAGTACAGGTCGGTCAGGTCGACGAAGTTGGCGCCGACGATGGGGGAGGTGGCGGTGAGGTTGATGTGGTCGCTGATCAGCACCGGCTGACCGGGACGCATGCCCTCGCGCAGACCGCCGCAGCCGTTGGTCAGCACGATGGTCTTGGCGCCGGCGGCGACGGCGGTGCGCACCCCGTGGGACACGGCGGCGACGCCACGGCCCTCGTAGTAGTGCGTACGGCCCAGGAACACCAGGGCGCGCTTGGTCCCGATGCGGTACGAGCGGATCTTGCCGCCGTGGCCCTCGACCGCCGGGGGCGGGAAGCCGGGGAGCTCGGTGACCTGGAACTCGGCCTCGGGGGCGCCCAGGGCGTCGACGGCCGGAGCCCAGCCGGAGCCCATCACGAGGGCGACGTCGTGGGTCTCGGCACCGGTCAGTTCGCGCAGGCGCGCGGCAGCGGCGTCGGCGGCGGCGTACGGGTCGCCCTGGATGTCGTCCGGAAGAAGAGATGCGTTCACGGCATCGAGGGTAGCCGAGCTTCGCCTACGCGCGTAGATGTCAGAGCCGACGGCATGGGGATCGTTGTCTTGTCGTTTCCGACGAGGGCCGCCGGAACGGCAGGTGGCGACGGCGGCGGCGCACCCGCGTACGGCGGGAAGGGGCCGGGGCGGGGGGCGTCCGCCCGCAGCGTCCGGCACCGGGCAAGGCTGCACGCGTCGGGAACGGGCGGCCGGACCGAGGACGGACACCCCCCGCCCCGGCCCCGACCCACAACAGACCGCAGGCGCGACAGCAACCGGCCACCGGACCGCAACGGGCCGCCGCAGGCACAGAAAGGGGCGCGGGGAACGGCGCGACCAGCCACAACGCGCCGGCACCCGACAACACACCCGGCGCCGCAGGCACAACACAGCCGCACCCGACAACACACCGGCGCCGCAGGCATCCGCACCCGGCGCCGCCGGCACCCGACAACGCACCGGCGCCGCAGGCACCCGCACCCGGCGCCGCAGGCACCCGCACCCGAGCCCCCAGCCGCCGGCAGGCCCTCAGCAAGGACGTTTCCGCAGCTCCATCACATAGTCGTGCGGCGCGCCCGCCGACTCCGCCGCGTCCGCGATGTCGCCCAGGTAGCGGGCCGAGGGCAGGCCGCCCTCGTAGGCGTTCAGGGCGTAGGTCCAGGCGCGCTCCTCGCCCTCCAGGGTGTGGACGCGGACCCGCATGCGGCGGTAGATGTCCAGACCGACGCCCTCCCAGCGGTCGAGGGATGCCTCGTCCATCTCGGCGATGTCGTACAGCGCGACGAAGACCTGCGACAGCGGGTCCTCCACGATCGTCGCGAGCGCGCCCTCCCAGCCCAGCTGCTCGCCGCCGAACGTCAGCCGCCAGCCGTTCAGCCAGCCCGTGGCGCGCAGCGGCGAGTGCGGGGCGCGGCGCGACATCAGCCGCGCGTCGAGATGGCCGGCGTACGCGGCGTAGAGCGACATGCACGAAGGGTACGGCAGCGGCGTGTGCGTCACTGCGGTAACGGACGGCTCACAGACCGCCCCCGAGGCGGTAGCAGGTTGAAGCGTGCGGGACAATGGGATACGTGACTCGGATCGTGATCATCGGTGGCGGACCCGGCGGATACGAAGCGGCCCTGGTGGCCGCGCAACTCGGTGCGGAGGTGACCGTCGTCGACAGCGACGGCCTGGGCGGGGCGTCGGTGCTCACCGACTGCGTACCGTCCAAGACCCTCATCGCCACGGCCGAGGTGATGACGACCTTCGACTCCTCCTACGAGGAGCTCGGCATCATCGTCGCCGACGACACCCCGCCGCTGGAGCAGGCGGCCCGGGTGGTCGGCGTGGACCTCGGCAAGGTCAACCGGCGTGTGAAGCGCCTCGCGCTCGCCCAGTCGCACGACATCACCGCCTCCGTCACCCGGGCCGGCGCCCGGGTCATGCGCGGCCGTGGCCGTCTGGACGGCATGCAGGCCCTCGACGGCTCCCGCAAGGTCGTCGTCACCGCGGCCGACGGCACCGAGGAGACACTCACCGCCGACGCCGTACTGATCGCCACCGGTGGTCACCCGCGTGAGCTGCCCGACGCCCAGCCGGACGGCGAGCGCATCCTTAACTGGACGCAGGTCTACGACCTCACCGAGCTGCCCGAGGAGCTCATCGTGGTCGGCTCCGGCGTGACGGGCGCCGAGTTCGCCGGCGCCTACCAGGCCCTCGGCTCCCGGGTCACCCTCGTCTCCTCCCGCGACCGCGTGCTGCCCGGCGAGGACCCGGACGCCGCCGCCGTCCTCGAGGACGTCTTCCGCCGCCGGGGCATGAACGTCATGGCCCGCTCCCGCGCCGCCGCCGCCAAGCGGGTCGGCGACCGGGTCGAGGTCACGCTCGCCGACGGCCGGGTCATCACCGGCTCCCACTGCCTGATGGCGGTCGGCGCGATCCCGAACTCCGCGGGTCTCGGCCTGGAGGAGGCCGGCGTCAAGCTGCGCGAGTCGGGTCACATCTGGACCGACAAGGTCTCCCGCACCACCGCTCCCGGCGTGTACGCCGCAGGTGACGTCACCGGCGTGTTCGCGCTGGCGTCCGTCGCCGCCATGCAGGGCCGTATCGCCATGTACCACTTCCTGGGCGACGCGGTGGCCCCGCTCAACCTCAAGACGGTGTCGTCCAACGTCTTCACCGACCCCGAGATCGCCACCGTCGGCTACACCCAGGCCGACGTGGACGGCGGCAAGATCGACGCCCGGGTCGTCAAGCTCCCTCTGCTGCGCAACCCGCGCGCGAAGATGCAGGGCATCCGGGACGGCTTCGTCAAGATCTTCTGCCGCCCGGGCACCGGGATCGTCGTCGGCGGTGTGGTCGTGGCGCCGCGCGCCTCGGAACTGATCCATCCCATCTCGATCGCGGTCGACAACAATCTGACGGTCGAACAGATCGCGAACGCGTTCACCGTGTACCCGTCCCTGTCGGGCTCGATCGCCGAAGTCGCCCGGCAGTTGCACACGCGGAAGGCGGCGGGCGAGGTCTGATCCCGCGCGGTGTCGGGACACGGGAACGTACGTGGCCCGACACCCACAGGGGCAGTTTCTCAGTCCTCTTCCCGGACGTATTTGTCCAAGTTCTTGGACAACCGGTCCGCCGTCCTGGCCGCCTCTCGCCACTTGTCGTCGGTGAGGGAGTCGTAGGCCGGGTCCTTCAGCTCCCGGTATCTCTCCAGTGCGTCCCACGCGGACCGGAGCGACTGGAAGAGCAGCTTCTCAGGCGCCTCGGCCTCGGTGACCGGTGTGACGACGTCTTCGCTCAGCACCTGTTCGCGCAGCCAGTCATTGTTGTACGACGGGGTGTTCGGCTGCGCGTCCTCGGGCAGTTCCCCGCCGTCGGAACCGAGTCGGGGGAAGGGGCGGCCCTCGCGGGCGGCCCGGACCGTGGCGATGAGCTGCCGGATGCCCCACTCACTCCGCATCATGCGGCCGACCACGACCGCCGGCTGTCCTCGGAACCGGGCGGAACCACGGTCGACGCCGAGACCGCCCAGTGCGAGGAGCGGAACGATGCCCCTCGCCGCGACTTCCTGGCAGCTCGGGCCCGGTTGTCCGTTGTGCACCTCGGCCAGTGCCTTGCCCTGCAACTCATCGAGAGCCTGATCGTCGGGGCGGGACGTGACACTCCAAGGAGCGGTGCCCACGTCCGTCCACAGAGCATGCGCAGCGGCGTTGCGGGCCCGGTCGAGGTATTGGTGGTCGTGCCCGGAGAAGGAACGCAAAGCGAGTTCAAGGGTGGGGCGGGAGCGATTCTTGGCGGAGAACGCTTTCGTGTTCAGCGCTTCGTTCAGCAGCCTGCGGAACCTCGGTTCCGGGGTCGTCATGAGACGGATGAGCCAGGCGCAGCGCTCGTCACGGTGTGGGCTGAAGCCCAGATCCCGCGCCACCTGGGTCACGTCCTCGCGCCCCAGCGCGTAGGCGAGTTCCGTCGGAGTGATCAGACCGTAGTCCGCAAGGGTGTTCACGGATCGTTCCGCGAGGAGGGTGCCCTGCGCCTCGGCAGAGAACGCCTTCGGCTCGATGTTCTGCGCCCCGAGGGCGAGGTTGAGCGTGCTCGCGTAAGTGGGTTCGACACGGGTCGGGTGGCTGCCGGTCTGCTTGTCCCAGCCCCAGCCGACGATCAGGTCGGCCTCCGCGGTGAGGGCGTTCACCACCCCCTCCACCGTCATCAGTCCCTCCTCGTCCGGCTCCCCGGCGGAGGCGAGCGCCTCCACATCATGCGTCAGGTCCTTCAGGCGTCGGGTGAGCCACTTGCGCTGGGAGTCGGGCGAGGCCGCGACGATGTCGGATTCGGTGAGTTCCAGGATCCGATGCGCGGACGCGGTGCGCGACGTCCCGTCCACGACGCCGACGGCGGGGCGCGGCGGGGCATCGGTGAAGCGGTACTCCACATGCCCGGCGAGCAGGGGCATGAGGATGCCGTTGATCCGGATGTCGGACTCCCAGGAGTTCTCCTGGATCACGTACGCCGCGTTCTCGTCCAGTGCGGTGGCCACCGCTTGCCGGGTGCCGCGGTAGATCAGCGACGGAACGCTTCCGGAGGAGTCCGGCGCCGCGAGCGCCACCTTTGACGTGGTCCCAGGCGTCACCTGCGGGTCGGAGAGGTAGGCCTGGCCGACCACGAAGCGGCCGTTGGTCGCGTCGACCAGCAACAGGGGTGTCCACACGGTGGCGCGGAGCAAGTGGAGTATGCGGCCGCCGCGTACGCGTTGAGACCGTATCTGGTTGGCTCGGACGCCCCGCGGGTCGACGACCGCGCTGAGCAGCTGGGCTGCGGATTCGACCGTGTGCGTGGTGCCGTCGGGGTGCTCGAGAATGCGCTCGGCAGCTGCCCTGACCGCTCGCATGTCCCGGACCTGTAGATCCCTGAGCCGGTCGAGCAGGACTCCGACGCGGTTGCGGTATTCGTCTTCGGGCAGTTCGTAGACGGGCTCGACGTCACTCATACGTGTCAGACCTTCCGCTTGACCCTCGATGGACGGGGAGGCAGAGTAGATGTGGTGCCGGCCCCAGGAGGGGCCGGAAGTGAGGCCAGGCCATCCGCCGGACGACGGACGCCTGGCCTTCGCGCTTGCTCAGACGGATTCCGGCGGCGCGAGGGGGGCGTGAGGCGTCCCGCAGGCTCCGCAGGTCAGCACCGTTCCCTTGGAGCCCAGCAGAGCCGCCAGCCAGTAATCGGGCGCCCCGCTCACGGCGGTGCTGTACGCGCCGGCCGCGATGTCGGCGGACCACAGGGCGGGCTCGTCGTCACCCGGGGTATGGCTCACTCGCAGAGAGGGGGGCAGTATCCCGGATCGGCGCAGTCCGGCCAACGCGGACACATCGGCGCGATCCCGTTCAGGGCCGCGGGACTCGAAAACCGCGTGAGCCACTCGGCGTCGCCCCAAGTCCAGCAGCAGGCCCTCCATCGCTTTGCGTCGGGCGCGCTCCTGCTTGTCGTGCGCCATGCCGCACCACGTGGCGACGACGATGTCGGCGTTCAGGGCGGCCAGGCCCTTGGCAGCCAATGCGCGCCGAGGTGCCGACTCGTCCCGCCAATGCAGCTTCTTGCGCTGCCCGGGCAACTGCAGCCCCTTCATGCGGTCGCGCACCGCGGGCAGTGCGGTGGAGGGCACGATGACCGCAGACAGCAGATAAATACCGCCGACGCCGTGTCTCAGGCGCATCGATTCGTCGCACAGGGCGATGGTCCCCGGCGCGTCCGTCTGAGGGACGGCATACGTTTGGGCAGTACACATGTCCAGCCTCCTCGGAGCCGTATGGCTCTACGCAGGAGGCCGACCGCCGAGGTCCGTCTTCCTGCACTCCGTCACGCGAGGGCGCTCGGCGCTCGCGCATTCCAGTGGTGGACCGAGGGAGTCGTACGCCTGCGGCAGGTCCGACGAGTGCGGTTCCGTGAGAAACCGGTGCGCCGAACGTGACGGAGAAGGAGTCTGACCAGGGGGGACTTCCAGGAGCCGCTGGTGGGACGCCCTCATGCGTACGAGGTAGTCGTTCCATGTTGCAATGCTGAACAAGTAGCTTAGCCATGAGTGCAGTTGACTGACAATCAGGTTGCACAAAGCTTCGGCTCCGGCATACGGAACGCATCGGTCGCGGTCGACAACAATCTGACGGTCGAACAGATCGCGAACGCGTTCACCGTGTACCCGTCCCTGTCGGGCTCGATCGCCGAAGTCGCCCGGCAGTTGCACACGGGGAAGGCGGCGGGCGAGGTCTGACGGCCCGGTGCGGCTCCCCGCCGGTGGTGGGGAGCCGTCCGCGCAGGTCACGAGGGATCGCGCCCACCGGTCACGGTGCGTCGTCGCGCATGCGTGCGGCATAGGCGCCGGGACTAGGCCCCTATACCACTTCGCGTCGTACCGTGCGAACAACTTCCGTTATTCGGCGCATACTGCTGAAACCAGACGGTCGTCCGCGTTACTGTCAGTTTCGTGTTCGCTGCAGAACGTCGCCAACTGATCCTCGAAATGGTGCGGGCCAACGGGGCCGTGTCGCTCCGTGAGCTCGCCCGCGTCGTCCAGACCTCCGAAGTGACCGTACGGCGGGACGTGCGGGCACTGGAGGCCGAAGGACTCCTCGACCGCCGGCACGGCGGTGCGGTGCTGCCGGGCGGGTTCACCCGCGAGTCGGGCTTCCCGCAGAAGTCCCATGTCGCGACCGCCGAGAAGACGGCCATCGCCGATCTCGCCGCCACCTTCGTGGAGGAGGGCGAGGCCGTCGTGGTCGGCGCCGGCACCACGACCCAGGAGCTGGCCCGCCGGCTCGCCCGCATCCCCGGGCTGACGGTGGTCACCAACTCCCTGCTGGTCGCCCAGGCGCTGGCCCACGCCAACCGCGTGGAGGTCGTGATGACCGGCGGCACGCTCAGAGGCTCCAACTACGCCCTGGTCGGCAGCGGCGCCGAGCAGTCCCTCCAGGGGCTGCGCGTCTCACGCGCCTTCCTCTCGGGCAGCGGGCTGACCGCCGAGCGCGGGCTTTCGACGTCCAACATGCTCTCGGCGTCCGTCGACCGGGCTCTCGTGCAGGCCGCCGCCGAGGTCGTCGTCCTCGCCGACCACACCAAGCTCGGCACCGACACGATGTTCCAGACGGTCCCGACCGACGTCATCACCCGTCTGGTCACGGACGAGCCACCGGCCCACGACGACCGTGCCCAGACCGAACTCCAGGCCCTTGCCGACCAGGGGGTGCAGATCGCCGTGGCCGGGGCGACGGGCAGCCAGGGGGGTGACCCGGTCCCGGCGCGCCAGCAGCGCCGGGACGTGCCCCTCCCGAACCCCCGCCGCGGCCACATGCCCGGCATCCGCCCCACGGGCGTCCTCACCGACCAGCCCCAGCAGCCCGAACGCAACCGCGTGGCGGACATGCGGCGGCGCTGACCCCGGGCGGCGGCTCCGACCCTCGCCGGCGACGGCGCTGACGGCGGCCTGCATACGACGAAGCGCCGGGCGCATCGGAATGATCGGCCCTGCATACGACGAAGCGCCCGGCACAGCGGAATGATCGGCCCTGCACACGACGAAGCGCCCGGCGGACCGGAGTGATCGGTCCGCCGGGCGCTTCGCCGTTCGCTGTGCCTGCGGTCAGTCCTTGATCTCGCAGATGGCGGCGCCGCTGGTGAGGGAGGCGCCGACCTCGGCGGTGAGGCCCTTGATGGTGCCGGACTTGTGAGCGTTGAGGGGCTGTTCCATCTTCATGGCCTCGAGGACGACGACGAGGTCGCCTTCCTGGACTTCCTGGCCTTCCTCGACGGCGATCTTGACGATGGTGCCCTGCATGGGGGAGGCGAGGGTGTCGCCGGAGGCGACGGGGCCGGACTTCTTCGCGGCGCGGCGCTTGGGCTT
>NZ_JBVJPV010000017.1:181023-231198 GCF_055609245.1 Streptomyces sp. NPDC036813 | reverse complement strand
CGCGCGCCGATCGCGGGCAAGATGGCACCGGGCAGCTGGCGCAAGTGGTACGACGGCACCTGGTCCGAACCCGGCAGCGGCGGCCGGGAGAGCAACATGGTCCCGGTCGACTCCGCACACCCCACCGGCTACACCCCGGCCGGCCAGGAGTACGACCCGGCCACCCCCGGCACCGCCGACCAGCAGGTCGCAGCGGGCAAGATGCCGCCCACGTCCCCGCTGTTCGTCATGGACATCACCTACAACGCGTATCTGGGCCTCTACATCGGCGAGCCGCAGGCCGTCGACCAGAGCGGCAAGGCACCGCAGCAGTTCTACGCCACCGACGACCTCGCCTCCCAGAAGTGGCGGCTGATCGGCGACACCGGCAGCCACACCAACGCCTCCTGGTACCGCTGGTTCCTCGACCCCACCAACCGCACCAGCAGCCAGATCGTCGGCAAGTCCTTCCGCTCCTACTGCTCCTTCGGGTGTTCCGGTGGCGCGTCCGGCGAGTACGTCGACATCACCATCGGCGCCGCCACCCCGGCCGCGCCGGTCGACCCTGGCACGGTCTACCGGATCGCCAACGGGGCCGGGCGGGTCCTCGCCCAGGTCTCCGGCGGCTCCGCCACCACCTCGGTGGCCGCCGCGACCGGCTCCGACCTGGAGGCGTGGACCTTCGCGTCGAACGGCGACGGTTCGTACCGGATCGCCAACGCGGCCACGGGCCGGCTGCTGGGCGTCGACTCCTCCGCAACGGCCCAGCGGGCGTGGGGGACGCATCCGACGGTCACCACCGCCGGCTCGGGCGGCCCCACCGTCGGGCAGCAGTGGTTCGTCGTCCCGGGCCGCACGGCCGCCGGTGCGCCCACCGGGACGTACCGGCTCGTCAACCGCTACAGCGGCCTGGTGATCGGGCTGTCCGGGGTCTCGGGCCGACTCGCCGAGACCACGCCGGTCCGCTCCTGGACGGACACCACAGGGGGTGCCGTCGGCGGGGCGCGCGGCGCGGCAGAGCAGACCCTGACGCTGACGTCCGTGGGGACGGCTCCGTCGCTCGACGGCACGCACACGCTCGCCACGGGCGGCAAGGCGCTCGACGACCCCGGGCACAGCACCACCGCCGGCACACAGCTCATCACCTACGCCGCGAACGGGGGCGCCAACCAGAGCTGGACGTTCACCCGGCAGACGGACGGCTCCTACACGCTGGTCAACGCCGAGTCCGGGCTGTGCGCCGATGTGGAGGGCGGCTCGGTCACCGCGGGCGCCAAGGTGATCCAGTGGCCGTGCACCGGGGGCGCCAACCAGCACTGGACAGCGCGGCGCCTGGCGTCCGGCGCGTACACCGTGGCGTCGGTGAAGAGCGGGCTGCTGCTGACGACGGCGTCGACGGCCGACGCCGCGCCGGTGACCCAGCAGGCCGACAGCGGCTCGGCACTCCAGCAGTGGGTGATCGGCTGACGCCGGGGCGGGGTGCGGGAGCGGGGCAGGCCGTGGCCGGCTGACGCCCGGAGCCGGGACCGGGGCGGGGGCCGGGCAGGAGTGGTCGGCTGACGTTCCTGCCCGGGCCCCGGCGCGACGGTCAGCGGGCGTCGGCGCCGCGACGGCTCAGGGGGCGATCGGCAGGCGGCGCTTGTGCTCCGTGACGCGGTAGCGGTGGACGATGGCGGCGAAGGCTTCCTCACTGACGGGCTTGCCCTCGAGGAAGTCGTCGATGTCGTCGTAGGTGACACCGAGGGCGTCCTCGTCGGGGCGGCCCGGGTTCAGCGTCTCCAGGTCCGCGGTCGGCGTCTTCCACACCAGCTCGGCGGGTGCGCCGAGGGCATCGGCCAGCGCCCGCACGCGCCGCTTGGTGAGGCCGGTGAGCGGGACCACGTCGGCCGCGCCGTCGCCGTACTTGGTGAAGAAGCCGGAGACCGCCTCGGCGGCGTGGTCGGTGCCGACGACCAGGCCGTCGTGCGCGCCGGCCACCGCGTACTGGGCGATCATGCGCTGCCGGGCCTTGACGTTGCCGTGCACGAAGTCCTGGTGGTGGTCGTCGCGGAAGACCGTGTCACCGGCGAGCAGTGCCTTCAGGGCCGCGTCGCTCGCGGGCCGGATGTCGACGGTCAGCACGCGGTCGGGCCGGATGAACTCCAGTGCCCGCTGCGCGTCGTGCTCGTCCGCCTGCACGCCGTAGGGCAGCCGCATCGCGAAGAACGTCGCGTCGTGGCCGGCCGCCCGGGCCCGCTCCACGGCGAGCTGGCACAGCCGGCCGGCGGTCGAGGAGTCCACGCCGCCGCTGATGCCCAGCACCAGCGCGCGCAGGCCGGTGGAGGTCAGCCGGTCGGCGAGGAACGCCACCCTGCGCTCGATCTCCCGCTGCGCGTCGAAGTCGGCGCTCACCTCCAGCTCACGGGCGATCTCCTGCTGCACGGCCATGGACGCCGGGTCGGTCACGGTTGCTCCTTCGGTACGGGACTGCGGGGTCTTCAGGGACGGGTACCCGGCAACGCCGAGGTACCCGTGACGGACATCACCAGGGAGTACAGGGCGGTGTCGGCGGCGATGAACAGGCGGTTCCGCTTGGCGCCGCCGAAGCGGATGTTGGCGACGACGTCCGGGACCAGGACGCGGCCGAGGAGGGTGCCGTCCGGGTCGTAGCAGTGCACGCCGCCGTCCATCGCGGCGGCCCACAGCCGGCCGGCGTCGTCGAAGCGGATGTTGTCGAAGGAACCGATCTTGCACTCGGCGAACACCGAGCCCTCGCCGAGGGTGCCGTCGTCGCGGACGTCGAAGACGCGGATGTGGTTGGCGCGGCTGTCGGAGACGTACAGCCGGCGCTCGTCGAGGGAGAAGACGAGCCCGTTGGGTCCGCTGAAGCCGTCGGCGACCAGCCGGACCTCCCCGGTACCGGGGTCCACGCGGTAGACGTTGCAGGCGCCGATCTCGCTGTCGGCGCGGTGGCCCTCGTAGTCGGTGGTGATCCCGAAGTCGGGGTCGGAGAACCAGATCGAGCCGTCGGACTTCACGACGGCGTCGTTCGGGCTGTTGAGCCGCTTGCCCTGGAACCGGTCGGCGAGCACGGTGAGGGTGCCGTCGTGTTCGGTGCGGGTGACGCGACGGTTGCCCTGCTCGCAGGTGATCAGGCGGCCCTCGCGGTCGAGGGCGTTGCCGTTGGGGTGGCCGGCCGGCGTGCGGAAGACGCCGACCGCGCCGGTGGTCTCGTCCCAGCGCAGCAGGCGGTCGTTGGGGATGTCGCTCCACAGCAGGTACCGGCCCGCCGGCACGTAGAGCGGGCCCTCGGCCCAGCGGCAGCCGTCGTAGAGCTTCTCCAGCCGCGAGTCACCCGCGTGGCACCGGCCCGTGCGGAACCGCTCGTCGAGGATCTCGTACACCTGCGGTCGCTCACCGGGCATGCCGTCACCTTCACCGTGCTTGCGGTTGTCGCTCCGACGATACGACACGGCGTGCGCCCGGTGCCGCGCCGGGCCGCACCCCTCCGCCGCTGGTCAGACGGTGGGGCGAGGCGGCGCACCGGGGGCCGGCCGATGACGCCGTGTGAGCGCGGGGGGCAGGCGGCCGTCGCAGGAACGCCCGTCCCGCCGCCCCTTGCCCAGGCCGGTGCGGGCTTCTAGCCTGAGTTTGTGCCGCAGATAAACAAAACCCGTTCGCACAGCGCCGTGCCGGGTCGCCTGTCCCACCTCACCCGACTCCGTATCGCCCTCACCGCATTCTTCGCCCTCGACGGCTTCGTCTTCGCCGGCTGGGTCGTGCGCATCCCCGCCATCAAGCACCAGACCGGCGCCTCCGCGAGCGGCCTCGGCCTCGCCCTGCTCGGTGTCTCCGCCGGGGCCGTGATCACGATGACGCTGACCGGCCGGCTGTGCCGTCGCTACGGCAGCCACCGGGTGACGGTCGTCTGCGCCGTCCTGCTCTCCCTGAGCGTGGCGCTGCCTCCGCTCACCCATTCGGCGCTGACGCTGGGCGCGGTCCTCCTCGTCTTCGGAGCGGCGTACGGCGGTATCAACGTCGCCTTCAACAGCGCGGCGGTCGATCTGATCGCGGTTCTGCGCAGGCCGGTCATGCCGAGCTTCCACGCGGCCTTCAGCCTGGGCGGCATGCTCGGCGCCGGGCTGGGCGGCCTGGTGGCGGAACGGTTCACGCCGACGCAGCACCTGCTCGGCCTCACGATCGCCGGGCTGGTCGTGACGGGCGTGGCGGGCCGGCCGCTGCTGCGGTACGGCGGCCTGGTGCCGCAGGCGGCTGGGGAAGGGGAGAGCGCGGCGGGGCCCGGTGATACCACGGGCGAGGCGCCGGGGCGGCGTCCCGACCGGCGCACCCGCGGGCTGGTCGTCGTCTTCGGGCTGATCGCGCTGTGCACGGCCTACGGCGAGGGCGCGATGGCGGACTGGGGCGCGCTGCATCTCGAGCAGGACCTCGGCGCCTCGGCCGGGTTGGCCGCGGCCGGCTACTCCTGCTTCGCGCTGGCCATGACGCTCGGCCGGCTCACCGGGACGACGCTGCTGGAACGGCTCGGCCGCACCCGCACCGTCGTCGCGGGCGGCACCGTCGCCTCCGCCGGGATGTTCCTCGGCGCGCTCGCGCCGTCCGCCTGGGCGGCGCTGCTGGGCTTCGCCGTGACGGGGCTCGGCCTCGCCAACCTCTTCCCGGTCGCGGTCGAACGGGCGGGCGCGCTCACCGGCCCGAGCGGCGTCGCCATCGCCTCCACGCTCGGCTACGGCGGCATGCTGCTGGGCCCACCCGCGATCGGCTTCATGGCCGACTGGCTCTCCCTGCCCACGGCCCTGACGAGCGTGGCGGCACTCGCGGCCCTCGCAGCAGCGATCGGCTTCACGACGCGCGGCCCAGCGGGCCGCTGAGCTGGGAGGGCGGCAGGGAGGGGGCGGCGGGCCGACGGGGAGCGGGGAGGCGGGGAGGCGGGAAGGCGGGGAGGAAGAGGCGGAGGCGGAGCTGCAAGGCCGCAGGCCGCAAGGCCGCAGGCCGCAAGGCCGCAGGCCGCAAGGCCGCAAGGCCGCAGGCCGGGCGGTGGTGCCGGTGGCCTGCCTAGCCGGCCAGTAGCGCCGTCACCAGGTGTTCCATCCGTGGCCGTGGGTCCGGGGCGCCCGGCCAGCTGGTCATCAGCAGGTGGTGGGCCGTGCCGACGACGGCGAGGGCCGCCGTGCCCGGGTCGACGGCGGCCACCACCCTGCCCAGCCGTTGCTCCGCCGCCAGGTAGCCGGTGATGGCCTGCTCGATCGCCGTGAAGCCGGGCGCCCCGCCCTCCAGGGCCTGGCGGATGCGCAGCGCGGCTGCGGGGCGGGTCATGGCGAGGCCGGAGATGGCCGGGCCGCCGGAGTCGAACAGGGCGAGCGCGACGGCGTTGAGGTTCTCCGCGACCGTGCCCTGTCCGACGCGCCCGGACAACGCCTCGGCCCGCACCGCCGTACGCGCGAAGCGGTCGAGGCACAGCTCGGCCACGAACTCGTCCAGCCCCGCGAAGTGCGCGTGCAGCAGACCCTTGGCGCAGCCTGCCTCGGTGGTGACGGCCCGGCTGGTGAGCGCGCCCGGCCCCTCCCTCTCCACGACGCGCTCAGCCGCCGCGAACAGCCGCTCGCGCACGTCCGGCGTCGCCACTCCTCGCGGTGACATGAACCCCTCTTCCGTCGCTCCGCTCCGCCCTCCCGGCGGCCGCAACTCCTCGGATCGTAACCGGCATTGCCGGTTTGGGCAGTTGCCCATATTGTTTGGGCGTACGCCCATTCTCTGTCTCGACCACAGGAGGCACCATGCCGGACGTCGTCAACACCGAGCAGGCGCAGGCGTGGAACGGACCGGAAGGCGACCACTGGGCCCGCCACCAGGACCGCTGGAACGCCGTGAACCAAGGCTTCAACGAGCCGCTCCTCGACGCCGCCGGGATCGGCGGCGACCACCGGGTCCTCGACCTCGGCTGCGGCTCCGGGCAGACCACGCGGCTCGCCGCGCTGCGGGCACCGCGCGGTCACGCGACGGGCCTCGACCTGTCCGGACCGATGCTGACCGCAGCGCGCGACCGGGCGGAGAAGGAGGGCGTCCTCAATGCCTCCTTCGTCCAGGGCGACGCCCAGGTGCACCCCTTCGACGCGGGGGCGTTCGACGCGGCGATCAGCCGCTACGGGATCATGTTCTTCGCCGACCCCGCGGCCGCCTTCGGCAACATCGGCCGTGCGCTGCGCCCCGGCGCCCGGCTGGCGTTCGTCTGCCCGGCCGACGCCCGCCTCAACGACTGGGTGGCGGCGATGGCGTCGCTGCGCGGCCTCCTGCCCGTCGGGGACTTCGGGGCGCCGGGCCTGCCGGGCATGTTCTCGCTCGCCGCCCCGGACCACATCCGCGCCGTCCTGACCACGGCCGGCTTCACCGACGTCGACGTCCAGCAGGTGCAGACCCACGGAGTGTGGGGAGCCGACGCCGAGGACGCGGCGGACTTCCTGCTGGGCACCGGCCCCGGCCGCCACCTGCTGGAGCAGGCCGACGCGACCGCCCGGACCCGCGCCCACAGCACCCTTACCGCCCATCTGCGCCGGCACGAGGCGGCGGACGGCACGGTCCGGCTGCGCAGCACCTCCTGGCTGGTCACTGCGGACCGCCCGGCCGGCTGAGCAGGCGCTGCAAGCAGCGGGAGCGCGGGCAGCCGGAGCGGTTCGACGCGGGACGTGGAGTTCGTGACACGTCGGATGCAACCCTCACCGGGCCGTAGGTGTCTCAAGGAGTAGAGACACGATTTGCGGCTTTCACGGCGATCGACCCAGATCCTTCACCAGGCCGTCGACACACATCCTTCGGAGGTGTCGTGCCATGCCACTCTCCCTCCCCCTCCCTCGCAAGCTGGCCGCCGCCGGCCTCGCGGCCGCGGTCGTCGCCGGCGGGGCGGCAGCCGCCGCACTGGCCGCACAGCCGGCGAGCGCTGCGTTGCCCACGTGCGCCGCGAGCAACCTGTACCTCTCCATGGGGCGCCAGGACCACGGCGCGGGTCAGCTGTACTGGCCCATACGGTTCACCAACACCGGCACCGGCTCCTGCGCGCTGCGCGGCTACCCCGGAGTCAGCGTGCTGAACATCGCCCACCGGCAGATCGGTCCGGCCGCGACGCGCACCGGGCAGTCGTTCACGACGGTGACACTGCGCCCGGCGCAGACGGCCAGCGCGGTGATCCACACGACCAACGGTCCGATCGGCGGACCGTGCCGGCCCGCCGGCACGTATCTGCGGGTCTACCCGCCCGGCTCGCACCAGGCCCTCCTGGTCCCCGCCTCGCTCCGCGTCTGCTCGAACGTCTTCACCATCACACCGACGTCGCACTGACCGTGCAATCGGGTCCGTGGTCCGTGGTCCCACCGTGGCCCGGGGTCCGTGATCTGTGGTCGGACGGAGGACCACAGGGCCGTGGACCACGGGCCGGGGACCACGGGCCGCGGGACAATGGCCCCATGGCGCCCGAGACGACCTGCCCCGGGGACGACCGCGGGGACGACAGCGCGGACGACCCCGCGGACGGCCCCGCGGACGGCCCCGTGGACGGCCCCGTGGACGAGGCCCTGCACACGGCCCCCGCAGCCCCGCTGCGCGGCCTGGTCGGCTGGTACTCGGGCTACCGTCAGCGCGGCGTCCCCCACGGCCTGCACCTCGGGCTGCCGTCGCCGTGGCTGACTCTCATCCTCACCCTCGACGAGCCGCTCAGCATCGCCGCACACCCCGACCCGCGGGCGCCCGGCGGTGACTACCCGACGCTGCTGGGCGGACTGCACCTGGCGCCCGCGCACATCGCCGTGCCCGGCCGCCAGTCCGGCATCCAGGCGGCGCTCAGTCCCCTCGGCGCCCGGCTGCTGCTGGGCCTGCCCGCGGGCGAGCTGGCCGGTACGGACGTGCCCGCCGGCGACGTCCTGGGCGCCGAGGTGGCCGAGGTGCACGAACGGCTGCGTACGGCCGCCGACTGGCCGGCCCGCTTCGCCGTCGTCGACCGCTGGCTGCTGCGCCGCCTGGCCCGGCACCCGGACGCCGAGGTCGCGCCCGAGGTCGTCCAGGCGTGGCGGCGGCTGCTGGCGGACGGCGGCCGGGTACGGATCGACGCGCTCGCCGCCGAGGTCGGCTGGAGCGACCGGCATCTGCGCACCCGTTTCCGCCAGGAGATCGGCCTGACGCCGAAGGCCGCGGCCAGGGTCGCCCGCTTCGACCGGGCCCGGCGCCGGCTCGCCGCCCGCCCGCACCGACCGGATCTCGCGGGTCTGGCCGCCGACCTCGGGTACGCGGACCAGTCGCACCTGGACCGCGAGTTCACCGCCCTGGCCTCCTGCGCCCCGAGCGTGTGGCTCGCCCGGGAGTTCCGAAACATCCAAGCCGGGTACAGCCCGCCCGGCTGATCCTGACGGTGTCGCCACCCGATCCTCACCGAAGGGACCCCACCGCCATGAACACGAACCCGCAGACCACGACCGCTCCGTCCGGTACCGGCCCGCGCCCGCCCGCGCCGCAGGTCTGGCCGACTCTGCGCGCCCGGGACGCGCGCGCTCTGATCCGCTTCCTGGTGGAGGCCTTCGGCTTCGAGGAGACCGTGGTCTACGACAACGACGCGGACGCGGACCTGGTGCAGCACGCGGAGCTGGCCTGGCCGGAGGGCGGCGGCGTCATGCTGGGCTCGCTGCGCCCGGACGCGAAACAGGACGCGTGGCGTTTCCAGCCGGGCTCCTTCGGCGCGTACGTCGTCACGGCCGCACCCGACGCGGTGTACGCGCGCGCCAAGGCGGCCGGCGCCGAGATCGTCTCCGAGCCGCACGTCACCGACTACGGCTCCCGCGACTTCGCCGCCCGCGACCCCGAGGGCAACCTGTGGAACTTCGGCACGTACCCCGGCGAGCCGCGCTGACGCGGACCCCACCACGGCCCGCGGGGCGTGCGACGGTACCCGCCTACAGGCCGCCGTCCGGACGGGCTTGCCCTGGAGCCCGCTCCATCCGGCACACTCCTCCCATGGAGACAGCCGAGTTCGTCGACATCCTGCGCCGCGAGGGCGCCCTGCTGGCGGCGGCCGCCGAGGCGGCCGGGCCGGAGGCGAAGGTGCCGCCCTGCCCCGACTGGCAGGTGCGGGACCTGCTGCGGCACACGGGCGCCGTGCACCGCTGGGCGGCCCGCTTCGTCGCCGAGGGCATCACCGAACCGCGGCCCATCGACGCCGAACCGGAGCTGGACGGAGCGGAGTTGCTGCGCTGGTACCGGGACAGCCACCGCCGGCTGGTCGACACCCTGGCGGCGGCCCCGGCGAACGCGCCGGCCTGGACGTTCCTCCCCGCACCGGTCCCCTCACCTCGTGCCTTCTGGGCCCGCCGGCAGGCGCACGAGACGGCGATCCACCGCTACGACGCCGAGTCCGCCCGTGGCGGCACGCCCACCCCGATCGGCACCCGCTTCGCGGTGGACGGCATCGACGAGCTGCTGCGCGGCTTCCACGCCCGCCCGAAGAGCAGGGTGCGCACCGAGGAGCCGCGGGTCCTGCGCGTGCGCGCGACCGACACGGACGACGCGGTGTGGACCGTACGCCTGTCGGCGGAGCCGCCCGTCACCGTGCGCGGTGGGTCCGGCGAGGCGGATACCGAACTGGCCGGTCCGGCCGAGCAGTTGTACCTGGCGCTGTGGAACCGTGTCCCGGTGCCGTCCGTGACGGGTGACCCCGCGACGGCGGCCCTGTGGCAGGAGAAGTCGGCGATCGTCTGATCCCGGGACCGGCGATCGTCTGATCCCAGGACCGGGGGTCACCGGGATCACCTGGGCCTGAAGCGGGCGGTCGCCCGTCGGACGGTGTCTCCCGAGCCGTCGGCCGGTGAGCGTCAGCCGCCCGCCAGCATCCTCGTCAGTACCGCGCGCTGCACCGGCCGTACCTCGCCGTGCAGCGCGCGGCCCTTGTCGGTGAGGGCGACGCGGACGCCCCGCCGGTCCTCCGCGCACAGCGCCCGGTCCACCAGGCCGTCCTTCTCCAAGCGGGCGATGAGCCGGGACAGTGCGCTCTGGCTGAGGTGGACGCGGTCGGCGATCTCCTGGACGCGCCAGGCGCAGGAGCCGTCCGCGGCCCTGCTCTCCGCGAGGACGTCGAGCACCTCGAAGTCGCTGGCGCACAGGCCGTGCCCGACGAGCGCCCGGTCCAGTTCGCACTGGGTACGGGCGTGAGTTGCGAGGATCTCCCGCCACTGGTCCACGAGTGCCTGTTCGGCCTTCTTCGCCGCCATGAACCGCACCGTAGCAGAGAAGCGATTTCATTGCATCGTAATTAAATGCACTTGCATCGAATGCATGCGCATGGAAGAGTCTCGGCCATGACCTCTCCGCTCATCCCCTCGGCGTCCCCGTCCCCGGCGGTGCGCTGGACCCCTCGGCTGTGGGGCACCCTGCTGGTGCTCTGCGCCGCCATGTTCCTCGACGCGCTCGACGTGTCGATGGTCGGTGTGGCCCTGCCGTCCATCGGCGCCGACCTGCACCTGTCCACCTCGACCCTGCAGTGGATCGTCAGCGGATACATCCTCGGCTACGGCGGTCTTCTCCTGCTCGGCGGACGCACCGCCGACCTGCTGGGCCGGCGTCAGGTGTTCCTCGTCGCGCTCGGGGTGTTCGCGCTCGCCTCGCTGCTGGGCGGTCTGGTCGACTCCGGTCCGCTGCTGATCGCCAGCCGCTTCATCAAGGGCCTCAGCGCCGCCTTCACCGCGCCGGCCGGCCTGTCGATCATCACGACGACGTTCCCCGAGGGTCCGCTGCGCAACCGCGCCCTGTCCATCTACACCACCTGCGCGGCCACCGGCTTCTCCATGGGCCTGGTGCTGTCCGGTCTGCTCACCGAGGCCAGCTGGCGCCTGACCATGCTGCTGCCCGCGCCCATCGCCCTGATCGCGCTGGTGGCCGGCCTGAAGCTGCTGCCGCGCAGCGCCCGAGAAAAGAACCACCAGGGCTACGACATCCCGGGCGCCGTCCTCGGCACCGCCTCGATGCTGCTGCTGGTCTTCACCGTCGTCCAGGCCCCCGAGGCCGGCTGGGCGTCGGCCCGCACACTGCTGTCGTTCCTCGCGGTGGCCGTGCTGCTGACCGCGTTCGTCCTGGTCGAGCGGCGCTCGGCGGGCCCGCTGGTGCGGCTCGGGGTGCTGCGCTCCGGCAACCAGGTGCGCGCCCAGCTCGGCGCGGTGGCCTTCTTCGGCTCCTACGTCGGCTTCCAGTTCCTGACCACGCTGTACATGCAGTCCCTGCTCGGCTGGTCCGCGCTGCACACCGCACTGGCCTTCCTGCCGGCCGGTGCGCTGGTGGCGGTGTCCTCCACCAAGGTCGGCTCGATCGTCGACCGGTTCGGCACCCGGCGGCTGATTCCGGTGGGCTTCGCGCTGATGGTCGCCGGCTACGCCCTGTTCCTGAACGTGGACCTGAACCCGGTGTACGCGGCGGCGATCCTGCCGTCGATGCTGCTGATCGGCGCCGCGTGCGCGCTGGTCTTCCCCTCGCTCAACATCCAGGCCACCAACGGGGTAGAGGATCACGAGCAGGGCATGGTCTCGGGGCTGCTGAACACCTCGGTGCAGGTGGGCGGTGCGATCTTCCTCGCCGTGGTGACGGCCGTGGTCACCGCGAACACCCCGGCCCACGCCACGGCCCAGGGGGTCCTGGACAGCTACCGGCCAGGGTTTGTGGTGGCCACCGCCATCGCCCTCGCCGGACTCCTGATCAGCCTGACCGGGCTGCGGGAACGCCGCCCGCAGCAGTCGGTCGTGGTTGCACGGTCCACCGTGACGGAGGTGAAGACGGACCGCGTCCCGGTCCGTGACTAGGGGGACCGCCTCCCTCCAGGTGCCCGGCGGGTCGCTTGCCCGCCGGGCACCCGGCTGTCGGCCCGGAAGTCGCTTGCCCGCCCGGCACCCGGCTGTTTGACTCGCCGTATGGAGCACAACGGGGGGCGGCGCACCAAGGCCGAGCAGGACGCGGCGACGGTGGAGATCGGGTACGCGCTGTGCAGTGCGGCGTTCGCGGCGGCCGTCGTGTTCGGGGCCGTCACAGGCCCGGCGCTACTGTTCGACCTGCCACGGACGGCCGAGCTGCTGCTGGTCAGGGCCGGGGAGATCGTCGCGCCGGTGCTGTTCTTCGCGCGCGTCGTCAGCGTGCTGCTGCGGTTGCGGCATCCCGGCGGCCGGTCTCAGCCCAGCCAGCCCGGCCGGACCAATCCCGACTCATAGGCCCGCACGACGAGTTGAGCCCGGTCACGGGCGCCCAGCTTCACCATCGTGCGGCTGACGTGGGTCTTCGCCGTGAGCGGGCTGACCACCAGGCGCCGGGCGATCTCCTCGTTGGACAGGCCGAGGCCGACCAGGGCGAGCACCTCCCGCTCCCGCTCGGTGAGCCGGGACAGTGTCTCGCCGGCCGCGGGTTCCTTGGACCGGGCGGCGAACTCGGCGATCAGCCGCCGCGTCACCCCCGGTGACAGCAGCGCGTCGCCGGCCACCACCGCCCGTACCGCGCGCAGGAGTTCCTCCGGCTCGGTGTCCTTGACCAGGAAACCGGAGGCGCCCGCGCGCAGCGCCTCGAAGACGTACTCGTCGAGTTCGAAGGTGGTCAGCATGACCACCCTCACCTCCGCCAGCCTCTCGTCGTCCGTGATGCGGCGGGTGGCGGCCAGTCCGTCCAGCAGCGGCATGCGAATGTCCATCAGCACGACATCCGGCCGCAGTTCGGCGACCGCGCGCACCGCCTGTTCGCCGTCCGCGGCCTCCCCGGCCACCTCGATGTCCGGCTGCGCGTCGAGCAGCGCCCGGAACCCCGCGCGGACCAGCGACTGGTCGTCGGCGAGCAGTACGCGGATCACCGGTCCTCCTTGACGTGCAGGGGCAGTTCGGCCAGCACCCGCCAGCCGCCGTCGGGGCGCGGCCCCGCCTCGATCGTGCCACCCAGCGCGGCCGCCCGCTCCCGCATTCCGGCCAGCCCGTTGCCGCTGCCGCCCGCGTCCGCGCCGGACGCCGGTCCGTCGTCGTCGATCCGGAGCCGCAGCGCCCGGCCGCTGGCATCCAGCAGCACGCGCGCGTGCCGCGACTGCGAGTGCCGTACGACGTTGGTGAGGGCCTCCTGGACGATGCGGAACGCGGCGAGATCGGCACCCGGTGCGAGTGGCGGGGCCGTGCCGTCGACGGTGACGGTGAGACCGGCGCTCGCGGCCTGCTCCACCAGTTCCGGCAGCCGGTCCAGGCCCGGCGCGGGCGCCCGCGGTGCGGCACCGGGTGCGCGCAGGGTGTCGAGGACCTGGCGCACCTCGCCGAGGGCCTCCTTGCTCTTGGCCTTGATGGTGGTGAGGGCCTGACGGGCCTGCTCGGGGTCGGAGTCCAGCAGGGCGAGGCCGACCCCGGCCTGCACATTGATCACGGAGATGCTGTGGGCGAGGACGTCGTGCAGCTCGCGGGCGATGCGCAGCCGCTCCTCGTCGGCGCGCCGCTTCGCGGCCTGCGCCCGCTCGGCGCGCTCACGCGCCCACTGCTCACGCCGGGCCCGGGCCAGCTCGGCGACGGCGGCGACCGCCACCACCCAGGCGGCGACCCCAAGTTCCTGCCCCCAGGGGGCGGCCGCGTCCCCGGAGGGCGGCAGCCAGCGGTAGAGCCAGTGGGCGATCACCACATGTCCGGCCCACAGCATCCCGACCGCCGACCAGGCGGCCCACCGACGCCCGGCCAGGATCGCGTGGAAGCAGGCCACGGCGACGGTGAGGAACACCGGGCCGTACGGATAACCGGCGCCCAGGTAGAGCATGGTGGCGGCGGACGTGCCGAAGACGACCGCCACCGGGTAGCGCTTGCGCCACAGCAGCAGCCCGGCGGCGACGACGAGCAGCACGCGCGCGAACGTGTCGAGCGGGGCCCGTGTGCCGGGCTGCTGGTGGGCGGCGAAGTGCGAGCCGGCCAGCACGACGGCGGTGACGATCAGCGTGGACGGCCAGGGCCAGGGGGCGCGGTGGTCGTCGTCCCGCCGGCCCGCCCACGGCGGCCCGTGCCGCCACCACTGCGGCGGGCCGCCGCGCACGTGCTCTCGCTCCATGCCGTCACGCTAGACGCCCCGCGCGGCCGCAGGCGTCAGCCGGGCGAGGTGATCACACGTACTCCCCGGGAAGTAGGCCGCCGGACGGCGGACCAGGTGCTGTGCGGCCATCCTGGTAGCGGGGACGGCGACGCGGTGAGGCGGGTGCCAGGATGACGATCGACGTGACGGTGCGGCGCACGATCCCGGTGCCGGTCGAGCAGGTGGCCGCCTACGCCATGGACTGGCGCAACGACAGCCGCTGGACCCAGGGCATCCGCCGGGCCGAGCTGACCCGGCCGGCCGGTACGGGCGGCTTCGGTACGGGCGCCGAGGTGACCCGCACGGCGTACTTCCTGGGGCGGCGCATCGACTATGTGCTGCGCGTGGCCGCCCACGACCCGCCACGGACGCTGGACATGGTGTCCGTGGCCGGTCCCATGCCGATGCACGTCACCTACTCCTTCGCGCCCGCCCCGCGTGGCACGCTGGCCGCCATCCGGGTCCGCGGTGGTCCGGGCGGCCTGCTGCGGCTCGCCGCACCTCTGCTGGCCCGGCAGGTCCGCTCCTCCCTCACCAAGGATCTGCGCGACCTGGAACGCCGGCTGGCCGAACGCGACGGAGGCGAGTGATGGCGTACGACGAAGGGCTGGCCGAGCGGGTCCGGGCGCTGCTCGGCGGTGAGCCGGGGATCACCGAGAAGCGCATGTTCGGCGGGCTGGCCTTCCTGCTGGGCGGCAACATGGCCGTCGCGGTGACCGGTGACGACCTGCTGGTGCGGGTCGGCCCGGACGGCACCGAGGCCGCGCTGGCCCGGCCGGGGGCGCGGCTCTTCGACATGTCCGGCCGTCCGATGCGCGGCTGGGTGGTGGTGGCCGGCCCGTCCGTGGCCGAGGACGACGCGCTCGCCGGGTGGGTCACCGAGGGGACGGCCTTCGCGGCGGGCCTGCCGCCCAAGTGAGGGCTTCGCCGACCAGGCCCCCGAGGGGTGTGCCTCGCCGGCGGGCGACGGGAGATGCACGCCCGGGCCCTACCGCGCCGCCATCCCCTCCCGCATCGCCCGTGCCGTCAGCGCGGGGTCGTAGCTCTCGGGGACACCCGGGACGAAGATGATGTCGCCCTCGATGTGACGGGAGCGCAAGGGGGCGATCTCCCGATAGGCGGGCGAGTCCCACCAGGCGCGGGCCTCCGCCATGCCGGGGAAGGCGATCACCACCACGTGTCCGGGCCAGCTTCCCTCCTTCACCTCGTGCTGTGCCGCGTGCACGAGGAACCGTCCGCCGTACGGCGCGAACGTGGCGCCGATGCGCTCGATGTACTCGGCGATGTCCGGGTGCGGCGCGGCCTCCTGCAGGTGGCCGATCACGTAGGCGGTCATGGCGTCCTCCGGTCTCGTCGGGCTGGTGACATCCCCGATCGTGGCAGGGGGCCGCAGGGAGGTCGATGACCTCTCAGGTAAGCGGCAGGCCGACTCCCTCCCCCAGCCGCTCCGCAGCGTGCCGGAAGAACTCCTCCCGGTCCTCCACCACCCGGTTGAACTGACCGAACAGCTCGAAGTTCACCAGTCCGAACAGCTGCGCCCAGGCCGCCACCAGGGCGGTCACGGTCTCCGGGGGGAGGTCGGGGGCGAGGTCGGCGGCCATACGGGCGGCGTCGCCGTGCAGCGCGGCGGGCAGGGGCGGTTCGGTGAGCACACCCGCGCGGTGGGCGTCGCCGACGATCGCGAAGAACAGGCGGCCGACGCGCGCGGCGGGCGGCACGGTCGTCATCGGCGCGCTGTAGCCGGGCACGGGCGAGCCGTAGATCAGGGCGTACTCGTGCGGGTGGGCCAGCGCCCAGTGCCGTACGGCCTCGCAGACCGCCGTCCAACGCCGGGCGGGCGGGGCGTCGGCGACCGCCGCGGCGGCGGACTCCGCGGCCTCGCCGAGGGAGTCGTAGGCGTCGATGATGAGTGCTGTCAGCAGGTCGTCGCGGCTGGGGAAGTAGCGGTAGAGGGCGGAGGAGACCATGCCGAGGGCGCGGGCGACCGCGCGCAGTGAGAGCTTGGCGGCCCCGTCCTCGGCCAGCTGTCTGCGCGCCTCGTCCTTGATGGCGGCGGTGATCTCGATCCTGGCCCGGGCCCGGGCGCCGCGTGCGATGTCCCTGCTCATGGCAGCCAGTCTGCCACGCGTAGAGAGCGGCGCACACAATTGTGAGCACCGCTCTTGCTCTGGATCGCCGACCGCGCAACACTGATGTCAGAGCGAGAGCACCGCTCACGGTTTTGGTCTCAGGAGGCTGCCATGTCCGCACACGTCCGCAAGCCCGGCTGGTTCACCGTCAACGTCTTCAACCGGGCGGTCGCGTGGCTGACCGGCCGCGGCATCAGCGTGTGGGGCTCCCGGGTGCTCGCCGTCCGGGGCCGCAAGAGCGGCCAGTGGCGCACCACCCCGGTCAATCTGCTCACGGTGGACGGCGCGCACTACCTCGTCGCCCCGCGCGGGCACGTGCAGTGGACGCACAACATGCGCGCGGCAGGCGGTGGTGAGCTGCGGCTCGGCAAGCAGGTGGACCGGTTCACGGCGACGGAGGTCTCCGACGACGACAAGGCGCCGATCCTGCGCGCCTACCTCAAGCGCTGGAAGGCCGAAGTCGGCGTCTTCTTCAACGGGGTGGGCCCGGACTCCCCCGAGTCCGAGCTGCGCCGGATCGCCCCCGACCACCCCGTCTTCCGCGTCACGGTCACCGGCTGAGCCATCTCACGGGCGCGGCCGCGTCAGCCGCGCGCGGCGGGCACCCGTGCGCCGCGGCCACCGTCCGTGTCCGGGCCACCAGGACTGCGTCGGCCCGGCGCTTCCTTCACGCAGCCCTCACCCAAGCTCCGGCGGGCACCGCCAGGCATGACCTCCCCCGGCCGCGTGACCGCCGACCGTCTTCCGGCCGCCCGGGCCCGCCACCTCGGCGCCGGCCCCGTCCTCGCCCCCGGGCCCCGGCGGCACCGCCGGAGTCGACACCGCGGTGCCCCGCCGTCCCTCGCGTCACATCGGGGGCCGCCGCCCGGCGTACCGTCAGGAGCCGGCCTCGTCCGCGGCCGCCCGGCGGCGGTCCAGGGCGCTCAGGGTGCGCTGGGCGATCGGGCGGGTGCGGACCATCTCGCCCAAAGAGGTGGAGCCGCGGGTGATGTCCGTGAACGCCCGCCAGGCCGGGCGCAGACCGGTCAGGGCGGCGTGGAAGAGGCCGGGGCGCCGCTCGAAGGCGGACAGCAGCCGCTTGCCCACGGCCATTTCGACGCCGAGCCCTGCCTTGACGGCGAACGCGTAGTTCAGGGCCTGGCGCCGGGTGTCCACGGCGTCGTTCGCCTCGGCGATCCGTACCGCCCACTCCCCCGCGAGCCGGCCCGAGCGCAGGGCGAAGGAGATGCCCTCACGGGTCCACGGCTCCAGCAGTCCGGCGGCGTCCCCGCACACCAGCACCCGCCCGCGCGAGAGCGGCGAGTCGTCGGCGCGGCACCGGGTCAGATGGCCGGACGAGACAGTCGGTTCAAAACCGGCGAGGCCGAGCCGGCCGATGAAGTCCTCGAGGTAGCGCTTGGTCGCGGCGCCCTCGCCGCGCGCCGAGATCACCCCGACCGTCAGCGTGTCCCCCTTCGGGAACACCCAGCCGTAACTGCCGGGCAGCGGACCCCAGTCGATCAGCACCCGCCCCTTCCAGTCCTCGGCGACGGTGTCCGGTACCGGGATCTCCGCCTCCAGACCGAGGTCGACCTGGTCGACCTTGACGCCCACGTGCGCCCCTATCCGGCTGGCGCTGCCGTCGGCGCCGACCACCGCGCGGGCCAGCAGCGTCTCGCCGCCCTGGAGGACGACGGCGACCGTGCGCCGGTCCGGGACGGCCGCGCCGTGCTGCTCGACCCGCTGCACCGTGGCGCCGGTGCGCAGCTCGGCGCCCGCCTTCTGCGCGTGCTCGACGAGCTGCTGGTCGAACTCGGGCCGGTTGATCAGCCCGAACAGCATCTGCCGCGAGCGCCGGGTACGGGTGAAGCGACCGTCCAGGGAAAACATCACCGCGTGCACGCGGTCCTTCAGCGGCAGCTCGAAACCGGGCGGCAGCGCGTCACGCGAGGGACCGATGATGCCGCCCCCGCACGTCTTGTACCGCGGCAGCTCCGCCTTCTCCAGCAGGAGCACGCGCCGCCCCGCGACCGCGGCCGCGTAGGCGGCCGAGGCCCCCGCGGGTCCCGCGCCCACCACGACGACGTCCCACACCTGCCGCTCATCGTCCGCCGAAGAGTTCTCGCTGCTCACGATGGTCTACCGCTCCCGATCACGCCGCTGCCGCTGCTGCCACAGGCATCCTACGGCGGAGATCGTCACGGCCCGCTGTGGGAGGATCGGCAGCACTCACCTGTACAACGTCGCACCCACGAGGAGCGTGCCCATGTCGTCGCATCCGGTCGCCGAGACCGTCGCCGCGCTGATGCCCCGGGCCAAGGCGGAACTCGCCGAGCTGGTGGCCTTCAAGTCGGTGGCGGACTTCGCGCAGTTCCCGAAGAGCGAGAGCGAGCAGGCCGCCCGCTGGGTCGCCGACGCGCTCACCTCCGAGGGCTTCACGGACGTGGCGCTGCTGGACACCCCGGACGGCACGCAGTCGGTGTACGGCTACCTGCCCGGCCCCGAGGGCGCGAAGACCGTGCTGCTGTACGCGCACTACGACGTGCAGCCCCCGCTGGACGAGTCCCGCTGGGTGACCCCGCCCTTCGAGCTGACCGAGCGCGACGGCCGCTGGTACGGCCGCGGCACCGCCGACTGCAAGGGCGGCGTCATCATGCACCTGCTGGCGCTGCGCGCGCTGAAGGCGAACGGCGGCATACCCGTCCACGTCAAGGTCATCGCCGAGGGCTCGGAGGAGCAGGGCACGGGCGGCCTGGAACGCTACGCCGAACAGCACCCGGAGCTGCTGCAGGCGGACACCATCGTCATCGGCGACGCCGGCAACTTCCGGGTCGGTCTGCCGACGGTCACCACCTCCCTGCGCGGCATGATTCTGCTCCGCGTCCAGGTCGACACCCTGGCGGGCAATCTGCACTCCGGCCAGTTCGGCGGCGCCGCCCCGGACGCGCTGGCCGCGCTGATCCGGGTGCTGGACTCGCTGCGCGCCGAGGACGGCTCCACCACGGTCGACGGGCTGACCGGCGACGCCGTGTGGGATGGCTTGACGTACGACGAGGAGCAGTTCCGCAAGGACGCCAGGGTGCTCGACGGGGTCGAGCTGATCGGCTCCGGCGCGGTCGCCGACCGCATCTGGGCCCGCCCCGCCGTCACCGTGCTCGGCATCGACTGCCCGCCGGTGGTCGGCGCCACGCCGTCCGTGCAGGCGAGCGCACGCGCCCTGATCAACCTGCGGGTGCCGCCGGGCGTGGACGTCACGGAGGCCACCAAGCTGCTCCAGGCCCACGTCGAGGCGCACACCCCGTGGGGCGCCCGGGTCGCCGTCGAGCAGGTCGGCCAGGGCCAGGCCTTCCGGGCCGACGCCGCCAGCCCCGCCTACCAGGCGATGGCCGACGCGATGGCCGTCGCCTACCCCGGCCAGGAGATGCAGTACGCCGGGCAGGGCGGCTCCATCCCGCTGTGCAACACCCTCGCCGCGCTCTACCCGCAGGCGGAGATCCTGCTGATCGGGCTGAGCGAGCCCGAGGCGCAGATCCACGCCGTGAACGAGAGCGTGTCGCCGCAGGAGCTGGAGCGGCTGTCCGTCGCCGAAGCGCTGTTCCTGCGCAACTACGCGGCCGGCTGACCGGCTCTGCTCACAGCAAAGGGCCCCGCGCGAGCCGCCCGGGGCCCTTTACGTTCGCCCCATGGACGTCATCGAACTGCTCCCCCGCCTCCATCTGCTGCGCTTCCCCGTCGGCCAGGCCTACCTCTGGCGGGACAGCGACGACGACTTGACGCTGATCGACGCCGGTCCGGTGGGTTCCGGCGGCGCCGTTGTGGAGGCGATCACGTCGCTGGGGCTGGCCCCCGGCGCCGTACGACGGATCGTGCTGACGCATTTCCACGAGGATCACGCGGGCGGGGCGGGCGAGTGGGGTGACGTGCCGGTGCTGGCGCACCGGCTGGACGCGCCGTACATCCGCCAGGAGCGGCCGGGACCGCCGCCGGTGCTCCAGGACTGGGAGCGGCCGCTGCACGCCGAGGTCACGCGGGGTCTGCCGGCGCTGAGCGAGGCGACGCCGCCGCCGGTGGTCCACGCGGTGTCCGGCGGCGACGTCCTCGACTTCGGTGCGGGTGCCCGCGTGGTGCACGTCCCCGGGCACACGGACGGCAGCATCGCGCTGCATCTGCCCGCGCACGGAGTGCTGTTCACCGGGGACACGATCGCCGCGTCCCCGGTGGACGGCACGGTGATGCCCGGGGTGTTCAACCTCGACCGGGAACGGACCCTGGCGTCCCTGCGGCAGCTGGCCGGCCTGGAGACGGAGGTGGCCTGCTTCGGCCACGGGGACGCGGTGACGGCGGGGGCGGGCGAGGTGCTGCGGGAAGTGGCGGACCGACACGCCTGACCTCGGCCGGCTCATCCCACGGGGTGGCCCGCTTCCAGATACAGCGCGGCGCCGCGTTCGCGGGCGCGCAGTGCCCAGCGCAGTCGCTCGTAGCGCACCGGCGGGAGCAGCCCGGCCGCCTCGTGTTCGGTGACGAAGCGCCAGCCGCGCAGTTCGGGCCCGGGCAGCAGCACCTGGCGGGCCGCGGCGGAGTCGAGGCGGCCGCCGTCGAAGAGCAGGCGCAGACCGCCGTAGCCGGGGGGCGCGGGCCGTTCCCAGTCCACGACGAGGAGCCGGGGCACCTCGTCCAGCCGTATCCCGGTCTCCTCCGCGACCTCGCGCATGCCCGCGCGGGCCGGTGCCTCGCCGGGCTCGACGACGCCGCCGGGGAACTCCCAGCCGGCCTTGTAGGTGGGATCGACGAGCAGCACCCGGTCCTGTTCGTCGAAGAGGAGCACGCCGGCGGCCAGGGTCTCGCCGGTGGGTTCGGGTGTCTGCACGATGTCGCAGACGGACGCGGCGCCGCTGCCGACCGCCTCCGCGATCCGCACGGCGCTCTCGTACGGCGTGAGGGCGCCGGTGTCGACGAGGTGTGCGTCGGCGGTGAGCCAGGAGCCGAGGGCCGCGCGGTAGGGCTCGATGTGGTCGTAGGCCCACTGCCGGACGCGTATCTCGCCGTCCGGGAGGTCCGGCGGGACCGGGCGCCCGGCTATCCGCTCACGCAGGATCGTTTCAGCCGGGGCGAGGAGAATGTGCCGGACCTCGATCCGGCGGGCGGCGAGGCCGCCGAAGATCTCGTCCCGGTACTCCTGGCGCAGCAGGGTCATGGGGACCACGAGGGTGCCGCCCAGCTCGGCGAGCAGCGCGGCGGCGGTGTCGATGACGAGGCGGCGCCAGATCGGCAGGTCCTGGAAGTCGCCGACCTCGGCGAGGCGTTTGGGCGGCAGCAGGTGCTGGAGTGCTGCGCCGATGAGCTCGGGGTCGAAGAGCGTGCTGTTCGGGATCACGTCGATCAGTTCGCGCGCGGTCGTGGACTTCCCCGCTCCGAACGCACCGTTGATCCAGACGACGGTCACGGTTCCCCCTCTTCTGTTGGCCCCCTGTGGCTTGCCCGCTCCACCCTGCCACGGAAACCAGCGCCAGTTGAGGGCGCACGACACGGCGGCGCCACCCCCTCGCGCATCCACGCGCGGGAAGGCGGCACCGCAGTGGGCCGGCCCGTTCCTCGTCAGTCGAGTCCGGGCGCGCCCTCGTCGATCTGGAAACTGTCCTGGGCGACCGTGTGGTCCAGGGTGCTGAGGGTGTCGCCCACGTTCAGGTTCGTCAGGTCGTCGGCGTCCAGACCGTGCGAGGGCGTGATCGCCGCGACGACGAACCCGGTGGCGAGGGAGGCGATGGCGAGCATGCTGCGCTTCTTCATGCCCGGCTCAACTGCGCGAGGGGACGGAGGTCACGCCCCTACTGATGTCCCGTCACCTTCGCCCGTACCTCTGGCCATCGGTCACCCCGTGCCGCAAATCTCCCACGACCCGCCATCTTCCAACAGAGTCCGACACGTTCTACCGTGAACGCGCATCGATGACGAGTGCATGACGTCATCTCCCCTTTCTCGTTGGTCGGAGGCATGTCACCATGCGTCACACCGGCACATCACGTCACAGAATCGTCGGAGCGCTCACCGCGGGACTCCTGTGTACGGCCGGGCTCACCGCCCCGGCCGTCGCCGCGTCCGGCGCCCCCGCCGCGCCGGACACACCCACCCTGGCCGACGGGCTCGCGCTCACCCCGCCGATGGGCTTCAACAACTGGAACTCCACCCACTGCCGGGCCGAGTTCAACGAGGCGATGGTCAAGGGCATCGCCGACCTCTTCGTCGCCAAGGGCCTCAAGGCCGCCGGGTACCAGTACGTCAATCTCGACGACTGCTGGGCCCTCCCGCAGCGCGACGCCGAGGGCAAACTGGTGCCCGACCCGGCCCGCTTCCCCGGCGGCATCAAGGCGGTCGCCGACTACGTCCACGCCAAGGGCCTCAAACTCGGCATCTACACCAGCGCCGGAACCAAGACCTGCAGCGACATCGGCTTCCCCGGCGGCCTGGGCCACGAGTACAGCGACGCCCGGCAGTTCGCCGACTGGGGCGTCGACTACCTCAAGTACGACAACTGCAACAACCAGGGCGTCGACGCCAAGCAGCGCTACACCACCATGCGCGACGCACTCAAGGCGACCGGGCGGCCCATCGTCTTCAGCATCTGCGAATGGGGCCAGAACAAGCCATGGGAGTGGGCCGCCGACGTCGGGCACCTGTGGCGCACCACGGGCGACATCTCCGACAGCTGGGGCTCGATGCTGGCCATCGCCAAGCAGAACCTGCCGCTCGCCCCGTACGCCGGTCCTGGCCACTGGAACGACCCCGACATGCTGGAGGTCGGCAACGGCGGCATGACGGACACCGAGTACCGCTCGCACTTCTCCCTGTGGTCGGTCATGGCCGCGCCCCTGCTCATCGGCACCGACCTGCGCAAGGCCTCGGACGCGACGTACGAGATCCTCGGCAACAAGGAGGTCATCGCCGTCGACCAGGACCCGCTCGGCAAGCAGGGCACCGTTGTCTCCTCGGCCGGCGGGCGCTGGGTGATCGCCAAGCAGATGAGCGACGGCAGCCGCGCGGTCGCCCTGTTCAACGAGTCGTCCACAGCGCAGCGCATCGCCACCACTGCACAGGCCGTCGGGCTGCCCGCCGCCGACGGCTACACCCTGCGCGACCTGTGGCGGCACACGTCGTACAACACCGCCGGAACCCTCGCGGCCACGGTCCCCGCGCACGGCACGGTGCTGGTCCGCGTGGCCGCCGACGGCGGCTGGGCCGCGCAGCCCCCGGCCGTCGAGACCGGCCTGGACGGCGGCGCGTACGTGGAGGCGGGCAAGCCGGTCACGGTGACGTCCACGGCCACCGACCTCGGCCGCACCCCGGCCCGTGCCGTCTCCGTCGCCCTGACGGGCCCCGCCGGCTGGACGGTGAAGGCCACCTCGCCCGCCACGACGGCGTCCCTGCCCACCGGCCGCTCTCTGAGCACCGCCTGGACGGTCACCGCGCCTGCGGGGACGCCGACCGGGTCGTACGGACTGACGCTGACGACGAGTTACCGCTCGCCGACCGGTGCACGGGCCGTGAACACCCTGACCGTGACGGCGTCCGTGGTCGTGCCGCCGCCCGCCGGATCCTCCTACCTCGGCGATCTGCCGTGGCTGTCGGCCGACAGCGGCTGGGGGCCGGTGGAACGCAACACCAGCAACGGCGAGAGCGCGGCCGGTGACGGTCATCCGATCACCATCGGCGGCGTGGTGTACGGCAAGGGGCTCGGCGTGCACGCGCCCAGCACCGTCGCCTACTACACCGGCCGCTCCTGCGAGACGGTCAGCGCGTCCGTCGGCGTCGACGACGAGAAGGGCACGAAGGGCACGGTCGCCTTCGAGGTGCGGGCGGACGGCAGGACGGTCGCCTCGACCGGGGTGCTGACCAACGCCATGCCCGCCCAGTCCCTCACCGCGGACGTCTCCGGCGCTCAGGTGGTGGAGCTGGTGGTCACCGACGGCGGCGACGGAGTCGACTCCGACCACGCCGACTGGGCGGACGCCCGGCTGACCTGCTGACCTGCTGACCTGCTGACCTGCTGACCTGCTGACCGCACATTGGCGGCGCCCACCCCGAGCCGGCGAGGGTGGGCGTCCGGCCGGCGCAACGCCCGGGTCCCGGCCCGCGCAGCGCCCGTGGCCCGGCCGGCGGCTTCGCTCAGACCCCCGCCGCGGCAGCCCCCACCACTCCCGTGAGCGCGGCCGCCGCCGCTCCCACCAGGCCCGCGTCCGTGCCCATCTGGGCCGGGGCCACCGTCAGCCGGCGGACGAAGGACAGGGTCGCGTAGTCGGCCAGGGAGCGGCGCAGCGGGGCGAGGAGGACCTCGCCGGCCTTGCCGACGCCCCCGCCGATCACCGCGATGTCGATCTCCACCAGCGTCGCCGTGGCCGCGATGCCGGCGGCCAGCGCCTTGGCGGCCCGCTCGAAGGAGGCGACGGCCACCGGATCCCCGGCGCGCGCCGCGGCGGCCACCGCGGCGGCGGAGGTGTCGCCGTCGGGACCGGGCCGCCAGCCGTCGTCCAGGGCGCGGCGGGCGATGTTCGGACCGCTGGCGATGCGCTCGACACAGCCGCGCGAACCGCACGGACACAGGTCGCCGTCGAGGTCCACGCTGATGTGTCCGATGTGACCGGCGTTGCCGGTGGGGCCGGGGTGCAGCCGGCCGTTCAGCACCAGGCCGCCGCCGACTCCTGTGGAGACCACCATGCACAGGGCGTTGGAGTGCCCTCGGGCCGCGCCCTGCCAGTGCTCGGCGGCGGTGATCGCCACGCCGTCACCGATCAGTTCCACCGGCAGGCCGCCGGTCACCGCACGGGCCCGCCCCACCAACGGGAAGTCACGCCAGCCGGGGATGTTCACCGGGCTCACCGTGCCCGTGGAGGCGTCCACCGGGCCCGCGCTGCCGATGCCGAGCGCCCGCGCGCGCCCCCACAGCGGCGACAGCGTCAGCTCGCCGAGCACCTCCTCGACGGCCCGCATCACGGTGTCGCCGTCCTCCCGGGCGGGCGTCGGGCGCTGGGCCCGCACCAGGATCGCGCCGCGGTCGTCGACCAGCGCGCCGGCGATCTTGGTGCCGCCTATGTCGAGCGCGGCCACGAGGTCGGTGGTCATCAGTGTCGGATCTCCCCGTTCGGCAGTGGGAACCAAGCGAAACCTGAAAGGCTGCGGTAAGCCGCAGCCCGGCCGGCGGTGGGGGCGCGGGCCGGAGCGTGCGCTGCCCAGTCTCCCCCGCACGTGACAACGTTGTCCAGGCTCTATGCTCGACGCCACATCCTCATACAAGCCATGGACCGCCGCATCCTTCCGGCGGTTGGATGGGGCCGACGGACCCGTCACCCCCCGGTGGACCACAGGACAGGACAGCGCACCGTGCCCAAGACCGCCCGCAGCACCGCCCGCCTCACCGACCGCCTGCCCGGCAGCCGGTACGGCAACCGTCCCACCATGAAGGACGTCGCGGCCCGCGCCGGAGTCGGCCTGAAGACCGTCTCCCGGGTGGTCAACGGCGAGCCCGGCGTCACCCCGGACACCGAGCGGCGTGTGCAGGAGGCCATCGAGGCGCTGGGCTTCCGCCGCAACGACAGCGCGCGGGTGCTGCGCAAGGGCCGCACCGCGAGCATCGGCCTGGTCCTGGAGGACCTCGCCGACCCGTTCTACGGCCCGCTCAGCCGCGCGGTGGAGGAGGTGGCCCGGGCGCACGGCGCGCTGCTGATCAACGGCTCCAGCGCCGAGGACCCGGACCGCGAGCAGGAGCTGGCCCTCGCGCTGTGCGCGCGGCGGGTGGACGGCCTGGTGGTGATCCCCGCCGGGGACGACCACCGCTATCTGGAGCCGGAGATACGGGCCGGGGTGGCGACCGTCTTCGTGGACCGCCCGGCGGGCCGCATCGACGCGGACTGCGTGGTGTCGGACAACTACGGCGGCGCCCGCGACGGCGTGACCCATCTGATCGCGCACGGGCACCGCCGGATCGGTTTCATCGGCGACATGCCCCGTATCCACACGGCCGCCGAGCGGTTGCGCGGCTACCGGGCCGCGATGGAGGACGCGGGCATACCCGTGGCGGACTCCTGGATGTCGCTGGGCGCCACCGACCCCGAGCGGGTGCGCCGGGCCGCCGAGGACATGCTGTCCGGGCCGGAGCCGGTCACGGCGATCTTCACCGGCAACAACCGGGTCTCGGTGACCGTGATCCGCGTCCTCGCGGCCCACGACCGCCCGGTCGCCCTCGTCGGCTTCGACGACGTCGAACTCGCCGACCTGCTCCGGCCGGGCCTCACCGTGGTCGCCCAGGACGCGGCGGCCCTCGGCCGCACCGCCGCCGAGCGGCTCTTCCGCCAGCTGGACGGCGACCTCGTCGCCCCCGAGCGCGTCGAACTGCCGACCCGGCTGATCACCCGCGGATCCGGCGAGCTGCCTCCGGCGGGCTAGGCACCCCCGCGTCGGTGTTGCCGGATGACTAGTCTGGGTGCCGATGGTGTACTTCAGCCTGGCAGCGCTCGGCCTGGCCCAGGTGCCGCGGGAGAACCCGCTGCTGTATCCCGGCGCGTGGCCGCGGGATTCGGGGCTGCTCGACGGGGACCGGCTGCTGCCGCTCGACCGTCTGATGTACGACGACCGCGCCCCCGTGCTGACGGTCGGCTCCAACGCCTGCCCCGGCCAGCTGCGGCACAAGCTGGACGAGTTCTCTGTCGCCTCACCCGTGCCGATGGTGCGAGCCCGGGTGACCGGTGTGGACGTCGGGGTCTCCGCGCACGTCAGCCGCATGGGCTATGTCTCGGCCTCGCCCGTCCGCTCCCCCGCCCGTATCCGGGACCTGTTCGTCATCTGGCTGGACGCCGAGCAGCTCGCCGTCATCGACGCGAGCGAGGGCGTGCCGCTGCCGCACGGCAACTTCGCGCGGATGTGGCTGCCCGCGCCGGACGTACGCGTCGAGCTGACGGACGGCCGTCTGCTGCCGGGCGTGTACTCCTACGTCAACCGGCACGGCGTCCTGCGCGGCGGCAACCGAGCCCCGCGCCGCCACCCCGGCCAGCGTGCGCTACTGGGCGAACTCGTACGTGCCTCGACCCGCCTGCGTGAACTGTTCGGAGCGACCCCGGAGGAGTTCTGCACCCGGGCCCGCTCCGACCCACGGCTGTGCGCCCGGGGCACGCGCCTGTTCGCCGAGGAGAGCCTCGTCACCACGTCCGGCCTGGAGCGCTACGCGAACCAGCATCCGGACGCGGCTTCCTCGCTGTTCCCGCCGCTGGGCTGAGGCGTGCACGACGGCCGGCCGCCCCCGGCGGGAAGGGACGGGGGAGGGGGTGTCCGCCCGCAGCGTCCGGCACCGGGCAACAGCGAGCGTGTCGGACGCGGGCGGCCGGACCGTGGACGGACACCCCCCGCCCCGGTCCCGACTCAGAATCCGGCCGTAGGCGCGACGCACGCCACGACGAGACCGCAACGGGCCGCCGCAGGCACACAAGGGGCGCGGGGAACGGCGCGACCAGCCCCCACCGGCCCGCAGCCCAAACGCGACCCGGCGCCGCAAGGACCCCGCCCAGCCGCCGGCAGGCTACTGCGCCGACGCCGTCAGATCTCCCCGCCGCGGCGCCGCGAACCCCTCCAGGTCGCCCCGCGTGAGCCCCGTGGCCTCGGCCACCTCCGCGACGTCGAGCGCACCACAGTCCAGCCCCCGCAGCAGGTACCCGCTGAGCGCCTTCGCGGTGGCCGGCTCGTCCATGACGTCACCGTCGACGTGGCCGGCGTAACGGGCGAGGCGGGCGGCGGCCTGCTGGAAGCCCTCGCGATAGAAGGCGAACACCGCGGCGTAGCGGGTGGGGATGTGCCCGGGGTGCATGTCCCAGCCCTGGTAGTAGGCGCGGGAGAGCGCACGGCGGGTCAGCCCGTAGTGCAGCCGCCAGGCGTCGTGAACCTTCTCGGTGGGACCGACCGGCAGGACGTTGGTGGAGCCGTCCGAGACGCGTACGCCGGTGCCGGCGGCCGCGACCTGCATGATCGCCTTGGCGTGGTCGGCGGCTGGGTGGTCGCTGGCCTGGTAGGCGGCGGAGACGCCGAGGCAGGCGCTGTAGTCGAAGGTGCCGTAGTGCAGTCCGGTGGCGCGGCCCTCGGCGGCCTGGATCATGCGGGCGACGGTGGCGGTGCCGTCGGTGGCGAGGATGGACTGGCTGGTCTCGATCTGGATCTCGAAGCCGATACGGCCGGGCTCAAGACCGCGGGCCTTCTCGAACGCCTCCAGGAGCCGGACCATGGCGGTGACCTGCTCGGGGTAGGTCACCTTGGGCAGGGTGAGCACCATGCCGTCCGGCAGCCCGCCGTTCTCCAGCAGGCCGGTGAGGAAGACGTCCAGCGTGCGGATGCCGCGGTCGCGGACGGCGGCCTCCATGCACTTCATCCGGATGCCCATGTACGGCGCCGCCGTGCCCTTGGCGTACGCCTCGGCGATGAGCCGGGCGGCGCGGGCGGCGTCCTCGTCCTCGTCCTTGCCGTGGTAGCCGTCCTCGAAGTCGACGCGCAGGTCCTCGATGGGTTCGCGCTCCAGCTTGGCGCGCACGCGGGTGTAGACGGGCTCGGCGAGGTCGTCGGCGAGGCCGAGGACGCGGGCGAAGGAGGAGGCGTCCGGGGCGTGCTCGTCGAGCGCGGCGAGGGCCTGGTCGCCCCAGGAGCGGATGGTGTCGGCGGCGAAGACGTCACCGGGGACGTAGACGGTGTGCACGGGCTGGCGGGTGCCGGGGTCGCCCGGGTAGCGGCGCTCCAGTTCGGCGTCGACCGGCGCGAGGGAGGCGCTGATCTCCTCGCTGACGGCGCCCGCGAGGCTCGTCGCCACCTTCTCCTGCTGGCCCTGACCCATCCCGCACCCTCCTGTTTTCCGCTCTATGGAATCAATAATCCGTAGAGTGAAGTTATCCGTGGATCTTCCTCCTGGTCAACACCCTGTCCACAGCATGAACCCGTCGCCGTGACACGGCGAGGCCCCCGTGACCGCGCAGGTCACGGGGGCCTCGACGAGCCGGGCGGCGATCAGCCCTTGCGGGACTTGACCTCGTCGGTCAGCTGCGGGACGACGTCGAAGAGGTCGCCGACGATGCCGTAGTCGACGAGCTCGAAGATCGGGGCCTCGGGGTCCTTGTTGATGGCCACGATGGTCTTCGAGGTCTGCATGCCGGCGCGGTGCTGGATCGCACCGGAGATGCCGCAGGCGACGTACAGCTGCGGCGAGACCGACTTACCGGTCTGGCCGACCTGGTTGGTGTGCGGGTACCAGCCCGCGTCCACGGCGGCACGCGAGGCGCCGACGGCCGCACCGAGCTGGTCGGCGAGACCCTCGATCAGCGAGAAGTTCTCCGCGCCGTTCACACCGCGGCCACCGGAGACCACGATCGCGGCCTCGGTCAGCTCCGGACGGCCCGTCGACTCACGCGGCGTGCGGCCGGTGATCTTCGTGCCGGTGGCCTTGTCGGAGAAGGACACGTTCAGCGCCTCGGCCGCACCCGCGGCCGGGGCGGCCTCCACGGCGGCCGAGTTCGGCTTGACCGTGATGACCGGGGTGCCCTTGATGACACGGGACTTGGTGGTGAAGGACGCGGCGAACACCGACTGGGTGGCCACGGGTCCCTCGTCGCCGGCCTCGAGGTCGACGGCGTCGGTGATGATGCCGGAGCCGATGCGCAGCGCCAGACGCGCGGCGATCTCCTTGCCCTCGGCGGAGGACGGCACCAGGACCGCGGCCGGGGAGACGGCCTCGACGGCGGCCTGCAGGGCGTCCACCTTCGGCACGACCAGGTACTCGGCGTACTCGGAGGCGTCGTGGGTGAGGACCTTCACCGCGCCGTGCTCGGCGAGCGTGGCGGCGGTGTCACCGGCGCCGTTGCCCAGCGCGACGGCGACCGGCTCGCCGATGCGGCGGGCCAGCGTCAGCAGCTCCAGAGTGGGCTTGCGGACGGCACCGTCCACGTGGTCGACGTAGACGAGAACTTCAGCCATGGGAATGCATCTCCTGCGGGGATTGCGAAGTCTGAGGGGCGGTCAGGGAGGCGGTCCCTGCTCCAGGGACGAACGGGTCCCTTAGATGAACTTCTGGCTCGCGAGGTACTCAGCGAGCTGCTTGCCGCCCTCGCCCTCGTCCTTGACGATCTGGCCCGCGGTGCGCGCGGGGCGCTCGTTCGCGGCCTCGACCTTGGTGAACGCGCCCTCCAGGCCGACCTCTTCGGCCTCGATGTCGAGGTCGGACAGGTCCCAGGACTCCACCGGCTTCTTCTTGGCCGCCATGATGCCCTTGAAGGACGGGTAACGGGCCTCGCCGGACTGGTCGGTGACCGACACGACGGCCGGCAGGGAGGCCTCGAGCGTCTCCGAGGCGGCGTCGCCGTCGCGGCGGCCCTTGACCGTGCCGTCCTCGACCGAGACCTCGGACAGCAGCGTGACCTGCGGGACACCCAGGCGCTCGGCGACCAGCGCCGGGACGACGCCCATGGTGCCGTCGGTGGAAGCCATGCCGGAGATGACCAGGTCGTAACCGGCCTTCTCGATCGCCTTGGCCAGCACCAGCGAGGTGCCGATGGCGTCGGTGCCGTGCAGGTCGTCGTCCTCGACGTGGACGGCCTTGTCGGCGCCCATGGACAGCGCCTTGCGCAGCGCGTCCTTGGCGTCCTCGGGGCCGATGGTCAGGACGGTGACCTCGACGTCGTCGTCGGAGTTCTCGGCGATCTGCAGCGCCTGCTCGACGGCGTACTCGTCCAGCTCGGAGAGCAGACCGTCCACGTCGTCCCGGTCGACGGTCAGGTCATCGGCGAAGTGCCGGTCGCCAGTGGCGTCGGGCACGTACTTCACAGTGACAACGATCCTCAAGCTCACGCCGGCTCTCCTACTGCCTCGTCATTTCTCGGCTGCCTACTTGAGAGGCAGCATAGGCGCCCCAAGCGGCCGATTCCGGTACGGGGCGGTCCCCGCTCCGACCGAAATATTACTCGTCAGTACACCCAGTTCCTGCCCGCTAAGCAAGCGCTTTGAACTGTGACCTTTGCAACGCAGCGTAACCGGAACTCGACCGCTTCGCAGGGGAGCCGAAGCGTGACTAATCGCGCAGAGCAGTGAAGCGGCCCTGGTGATAAAGGAGCGGGCGGCCGGGCCCGGCGGGGTCACCGACGACGACCTCGGCGAGGACGATGCGGTGGTCACCGGCCGGGACCCGGGCGACCACCCGGCACACCAGCCAGGCCAGGACGTCGTCCAGCACCGGGACGCCCTCCGGCCCCTCGCGCCAGGCGGTGGGGGCGCCGAAGCGGTCGGCGCCGCTGCGGGCGAAGGTGGCGGCCAGCTCCTGCTGGTGCTCACCGAGGATGTGCACGCCGACGTGGTCGGCCTCCGCTATCGCCGGCCAGCTGGAGGCGCCGGTGCCGATCCCGAAGGACAGCATCGGGGGCTCGGCGGAGACGGAGGTGAGGGAGGTCGCGGTGAAACCGACCGGTCCCGACGCGCCGTGTGCGGTGATCACGGCGACCCCGGCCGCGTGCCGCCGGAAGACGGAGCGCAGGAGGTCGGGCGAGGCGAGCTGGGGAATGCGCAGGTCGGGCGAGGCCGTCATGCCGTTGTCCTTCAGGAGTGAGGGGCGAGGGGGCGCGGGGCTGCTAGTGGCCCGGACAGCGCGCGCTCGCGGTGCGGACGAGGTCGACGTGCACCCGTCCATGGAGAAGGAGTTCCGAAGGCATGAGGTCAGGCTGACGATAGGTGGCGAGCGCAGTCAAGTACGTCCCGTGGAGTGGGAGACAGCTCACCGTGACGAAAGGAGGCGTCACACCGCCTCGCCCAGGGCCGCGATGACGTCGGCCTTGCGGGGCTGACCGGTGGCCCGGCGCACGACACGGCCGTCTGCGTCGAGGACCAGCACCGTCGGGGTCTTCAGGATGTCGAGCGCGCGCACCAGTTCCAGGCGGGCCTCGGCGTCGATCTCCAGGTGCGTGACGCCCGGGACCAGGCCGGCGACCTCGCCCAGCACCCTGCGGGTGGCCCGGCAGGGGGCACAGAAGGCGCTGGAGAACTGCACCAGGGTGGCCCGCTCGCCCAGCTCGCCGCCGAGGTCGGCCGCTGTGAGCCGCTTGTCCTGATCACGCACCCGCACCCGCACTCTCCCGCTCCGCCGTCGCTGCACCACGCCGTAGGCGCTCGCCAGCGCGAGCACCACCACGCACACCACCAGTCCGGTCATCATCTGCACCAGCATTCATCAGACTGCAAAGATTCCCCGCTCCCGGAAGTCCATCCGCCGCGGAATGCTTGCCTCCATGGACATCGACGTGAGGGGGCCGCGATTCGGTGCGGCCGTGACGACCGCTGTGCTGGCCGTCGTGCTGATCACCGGCAACCCCTGGCTGCTGGCCTGGCAGACGCTGGCGTTCGCGGTGGGCGCGGTGGGCGGGGTGCAGCGTTCGCCGTACGGCTGGGCGTTCCGGACGGCGGTGCGGCCGCGGCTCGGGCCGCCGAGGGCGTTCGAGGCGCCCGAGCCGCCGCGGTTCGCGCAGGCGGTGGGGCTGGTGTTCGCCGGTCTCGGCCTGGTCGGCTACACGGTGGGGCCGCAGTGGCTGGGCATGGCGGCGACGGCCGCGGCCCTGGCAGCCGCGTTCCTGAACGCGGCGTTCGCGTACTGCCTGGGGTGCGAGATGTACCTGCTGGTGCGGCGTACGGCGGTTCGCGCGGAGTAAAGGAAGCATAAAGACGCAGGTCGATCATGGGGCGGACGTGACGAGAATCTCGCGGCGGACGGGCACCAGGACTGGCTCCCCGCCCGTTGTTTGGGGCACGATCTGCGACAAGCCGTGAACCTACGGCTGCGTAACTTGACTTCCGCCGGGAACCTTCTTTCTTGGCATTCCCTACAGCGGATGAAGAAGGAAGGGTCCGTCCCGCCCATGGCAGAACTCGTCTACCGCCCCGTCATCGGTCTCGCCAAAACCATGTTCAAGGCATGGGACCTCAAGATCGACTGCCGGGGGTCGGAGAACATTCCGCGGACGGGCGGCGCTGTGCTGGTGAGCAACCACATCAGCTACCTCGACTTCATCTTCAACGGTCTCGCGGCGCTCCCGCAGAAGCGGCTGGTACGTTTCATGGCGAAGGAGTCGGTGTTCCGGCACCGCATCTCCGGGCCGCTGATGCGGGGGATGAAGCACATTCCGGTGGACCGCAAGCAGGGCGAGGCCGCCTACGCGCACGCGCTGGACGCCCTGCGCTCCGGCGAGGTGATAGGGGTGTTCCCGGAGGCCACCATCTCGCCGTCGTTCACGCTGAAGAGCTTCAAGTCGGGCGCCGCCCGCCTCGCCCAGGAGGCCGGTGTCCCGCTGATCCCGATGGCGGTGTGGGGGACGCAGCGGCTGTGGACCAAGGGCCACCCCCGCAACTTCAAGCGCAGCCACACCCCCATCACCATCCGGGTGGGCGAGGCCCTCGAGGCGCCGCGCGACCAGTACGCCGGCGCGATCACCCGCCGCCTGCGCGAGCGCGTCCAGGAGCTGCTGGAGGCCGCCCAGCGCGCCTACCCGGTCCGCCCGAAGGACGCGAGCGACACCTGGTGGATGCCGGCCCACCTCGGCGGTACGGCGCCGACGCCGGAGCAGGTCCGGGCAGCCGAGGCGCACTGACCGCCCGCCCACCGGCCCTCATGCACGAGGGCCTGGGGCCTGGCGCAGCATGCCGGTGCGCCGCTCGATCACCTCGGAAAGCGCGCCAGGTCTGGCGCGGGTCACCGCCGGTTTCGCAGCCGCAGGACATGGGAATGCGGCCACCCGAGCGTCAATGACTCCTCGGGTGGCCGCATATCCGTGGAGCAGCAAGGGCTACCGCGCCATCTCTTCCTTCAGGGCGGCCAGGAACGCGTCCACGTCGTCCTCGGTGGTGTCGAAGGAGCACATCCAGCGCACCACGCCGTCTGCCTCGTCCCAGAAGTAGAAGCGGAAGCGCTTCTGCAGCCGCTCGCTGACGTCGTGCGGCAGCCGGGCGAAGACGCCGTTGGCCTGGACGGGGTAGAGGATCTCCACGCCGTGCACGGACCGCACGCCCTCGGCCAGGCGCTGGGCCATCTCGTTGGCGTGCCGGGCGTTGCGCAGCCAGAGGTCCTTGGCGAACAGCGCCTCCAGCTGCACCGAGACGAAGCGCATCTTGGAGGCCAGCTGCATCGACATCTTCCGCAGGTGCTTCATCTGCCGCACCGCGTCCTGGTTGAGGACGACGACCGCCTCGCCGAACAGCGCGCCGTTCTTCGTCCCGCCCAGGGAGAGGATGTCCACGCCGACCGCGTTGGTGAAGGTGCGCAGGGGCACGTCCAGCGACGCGGCCGCGTTCGATATCCGGGAGCCGTCCAGGTGCACCCGCATGCCGTGGGCGTGGGCGTGCTCGCAGATCGCGCGGATCTCGTCGGGCGTGTAGAGGGTGCCCAGCTCGGTGGACTGGGTGATCGAGACGACCTGCGGCATCGCGCGGTGCTCGTCCTCGAAGCCCCACGCCTGCCGGTCGATCAGCTCGGGAGTGAGCTTGCCGTCGGGGGTGGGGACGGTGAGCAGCTTCAGGCCGCCCATCCGCTCCGGCGCGCCGCCCTCGTCGACGTTGATGTGCGCACTGTCGGCGCAGATCACCGCGCCCCAGCGGTCGGTGACCGCCTGGAGCGCCACGACGTTGGCGCCGGTGCCGTTGAACACCGGGAACGCCTCGGCCGTGGCGCCGAAGTGGCTGCGCACGATCCGCTGGAGGTTCTCCGTGTAGTCGTCCTCGCCGTAGGCCACCTGGTGCCCGCCGTTGGCCAGCGCCAGGGCGGCGAGCACCTCGGGGTGGGCGCCGGCGTAGTTGTCACTGGCGAAACCGCGGACCTCGGGGTCGTGATGGCGACGCGCGTCGGTCTTGGGTGGGTTCACGGCTTCTCGGTCAGCCACAGACGGTTTCCGTTCACTTCCGCGGCGGGCTTGTCCCAGACGCTCACGATCGCCTCGGCGAGGTCCTTGACGTCCGTGAAGCCCGCGAACTTCGCATTGGGGCGGTCGGCGCGCATCGCGTCGTGCACCAACGCCTTCACCACCAGGATGACAGCCGCCGAGGTGGGCCCGTCGGCGCCCTCGGCGATCCCGGCCTTGCGGAAGTAGTCCGCCATGGCCAGCGTCCACGCCTCGGAGGCTGCCTTCGCGGCGGCGTACGCGGCGTTGCCCGCGGTCGGCTTGGTGGCGCCGGAGGCGCTGATCAGGACGTACCGGCCACGGTCGCTGCGCTGCAGCGCCTCCGAGAAGGCGAGGGAGGTGTGCTGGACCGTACGGATGAGCAGCAGCTCCAGGAAGTCCCAGTCGTCCAGGCTGGTCTTGATGAAGGTCTCGCTGCCGCGCCAGCCGCCGACCAGGTGGACCACGCCGTCGACGCGCCCGAACTCCTTCTCGGTGCGCGTGGCCCAGTCCCGGGTGGCCTCCAGGTTCAGCAGGTCGACCGTCTCGCCGGTGACGGTCGCGCCGCCCTGGGCGTAGCGGGCCGCGTCCACGGCCTCGGACAGTCGCTCCGGGTCGTTGTCCGCGCCGACGACCGTCGCACCGGCCTCGGCGAGCCGCAGCAGCGCCGCCCGGCCGGCCGGTCCGCCCGCCCCGGCGACCGCGATCACCGCACCGCTGAGAGCCCCGTTCGCCATCTTCTTCGCCTCCGTAGCAGTGTTCTGGACGCGGTCGCTCACGCGGCGATCCGCTCGGCGCCGTCCGCCGTGATGCCCTTGGTCGAGGCAATCACGTTCTTGAGTTTCTTGGACAGCGCCTCATAGAACATGCTCAGCGGAAACTCGTCCGGAAGCACGTCATCGACGAGCTTGCGCGGCGGCTGGGTCAGGTCCAGGGCGTCGGGACCCTTGGCCCAACTGGAGCCGGGGTGCGGGGCGAGGTAGGTGGAGACCAGCTCGTAGCCGGCGAACCAGTGCACGAGCTTCGGGCGGTCGATGCCGTCGCGGTACAGCTTCTCGATCTCGGCGCACAGCTGGTTGGTGACCTGCGGGGCGCGCTCCCAGTCGATGGAGAGCTTGTTGTCCGTCCAGCGCACGACGTCGTGCTTGTGCAGGTAGGCGAAGAGCAGCTGGCCGCCGAGGCCGTCGTAGTTGCGGTTGCGGTCGCCGGTGACCGGGAAGCGGAACATCCGGTCGAAGAGCACGGCGTACTGCACGTCGCGGGCCTGCGGGACGCCGTCCGCCTGGAGCTTCACGGCCTCCTTGAAGGCGGTGAGGTCGCAGCGCAGCTCCTCCAGGCCGTACATCCAGAACGGCTGGCGCTGCTTGATCATGAACGGGTCGAAGGGCAGGTCGCCGTGGCTGTGGGTGCGGTCGTGGACCATGTCCCACAGGACGAAGGCGTCCTCGCAGCGCTTCTGGTCGTGGACCATCGCGGCGATGTCCTCGGGCAGTTCCATGCCGAGCAGCTCGACGGCGGCGTCGGTCACCCGGCGGAAGCGGGCGGCCTCGCGGTCGCAGAAGATGCCACCCCAGGAGAATCGTTCCGGCGCCTCGCGCACGGCGATGGTCTCCGGGAAGAGCACCGCGGAGTTGGTGTCGTAGCCCGAGGTGAAGTCCTCGAAGGCGATGCCGCAGAACAGCGGGTTGTCGTAGCGCGTGCGCTCGAGCTCGGCCAGCCAGTCCGGCCACACCATGCGCAGCACGACCGCCTCGAGGTTGCGGTCGGGGTTGCCGTTCTGCGTGTACATCGGGAAGACGACCAGGTGCTGCAGGCCGTCCCGGCGGTCGGCCGCGGGCTGGAAGGCCAGCAAGGCGTCCAGGAAGTCCGGCACCTCGAAGCCGCCCTCGGCCCAGCGCTGGAGGTCCTTGACCAGCGCCTCGTGGTAGGCGGTGTCGTGCGGCAGCAGCGGGGACAGCTCGCGCACGGCGTCGATCACCTGCTGGACCGCGCCCTCGGCCTCGGCGCGCTGCGGAGCGCCCTCGGCCGTGAAGTCTATGGAGCCGTCCTTGGACTGCCAGGGCCGGATGCGCTCCACGGCATCCTTGAGCCGGGGCCAGGCCGGGTGCTCCACCACCCTGCTCGCCGGAGGAACCTTCTCCTCCGTACCCGCCTGCACAAGAATTTCCGTCATGTCCCATCCTCCACTGGAAGACCTCGCGTAAGGAGACCGTATACATACATGGTTTCTCCCAGCAAGGGGCAGCTCGGGAAATTATCCTGCGCGACCCCTATGGTCACCGAAGTATTTCCCGTCCGGTGGCGGAGGAGGGGTTTCTTCCCCTTGAGCGGGGTACGGATGGCTCCGTCGCCGACGGAAGTGAGCGGGCCTTGAACTTCATCACCATTGGACACCGCGGTGTGATGGGCGTCGAGCCGGAGAACACGCTGCGCTCCTTCACGGCCGCGGAGCGTGCCGGTCTCGACGCGATCGAGCTCGACCTGCACCTGAGCAAGGACGGCGCGCTCGTGGTCATGCACGACGAGCGGGTGGACCGGACGACCGACGGCAGCGGGCCGATCGCCGACAAGACGCTGGAGGAACTGCGCGCCCTGGACGCAGGTCTCGGCGAGCGGGTGCCGGTCTTCGAGGAGGTCCTGGACGCGGTGCGGGCGCCGCTGCAGGCCGAGATCAAGGACGTGCGCGCCGCGCGGGTGCTGGCGGAGGTGCTGCGGGCGCGGGATCTGGTGGAACGGGTCGAGGTGATCTCGTTCCACGACGACGCGATCCAGGAGGTGGCCCGGCTGGTCCCGGGCGTGCGGACCGCGCTCGTCGCCGAGCACTACGGGCCCGAGGTCGTCGACCGCGCGGTCGCGGCCGGCGCCGCGACCGTCTGCCTCGACATCCAGCGGCTGACGCTGGAGGTCGTCGAACGGGCCCGCAAGGCCGGGCTCAGGGTCTTCAGCTGGGTGGTCAACACTCCGCAGCACCTGCGGCTGGCCCGCGCACTGGAACTGGACGGCGTGACCACCGACCAGCCCGAAATCAAGCGCGCCGGCCGCTTCACGGCGTAGCGCTGCCGCGCGATCGACCCCCCGGGGCAGCGGGACACGACGGAGCGCCGGCCGCCCGTGGCCACCGGATGCCGGGCAGCTTGGGCGGTGAGTGCCGGGGGCCTGGGCGGTGAGTGCCGGGGGCTGGGGTCGGTGAGTGCGGGGGTCTGGGCGGCGAGTGCGAGGAGGCATGTGTGGTGGGTGCCGGGGTGGCTCGGCGTGGGCCCCGGTGGCTCGGCGTTGGCCCAGGTGGCTCGGCCCGGGCAGGGCTGGCTCCGCCTGGGCAGGGCAGCCCGGTCAGCGGGCTCGGGCGGCTCAGCCCGGTGAGTGCGGGGCCGCCTGAGAAGACGGGGGCGCCAGTGCATGCGGGGTGGGGCGCCGAGCGCCCCGGGCTGGGCAGGCGAGCCCACCGAGTGCTGGGGCGGCCTGGCGCAGTGGGCGACGGATCGACGCAGCCCCTGGTTGTCGGGGCCGCCCAGCCGCCGCGTGCCGGACAGGCCAGCCCGCCGGGCACGGGCCGGCCGAGCGGCTGGTCCCCGGTACGCCTCGACTCTTGATGGGCGGGACCTTGACGGCCGGTCCACCTCGAGCGGGCGGCGCGGGCCGGCGAGTGCGCCGGCGTAGAAGGGGCCCAGTGGCTGAGCCCCGGGGCAGCCCGACCCCTGGGCAACGCCACGGAGCGTGTCGCGCCCGGTCAGGCGAACCCGCCAGGCGCGGGCGGGCCGGCCCCTGGGCGTGGCAGCCCCGCCCACCAGAGCGGCAGCGCGGCCGACGTCGGCCGACGAGCCCGGCGCAGAAGCGGCCGAACGGCTGAACCCCGGGGCAGCGCCCATCGCTGGGGCCAGCCCGACCGCTGGGCACCAGGGCGCAGAGCGGCCCACGCCGGTCGAGCGCGGCCGCCCCACCGCAGGAGACGTCGAGCAGCTGAACCCCGGGGCAGCCCGGGCGCTCGGTGTCGAGACCGTCCGAGCGACCCGCGTCGGTCACGCGAACCCGCCGGACACAGGAGGGGTCAAGGGGCAACCGGACGGCGAGGGCCCCGGGGTGGCTCGGCCGCCATGGCCCGGGCGACGGGGCTGCCGGGGGCCGGCGGGCTCAGGTGAGGGGCTTGACGAGAAGTTCGAACTGGAGGTCGTCGCGCTGAGGGAGCCCGAAGCGCTCGTCGCCGTACGGGAAGGGGGTCATCCGGCCGGTGCGGCGGTAGCCGCGGCGCTCGTACCAGGCGATCAGGTCGTCGCGTACGGAGATCACGGTCATGTGCATCTCCGTCACGCCCCAGACCGCGCGGGCCTGGCGCTCCGCCTCGGCGATGACGGCCTTGCCGACGCCTCCGCCCTGGAGGGTCGGCCGGACCGCGAACATGCCGAAGTAGGCGTGGTCGCCGCGGTGTTCGAGCTGGCAGCAGGCGACGATCACGCCGTCCTGTTCCACGGTGAGCAGCCGGCTGTCGGGCGACTTGATGACCTCCAGCACACCCTCGGGGTCGGTGCGCTGCCCTTCGAGGATGTCCGCCTCCGTGGTCCAGCCGGCCCGGCTGGCGTCTCCGCGGTAGGCCGACTCGATCAGCGCGACCAGTGCGTCTGCGTCGGCGTCGGTGGCCTCGCGGAACGTCAGGGCGGTGGCGGGCGACTCCATGGGGCGCTTCTCCCTCTGTCTCGGGCTGTGTCGAGGCCGTCCCGGACGGGTCCGGCTGTCCCGGGGGCGTCCCGGGCAGCCGGCCGCACGGGCGGGTCGGCCGGGTCGAGGGTAACCCTGCCACTAGGCTCCGGATGTATGGTGCACGTTCTCAGCAGCCGGACGCTTCTGCGCCCCACCGACCCCGAACGCTCCCGCGACTTCTACGGCGAACAGCTGGGCCTCGCCGTCTACCGCGAGTTCGGCACGGGCCCGGAGCGCGGCACCGTCTACTTCCTCGGCGGCGGGTTCCTGGAACTCTCGGGCCGCTCCGACACCCCGCCCTCCCCCGTCGTACGCCTCTGGCTGCAGGTGCCCGACGCCGCGGCGGCGCACGAGGAACTGCGGGGCAAGGGCGTGCCGATCGTGCGGCCTCCGGTGCGCGAGCCGTGGGGGCTGGTGGAGATGTGGATCGAGGACCCCGACGGCATCCCGATCGTCCTGGTGGAGGTCCCGGCGGACCATCCGCTGCGGTACCGGCCCGGGATCTGAGCGCCCCCGGGCGGGGAGGCCGTCCGGTGGCGGCTCAGTCCGGCAGGTTGCCGTCGCCGCCGAGGTTGTCGACGATGCGGCGCAGGACGTCGATCGCCGTGACGAAGTCGGCCTCGGTGACGCCCTCGTGCATCCGCCGGTGCACGGTGAGGTTGCGCTCCCGCGCCCGCAGCCGTCCCGCCTCCCCCGCCTCGGTCAGCCGCATGCCGCCCTCCTCGGTGAGCCAGCCCCGGTCCACCAGGTCGTCGTAGACGTCGTCGAAGCCGATGCCGAGGTCCTCGTAGCGGGCCAGCCGCGCGGTCAGGGCCGGACGGGTCCACTTCCCGGGCTCGCCGGCGACATGGTTGAGCGTCCACCAGTGCGGCTGGGTGAGGTTCTCCACGGCCAGCTGGGCGCGCAGGGCGCCGACGACCCTGCGGTACGCCTCGCCGGTCCACGCCCCGATCGGCTGGGCCGCGAGTTCTTCGACCGGGTACTCCTTCAGCGCCACGGCGCCTCCCTCCCCTTGCGATCATCGGGTCACCGGCCACCGTAGAACCTCGAGCGCGCTTGAGATCAAACGAGCGGTGGCCGCCGTACCCGGGCCGGACTAGCGTGCTGAGGCAGGGGGCTCGCGCGGGGAAGGAACGCCATGAAGCTCGACCGACCGGTGACCGGCGGGCCCTGCTGGACGGAGCTCGGAACCCCTGACCTCGAGGGGGCGAAGCGCTTCTACGCGGCCGTCTTCAACTGGCGCCCCGAGACCGATCCGCGCTCCGAGGCCGGCGGCTACACGGTCGCGCACCTCGGTGACGCGGCCGTGGCCGCGCTGTCGCCGCTGTACCAGGAGTCGCAGCCGGTGGCCTGGAACGTGTCGTTCGCGGTGGCGGACGCCGACGCGGCGGCGCAGCAGGTGCGGGCGGCCGGCGGCATGGTGCTGCTCGGGCCGATGGACGTGTTCGACGTCGGCCGGTTCACGGTGGCCACCGATCCGACGGGAGCGCTCTTCCAACTGTGGCAGGCGCGCTCCTTCCCCGGCGCCGGGCTGTTCAACGCGCCGGGGTCGCTCGGCTGGGTGGAGCTGATGACCCGTGAGCCGAAGCAGGCCGAGGCCTTCTACACGAGGGTGTTCGGCTGGACGGTCAACGCCTCGGAGCGCTACACCCAGTGGGGCATCGCCGGGGACGACTTCGGCGGCATGACGGTGATGGACGACAAGTTCCCGCCCGAGGTGCCGCCGCACTGGCTGCCCTACTTCGCGGTGACCGACGTCGACATCACGGCGGCCGACGCGGCCGGGGCGGGCGGCACCGTCCTGATGGAACCCACCTCCGTGCCCGACGGCCCCCGTATCGCGGTGCTGCGCGATCCCCAAGGGGCCGTGTTCGGCGTGTACCTGGCCGGCCAGGCGGGCTGACACCGCCCCGGCCCGACGGTCTCCTCACCACCGCACGCCCTCTGTTCAAGGGGGCGTGCGGTGCGCTATACCTGCTGCGCTTGATTGATTCTGCTCGATGCGGCCCGTTATCAAGCAGGTTCCGTCATCGCTCCTGTCGATGCCGGGTCGCGCAGGATGTGAAGGGACCGATATGACCGCTCCATCCAGCAGATCCCGCTCGCGGCGCCGTAGGCGCGGCGCCGCCGGTCTGGCCGCGGCGGCTCTGTGCGCGGCGCTCGCCGTCACCGGCGCGCCCGCCCCGCCCGCCGCAGCCTCCGTCCCGGCCGCGGAGGCCACGGCGGCCGGCGCCCTCGGGGACGTCACCGGCTTCTCGGCGTCAGGGGCCGTGTACACGTTCACCGCGGGGGCCGCCAAGGCCCGGGTGACCTTCGTGTCCGGTGACACCTTCCGTATCGAGGCCGCGCCCGACGGCACGTTCACCGATCCGGTGGGGTCCGACATCGTGCTGCCGCAGGGGGCCGCGCCGGCCACCCGGTGGGCCGATCGCGGGGACCGCTACGAACTCTCCACCGACCAGGTCACGTTGCGGGCGTACAAGGCACCGCTGCGGTTCGCCCTGTACCGCGCCGACGGCACCCGCCTGTGGGAGGAGAGCCGCGGCATCAGCTGGGACGGCACCTCCACCACGCAGACACTGGCGCGGGGCGCCGACGAGCAGTTCTACGGCGCCGGTGAGCAGAACGGCAGCGGGAACACCTCGCATCGCGGCAAGACCCTGAAGGTCGGCGTCGACTACAACTGGAACGAGGGCGGCCACCCCAACTCGGTGCCGTTCTACCTGTCGTCGGCGGGCTACGGCGTCTACCGCAACACCTACGCGCCGGGGACCTACGCCTTCACCGATCCCGTGACCACCACCGAGCAGGAGAAACGGTTCGACGCCTACTACGTCGCCGGGTCGAGCGCCAAGGACGTCATCGGCAAGTACACCAAGCTCACCGGGCGTCCCATGCTCCCGCCGATCTACGGCCTGGAGATCGGCGACTCCGACTGCTACCTGCACAACGCCAACCGCGGCGAACGGCACACCCTCGACGCGCTGAAGGTCGCCGACGACTACGTCGAGAACGACATGCCGCTGGGCTGGATGCTGGTCAACGACGGCTACGGCTGCGGGTACGAGAACCTCGCCGAGACGGCGAAGGGACTGCACGACCGCAGCATGCAGATGGGGTTGTGGACCGAGGACGGGCTGGACAAGCTGGCCGACCAGGTCAAGGCCGGGCAGCGGGTCGCCAAACTGGACGTGGCCTGGGTCGGCGACGGCTACAAGTTCGCGCTGGACGGCTGCAAGGCCGCGTACCGCGGGATCGAGGACAACAGCGACGCCCGCGGGTTCACCTGGGCGCCGGAGAGCTGGGCCGGTGCGCAGCGGTGCGGAGTGCAGTGGAGCGGGGACCAGTCCGGGAGCTGGGACTACATCCGCTGGCAGATCCCGACGTACGCGGGCGCGACGATGTCGGGGCTCGCGTACACCACGGGTGACGTGGACGGGATCTTCGGCGGCAGCGCCAAGACCTATGCGCGCGATCTGCAGTGGAAGGCGTTCCTGCCGGCCGTGATGACGATGGACGGGTGGGCGGCCTCCGACAAGCAGCCGTTCCGGTACGGGGAGCCGTACACCAGCATCAACCGGAAGTATCTGAAGCTGAAGGAGTCGCTGCTGCCGTACATGTACACCTACGCGGCGCAGGCGAACCGGACCGGCGTCGGAGCGGTGCGGCCGCTGGCCCTGGAGTACCCGGACGACCCGGTGGCCGCGTCGGACGCGGCGAAGTACGAGTTCCTCAGCGGTGAGGACTTCCTCGTCGCGCCCGTGTACCGGGACGAGAGCGTGCGCGACGGGATCTATCTGCCGAAGGGCACGTGGGTCGACTACTGGTCGGGGCGGGTGTACCAGGGGCCGACCACGGTGAACGGGTATCAGGCGCCGCTCGACACCCTGCCGTTGTTCGTGAAGGCGGGGGCCGCGGTGCCCATGTGGCCCGGGATCAGGTCGTACCAGGACCGCACGGCCTCTTCGCCGCTGGCCTGGGACGTGTATCCGCAGGGCCGGTCCTCGTTCACCCTGTACGAGGACGACGGGGTGACCCGGCAGCACCGGGCCGGACGGTACGCCGAGCAGAAGGTCGTCGTGAGCGCGCCCGGCAGCGGGGCCGGTGCGGTGAGCATCGACGTCGGCGCGAGTGCGGGTTCGTTCGCAGGCAAGCAGAGCGCGCGGCCGTACCGGTTCACCGTGCACACCGGGTCCGCGCCCGCGCAGGTGCGCCTGGACGGGCGGGCGCTGCCCCGGCAGACGTCCAAGGCCGCGTTCGAGGCGGCTGCGGAGGGGTGGTGGTACGACGCCGGGGACCGCGCCGGGGTCGTGCAGGTGAAGACCCGGGCACTCAGTACGGCGCGGGCGTTCCGGGTGGACCTGGATGCGGCGAGCGCGGTGGGCGGGCGGGTGCCCGGCGCCGTGGGCACGCTGGACGTCGTGGCCGACGCGGAGATGAGCGCGGGTGCGCCCGGGAAGGTCACGGTGGACTTCACCGCCGGGCGTGCGGGCGCCGAGGACGCGGCGGTGTCCCTGACCGCGCCGCAGGGGTGGACCGTGTCGCCCGCGCGGGCTCTTGGAAGCGTGGACGCCGGTGAGCGGGCGCGCGCCGAGTTCACGGTGACGCCGCCGGGGGACGCCGCGGTGGGCGAAGCGGTGGTCAGCGCCACCGCGCGGTACCGGGCCGCCGGGGAGCAGAGGGTCGCCGTGCAGCGGGCCGCGGTGCGGACCATGCCGAGGCCGCCGGCCGGGGATGCGTGGGCCGGCGATCTGCCCTGGCTGAGCGCCTCCAACGGCTGGGGGCCGGCGGAGCGGGACCGGAGCAACGGGGAGTCGGGGGCCGGTGACGGTCGTACGCTCACGTTGAACGGGACCACGTATGCCAAGGGCATCGGGGCGCATGCCGACTCCGACATCGAGTTCTGGCTCGGCGGTGTGTGCTCGTCGTTCACGGCTACCGTGGGTGTGGACGACGAGATCAACGGGTACGGCGGGGTGTCGTTCTCCGTGGTCGCGGACGGGAAGACGCTGTGGTCGTCGCCGACCGTGTCCGGGAAGTCGGATCCGGTGGAGGTGAATGTGCCGGTGGGTGGGGCTCGGCATGTGCATCTCGTGGTGACGGATACGGATGGGTCGAAGTCCGGGGATCATGGGGATTGGGGGGGCGCGGCGTTTCACTGCGCGTGAGGCGTTTCGCTCCGCGTGAGGCGTTTCGCTCCGCGTGACGGCGGGGGTAGGTGGGGGGCGGTTGTTGTTCGGCTGCGGGCGCGTTGTGGTTGCTCGCGCCGTTCCCCGCGCCCCGTTGGGTGCCTGCGGCTGCCCGTTGCGGTCCGGTGAGTGGCTGGTGTAGCGCCTGCGGTGCGTTGTGGGTCGGGGCCGGGGTGGGGGGTGTCCGTCCTCGGTCCGGCCGCCCGTCGCCTCATACGGCAACCTGTGCCGGTGCCGGACGCTGCGGGCGGACACCCCTCACCCCGGCCCCTTCCCGCCGTACGCGGGTGCCGGCCGTCGCCGGTGCCGGTACCTGCACAGCTGCGGGCGGTCGGGCCCCGTCGGCGTGACGGTGACGCGAAAACGCCGGGCGCTTGGCTCCGCGCCCGGCGTTTTCGGGGTCAGGCCGTGAGGCGGGTGATCGCCTCGGCCACCGGGAGTTCCTCGCGGTCGCCCGTGCGGCGGTTCTTCAGTTCGACGACGCCCTCCGCGGCGCGGCGGCCCGCGACCAGGATCCAGGGCACGCCGATCAGTTCCGCGTCGGTGAACTTCACGCCCGGGGAGACGCCCGCGCGGTCGTCGACCAGGACGCGGACGCCGGCCGCGGCCAGCTTGTCGGAGACGTCGAGGGCCAGCTCGGTCTGCAGCGCCTTGCCCGCGGCGACCACGTGGACGTCGGCCGGGGCGACCTCCTGGGGCCAGCACAGGCCCTTGTCGTCGGCGGTCTGCTCGGCGAGCGCCGCGACCGCGCGGGAGACGCCCACGCCGTAGGAGCCCATGGTGACGCGGACCGGCTTGCCCTGCTGGCCGAGGACGTCCAGCTTGAGCGCGTCGGCGTACTTGCGGCCCAGCTGGAAGATGTGGCCGATCTCGATGGCGCGGTCCAGCTTCAGGCCGGTGCCGCACTGCGGGCAGGGGTCGCCCTCCTGGACGACCACGACGTCGACGTACTCGTCGACCTCGAAGTCACGCCCGGCGACGACGTTCTTGGTGTGCGTGTCGGCCTTGTTCGCGCCGGTGATCCACGCGGTGCCGGGGGCGACGCGCGGGTCGGCGATGTACTTCACCTTGTCCAGGCCCTGGGGGCCGACGTAGCCGCGGACCAGGTCGGTGCGGGTCGCGAAGTCCTCTTCGGTGACCATCTCGACCGTGGCGGGCGCGAAGTGCGCCTCGACCTTGTCCATGTCGACCTCGCGGTCGCCGGGCACGCCGACGGCGACGATCTCGCCGTCCACCTTGACCAGGAGGTTCTTGAGGGTGGCGGAGGCCGGGACGCCGAGGTGGGCGGCCAGGGTCTCGATGGTGGGGGTGGCGGGGGTCGGGATGTCCTCGGCGGCGGGAGCGTCCGTGGCGTCGACCGGCTGCAGGGCGTAGTGGACCGCCTCGGTGTTGGCGGCGAAGTCGCAGTTCGGGCAGTCGGCGAAGGTGTCCTCGCCGGCCTCGGCGGGGGCGAGGAACTCCTCGGACTTGGACCCGCCCATCGCTCCGGCGGTCGCGGCACAGATGCGGTAGTCCAGGCCCAGGCGGGCGAAGATGCGCTGGTAGGCCTCGCGGTGCAGGGCGTAGGACCGCGCCAGGCCCTCGTCCTCCAGGTCGAAGGAGTAGGAGTCCTTCATCAGGAACTCGCGGCCGCGCAGGATGCCGGCGCGGGGGCGGGCCTCGTCACGGAACTTCGTCTGGATCTGGTAGAGGATCACCGGGAGGTCCTTGTAGGAGGACGCCTGGTCCTTCACCAGGAGGGTGAAGATCTCCTCGTGGGTGGGGCCGAGCAGGTAGTCGCCGCCCTTGCGGTCCTGCAGGCGGAACAGCTCGGCGCCGTACTCGTCCCAGCGGCCGGTCGCCTCGTACGGCTCGCGGGGCAGCAGGGCGGGCAGGAGCACCTCCTGGGCTCCGATGGCGTCCATCTCCTCGCGCACGATCCGCTCGACGTTGGCGAGGACCTTCTTGCCGAGCGGCAGCCAGGTCCAGATGCCGGCGGCGGTACGGCGGACGTAACCGGCGCGGACGAGCAGCTTGTGGCTGAGGACCTCGGCGTCCGCCGGGTCGTCGCGCAGCGTCTTCGCCATCAACTGGGACATGCGCTGGACCGGTGCGTTCGCCATGGCTCTCTTACTCCCGCTACGTGTAGGTGATGGCTAGGAGGTTAGCCGGGCGGCCGCCGTGGCCGGAAATCCGTTTCACGGGCGGCGCAGCGGCAGGGGGGCGCCCATCACGGCGTACGGCTTGGGGGCGCTCGGGAAGTGCACCTGGCGGGCGAGGTCGCGGTAGCCGAGGGAGCGGTAGAGCGCGCGGGCCGGGCTCTCGGTGTCGATCGCGGAGAGGATCGAGCGGGGTTCGGTGGCGCTGTCGGTGATGGTGGTGATCAGGCGGCGGCCGATCCCGCGGTTCTGGTGGTCGGGGTGCACGTGCAGCTCGGTGATCACGAAGGAGTCGTCGAGCCACTCCTCGTGCCCCTGGGCGCGCAGGTAGGGCTCGACGACCGTCGACCACCAGTGGGCGCGGTCGTTGGGCATGCCGTAGACGAAACCGACGAGGCGGCCTTCGACGGTGGCGCCGAGGGCGCGGGCGCCCGGATGGGTCATGTGGCGGATGACGATCTGACGGCGTACGGCGACCTCGTCGGCGCCCAGTCCGAAGGCGACGGCCTGGACGGCCAGTGCCTCGTCGACGTGGGCGGACAGGTCCATCGGGCCGATCACGACATCCATGCCGGGAGCCTACAGCGGGGCCTCATCGCCGGGTTCAGAAAAGCACGCTCATGAACTCGCCGACTTCCCTGAAGCCGACGCGCCGGTAGGTCCTGCGTGCCGGGGTGTTGAAGTCGTTGACGTACAGGCTCACCACGGGGGCCACGTCGGCCAGCGCGTAGCGCAGGACGGCCGCCATGCCGGGGGCGGCGAGGCCCTTGCCGCGGTACTCGGGGTCCACCCACACGCCCTGGATCTGGCAGGCGTGCGGGGTCGCCGCGCCGATCTCCGCCTTGAACATCACCTTGCCGTGTTCGTCGACGCGGGCGAAGGAGCGGCCGGAGCCGACGAGTTCGGCGACCCGGGCCTGGTAGAGCAGACCGCCGTCACCGGCCATCGGGGAGACGCCGACCTCCTCGGTGAACATCGCCACGCAGGCCGGCATGATCGTCTCCATCTCGTCCTTGCGGACGCGGCGGACGTAGGGGTCCGGGGCGATGTCGTCGGGCATGCGGTCGGTGACCATCAGCGGCTGGTGCGCGCGGACGTCGCGGGCGGGGCCCCAGCTGGGTTCGAGGAGGCGCCACAGCTCGGAGGTCGGGCCGGAGGGGCCGACGATCGAGGAGCAGCGGCGGCCGGACCGCCGGGCGCGGTCGGCGAAGGCCCGCACCGCGCGCGGGGTGGCGCAGATCGGGACGAGGTTGGCGCCCGCGTAGCACAGGGACGTGAGCATGCCGTCCTCGTACCAGCCCCACATCTCGCCGCCGAGCCGCCACGGGTCGAGGCCCGCGACCTGGACGCGCGAGGTCACGAAGGCGTTCGCGACCGGCTCGCGGTGCAGGACGGCGAGCGCGGCGTCCAGGTCGCTCGGTTCGAGGACCCGTGAGGTGGTCTGGGTCAGCACGGGTGGGGCCTCACGGTCGGGTGTGCACTGATCTCCGCACTATAGCTGCGCTGCTTCGCCGGGCGCTTTTTCGATCAGGGGGTCCCTGGTCGTGGGCGGCTGCGGGTTCGTCGTGGCTGCTCGCGCCCGCGCCGCGGAGGCGCACATCGATACGGCCCCGCGCCCCTTGCGGGGCGCTGGATCCGTCCGGCACGTGAACGTTCAGCCCGCTACCATCACCGACGGTTCGCCGGACTCGGTGCCCTCGGACTGCATCTGCTCGGCGAGCTTCATCGCCTCTTCGATCAGCGTCTCGACGATCTTGGACTCGGGGACGGTCTTGATGACCTCGCCCTTGACGAAGATCTGGCCCTTGCCGTTGCCGGAGGCGACGCCGAGGTCGGCTTCGCGGGCCTCGCCGGGGCCGTTGACGACGCAGCCCATGACGGCGACGCGCAGCGGGACGTCCATGCCGGTGAGGCCGGCGGTGACTTCCTCGGCGAGCTTGTAGACGTCGACCTGGGCGCGGCCGCAGGACGGGCAGGAGACGATCTCCAGGCCGCGCTGGCGCAGGCCGAGGGACTGCAGGATCTGCAGGCCGACCTTGACCTCTTCGGCGGGCGGGGCCGAGAGGGAGACGCGGATGGTGTCGCCGATGCCCTGCGAGAGCAGGGCGCCGAAGGCCACGGCCGACTTGATCGTGCCCTGGAAGGCGGGGCCGGCCTCGGTGACGCCGAGGTGGAGGGGGTAGTCGCACTGCTCGGCGAGCCGGCGGTAGGCCTCGATCATGACGACCGGGTCGTTGTGCTTGACCGAGATCTTGATGTCGCGGAAGTCGTACTCCTCGAAGAGGGACGCCTCCCACAGGGCCGATTCCACAAGGGCCTCGGGGGTCGCCTTGCCGTACTTCTGGAGCAGGCGCCGGTCCAGCGAGCCGGCGTTGACGCCGATGCGGATCGGGGTGCCGTGGTCCTTGGCGGCCTTGGCGATCTCCTTGACCTTGTCGTCGAACTGCTTGATGTTGCCGGGGTTGACGCGGACGGCGGCGCAGCCGGCCTCGATCGCGGCGAAGACGTACTTCGGCTGGAAGTGGATGTCGGCGATCACCGGGATCTGCGACTTGCGCGCGATGGTGGCGAGGGCGTCGGCGTCGTCCTGGGTGGGGCAGGCCACGCGCACGATCTGGCAGCCGGAGGCGGTGAGCTCGGCGATCTGCTGGAGCGTGGCACCGATGTCGGACGTACGGGTCGTGGTCATCGACTGCACCGACACGGGGGCGTCTCCGCCGACGGCCACGGATCCGACCTGGATCTGCCGGCTCTTCCGGCGCTCGGCGAGCTTGGTCGGAACGGACGGCATGCCGAGAGAAATCGCAGTCATCTGCTGTGCAACCCCAAGTCGTGGATCAAGGTCCCGGTCCCGTCAGCGGCGGGCTCCGGATTTCGAGATTACGGCACGGGCGATCGCGCGGGCACATCACACCCGTAAACCCACTCGATGGGAGGCGGGCGGGGCCCCCCCGGGGGCCCGCCCCCCCCCCCCCCCCGGGGGGGGGGGGCGCCCCCCCCGGGGGGGGGGGGCGCCCGCGGGGGGGGGGCCGGGGAGGACCAACACAACACCCCCCCCCCAAAC